>NZ_VIVC01000005.1:0-155846 GCF_007828705.1 Pseudomonas sp. SJZ131 | reverse complement strand
GACGTATGCGATCTGCTTCTGCCGTTGTAGGAGCAAAGCTTGCTCGCGAAGCAGGCGCCGCGGTTTATCAATAACACCGCGTCATCGTTCTTCGCGGGCAAGCCTCGCTCCTACAGGACGTATGCGATCTGCTTCTGCCGTTGTAGGAGCAAAGCTTGCTCGCGAAGCAGGCGCCGCGGTTTATCAATAACACCGCGTCATCGTTCTTCGCGGGCAAGCCTCGCTCCTACAGAAGGCATGCAATAAAAAGCCCCGCACCTCATAAGAGGGCGGGGCTTTTTAGCGTCTCGAGTTTAGCGAACGCTAATTACTCTTCGCCCATCTGCGATTGCAGATAGTTCTCAAGACCAATCTTGTCGATCAGGCCCAGCTGAGTTTCCAGCCAGTCGATATGTTCTTCTTCGGCTTCAAGAATATCTTCAAGCAGTTCACGGCTACCAAAGTCACCCACTGTTTCGCAGTGTGCGATCGCGACCTTCAAGTCCGCGTGACCGGTGCGTTCGATACGCAGGTCGCACTCAAGCATTTCGCGGGTGTGCTCGCCAATCTGCAGCTTGCCCAGGTCCTGCACGTTCGGCAGACCTTCGAGAAACAGGATGCGCTTGATCAGCTTGTCCGCATGCTTCATCTCGTCGATGGATTCTTTGTACTCGTGCTTGCCCAGCTTGTTCAGGCCCCAATCTTCGTACATGCGTGCATGCAGAAAGTATTGATTGATCGCGACCAGCTCATTGGCAAGGATCTTGTTGAGATGCTGGATGACTGTAATGTCGCCTTTCATGATCGGGTCCTGTCCTGTATTAACTGACTATGGGCCAGAGTTTGAGCCGCACAACTAACAGTGTCAAACCTAAGTTATTGAAAGTTATATGAAAATTAATCGGAATAAGAATGTTTGTGTTCCGCGTCTGGAACCTAAGCGATTGATTTTCAGGCATAAAAAAACCGGACATGAGCCCGGTTCTTTGAAATTGGGTAGTTATGCGGCTGTAAATTCAACTGGAAAAGGAATCGCAGCCTGGGCCGTTTGCAGCTTGGTAAGGGTTTCGCGAACCACTTCCTTGGCCAGGCAGGCGCATTTGCCGCATTGGCTTGCTACGCCGGTAGCCTGACGGACTTCCTTGTAGCTGCAGCATCCTTCATAGATTGCATCGCGGATTTGACCGTCGGTGACGCCAGTGCAGAGGCAGACATACATAAGTGAGAACCGTCGCTGGTTGTGACTCAATTGCGGTGGATCTTAATGTTAACGAGAATGATTGTCAAAGTGGTTTCTGTAAACCCTGTGCAACAACTGGCAATGTCTGACGAACGGTTTTAATCGGGGTAATCGGCCATTAGCGCTCTCGGCAGCAAATTGCCGTGCCATCAAAAAACCATTAAAGACAGCTCAAATACGCCGTGTATGATGGGCGGTCCTTACCAAGCAGGTTCGTGTCACAGGGATGTCGCTTGCGGGTGGCAGGCTGACGCGAAACCCGAGCTTCACGTTATTAGACCAGGAGATATCCAATGAGCGTACTCGTAGGCAAACAAGCACCGGACTTCACCGTACCGGCCGTTCTCGGCAACGGCGAAATCGTCGACAGCTTCACCCTGTCCTCGGCCATCAAAGGCAAATACGGCCTGGTGTTCTTCTACCCACTGGACTTCACCTTCGTTTGCCCGTCCGAGCTGATCGCTCTGGACAACCGCGTTGCTGACTTCAAGGCACGCAACGTTGAAGTGATCGCCGTTTCGATCGACTCGCACTTCACCCACAACGCATGGCGCAACACCCCGGTGAACAATGGCGGTATCGGCCAGGTTCAATACACCATGGCTGCCGACATCAAGCAGGAAATCATGAAGGCCTACGACGTTCAGTCCGCTGACGGCGTGGCATTCCGTGGCGCGTTCCTGATCGACGACAAAGGCGTTGTCCGCTCGCAGATCATCAACGACCTGCCGCTGGGCCGTAACATCGAAGAGCTGGTCCGTCTGGTCGACGCTCTGCAATTCCACGAAGAGCACGGCGAAGTCTGCCCAGCCAACTGGAAAAAGGGCGACAAAGGCATGACCGCTTCCACCGAAGGTGTTGCGGCTTACCTGACCGAGCACGCTGCGGCGCTGTAAGCCCAAGCGTCAGGCATAAAAAAACCGGCCATTGCGGCCGGTTTTTTTGTGGGCGGGATAAACCCAGCGACTGCATCAGTCGTTGAAGTCTTCCCAGCCGCCCATTTGTTTCCAGCGATTGACGATGCCGCAGAACAGCTCAGCGGTCTTCTCGGTGTCGTAGCGTGCCGAGTGAGCCTCGCGACCGTCGAAGTCGATGTCGGCAGCCTGGCAGGCCTTGGCCAATACAGTCTGGCCGTAAGCCAGGCCTGCAAGGGTCGCGGTGTCGAAACTGGAGAACGGGTGAAACGGGTTGCGTTTCATGTCCAGACGCGCGACCGCGGCGTTGAGGAAGCCCAGGTCGAAGCTGCTGTTGTGGCCGACCAGAATCGCCCGTTTGCAGCCGTTGGCTTTCAGCGCCTTGCGGATCCCGCGGAAAATGTCGGTCAGCGCGGTTTCTTCGCTGACGGCCATGCGCAGCGGGTGATCAAGTTTGATCCCGGTGAATTCCAGTGCCGCCGCTTCCACGTTCGCGCCTTCAAACGGCTCGACGCGGAAGAAGTAGGTGTGGTCGGGATACACGAAGCCTTTTTCATCCATCGCGATGGTGGTCGCGGCGATTTCCAGCAATGCGTCGGTGGCCGAGTTGAAACCACCGGTTTCTACGTCGACGACAACCGGCAGGTAACCACGAAAGCGCGCTGCCATTGGATGGCGAGGACCGCCGCCGCCGCCCTGACCGTCCTGTTCGTCGTCGAAATGGTCTTCACTCACGCGTGTTCCTCCAGCAGGCGCCAGCGCAGTTTTTCACCGGCGCGCAGCGGGATTACGGTCAGCTCGCCAAATGGCAGGCTGGTTGGGGCGGTCCACTCTTCGCGGACCAGGGTAATGCGATCGGTGTTCACTGGCAGGCCATAGAAACGCGGGCCGTTGAGGCTGGCGAAAGCTTCGAGCTTGTCCAGCGCATTGCGTTGTTCAAAGGCTTCGGCGTACATCTCGATCGCCGCATAAGCGGTGTAGCAACCGGCGCAGCCGCAAGCGGCTTCTTTGGCGTGTTGCGCATGCGGCGCCGAGTCGGTGCCGAGGAAGAACTTCGCGCTGCCATTGGTGGCGGCGTCAAGCAGGGCTTCCTGGTGCGTATTGCGCTTGAGAATCGGCAAGCAGTAGAAGTGCGGCCGAATCCCGCCCACCAGCATGTGGTTGCGGTTGTACAGAAGGTGATGCGCGGTGATGGTCGCGCCAACGTTGGCCGGGGCCGCGTTGACGAATTCCACGGCGTCGCGGGTGGTGATGTGTTCGAACACCACTTTGAGCGTCGGGAAACGCTCGACCACACGCCGCATGTGCTCATCGATGAAGATTTTTTCGCGGTCGAAGACGTCGACATCGCCACGGGTGACTTCACCGTGAATCAGCAAAGGCATCCCGACTTCGGCCATGGCCTCGATCGCCGGGAAGATCTTGTCGATGCTGGTGACGCCAGAATCCGAGTTGGTGGTGGCGCCGGCCGGGTACAGCTTGGCGGCGTGAACGAAACCGCTGGCCTTGGCCTCACGAATTTCTTCGGGCTGGGTGCGGTCGGTCAGGTACAGCACCATCAGCGGTTCGAAGCGACTGCCGGCCGGGCGTGCAGCGAGAATCCGCTGGCGATAGCCGTCGGCTTCAGCGGCGTTTCGCACCGGAGGTACCAGGTTGGGCATGATGATGGCGCGACCAAAGGTGCGCGCGACATCCGCAACGGTATTGGACAAAACAGCACCATCGCGAAGATGAATATGCCAGTCGTCGGGACGCAGCAGGGTCAGGCGGTCGGACATGAGGGGATTCCAGGCGGGTCAAACTGAGGGGAATGCTACCGGAAAAGACTCTCTCAGGCACTCGCTATCAAGTTTTGCAGGAACCTGACGATATCCAATGGGTATGCCGTAAACATGTGTGTGTCGGTCTTTTTGTTGTAGAAGCCAGTGGAGCCTCCCGTGCGCCAGCGTTATTTAGCCTTGCTCAGTGTGTTTGCCAGCCTTCCCGCAATGGCGCTCACTTTCCAGACACGTCTGGAGAGCATCGAGTGGACGGTCGAAGGTGACAAGTTCGAATGCCGCCTGACCCAGCCGATCACCGATTTCGGTTCGGGCGAGTTCGTGCGACGTGCTGGCGAGCAGGCGATCTTTCGTCTCAAGGCCTACAACTCGGTGATCGGCGGCGGTTCCGCGACCTTGCTCGCGGCCGCTGCGCCGTGGCAACCGGGGCGCGGCGACATTAACCTGGGTTCGGTGAACATCGGCAGCGGCAACGTCCTGTTCAACAGTTCGCAAGTGCAGGCCGGGCGCCTGATCAGCGGTTTGATGGACGGCCGCAGCCCGGTGATTCGCCGCGCTTCGGGCGATGGCCGGGTGTCTGAGGTACGACTGCTGCCGGTGAAATTCAGCAAGGCTTTTAATGACTATCAAAGTTGCGTAGCCAAGCTGCTGCCACAGAATTTCGAACAGGTGAAGCAGTCCGAAGTCGGCTTCCCCGGTGAAGGCGTTGATCTCGATCCACACGCCAAAGCCAAATTGCAGGTGATGCTGGAATTCATCAAAGCCGACCCGACTGTCAATCACATTGAGCTCGACGGTCACTCCGACAACAGCGGCAACCGCCTGACCAATCGTGAACTTTCACGCCGTCGCGCCTTGGCGGTCATGGACTTCTTCAAGGCCAATGGCATCCAGGAGTCGCAGATCACCATGCGTTTCCATGGCGAGCGCTACCCGCTGGTGCCGAACTCGAATGCGGCCAACCGGGCGAAGAATCGCCGGGTCGCGGTGCGCCTCGAACGCGTCGCGCCGACCGACAAACCGGCACCGCAATCGTCCTCGGCGGCGAGTGCTGCGGCCACTTCCTGACTCGGCGGTCATCGTCGCGCCGGCGTAACAATCTGTCGCTTCGTCGTCATAAGCTGTCGCGCCTCTGTAAATTATTCCGTATGAGCGGTAGACTTCCCGGCTTTCCGTAAACCCCGTGGAGTGATGGCATGGCGGACGTAAACAAGGTCGTTCTGGCGTATTCCGGCGGCTTGGACACTTCGGTGATCCTCAAGTGGCTGCAGGATACTTATAACTGTGAAGTAGTGACCTTCACTGCTGACCTGGGGCAGGGCGAAGAGGTCGAACCGGCCCGCGCCAAGGCTCAGGCCATGGGCGTCAAAGAAATCTACATCGACGATCTGCGCGAAGAGTTCGTGCGTGACTTCGTCTATCCGATGTTCCGCGCCAACACCGTTTACGAAGGCGAGTACCTGCTGGGTACTTCCATCGCTCGTCCGTTGATCGCCAAGCGCCTGATCGAAATCGCCAACGAAACTGGCGCCGACGCCATTTCCCACGGCGCGACCGGCAAGGGCAACGACCAGGTCCGTTTCGAACTGGGCGCCTACGCGCTCAAGCCAGGCGTGAAAGTCATCGCCCCGTGGCGCGAATGGGACCTGCTCTCGCGTGAAAAGCTCATGGATTATGCTGAAAAGCACAACATCCCGATCGAGCGTCATGGCAAGAAAAAATCCCCGTACTCGATGGATGCCAACCTGCTGCACATCTCCTATGAAGGCGGCGTGCTGGAAGACACCTGGACCGAGCACGAAGAAGACATGTGGAAATGGACCGTCTCCCCGGAGAAGGCTCCTGATAAAGCGCAGTACCTGGAACTGACCTACCGCAATGGCGACATCGTTGCCCTGGACGGCGTTGAAATGACCCCGGCCACCGTGCTGGCGACGCTGAACAAAATCGGTGGCGAACACGGTATCGGTCGCCTCGACATCGTCGAGAACCGTTACGTGGGCATGAAGTCCCGTGGCTGCTACGAAACCCCTGGCGGCACCATCATGCTGCGCGCTCACCGTGCGATCGAATCGATCACCCTGGACCGCGAAGTCGCTCACCTCAAAGACGAGCTGATGCCGAAATACGCCAGCCTGATCTACACCGGTTACTGGTGGAGCCCTGAGCGTCTGATGCTGCAACAGATGATCGATGCGTCCCAGGCACACGTGAATGGCGTTGTGCGCCTGAAACTGTACAAGGGCAACGTGATCGTCACCGGCCGCAAGTCCGACGAGTCGCTGTTCGACGCCAACATCGCAACCTTCGAAGAAGATGGCGGTGCTTACAACCAGGCCGACGCGGCGGGCTTCATCAAGCTCAACGCCTTGCGCATGCGCATCGCCGCGAACAAGGGTCGCAAGCTGTTCTGAGACCTTGGTTGCGCTGATTGAAGATATGGCCCTGTCGTTTTGTCGACAGGGCCATTTTCGTTTCTGGTGGCTGACATCTGTTTTTCCGCCCCCGAGCGTTTCCCGCCCAGCCTTGCTTTTGCCGATCATTCATCTTCCGTTTGATCCAGTACTGTCACCGCCAGTGAGCTCAGGTTGTAAACAACACTGAAGGCGCAAATGTCTTTTTGTTGCTGTTGCGAATACGCGAGCAAGCCTGCCTGAAGCAATTTCTGCGACTTGTTGCACGCCAAAAACACAATCGCTTTCGCCGGATGACCGCGTGGGCTGTGGATGCCATGCATCAACGTGCCGAAGTCCTCGGCAGTGTTCATTCCGCGCGTGTCGATGATCTGCAGCTTCTTTAACGGCCTAGGCAGATGAAAACTGTGCTGCACACCCGTGCGGGTCTGCAGATGGATGTGCGTAGGTGAATCCTGTGCGCTGTAGCCTGGGCGCCAGAGTTGCCGAGGCGAGGGCGGAACCTTGCTCCTCAGTCTGGCAAACGCACCTTCGCGCTCTTCAGATTTCGCGCTCGATGGGCGTTCGGCGTCATCAAGGATTGTCAGAAAACTCTTGTCCTCTGCAAAGTCTGACGGCGCATAGAGGGATCGATAGTTGAAGTTGAGCGTCAGAAAGAAAAGGAACAGCAAGTAAAAAGGAAAGCTGATCAAAAACCATACATAGACTTCTCGTTCGTCATCACCGAGGAAAGGTAAAGACACCGCGGCGGATGTTTCGGAGAGCGTTGCGAATATGGCAATAATTGTCATCGGGTTGGATATCTTTTTCGGTATTTTTTTCATGGCTGTTGCTCATAGATATAAAGGGGTTCTCATGGGTTGAAGTGGTAGTCAAAGTTTAAGGTTTGCGATTTTTATTGTTGTTGCTGTGTTCGGTGTGCGTGCTGTAGTGCAAGTGAGTGACTTTAGTTGGGTTGAATTATTTTTGTTTGCCCTAGTTGTTTCAAGACTTTATCAAACACTTTCGGAGGAATTTGTCCGCTAAGAAAATGGTTGGTGAGTTATGCGACCGGCATGAATTTTGATTCGACAATATTGGTTGCTTTTAAACGCTGTTATCCATTCAATATGTACTGATTCAGCGCTCAAACCTGCACTTGCGTGCGGTGCAGGTTGTAGGCCGATACAAAAAAATCTTCTTCCTTGTGCTCGGCTGTCGGGTTTCGCGTTTTTTTGCCCTGTGCATTCAGGGTTTTTTTGTAGGAATAATCCGCGTTAGTTGTAGGGAATGTCTCTCGCTGTAGGTGCTTGGGGGGGGCAGCGTCCCATGGGCGAAACGACTACGTTATTGTGCGGGCTCTAAAAATTCGAACAGCGAAATTGGACTTGCCCATGAATAAAGTGCTGATCGTGGATGATCACCCCGTCATTCGTCTTGCGGTGCGTTTGCTAATGGAACGTCATGGCTACGAAGTCGTCGCAGAAACAGATAACGGTGTCGATGCATTGCAACTTGCGCGTGAACATATGCCGGATATTGTCATCCTGGATATAGGCATACCGAAGCTCGACGGACTTGAAGTCATTGCGCGCCTGACATCCGTGCAACTGCCTTTGAAAGTATTAGTGCTGACCTCGCAGGCGCCGGGGCATTTTTCAATGCGCTGCATGCAGTCGGGGGCTGCCGGTTATGTATGCAAACAACAGGATCTGACGGAACTGCTGAGTGCAATAAAGGCTGTATTGTCCGGTTATAGTTACTTTCCCAATCAAGCGTTGCATACCGTCCGTGCAAGTCTGGGTAATGCCAGCGAAGCGGATATGGTTGATCGGTTGTCAGGCCGGGAAATGATGGTGCTGCAACAACTGGCTCGGGGTAAGACCAACAAGGAAATTGCCGATGGCATGTTCCTCAGCAACAAGACGGTCAGCACTTACAAGACGCGTTTGTTGTTGAAGCTTAATGCACGATCGCTGGTGGACCTGATCGAACTGGCGCAGCGCAATGGACTGGTTTAATGGCAGCAAAGAAAAAGCCTCCGTTGCGGGAGGCTTTCAGGTGTCATAGATCAAAATCGTAATCGGCCAACTGCTTTTGCAACCGGCGCTCCTCCAGCAGATTGTCGATGGTGCGGCGCTTGCTCAGGTTGGTTTTCGCGACCTCGACCACCGGTTCAGCGTCATCGGCCTCAACGGGGGTGAAGTCTTCTTCCACTTCCAATTGCTCTTTGCCAGTACTCATTTTGTTACTCCAGGCCAAGAGTGCCTTTGGCGCTCCTTATATCGACATTCTCCCGGCGGGTAAAAAAGATTTTTTCAATCGACAAATCAATAAAGCTAATAGCCGCTCAATCGTCCGAGGTCTTTTGCTTGTACTCGCACAAATCCTCGATTCGGCAACTGCCGCAGCGAGGCTTGCGCGCCAGGCACACGTAGCGCCCATGGAGGATCAGCCAGTGATGTGAATCGAGCAGAAACTCCTTGGGCACAAACTTCATCAGCTTCATTTCCACTTCGACCACGTTCTTGCCCGGGGCAATCCCGGTGCGGTTGCTGACGCGGAAAATGTGCGTGTCCACGGCCATGGTCAGTTGCCGGAACGCAGTATTGAGCACCACGTTGGCAGTCTTGCGGCCCACGCCCGGCAAGGCTTCCAGCTCTTCGCGGGTCTGCGGCACTTCACCGCCGTGGCGCTCGACCAACAAACGACAAGTCTCGATGACGTTTTTTGCCTTGCTGTTAAACAGGCCGATGGTCTTGATGTAGTGCGACAGACCTTCGACGCCCAACGCGTAAATCGCCGCCGGGGTATTGGCCACCGGGTACAGTTTGGCCGTGGCTTTGTTGACGCCAACGTCGGTGGATTGCGCCGACAGGATCACCGCGATCAGCAGTTCGAATGCTGAGGAATAGGCCAGCTCGGTCTTCGGTTCCGGGTTGTCTTCGTGAAGCCTGCGAAAGATTTCGTAACGTTTTGCGGCATTCATGGATGATGCGTTTCCTCGAAAGCGGTCGATTGTGAAGGCGTTGGGCGGACCCAGGCTTGCCACCCGGCGATCAATAATCCCAACAGGATAAATCCGCCAGGGGCGAGGGTGGCCAGGCGCAAACCGCCGTCGGCATTCAGCACCAGGCCTGGCCAATCTGCAGCGCCGATCAGCCACGACAGATGCGCCGCCAATGTGCCGTTGCCGATGAGTTCGCGCAGCGCACCCATGACCAGCATCAGCGCGACGAAGCCGCCGCACAGACGCATTCGGTCACGCCGTGGGCTGCGGAAAAAACCGTTGTACTCCAGCACCATGCATTGCAGCGCGATCAGCCCGGCGTACATTCCCAAATGTTGCTGCCATTGCAGCGACCACGCTTGCCCGGCGATTTGCGCGCAACTGGTCAGCGTCGCGGCCAGCAACACGCCAGCAGGCAGGCGTGCCCACGGCGCAAGGCGCGAGCGCAGTGGCGCCATCGCCACGCCAAACAGCGCAATCACCAACAGCAACATCAGGCTCACGCCCATCGCGCTCATCAGCGAACCAGTGGCGCCGATCAGTGGCAGCAGCATCAGCGAGTTCTGCAAACATGGTTTATTCATTGGCGACGCTCCCGACCAGCGTTTGCCGATGTTCGTCGAAGTAGCGCAACGCATCGTGAATCGCTTTGATCACGGCCCTTGAAGTCGTGGTCGCTCCGGCGATCTGATCGAATTGACCCTGATCCTTTTTCAATGCCCAAGCGCTATCAGCGGGATCGTTGCGCGACTTGCCGCTGAAGCTCTGCAGCCAGGCATTCGGCCATTCGGCAATCCGTCCGCCCAAGCCTGGGGTTTCCGCTTGCTTGAGGGTTTTCACCCCCAGCAGTTTGCCGTTGGCATCGATGGCAATCAGCAACTCGATGCTGGCGGTGTAACCCGTAGTTTGGCTGCGCAGCAACACGGCGCTGGTTTGACCGGCATGGGTCGCCCGGTAGCCCGTCAGCAACGTACTGGTGCTCAGCGACACTTTGTCGAGCGCCAGTGGTCGGTCCAGCGGCTGATTGTCGTAGCTGGCGGGCGGCAGCATATCGAGCAAGGTGCGGCTGTCGATCTGCCGCTGTTCGCTGGCGATGCGCGCCGTGCTCAGCTGTTGCAGCGCGTAAGTCCCGCCGAGCCCCAGCCCGCCCACCAGCAGCAACGTCGCAATACTCGCGGCCCGGTTCATGACGCGGCTCGCTGCTGTCGTGCGACGACAAACCGGTCGAGTGCCGGTACGCAGAGGTTCATCAGCAGCACGGCAAACGCGACGCCATCGGGGTAGCCGCCCCACGTCCGAATCAGGTAGGTCAGCAGCCCGACGCCGACACCGAACAACAACCGCGCGCCGGGGCTTTTGGCGCCGGACACCGGTTCAGTGACGATGAAGAGCGCGCCCAACATGCTTGCGCCGCTGAGCAGATGAAACAGCGGCGAACCGTTCGAGTCGGAGCCCGAGCCGTTCCAGCACAGCAGGCTGATGACGAACAGGCTGGCGAGCATGCCGACCGGCGCATGCCAGGTGAACACGCGGCGTTGCAGCAAAAATACGCCACCGGCGAGAAACGCCAGGTTGAGCCATTCGACGCCGCGCCCGCCGAACCGCCCGAACGCCGAATGGCTGGCGAACAGTTCATCAATGGTCAGGCTTTTATTAACGCGCAAGGCGTCCAGCGCCGTCGCTTGCACCCAGGCGTCCGGCGTCTGGCTGAGGCTGAAACCGAAAATCTGCTGCAGGCCGGTAAACAGATCCACGCCATGCGCAGCCGGCCAATGGGTCATCGATTGCGGAAAAGACACCAGCGCCAACGCCACACCGAGCATCGCCGGGTTGAACGGGTTGCTGCCGACGCCGCCATACAAATGCTTGCCGAACAACAACGCTGCCGCCGCCGCGCTGACCGTCAGCCACCACGGGCAATAGGGCGGCAACGCCAGTGTCAGCAGCGTTGCGGTGACCAGCGCGCTGCCGTCGCTCAAGCTCGATTGGACGGGCCGCCGGCGCAGTTTGAGCACCGCGGCTTCGACCGCCAACGCGGTCAGCGCGGTCAGCATCAGGTTGATCAGAACGCCCCAGCCGTACAACCAAAACATCACCAGCAAGCCCGGCGCAGCGGCGAGCAAGACCAGTTTCATTGCCTGCTGCAGGCGTTGATCCACCGATTCAAGGGGCGACATAGGCCTCCACTTGCTGTTCGGCTTGCGCGAGTCGGGCGCGGGCCTTTTCCAGCACCTCGCTCGGCGTATCGGCTTGCCGCTCGAGTTTGCTGACGTCGGCGCGGGCGTAGGCCAATTCGGTTTTCAGCTGGCGAAGCTGATTGTTGATCGGGCGTTTTTCGACGCGCGTCAGTTCAGGCAACGGTTGCTCGCTGACGGCTTCCGCTGCGTGCAAGGCTTGTTCGGCGTTCTCCAGCGCCTGCTGCAAAGCTTGAATTTGCTCTGCCGGCGCTTCGTTGGTCTGGGCTTTTTTCAGTTCGGCGCGACGCATCGCCAATTGGATTTTCGCCCTTTTCAGCTCCGCGTCTTTCGGCGTGGCAACCGGCGCCGGCGCTGGCGCCGCACTTTCCAGTTGCGCCAGCGCGCGTTCGGCAGCTTCAAACTGTTGTTGCAGGACGATCAGTTGCGATTGCTGTTCGAAGGTCGGCGGATGGCCGAAAGCTTTCAGCGATTTGTTCAGTTGCGCCCGACTCATCGCCACGTCGATCTTGGCTTTTTTCAGCGCCGCGTCAGCCGTCGCGGCTTTCTGTGCGCGAACCCGTTCCAGCGCGGCTTGCACTGGATTGACCGCCGCCGCGCTTGGTTGCGCGGCACGTTGCGCGCGGGCCTGACGCTCGGCGATGCGCTGTTGTTCTTCACGTTGCAGGCGTGCGTTGCGTTGCTCGAAGCGGCGCCGTGCGCGGTTGCGTTTGAGCGCCCGCGCCCGTTGTTCTTCAAGGCTGAAGGCCAAGCCACCGACAATCGGCAGCACCGTGGCCAGCGGCAATGGCTGCATTTCAATGCAGTCCACCGGGCAGGGCGCCACGCACAAATCGCAACCGGTGCATTCATCGACAATCACCGTGTGCATCAGCTTCGCCGCGCCGACGATCGCATCGACCGGGCAGGCCTGAATGCATTTGGTGCAACCGATGCATTCGGCCTCGCGGATATAGGCGATTTGCGCCGGCGCCGCGCCGCGACTGGTGTCGAGTTCGAGCACCGGCACCTGCAGCAATTCGGCGAGCGCGGCGATGGTTTCGGCGCCGCCCGGCGGGCACTTGTTGATTGCCTCGCCGCTGACGATGCCGGCGGCGTAGGGCTGGCATCCGGGGTGGCCGCACTTGCCGCACTGGGTCTGTGGCAGGAGGGCGTCGATGCGTTGAATCAGACTCATGTTTTGATCAGTCCACTGAATCCGAGAAAAGCCACTGCGAGCAATCCGGCGCCGATCAACTGGATCGGCAAGCCACGAAAGGGCAGGGGAACATCGTTGTCGAGGGTGCGTTGGCGCAAATCGCTGAACAGGCTCAGCACCAGCCAAAAGCCCAGCCCGGCGCCGAGGCTCAGCGCTGTGGCCTGCAGCAGTCCTTTATCGTCCTCGGCATTGAGCAAGGTCAGCCCGAGCACGCCGGCATTGCCGAGCAACAACGGCCACAGGCCATCGAAGGACAGTCCGGGCAGCGCCCGCGCGAGCAATTTCAGCAGCGGCGCGATCAGCAGAACGCTCAGCGGCAGAAACACAAACAGCCGCAACGCCGTCAGGTCCAGCGGCACCAGCAACCCGCGATAGAGCAAATCACCGAGCACGCCGACGATCAACATCAGGCTCGCGGTCGCCACACCCAAGGCGTGAACCTGCCTTCGTTCGGCGGCCAATAGCGGATCGACGCCCAGCGGCCACTGCAACACGAGGTTGTTGATCAGGGCGGCGCTGATAATCGTGAGGAGCAATGCGGTCATGATCGTGCCGGTCACTACGGGCTGTGTGCCAAGGTCAGGCATTATCCGGCAAGGAAGGAGGGTGGGCCAGACATGAAAATCCCACAGTCGCGCGGGGCACGACTGTGGGATCGGTTCAGCGCGAAATCTTACTTGATGCGTTGACCCGGCTTGGCGCCGCTGTCAGGGCTCAGCAGGTAGATTTCTTCGCCGCCAGGACCGGCGGCCATCACCATGCCTTCGGAGATACCGAACTTCATTTTCCGTGGCTTGAGGTTGGCGATCATCATGGTCAGGCGACCATCGAGCTTGGACGGATCCGGGTAAGCACTCTTGATCCCGGAGAAAACGTTGCGTTGCTCGTCACCGATGTCGAGGGTCAGGCGCAGCAGTTTGTCGGCGCCTTCCACGGCTTCAGCCTTAATGATCAGCGCCACGCGCAAATCGATGGCGGCGAAGGCATCAAAGTCGATTTCCGGCGACAGCGGTTCCTTGAGCAGTTCACCGTTGCCGGCCGGTGCAGTTGCGCCGGTATCGGTGGCGCTGGCGGTCAGGTCTTCTTTCGAGGCGTCGGTCATGGCTTGGACTTTTACCGGGTCGATGCGGGTCATCAACGGTTTGAACTCGTTCAACTGGTGATTGCTCAGCAGCGTGGCGTGGTCGTTCCAGGTCAGCGGCGCGACGTTGAGGAACGCCTCGGCGTCGGCGGCCAGCAGCGGCAACACCGGTTTGAGGAAGATCACCAGTTGGCGGAACAGGTTGATGCCCAGAGCGCAAATAGCCTGGACTTCGTCGTGCTTGCCTTCCTGTTTGTTCAGCGACCACGGCGCTTTGTCGGCGATCCAGGCGTTGGCGCGGTCGGCCAGGCCCATGATTTCGCGCATGGCGCGGGCAAAGTCGCGAGCCTCGTAGGCATCGGCGATGCTCGGCGCGGCGGCGAGGAAGGCGTCGGTCAGTTCCGGCGCGGCGTTGCCTTCGACCAGTACCCCGGCGTTGCCTTTCTGGATGAAACCGGCGCAACGGCTGGCGATGTTGACGACTTTGCCGACCAGGTCGGAGTTGACCTTCTGCACGAAGTCTTCGAGGTTCAGGTCGAGGTCATCGACGCCGCGGCCCAGTTTCGCCGCGTAGTAATAACGCAGGTACTCCGGCGACAGGTGATCGAGGTAAGTGCGCGCCTTGACGAAGGTGCCGCGGGACTTGGACATCTTCTGGCCGTTGACGGTCAGGTAGCCGTGGACGTTGATGCCGGTCGGTTTGCGCAAACCCGCGCCTTCGAGCATCGCTGGCCAGAACAGCGCGTGGAAATTGACGATGTCCTTGCCGATGAAGTGGTACAGCTCGGCGGTGGAATCCTTGGCCCAGAACGCATCGAAATCCAGGTCCGGACGACGTGCGCAGAGGTTCTTGAAGCTGGCCATGTAGCCGATCGGCGCGTCCAGCCACACGTAGAAATATTTGCCCGGCTCGCCCGGAATCTCGAAACCGAAATACGGCGCATCGCGGGAGATGTCCCACTGTTGCAGGCCGGCGTCCAGCCATTCGGCGATCTTGTTGGCGACGGCGTCTTGCAGGGTGCCGCTGCGGGTCCAGGCCTGAAGCATTTCCTGGAAGTCCGGCAATTTGAAGAAGAAGTGCTGGGAATCCTTGAGCACCGGGGTGGCGCCAGAGATTGCCGACTTCGGATCCTTCAAATCGGTCGGCGCGTAGGTCGCGCCGCATTTTTCGCAATTGTCGCCGTACTGGTCTTCGGTGCCGCATTTCGGGCAGGTGCCCTTGATGAAGCGGTCGGCCAGGAACATTTTCTTTTCCGGGTCGAAATATTGCGTGATCGAACGCTGGGCGATGTGCCCGGCGTCGCGCAGTTTCAGGTAGATCTGACTCGACAGCTCACGGTTTTCATCGGAGTGAGTGGAGTGGAAATTGTCGAAGTCGACCAGGAACTCGGCAAAGTCGGCGCTGTGTTCAGCCTGGACGTTGGCGATCAGTTGTTCCGGGGTGATGCCTTCCTTTTCCGCGCGCAGCATGATGGCCGAACCGTGGGCGTCGTCGGCGCAGACATAAATGCATTGGTTGCCGCGGTGCTTCTGGAAGCGCACCCACATGTCGGTCTGGATATATTCCAGCATGTGGCCAAGATGGATCGAACCATTGGCATAGGGCAGGGCGCTGGTGACGAGGATCTTGCGTGGCTCGGACATGGGGCTCGGCTACTTGATGAAACGGAGGTCGGCCACTATAAAGCGCCGGGCAATAATTTTCACCCCCGCCACCTAAGGGCTCATTTTGACAATCATGCTTTTGTGGCGAGGGGGCTTGCCCCCGTCCGGCTGCGCAGCAGTCGTGAATCCAGACGACTCGGTCTGTCTGACAGATTGCAGGGGCGGCTCCGCCACCCAACGGGGGCAAGCCCCCTCGCCACAGGAAGCGCTCCAGCCACAGTAATCTGTTCGCCACACATCCGCGTCCGGCGTACGATACCCGCCTGATTTTCCAGTCTTGCTATCGGAGTTGCCCATGAGCGCCGTCAATCGCGCAGCGGTGGAAGCCGTCCTTCGCCAATACACCGACCCTTATCTGAACCAGGATCCGGTCAGCGCCGGGTGCGTGCGCACTATCGAGATTCAGGGCGATCGCGTCAGCGTCCAGCTCGAACTCGGTTATGCCGCCGGCCTGTTCAAAAGCGGCTGGGCGCAGATGCTGGAAATGGCCATTCAAGGCCTCGACGGCGTGACTGCCGCGCGCGTCGAGATCACCAGCGTGATCGCCGCGCACAAGGCTCAGGCACAGATTCCAGGCTTGGCCAACGTCAAGAACGTGGTCGCCGTGGCCTCGGGCAAGGGCGGCGTCGGCAAGTCGACCACCGCCGCCAACCTTGCGCTGGCGCTGGCCCGCGAAGGCGCCAAAGTCGGGATTCTCGACGCCGACATCTATGGCCCGAGCCAAGGCATCATGTTCGGCATCGCCGAAGGCACGCGGCCGCAGGTCAAGGATCAGAAGTGGTTCGTGCCGATCGTTTCGCATGGCGTCGAAGTGATGTCGATGGCGTTCCTCACCGATGACAACACGCCGATGGTCTGGCGCGGCCCGATGGTCTCCGGCGCCTTGCTGCAACTGGTCACGCAAACCGCGTGGGGCGACCTCGATTACCTGGTCATCGACATGCCGCCAGGCACCGGCGACATTCAGCTGACCCTGGCGCAGAAAGTCCCGGTGGCTGGTGCGGTGATCGTCACCACGCCGCAGGATCTGGCCCTGCTGGACGCGCGCAAAGGCGTGGAAATGTTCCGCAAGGTCAACATTCCGGTGTTGGGCGTGGTGGAAAACATGGCCGTGCACATCTGCTCCAACTGCGGGCATGCCGAGCATCTGTTCGGTGAAGGTGGCGGGGTCAAGTTGGCCAATCAGTATGGCGTCGAACTGCTGGCCTCACTGCCGCTGGCGATGGACATCCGCGAGCAGGCCGACAGCGGTAAACCAACGGTAGTCGCCGAGCCGGACGGCCCGATTGCCCTGGTTTACCAGGAACTGGCCCGGCATGTCGGCGCACGGATCGTGTTGCAGGAAGCGGCAAGCCCGGCAATGCCGAACATCACCATCAGCGACGACTAATCGCGCAAAGGTATTTGTAGCAGCTGCCGAGGCACGAGGCTGCGTTGGGCTGCGCAGCGGCCCCCTAGGTCGGTCCCCGAGGCGGTCCTGCGGACACGCAACGCAGCCTCGTGCCTCGGCAGCTGCTACAAGGTTTTGTTTTAGATGCGCAGCCCGCCGTCCATCTCCAGAATCCGTCCGGTGTAGTAGTCGTTCTCGAAGATATACGCCGCCGAATGGGCAATCTCATCCGGTTTGCCCATGCGCTTCAGCGGAATCCCGGAGGTCATCTTCTCCAGCGCTTCGGGCTTCATGCCCAAGGTCATCTCGGTTTCGATAAAGCCTGGCGCAATGCCGGCGACCCGAATCCCGTAGCGTGCCAGTTCCTTGGCCCAGGTTACGGTCGCTGCAGCGACGCCAGCCTTGGCGGCGGAATAGTTGGTCTGGCCAACGTTGCCGGCACGCGAGATCGACGAAATATTGATGATCGCGCCGCTGTTTTTCAGCTCGACCATTTTCGCCGCGACCTCGCGGGTGCACAGGAACACGCCAGTCAGGTTGACGTCGATAACCGCCTGCCATTGCGCCAGGCTCATCTTGGTCATCTCGCCGTCCTTGACCTTCAGCAGCAGGCCGTCGCGCAAGATCCCGGCATTGTTGATCAAGCCGTGAATCGCGCCGAAATCTTCGGCCACTTGCGCCACCATGTGCGTCACCTGTTCTTCATTGGCGACGTTGCACACATAGGCGCGAGCCTCGACACCCTTGGCTTTGCACGCGGCAACCGTGTCGTCGAGTTTCTCCTGGTTCAGATCGACCAGCGCCAATTTCGCGCCTTTGCCGGCGAAATACTCGGCCATCGAACGGCCTAAACCCTGGCAACCGCCAGTGATAATGATTACTTTGTCAGTGAGTTGCATTCGCATGCCCCAATAGCAGGTCTGAGTGGTTGTCCTTGAAGAGGGCCTCTCGATCTGCGCCTGAAGTGGCCGGCTGCACATGAGAACTGCCCCGAGCGCGACTGGAAACTTATTCCCAGGCGCCTGTCCGTTTTTTCGACGGATTCTATATAAGGAGTCATAAATTGAGCGTTGAAGCGGCCAAGAATGCACGAGAATTGCTTCTCAAGGAATACCGGGGCGTGTTGTCGACGCACTCCAAAGCCATGCCCGGTTTCCCGTTCGGCTCGGTGGTGCCTTACTGCCTCGACCAGCAGGGCCGGCCGCTGATCCTGATCAGCCGCATCGCCCAGCACACGCACAACCTGCAAAAAGACCCGAAGTGCTCATTGTTTGTCGGTGAGCGCGGGGCTGAGGATGCGCAAGCGGTCGGGCGCCTGACCTACCTCGCCCAAGCGCAGAAGCTTGAAGGCGAGGCGGCCATCGAAGCGGCGGCCGGGCGTTATTACCGCTATTTCCCTGAATCGCAGAGTTACCACAAGGCCCACGATTTCGATTTCTGGGTACTCGAACCGGTGCGTCATCGCTACATCGGCGGTTTCGGCGCGATTCATTGGGTCGATCAATTGACCCTCGCCAACCCGTTCGCCGGCAAGGCTGAAGTGAGCATGGTCGAGCACATGAACGCTGACCACGCCAAGGCCATTGCGCACTACGTCGAACTGGCCGGCCTGCCGACGACCAGCCCGGCGCAACTGGCCGGCATCGACACCGAAGGCATGCACCTGCGCATCGGCCAAGGGCTCTACTGGCTGCCGTTTCAAGCGCCATGTAATACGCCGACACAAGTGCGCGAAGCCTTGGTTTTCCTGGCTCACGCCGAACATTGGCCGAAAAATGCCGAGGCCGACGCTTGAATTCACGAAACGGCGACGTCATCTAGGGAAGACTGGCAAGGCATTCTTGCGTTGAGGAACCATTAGATGCGCCCTTTTTTATTGCTCTTTGTACTGTTTCCGGTGTTGGAGCTGTTCGTATTCGTCAAGGTCAGCGGCGCGATCGGGTTTTTCCCGGCGCTGCTGCTGGTGATTCTCGGCTCGATGCTCGGCGTGTTCGTGCTGCGCATCGCCGGTCTGGCGACTGCACTGCGCGCCCGGGAAAGCTTGAATCGCGGCGAACTGCCGGCGCAGACCATGCTCGAAGGCTTGATGCTGGCATTGGCCGGCGGCCTGTTGATCCTGCCGGGTTTCGTCACTGACGTGCTGGGTCTGATCATGCTGCTGCCTATTTCGCGTCGACTGCTGGCGAACAAAATGCGCCAGCGCGCCGAAGAGGCAGCGATCCGCCAACGCGCGTTCGCCGATGACCTGCAGCCGCGCGGCGGTCCTGCGCCGCGCCAGCCACTGAGTCGCGAGCCGGATGTGATCGAAGGCGAGTTCGAACATCGCGATCCCAAGTAAAGCGTTCAGCGCCACGGCACCCTCGGGTGCCGTGTTCGTTTGCGCCGCAAAAACACAAAAATTTTGTCTGTCCGCCCTTGTAATAAGCTTATGCGCCCTTATGTAACGGTCACCGCAAGGTTTCTGGCGAACACGCCAGACAGACTTCCGCGGTTCGCTTGACGAACCGCACCCGGCACCGCCGGATTTGTTAAACCCGCCGGGAACACACCGGCCGATGAAAACCACAATTAGGAGAGATCGACAATGAAGCTTCGTCCTCTGCATGACCGCGTCGTCATCCGTCGCAGCGAAGAAGAAAAGAAAACCGCTGGCGGTATCGTCCTGCCAGGTTCGGCTGCTGAAAAAGCCAACAGCGGCGAGATCCTCGCTGTCGGTACCGGCCGCGTGCTGGACAACGGTGAAGTGCGCGCACTGGCCGTTAAAGTGGGTGACAAGGTTGTGTTCGGTCCGTACTCCGGCAGCAACACTGTGAAAGTTGACGGCGAAGACCTGCTGGTAATGGCTGAGAACGAGATTCTCGCTGTTATCGAAGGCTGATTCCCCGCTCATTTTCCCGTTACTACAAAGTATTTAAGGAATATCGATCATGGCTGCTAAAGAAGTTAAATTCGGCGATTCCGCCCGCAAGAAAATGCTCGCCGGTGTCAACGTCCTGGCTGACGCAGTAAAAGCGACCCTGGGCCCTAAAGGCCGTAACGTGATCATCGAGAAGAGCTTCGGCGCTCCGACCATCACCAAGGACGGCGTGTCCGTCGCCAAAGAAATCGAGCTGAAAGATCGCTTCGAAAACATGGGCGCGCAGCTGGTCAAAGACGTTGCCTCCCGTGCCAACGATGACGCCGGCGACGGCACCACTACCGCTACCGTTCTGGCTCAATCGATCGTCAACGAAGGCCTGAAAGCCGTCGCTGCCGGCATGAACCCGATGGACCTGAAGCGCGGCATCGACAAAGCGACCATCGCTATCGTCAAAGAGCTCAAAGCCCTGTCCAAGCCTTGCGCTGACACCAAGGCAATCGCTCAGGTCGGCACCATCTCGGCCAACTCCGACAACTCCATCGGCGACATCATTGCCGAAGCCATGGAAAAAGTCGGTAAAGAAGGCGTGATCACCGTTGAAGAAGGCTCGGGCCTGGAAAACGAACTGTCGGTTGTTGAAGGCATGCAGTTCGACCGTGGTTACCTGTCCCCGTACTTCGTCAACAAGCCGGAAACCATGACCGCCGAGCTCGACGGTCCGCTGATCCTGCTGGTCGACAAAAAGATCTCCAACATCCGCGAAATGTTGCCAGTACTGGAAGCCGTTGCCAAAGCCGGCCGTCCACTGCTGATCGTTGCTGAAGACGTTGAAGGCGAAGCCCTGGCGACTCTGGTAGTGAACAACATGCGTGGCATCGTCAAGGTTGCAGCCGTCAAGGCTCCAGGCTTCGGCGACCGTCGCAAGGCAATGCTGCAGGACATCGCTGTTCTGACTGGCGGTACCGTCATCTCCGAAGAGATCGGCCTGAGCCTGGAAAGCACCACCCTGGAACACCTGGGTAATGCCAAGCGCGTGATCCTGTCCAAAGAAAACACCACCGTGATCGACGGCGCTGGCGTTGAGACTGATATCCAGGCTCGCGTTCTGCAGATCCGTCAGCAAGTGGCTGACACTTCGTCCGACTACGACCGTGAAAAACTGCAAGAGCGTCTGGCCAAGCTGTCCGGCGGCGTTGCAGTGATCAAGGTTGGCGCTGGTTCCGAAGTTGAAATGAAAGAGAAGAAAGCCCGCGTTGAAGACGCCCTGCACGCAACTCGTGCAGCCGTTGAAGAAGGCGTGGTACCTGGCGGCGGCGTGGCACTGGTTCGCGCTCTGCAGGCTATCTCCGAACTGAAAGGCGACAACGCCGATCAGGACGTTGGTATCCAGTTGCTGCGTCGCGCTGTTGAAGCGCCACTGCGCCAGATCGTTGCCAACTCCGGCGACGAGCCAAGCGTAGTAGTCGACAAGGTCAAGCAGGGTTCGGGTAACTACGGTTACAACGCTGCTACCGGCGAATACGGCGACATGATCGAAATGGGTATCCTCGACCCGGCCAAAGTGACTCGTTCGGCTCTGCAGGCAGCGGCTTCCATCGCCAGCCTGATGATCACGACCGAAGCCATGATCGCCGAGATCAAGGAAGAAGGCTCTGCTGGCGGCGGCATGCCAGACATGGGCGGTATGGGCGGCATGGGCGGCATGATGTAAGCCAGCCCGACCCCGTACACAAAAACCCCGCTGGCGTTAAGCCCGCGGGGTTTTTTATTGCCCGGCATGCGCCAACACCAAACCCTGTAGGAGTGAGCCTGCTCGCGATAGCTGACGACCCGTCAGCATTGAAGTGACTGACCCACCGCCATCGCGAGCAAGCTCACTCCCACATTAAAACTTGGCCAGCCACAAATTCCGTGAACAACGCTAAACCCGTGGGAGCAAGGCTTGCCCGCGAAAGCGGTCTTCCAGTAGACATTGATGTTGGACGTGCCGGCCTCTTCGCGGGCAAGCCTTGCTCCTACAGGGATCGTGGTGATCCGCCAATTGCCGCTCCACCACAGATCACCTGTAGGAACGTGGCCAGCCACAAATTCCGTGATCGATGCCAATCCTGTGGGAGCAAGGCTTGCCCGCGAAAGCGGTCTTCCAGCCGACATTGATGTTGGACGTGCCGGCCCCTTCGCGGGCAAGCCTTGCTCCTACAGGGATCGTGGTGATCCGCCAATTCTGGAGCTACACCTCAGGCGTTGGCCGTTTGTACATTTCCCAACCGCTCATCCCTGGAAGCCGGTCGATAGAGGATGTAGTAATACGACCCCAGGCATATCAACCAGCAGAAGATTGCGGTCCACACGTTGTGCGAGAAGAAGTGTGCGCCTTGCATCATGCGGCTGATCGAGAACACCGAGCCCAGCGCGAACGCGAAGATAAACGCATTCCTTGCCAATCGTGGCCGCCGATCGCGCAATACAAAAAACAACGCAAACAAGGTGAAACCGGTCGCCGCATGCCCGCCCGGCCAGCAACGGCCCGGCTTGTCGGTGGGCGGACGCGGGCTCAGCAGTTCGCTGTACTGTTCGTGCCCGCCAAACTGCTCAAGGCTCCACGGGCACTGCACCGCCGTCACCACTTTCACCGGAGTGACAAACGAAGTGGCCAAGCCCAGCGACAACACCAAACAGCCCAATTCGCGCTTGAACGGCTTGAGCCGCTGAACAAAAAATGCACCGACAAAGCCGATCACCGCAAACAACGAAAACCCGATCACCACCTGCTTGGCCCGGTCATGCAGGATGTCTTCGAGAAAATAACTGTGCCGACCAATAAAATCCCCGGCCAGCGGATCGTAAAACAGCCGGGCCAGCGCCATGTCCAGATCCGTCAGTTCCAGCAACACCAGAATCATCGCCGCAACGGCGGGAACCCCAAGGCATACCCAGAAATTCAGCGGGCGCGAGGCGGGGCGGGCAGGGGTCGAAACCATGGCAATTCCTTGATCGTCGGGCAGGTTCTGGGGAGGTCAGCCGCGCGGAGTTTGGGCTCGCAACTGTCGCGGCGCCGTGAATGGCGAGTGAAAAACTCGTTAAAACCGGACGTGCCACGTTGATCAAATATCCCCTGCACTCAGGCCTAGCCGTGAGCCACACTTGGCCGTAAGCTGCGCGAGCCGAAGACGGCCGTTACTGTGTGCGGAGGAGTGCCCATGCGAATTTTATTGGTTGAAGACAACCGCGATATCCTCGCCAATCTGGCGGATTATCTGGGGCTTAAGGGTTACACCGTGGATTGTGCGCAGGACGGCTTGTCGGGGCTGCACCTGGCGGCCACCGAGCATTACGACTTGATCGTGCTCGACATCATGCTGCCCGGCATCGACGGCTACACCTTGTGCAAACGCCTGCGCGAAGATGCGCGGCGCGACACGCCGGTGATCATGCTCACCGCGCGCGATCAGCTCGACGACCGCCTGCAAGGCTTCAAATCCGGCGCCGACGATTACCTGATCAAACCGTTCGCATTGTCCGAACTTGCCGCGCGCATCGAAGCGGTGATGCGCCGAGCCCAGGGCGGCGGGCGTCGCGCGTTGCAGGTCGGCGATCTGAGCTACGACCTCGACACTCTCGAAGTCACCCGCGAAGGCCGTTTGCTCAAACTCAACCCGGTCGGCCTGAAGTTGCTCGCCGTGCTGATGCAGAAAAGCCCTCACGTATTGCGCCGCGAAATCCTCGAAGAAGCGCTGTGGGGCGACGATTGCCCGGACAGTGACAGCCTGCGCAGCCACGTTCACCAATTGCGCCAGGTGATCGACAAACCGTTCGCCAAACCGCTGCTGCAAACCGTGCACGGCGTGGGTTACCGCTTGGCCGAGGGCCGAGATGGAGTTTAAGCAGAGCCTTGCCCAACGGATCATCATTGCCTTCGCGCTGATGAGCGCATTGGTTGCCGGGGCGTTCGCCATGGGCATCGTCGCCACCGTGCACCTGGTCGAAGAGAAGCTGATTTCTGCCGGTCTTGGCGGCGATTTGCAGCGCCTGTTGCTGATGGACAGCGTCTCGGACTGGAGCCATCGTCCGGAACCGGACCAGTTGTTCTACTTCAGCGGCGGCCCGGGCGACTTCGAGTTGCCCAAAGACCTGCGCCACCTCGAGCCGGGTTTCCACGAAGTGTTTCGCGAACAATTGTCGTATCACGCGATGGTCGAAGTGGTCGACGGCCGGCGTTATGTGCTGTTGCAGGATCAAAGCGATTTCGAAGAACGTGAACGCGTGCTGTTTGCCGTGGTGCTGGTCGGTTTTGTACTGAGCCTGGCGCTGGCGGTGTTCCTCGGCTGGATCCTCGCGCGCAAGGTCATGGCGCCGGTGGTGCGGCTGGCGCGGCAAGTGCGCCATCGCGACCAGTTGCTCGGATTGGCGCCGCCGCTGGCCCCGGATTATGCCGCCGATGAAGTCGGTGAGCTGGCCGTAGCGTTCGACGCCACCCTCGGGCGTCTGCGTCAGGCATTGACCCGCGAGCGGTTGTTTACCAGCGACGTCAGCCACGAATTGCGTACGCCGTTGATGGTCCTCGCCAGCTCCTGCGAACTGCTGCTGGAAAACCCCGGCATCGACCAGCGCGGGCGCAATCAGGTCGAGCGCATCGCTCGCGCCTGTGAAGAAATGCGCGAACTGGTGCAAACCTTCCTCACGCTTGCCCGCGCGCAACGTGAAGACTCCAGCGCATCGCCGCAGCAAACCGTGACCCAGGTCGCCGACAGCTTGCTGTGCCTGTGGCGCGATCCGATCGAATCGAAAGGCCTGATCCTCAATTTCGAGCCGGGCAATCCGCCGGACGCGCGCTACAACGCAACGTTGTTGAACGCGGTGATGGGTAACCTGTTGCGCAACGCGCTGCACTACACCGAAACCGGCTTCATTCGTCTGGCCCTGACCGAAACAGGCTTCATGGTCGAGGACAGCGGCGTCGGCATTCCCGAAGAGAAGCGCGAAGCGATGTTCGAACCGTTTGTGCGCGGCAGCGAAAAGCGCGGCGAAGGCCTCGGGCTGGGCTTGTCGCTAGTGCAGCGGATCTGTGAGAACCAGGGCTGGACGGTCAGCCTGACGACCATGGAGCCCAACGGTTGCCGCTTCGAAGTTGAACTGACTCAAACCGCGAAGTAAAAGGCCTAGAACCTGAAATCTTCTTCATAAAGACGATTGCTACTAGTCAACGTTTGTAAAACCCTGAAATACTTCAGTGTTTTGCTCAACGAAGTTTTCACAAAGTCATGACCTGACGCTGACACGGCGCTACCTAAGGTGGTCGCCATCAGCAGTTCAGGAGATTTTGATGATGACTACGCCGATCAAACTGGATTTTTCCGAGAAGTACGACGATCAGCACGCGCAGAAATATCTGCGCAAACACCAGAACGGGATCGGTCGTCGCTTGTCCCATTGGCGGGATGAACAATTGGCCCGCAAGGCGCTGGCCTTGGCCGGCGATCCTGGACTGGTGCTTGATTTGCCGAGCGGAGCGGGGCGTTTCTGGCCGTTACTGGCCGAGAAACACAACCGTGTAATCATCGGGGCCGACAACTCCGAGTCGATGCTGAAGATCGCGACGCAGGCGCAACCTGCCGACGTAGTGAAACGGGTACAACCCTTGCACACTTCTGCATTCGACATTGCCTTGCCGGATAACGCCGTCGACAACATTTTCTGCATGCGTTTGCTCCATCACGTTGGCGAAGCCGAGCACCGACTGGCGATTTTGCGCGAGTTCGAGCGTGTCACCCGTGACAGCGTGATCATTTCGCTGTGGGTGGACGGCAATTTCAAAGCCTGGAAACGCAAGCGCGCGGAAGAAAAACGCGGGCAGGAAGGTTACCAAAATCGCTTTGTGTTACCGGCCGCTACGGTCGAGAAAGAGTTCGAGCAGGCTGGTTTCCGCATTCAGGAACAATTGGATTTCATACCGCTTTATGCCATGTGGCGAGTTTACGTATTACGCAAGAGGTAGCAGGATGGCAGTGCAATATGCGGCAGAAACGGAAGTTGCTCCTCAGGATCGCTTCGACTATTTCTGGAATCAGCGCGGCGAATGGGTAGAAGAACCCAACGTTCGACGCGGTGGCGAGAGTGGCGTGCAGCGGGTCGTGGGCAGCGATGGACAACTGCTGTATGCCAAGCGCCAGACCGGCCATATCTATCGCAGTTGGCTGCACCCGTTCGGCCGCCCGACCGTGTTGCGCGAACGTGATGCGCTTAATGGCGTTTCGGCATTGGGTGTGCGGGTTCCGGAAATGGTCTTCTGCGGCGCGCAACGTGACCCGGTGCACAAATGGCGTGCGCTGCTGGTGACGAAGTCGCTAGACGGTTTTCAGGAAATCGAACATTGGCGCGCCGGTGGTGGTGTCGAGCGCCACGGTCAAGTGGTCTGGGAGCGTGTGCTCAAGGATCTGGCCGAGAACCTCGCCCGCATGCACAAAGGTCGGTGGCAGCACAGTTGCATCTATATCAAACACGCCTTTGTGCGAGTAACCGGCGAAGGTGAGGCCGCGACGGCGGAAGTGGCGCTGATCGATCTGGAGAAGTGCCGTCAACGCCTGACCGCCTACCGCGCAGCTTCGCACGACATGAAGCAATTACGTCGCCACTCGTCGTTCAGCGACGCGGACTGGCGCAAACTCGTCTACTTTTACGAGACGGCGTTTGGCAGCGCTATCAAGGGTTTATAGCGATGAAACTCGAAATTGCACGAGGTGTGTTTCTCATAGGTGCCTTGGCAGTTGCTTCATTGGCGATGGCTGCCTGGGAGCAGCCGCGCACTCAAGTCCTCAGTGCAGTGAGCGATGGCGCTCACTGCCCGTTGCCACGGATTGCCAAGGCATCCGTGGCGACACAACCTGATCATGACTTGTTGCTGTTCATGTTCGGTCTTTCCCAAGGATTGAGGCCGTAGCATTGAACAGATTGAAGCCAAAATAAAAAGCCTCGCAGATGCGGGGCTTTTTTTTGCCTTCTGTTTTTTTGCCTACTGTTTTTTTGCCTTCTGTGGGAGCAAGGCTTGCCCGCGATGAACGATAACGCGGTGTAACTGACACACCGAGGCGCCTCAATCGCGGGCAAGCCTTGCTCCTACAGAGATTATGTAAGGTCAGGGTTTATCGGGTTTGGCCAGCAGCGTGTACACGCACGGCAACACGAACAGGGTAAACAGCGTGCCGATCGACATTCCCGTGGCGATCACCGTACCGATATCAAACCGGCTGACCGCGCCCGCGCCGCTGGCCAGAATCAGCGGCACCATGCCGAACACCATCGCCGCCGTGGTCATCAACACTGGCCGCAGGCGAATCGCCGCCGCTTCCTCCACCGCGTCACGCGGGCTCAGGCCCTTTTCCTTGCGCAGTTTGTTGGCGAACTCGACGATCAGAATCCCGTGCTTGCTGATCAAACCGATCAGCGTCACCAGCCCGACCTGGGTGTAAATGTTCATGCTCGACCAACCGAGGAACAGCGGAATCAACGCCCCGCAAATCGACAGCGGCACGGTCACCAGAATCACCAGCGGGTCGCGGAAGCTTTCAAACTGCGCCGCCAGTACCAGAAAAATAATCGCCAGCGCCAAGGCAAACGTCACCCACAACGCGCTTCCTTCCTGGACGAATTGCCGCGACGCGCCGCCGTAATCGAAGGCAAACCCGGCCGGCGCTTCTTCGCGGGCGATTTGCAACACGGTCTCGATGGCCTCGCCCATGCTCACCAGCGGAAACCCCGACAGCTTGGCCGCATTGAGTTGCTGGAATTGCTTGAGCTCCCTCGGTCGTGCGCGATCAGTCACGGTGATCAGAGTCGACAAGGGCAGCAATTCGCCCTGCGTGTTTTTCACGTAGTAGTTGTTGAGCCAGTCCGGGTTGTCGCGGAAGGCCCGCTCGACCTGGGCGATCACTTTGTAGCTGCGGCCCTCGATGGTGAATCGGTTGATTTCCGCCTCGCCCAGCAGGGTCGCCAGCGTGCCACCCAGATCCTGCATCGACACACCCATTTGGGCGGCTTTCGCGCGGTCGATATCAACCACCACTTCCGGTTTGTCGAACGCCAGGTCGAGGTCGACGAAAGCAAACTTGCCCGACTCGGCAGCGCGTTTTTTGATCCGATCCGCCACTTGCAGCAACAACTGGTAATCGTTGGCCGTGTTGATCACGAACTCGAACGGCAAGCCTTCGCCAGTGCCCGGCAGTGACGGCAGGTTGAAACCGAATATCTGCAGGCCCGGAATGCCTTCGAGTTTGCTTTGCACCTCGGGCAGGATCTGCATTTGCGTGCGGTCGCGCTCGTTCCACGGTTTCAGCAGGAAACCGCCAATCCCGGATTGCACACCGTTGTAGCCATTGATCTGGAACGACGAGTAGTACTCCGGGAATTGCTTGAAGTTCTCGATGAACTCGTCGGTGTAGGCATTCAGGTAATCAAGGTTGGTCGGCTGCGGGGCGGTGGCCATCATGAAAATGATGCCCTGATCCTCGTCCGGCGCCAGTTCGGTTTTGGTGAACTTGAGGAAAACCGGAATCAGGCACAGCACGATCACTGCGAACACCAACACCACCGGCCGCGTGTTGAGCGTGCCGTGGAGCATGCTTTGATAGCGGCGCTTGAGGCTTTCGAAGATCCGGTCGAGGCGATGCGCCAGGCCGCTGGGGTTTTCGTCGTGGCGCAGCAGCAGGGCGCACATCATCGGCGACAGCGTCAGGGCAACGATCCCGGAAATCACCACGGCACCGGCCAGCGTCAACGCGAATTCCTTGAACAACGCGCCGGTCAGGCCGGTGAGGAACCCAATCGGCGCATACACCGCCGCGAGGGTGATGGTCATCGAAATCACCGGCATGGCGATTTCTCGCGCGCCTTCAATCGCGGCGTCGAGCGGGGTTTTGCCTTCCTCGATGTGCCGGTGAATGTTCTCCACCACGACAATTGCGTCGTCCACCACCAGGCCGATGGCCAACACCATCGCCAGCAGGGTCAGCAGGTTGATCGAGTAGCCCATCATCTGCATGAAAAACATCACGCCGATCATCGACAGCGGGATCGTCACCACCGGAATCACCACCGAACGCAGGGCGCCGAGGAACAGGAACACCACGACGATGACGATCAGTACCGCTTCGAACAAGGTCTTGATCACTTCGTTGATCGAGGCCTGAATAAACAGTGTGGCGTCGTAGGCAATTTCGCTTTTCAGGTTGGGCGGCAACTGCGCTTCGAGCTCCGGCATGATCTTGCGCACTTCCTTGATCACGTCCAGCGGGTTGGCGCCGGGCGTTGCCTTGATGCCGATGTAGACCGACGGCGTACCGCCGAACGAGCTGATGGAGTTGTAGTTTTCGGCGCCCATTTCGACCCGCGCGACATCGCTGAGCAGCACGCGGCTGTCACCGTCGACCTTCAGCGGAATCGCCGCAAACGCCTCGGCGGACTTCAATTCGGTGTTGGCGTTGATGCTGGTGACCACGTACTCGCCTTTCACTTCGCCGGCGGCGGAGAGGAAGTTGTACTGGCGCACCGCGTTGGTCACGTCGCTGGCGCTCAGGCCGAAACCGGCAAGTTTTACCGGGTCGAGCCACAGGCGCATGGCGAACACCTGATTGCCGAGAATTTCCGCTTCGGCCATGCCCGGCAGCGTCGCCAGTTTTGGCTGGATCACCCGCGAGAGGTAATCGGTGATCTGCGGGTTGTTCAGTTCCTTGCTGAAATAACTGATGTACATCAGCGCCGAGGCATCTGCGGCTTCCTTGCTCAGCACCGGGTCTTCGGCGTCTTGCGGCAGCTGGTTTTTCACCTCGTTGGCCTTGGCCAGCAACTCGGTGAACAAGCGGTCGCTGTTGGCGCCGATGCGCGCGTAGATCGAAATCACCGAGAAATTCTGTCGACTCACCGAAGTCATGTAGTCGATGCCTTCGGCGCTCGCCAGGCTCTGCTGCATCGGCTGGGTGATGTAGCCCTGGATAGTTTCGGCGTTGGCGCCGGGGTAGGCCGTGGTCACCGTGATCAGGGCGTTTTCCATTTGCGGGTATTGGCGCAGCGGCAGCTTGCTCCAGGCCTGGAAGCCCAGCAGCACAATCAGCAGGCTGACCACGGTGGCGAGCACCGGGCGGCGGATGAACGGATCGGTAAAAGCCATGCGGATTCCTTGATCAGTCAGTGCGTGGCTGACTGTTCTTATCGGTCAGGGTCTTGTCGTCGCTGATTGCAATGTGCGCGCCGTTGTCCAGTTTGAGCTGGCCGGCGGTGACCACTTGTTCGCCGTTCTGCACGCCTTTGTTGATCATCACCCAGCCATCACGGCGCTCGCCGGTTTCGATGAAGCGGCGTTCGGCGATCAGGATCGGTTGGCCCTGATCATCTTTTTCGACGCTGCCATCCTCGGCTTTTTTCTGTCCGACCACGTAGAGCGAATTGCCGTAAAGGGTGTAGGTGATCGCGCTTTCCGGCACGACGATGTGCGCTTGCGGGTCTGGCAGCAGCACTTGCAGGCTGGCGAACATACCCGGCAACAGTTTGCCGTCCGGGTTGGCGAGGGTGGCCCGCACGAGGATGTTGCGGGTGCTGTTCTCGACTTTCGGGTTGATCGCGCTGATGGTCCCGGCGAAGCTTTCGCTCGGATAGGCCGAAACGATCACCTGCACCGGTTGGCCGAGGGCGATTTTCGGCACCGATTGCTCGGGCAGGAAGAAGTCGACATACAGGCTGCTGAGGTCTTGCAGGGTGGCGATCATGGTGCCGCTGGCGAGGTAGTCGCCGACGTCCACCTGGCGAATGCCGATGGTGCCGCTGAACGGCGCGAGAATGCGTTTTTTCGCCAGCGAGGCCTTGAGCTGATTGACCGTGGCTTTGTTCTTTTGCAATTGCGCGGAGAGCCGGTCGAACTCGCCTTTGGAGATCGCGCGGCTGTCGACCAGTTGACTGCCGCGACCGAAATCCAGCTGGGCCAAACCGAGGTCAGCCTGGGCGGTTTCGAGCAGGGCGCTTTCGACCGCGCTGTCGAGTTGCAGCAGCGGCTGGCCGGCCTTGACCTTCTGCCCGGATTCGAACATCAGGTCTTTGACGGTGCCGGCAATCTCCAGACTGAGGTTGACCCCTTGCAACGCCTTGAGCGTGCCCACCGTGGGCAAGCGCATTTGCCACGGCTGTTCGGCGACCGTGGCCACGGCAACACTGATGGGCGGTTTCGGTTTGGAGAACCCCTGAATCATCGTGTAGACCGAAAACGCTTTGTAAGCGCCCAGAACCAACACGATCAGCAGCACAACCCCCAGCATGATCAGCATGCGGCGACGCAGCATATTTCCACTTCCTTGGAGAAAATCAGGTGAGACAGGCGCTGACATTACTCCGAGTGTGGCAGTGAATCCAACTGCTGCTTTTTGCCATCTGGCTTTGCCTGAAGCCAATCCCTGTGGCGAGGGGGCTTGCCCCCGTTCGGCTGCGTAGCAGTCGTGAAACCGGCGAATGCGTGATCACTGCAGGAATGCAGGGGAGCGCTTCGCACTCCAACGGGGGCAAGCCCCCTCGCCACAGGGGCAATGTGCACAGGAGGGCGTTTTCAGATCAGGTGAAGATGGTTGTCCCAGAGCCCTGCCGGCAGGTCCAGCGGTTTGGCCACCAACTCAGCCTGACGACAATCGTAATAGCGGCAACGCCCCTGACCTGAGGTCACCACAAAACCGTCGGCCACCGCGCCAACCCCGGCGCAGTCCGGCAGCGGCGCATCGAGGCGCACTTCGCCGCTGTCCAGGTCCCAGATGAAAAACCGGTTACCGCGCGGCGCGGTCAACGCCACCAGCCGCAGATCGCTGTGCACCGCGACGCTCGCGGTGTAATGCCCCATCGCCTGCAACTGATGTTCCGGCACCGGGAACGCCACGAACGGCTGGCCCGGACGCTTGATCGCCAGCAGCTCCGACGATTCATGGGACGGCCCCATGAATTGCTGGCCGGCGACAATCGTGCCGTCGCTGGCGATGCCCATGTGGCGCACGCTGTTCATTTGCTGGGCGAGGGTTTCCTTGCTCAGCAACGTGCCGTCGCGCTGCATCAATACCAGGCTTGGCTCCATGGCATTCAGGTTCATCTCGACGCGGCTTTCGGCCTCGGTGCGAATCCCACCGTTGGCCACCACCAGGGTTTCGCCGTCAGGCATCCATGACACCTGATGCGGGCCGATGCCGTGAGTGGCAATCTCGCCGCTGTGGATAAGTCGCTCGCCCTCGAACTTATACACACCGAGCAAGCCACGGCCCGGATCGGACGTGTCGTTCTCGGTCGCGTATAAAAACTCGCCATCCTTGTGAATCACCGCGTGCCCGTAGAAATGCCGGTTCGGCCGCGAGGTGACGGTTTGCAGCAGCGTGCCGTCGCGCAGGTCGATCAGGTAACTCTCGGTGCCCGGCCGCCGCGCGACAAACAGCGCGATTGGCAGCGTCGGGTGATTGATGATGTCGTGGCAGCGCTGGCCGACTTCGGTGGCGAACACCCGCGTACCATCCAGCCGATAGCCGACGGCGTAATGCTTGCCGTCGGTATCGTCGCGCGCCGACAACAGCAGCGGGCTTTTGTCCTTCTGTTTGAACAGCGTCCAGCCGCCCAGCGTCACTGCTCCCAGCAGCAAACTACCTAAAGTCAGAGCCTGACGTCGCAGCATGGCACTCGTCCTCATCAGTCACCGTCGTTGGCGTTGAAGCCCAGTTGAATGCCCAGCGCCTTGGCCAGTTCGCCTTCGTGCAGGCGATGGACGACGTTGAGGCTGTCGTAGATATCGTTGAGTTGCTGGCGCCCGGCATCGTCGTTGAGCATTTCGCTGAGCGAGCGCTGGTTGCTGGCGAACAGTTTCAAGGAGGCGGCATAAGCGGCGTCGATCTTGTCGGCCAACGGCTTCTGTTCGCTTGGCAACAGACCGCGCAGGCCTTGGTTGTCGACACCTTCCCAGACCGTTTTGGCGGCGGCAAGGCTGGCTTCCAGAGCGGTCAGCGAAGACGCGCTGCGCCATGCATCGGCCTGGAACGGTTGCGGCACGCCTTTGCTCTGGCGGCCCATCGGCGTGCCGAGTTTTTTCTTCAGGCTGTCGAGGGCGGTGACTTGCACGCGCAGCAGGTCGGCGATGGCTTCGTGGGAATCGGCGTAACGCTGATTGGGGAATTTGCTCATCTGCGCGAGCATGCCGTCAGTGTTGTTCCAGCTCTGCAGAATCTCTTCGGCGAGAAGTTTCTGGTGCTCGCCAATCGCTTTGAGCAGCGGGCAATACTTGGCTTTCTGCTCTTCGTTGGCAACGTCAGGCTTGCTGTCGAAGAGGATGTATTCGTAAGCCGACAGGCCTTGCACGACGACGCTGGATTTCGCCAGCGCAGCGGCATCGATCTGTGGCTGGGCGATCACCAGTTGCTCGACCTGACGGCCGACGAGGTTTTTCTTGTCCGGCCAGAACTGCACCGACCAGGCGCGATTGCCTTCCGCCAACGGCCCGATCAGCAGCGGTTGCAGCTGTGCCCAGGCTTTTTGCGCGTGGAGGAAATCCTTGCGCGCGGTGTCGAGGGTTTCCTTGCCTTCGCAGTAGGCGAGGGCGCTGACGGCCAATTGGCGATCGGCTTCAACCCAGCGCGTGTAGGTCGGCAAAATGACCGATTTGGCGATGGCGGCCGAGGTCACGGCTTGCGGGTCTTGCGGCGAACAGGCGCCGAGGGCGAGCGCTGCAAGGCTGGTGAACAACAATTTGGGACGGAACATGTCGGGCTCCCGATTCTTTTATAAAAGTGTTTAAAGAGAATTCAAAAACGCCAGCAACGCAGCGCGCTGCTCGGCATTGAACGCTAAAACCTGTTGCTGCGCCGCCGTCGCTTCGCCGCCATGCCAGAGCACGGCTTCAAGTAGATTGCGCGCGCGTCCATCGTGCAAAAACTGGGTGTGGCCGCTGACCGCTTGCGTCAGGCCAATACCCCACAGCGGCGGGGTACGCCAGTCGCGGCCACTGGCCTTGAATTCGGTGCGGTTGTCGGCCAGGCCGTCGCCCATGTCATGCAGCAGCAGATCGCTGTAAGGGCGAATCACTTGATTGGCCAGTTCAGGTTCGGCGGCGTCGGCACGGGTGGTGTATTTCGGTGTGTGACAGGACTGGCAACCAGCCTGGAAAAACAGGTTTTTCCCGGCCAGCACCTGCGGCGCATTGACCTCGCGGCGAGCGGGCACGGCGAGGTTGCGGCTGTAGAACAGCACCAATCGCAGAATGTTGTCGCTGACTTCCGGTTCGCCGTCGGCGCCGTTGCCGTTGGGCGCCTGTTTGCACGCGGTTTGCGTCTCGGTGCAATCGTCGAAGGGCCGCAGGCTGGTGGTCAGGCCCATGTCGCCAGAGAACGCGTGGACGTTTTGCTGATTGAGGTTCGGTTGTCCGGCCTTCCAGCCAAATCGTCCGAGCACGGTTTTTTGCTGTGTATCGTCCCATACCTGGTTCGGCCGGCCGGCAATGCCGTTTGTGTCTTTTGCCTGCGCTTGCGCATTGGCGAGGATCGCTTCGTCGGGGATCGCTTCGAGCAGGCCGAGGCCGATCATCGGCGGCGCGACGCGGGCCGAAAAGCGCGTGTCGGGGTGCATCGGGCCGTAGCCGAGTTGGCTGATCTGCAGCGTCGGTTTGCGCAGTTCGACTTCGCTGCCGTCCTTGAAGCGCACCGGCACCGGCGTGTAGTCAACGCGGACCTTGCCTTCCGGCACCACGCCGGGCACCGACATGTCCTGGAACTGGCCGCCATAGACCGGCTCCGGGACCACGCCGAGTTGCTCGATGACTTTGGCGTAGGCGGGCGCATCGGGAATCGACAGGCGCACCAGCATCGACACGGCGTTCGGCGCATCAGGCGTCGGCGGATGCCCGCGACCGTCCTTGATGTGGCAGTTCTGGCAAGCGTTGGTGTTGAACAGCGGCCCGAGGCCATCGCGCGCCGTGGTGGTCGACGGGGCGATCACCCACGGGTTGCGGAAGAAACTGTTGCCGACGCTGAAATCCACGCGCCGCGAGGGCGGCAGATTGGCCGAGGGCAGCGAGAAGGCATTCTGATCGGTCTTGCGCACCGTCGCGCCGCCACCGGACCGCGCTTCACCGGGTTCGGCCTGGGTGAAACGCGGGGCGTCATCGCAGGCACTCAGGCCCAGGGCCATGAACAGGGTGCACCAGCGAAGAGGCAGCGACGGCATCAGAATTCCTGACGGGCGAGCAAAATATGGGTCGCAAAGTCTAACAGGGCGGGGGGGATTGAATAAGAGGAATTATCGTTTGGTTGACGTGGGGCAGGTTTCCCCGAATACCACGGTCACTGCGATCCAATGTGGGAGCGAAGCTTGCTCGCGAAAGCGGCGTGTCAGTCGCTAAAGATGTTGCATGTTAGGCCGTCTTCGCGGGCAAGCCTCGCTCCCACAATGGATCGTGTTTGTGGCGGACATAAAAAAGGCGACCCGAAGGTCGCCTTTTTACTCGGCCAGCGTTGATCAGAATTCGTGATCAGCGTTGTCCGGGTTGAGGTCGCTGATCCCCAGTTTGCCAGCGGCGGCTTCGATCGAACCGGTCTGCTTGACCAGCGATGCGATGGCGTCGCGGACGATCTGGTTGCCAGCGGTATTGCCGGCGGCGATCAGTTGGTCGTAGTGCTCACCCTTGTTGGCGTGATCGACGATGACCTGCATCTTCGCTTCGGTGGCTTCCAGGTCAGCTTTCAGCGCGGTGTCTGCGGCTGGGTCAGCCTTGGCCACCAGCGACGACAGGCTGGCGCCGGTCATTTTGGTGCCGTCAACGCGGGTGTATTCGCCCAGGTAGACGTTACGAATGCCTTTGGCATCGTAAAACTGCGAGTTGTGCGTGTTGTCGCTGAAGCAGTCGTGTTCGTCTTCCGGGGAGTTGGCTTCCAGGGAAACCTTCATGCGCTCGCCCGCCAGTTCGCCCAGGGACAGGCTGCCCATGCCGAAGAGCATTTTGCGCAGGCCGCTTTCGCCTGGCTCGGCTTCCAGCGTGGCGCGGTAGTTGTCAGCCACGTTCGGCTTCCAGTTACCGACCATTTCTTCGAGGTCGCTGACCAGCAGTTGGGTCACGGATTTCAGGTAAGCGCGACGACGATCGTTATGCCCGCCAGTTGCGCCTTTGCCTTCCAGGTAGTCGGAAGCAGGACGGTTGCCCGCGCCAGGGCCGGTGCCGTTGAGGTCTTGGCCCCAGAGCAGGAATTCGATGGCGTGGTAGCCGGTCGCCACGTTGGCTTCGGAACCGCCCAGCTCGTTCAGGCTGGCGAGTTTTTCCGGGGTGATGTCCTTGACGTCGATCTTGTCTTCGCCAACCTGAACCTGAGTGTTGGCGATGATGTTGGCCGTGGCGCCCGGGTTACCCAGTGCGTGTTCGTAGGATTTGTCGACGTAGTCGATCAGGCCTTCGTCCAGTGGCCAAGCGTTCACCTGACCTTCCCAGTCGTCGATGATGGTGTTGCCGAAGCGGAACACTTCGCTCTGCAGGTAAGGTACACGTGCCGCAACCCAGGCAGCCTTCGCGGCTTTCAGGGTCTCGGCGTCCGGCTTGGCGAGGAAAGCGTCGACGGCGGTTTGCAGGGTTTTCGCGGTAGATTCGGCATCGCTGTAAACGGCGAAGACGACGTCAGCGTAATGCGCGACAACGGCTTTGGCCGCGGCTTCGTCGACTTTGCCGGCGGCGGCTGGCGCAGTGGCGGGTGCCGCTGGCGTCGCGGTGCTGGCGGCCGGGGTCGGCGTTGCTGGCGCGGCGGCCTTGTCTTTGCCTTCGCCGCAACCGGCGAGGGAAATAGCGATGGCCAACAGACTGGCGGTAGCCAGAGGCATACGAATCATGGCGAACATCCTGCTTCGATGGGGGGTGGAATGGCGCCCGGAGGCGCGCAAAGCTGCGACATAATGCAAATCTTTCGCATTATGTGTAAAGGGTTGTGCTTGGAAATATTTCTTATTCAGGAGGGATAGTGCGATAGATCAAAAGATTGTGGCCCTGTAGCAGCTGGCGCAGCCTGCGTTCGGCGGCAAAGGCGTCGTGAAATCATGCACTTTAGTGTGTCAGGCAGACCGCAGCGCCTGGATTTACGACGGCTGCGCCGCCGGACGCAGGCTGCGCCAGCTGCTACATGGGACCGCGGGGGTCAGAGGATCGCGGCGTTGCTGCGTTGGGCCTGCTTGAGGTAGGCGCTCAATTCGCGCGCCGGCAGCGGTTTGCTGTAGTGGTAACCCTGACCTTCGTGGCAGCCCTCGGAAATGATGTACGCCTCTTGTTCGGCGGTTTCCACGCCCTCGGCGATCACCTGCATGCCGAGGCTCTTGCCGAGCTGAATGATTGCGCGAACGATGGTCGCGTCATCGTCGTCATCGAGCAGGTCCTGAACGAAGCTTTTGTCGATCTTGATCTTGTCCAGCGGCAGGCTTTTCAGGTAGCTGAGGGACGAGTAACCGGTGCCGAAGTCATCAATCGCAATCAACGCGCCGGAGCGCCGCAGGCTGAGCAAATGCTGGGCGGCGGTGCTGATGTCTTCCATCAGGCCGGTTTCGGTGACTTCCAGTTCCAGGCTGCGCGGCGGCAGGCGATAGATCTGCAGCAGGTTGTTGACCACCCTCGGCAACTCGGCGTGGTGCAACTGCACGGTGGACAGGTTGACCGCCATGCGCAGGTCGGCGAACCCTTGGTCATGCCAGTCGCGCAGCTGTTTGCAGGCCTGATCGAGCACCCATTCGCCGATGGCGATGATCGTGCCGTTCTGTTCGGCCAGCGGGATGAACAGGTCTGGCGGCACCAAACCGTGCTCGGGATGCTGCCAGCGAATCAACGCTTCGACGCCGACCACGCGATGGTCGCGATAGCTGATCTGCGGCTGGTAGACGAGGTAAAACTGGTTGCGGGTCAGCGCATCGCGCAGGTCTTTTTCCAGTTCGCGGCGACGGCGCATCTCGCTGTCGACGCTGGCGATGTAGAACTGATAACGGTTGCGCGAGCGGGTTTTCGCCAGCGTCATGGTCTGCTCGGCTTTTTGCAGGAGCTTCTCGGTACTGTCGCCATCCTCCGGAAAAAGAGTGATGCCGATGGTCGCGCGCAGGCGGATTTCCTGATGATCGAGGGCAAACGGCGCTTCCAGATCGTCGAGGATGCTTTGCGCCAGTTCCGCCGCTTCGTAGGGTTGTTCGATGTCGGCCTGCACCAGCGCAAACTGGTCGCCGCCCAGGCGGGCGAGGGCGCCGAGGCGACCACTGTGGCCGCGCAGGCGATCAGCCAGCGCCAACAGCAATTGGTCGCCGGTCTGGTAGCTGAATTGTTCGTTGATGCCTTTGAAGTCATCCAGGCCCACCACCAGCACCGCAACGCGGCGTTGCAACTTGCCGGCGTCGACGAGGATTTTGTCCAGTTGTTGCTGCAATTGCTGGCGGTTCGGCAGGCCGGTGAGGAAGTCGTATTGGGCCATGCGCAGCAAGCTGTTTTCAGCTTCGTGGCGCAAATGGGTGTTGCGCTCGATGGATTCGAGCAACTGGTTGGCGGTGTTGATCCAGATGCCCAGTTCGTTCTTTTCGTGGCCCTTGAGCAGGGGGATTTTGTGTTCGCTGGGGCGATCGGGATTGATTTCGGTCAGGTGTTCGATGATCCGCGACAGCGGTTTGGTCAGCAGCCAGTGGTAAACCAGGTACAGCACCAGGCCCATGGCGAGGGCGCGCAATACGCCAGAGATGAAGATGATGACCGAGCTGACGATGAAACCCTGGCCATAGGTGGCAGTGTCGAGGGTAATGCTCAGGTCGCCGTAATATTCGCTGTACGGGCCGCGACCCACCAGTTGGGTGGTGAAGGTGCGTTCCTGGCCGAGGATCAAGTCGGTCAGCCAGCGGCTGTCGGAGTGCTGCAGTTCGCGGGATTTTTGCGCGAGCATGGCTTCGTTGGGATGGCCGATGGAGGCTTTGCGCACGGCGTCGTCCTGGAACAGGCCTTCGATGACTTGCATGCCCATTTCGCGGTCGAGGCTGTAGACGGCTTGCGTCGAGGGGTCGCGGAACATGTCGAGGATGCGTTCGGCATCGCCGGCGACGGCTTGGCGTGTTTTGTAGGCATCGAAGACGATTTGCGCGCAGCTCAAGACTACCCCGACGATCAATGCCGACAGGAGCACGACCCGGAGCAACTTCACCGACAAGCTGTTCTTGAGTTCCAGCTTCAAAGGGTTATTCCTTGTTCCGTGCGGGTAGCATCAAGTTGCCATGAGTATTGGCAATCCCGTGGTGGCAGTCAAAGGGACATTTCAGCCGTGGGGGTTTTCCTGTTGTTTGGGTTTTTTCCGGGGTTTGGGTTTTGTCCTGTTTGTAGTGTGTCGGGTGGTTTGGGGTTGGACTTGAGGCGGTTTTTGGGTTTTTTTTGGGCGTTGGGTTGATGGTAGTTGGGTGTGGCTGGGGGGCAAGCTGGATTTGTCTGGTTTTGGTGTAGGAAATTGGGTTGGGCTTTGGGGCTTGGCGGCCTTTGGGCCGACCATGTTCTTGGGGGTTGGGGGCATATCCGTTGCTGCGGGTGGGGCGGATGGCGGTTTCGCTCTTACAGCGAGTGACTTTTTCAGACGCCAAAAAGTAACCAAAAGGCTTTGCCCCGGCGTTCGGCCCCTCGCTTGGGCTCGGGGTTCCTTCGTTCCGGTGTCGATCTGGGGGCATCGCCTACGGTCTGCTTCGCTACGACCTCCTCTCGATGCGTTCGGCTTCGCCAAACGGCGCTTCGCGCCCACCCCCAGATCAACACCTCCTCTCAGCCTGCCGAAGGGGCAACACGGCAAGATCAAGAGCTGCAGGCGAGCTAACGCTCGGCCTGTTGAGTGGTGAGAAGCACAGCGGATCTGCGTTTGATTTTGCCTTTGTAGGAGCGAGGCTTGCCCGCGAAGGCGTCCTGACAGACGACCTGGTTTTCCCGAAAACACCCAAATCCACTGTGGGAGCAAGGCTTGCCCGCGAAGGCGTCCTGACAGACGACCTGGTTTCCCCGAACACGCCAAAATCCCCCTGTGGGAGCAAGGCTTGCCCGCGATGACGCCCCAACAATCCCCCCCAATCCCCCCGCCAATCCCACAATCCCATTTCCCATCACCCATAAAAAAACCCGACCTGAGCCGGGTTTTTTTCTGTCATTCGATCTTAAGCAGTGAAGGTTTTGCCTTCGAATTGCTCAGCGACGAACTTCCAGTTGACGAGGTTCCAGAACGCTTCGACGTATTTCGGACGAACGTTGCGGTAGTCGATGTAGTAGGCGTGTTCCCAGACGTCGCAGGTCAGCAGCGGGGTGTCGCCGCTGGTCAGCGGGTTGCCGGCGCCGATGGTGCTGGCGAGGGCCAGGGAACCGTCAGCTTTTTTCACCAGCCAGCCCCAGCCGGAACCGAAGGTGCCGATGGAGGTTTTGCTGAATTCTTCTTTGAACTTGTCGAACGAACCGAACGAAGCGTTGATGGCTTCAGCCAGTGCGCCGGTTGGTTGGCCGCCGGCGTTTGGCGCCAGGCAGTTCCAGTAGAAGGTGTGGTTCCAGACTTGAGCGGCGTTGTTGAAGATGCCGCCCGAGGAAGATTTGACAATTTCTTCCAGGGTCTTGCCTTCGAACTCGGTGCCTGGCACCAGGTTGTTCAGGTTCACGACGTAGGTGTTGTGGTGCTTGTCGTGGTGGTATTCCAGGGTTTCCTTGGAAATGTGCGGCTGCAGGGCATCGTGTGCGTAGGGCAGCGGCGGCAATTCGAAAGCCATGATGATTCTCCTAATCAGGTCAGTTGCGGTGAGCGCAAGGCCGATCACGGGCGGCCAGACAAGCGCCGGGGAGTTTGTACTCTTTGCGGCGCATCGAACCGGATCATAGCACCGGGGGTGCGGCATAACCACGCAACAACTGTGTGGAATAGAGGTTCCAGAGCCTTTTGGAATAAATCACGTGCTGATGATTAATTGCGCTGCCACGGTGAACATCATCAGGGCCACCAACAGGTCGAGGATCCGCCAGGTGCTTGGCCGCGCCAGCCACGGGGCCAGCCATGCGGCGCCGAGGGCGAGGGTGAAGAACCATAATAAAGAAGCACTCGCCGCGCCGACGACGTAGGCGCCGGGTTCGGTTTGTTGCGCGCCCAACGAGCCGATCAGCAGAACGGTGTCGAGGTAGACGTGCGGGTTGAGCAGCGTCACCGCCAGCGCACTCAGCAGCACCGCGCGTAGTGAGCGCACAGTCTGGTTTTCGCTCTGTTGCAGGCTCTGTTTCGAACAGGCGCGGCGCAGGGCCAGGCTGCCGTACCAAATCAGGAATACCGCGCCGCCCCAACGTGCGACGGCGAGCAATGTCGGGTTGTGCGCGAGCACCGTCGCCAGTCCGAACACCCCGGCCGCCACCAGCAGCGCATCGCACACCACGCACAGCGCCGCGACTGGCAGGTGATGTTCGCGGCGCAGACTTTGCGCGAGCACGAAGGCGTTTTGCGTGCCGATCGCCATGATCAAACCGGCTGCGACCAACAGGCCGTTTACGTAGCTTTGCCACATATTTTCTACTCCGCGTTGGCTGCCAGTTCCCGCAGGACGTGCAGGGCGCGTTCGGCGTCGGTTTGGCCGACGAATAAATGATCGTGGTAGAAACCGGCGATCACGTTACAACTGATCCCGGCCTTGCCCAGTGCCGTGGCGAACGCGGCGGTCAGGCCCACGGCTTCGAGGGCCGAGTGCACGTTCAAAGTGATCCACGCGGCGACGTAGTCGAAGCTCAGACCGGCCTGTTCGGCGTGGGAACGTTCGAGGATCACGGTCAGACCTTCCTGTTCGCGGAAGCTGCCGATGATCTCGACGCCCGCCGGCAATGTGCCGTCCGCCAAGGTGCAAAACACGTATTCGCCGGCGTTGAGTTGCGGGCTCATGCTGCGCAGCAATGTTGCCAGTGAAGTTTCGCCAGCCATGTCGATGGTCCTTGGGAAGAGTTGTTGCTGGCCATTCTCCGGTGCGCCGTTGTATAAGAAAAACCAATAGTGCTGATCGCTCATTAGGAAAACTGATGTTCGACTATAAATTGCTTTCCGCGTTGGCCGCCGTGGTCGAACAGGCCGGATTCGAACGTGCCGCGCAGGTGTTGGGGTTGTCGCAATCGGCGATTTCCCAGCGGATCAAATTGCTCGAAGCGCGGATTGGCCAACCGGTGTTGGTGCGGGCGACGCCGCCAGCGCCGACTGACATCGGTCGGCGTTTGCTCAACCATGTGCAGCAGGTGCGCCTGCTTGAGCGGGATTTGCTGACGCTGGTGCCGGCGCTGGATGAAGAAGGCCTGCCGGAACGCCTGCGCATCGCCCTCAATGCCGACAGCCTCGCCACTTGGTGGGCCGATGCGGTGGGGGATTTCTGCGCCGAGCAACATTTGCTGATGGACTTGGTCGTGGAAGACCAGACCGTCGGCCTCAAACGCATGCGCGCCGGGGAAGTGGCGGCGTGCCTATGTGCCAGCGAACGCCCGGTGGCCGGGGCGCGCAGCGTGTTGCTGGGCGCGATGCGCTATCGGGCATTGGCCAGCCCGGCGTTCATTGCCCGACATTTCCCCGAAGGTGTGCGCGCCGAGTTGTTACCACGCACCCCGGCGCTGGTATTCGGCCCGGACGATTTCCTCCAGCATCGCTACCTCGCGTCACTCGGCGTCGACGGTGGTTTCGAACACCATTTATGCCCATCGTCCGAGGGTTTTATCCGCCTCACGGAAGCCGGGCTCGGCTGGGGCCTGGTGCCGGAATTGCAGGTCCGCGAGCAATTGCAACGGGGCGAACTGCTGGAGCTGCTGCCAGATAAGCCGATCGATGTGCCGCTGTACTGGCATCATTGGCGCAATGGCGGTCAGTTGCTGGGGTTACTCACTGACCAATTGGTCCGTTCGTCGAAGCAATGGCTAGTGCCGTTGGACTGACGGGCAGCGTCAAGACTCACGCATTACGCAAAACGAAAGACATCGGAGCTTTAAATGAAAATTCTGGTCACCGGCGCAAGCGGCTTCATCGGCGGACGCTTTGCGCGTTTTGCCCTCGAGCAGGGCATGGACGTGCGGGTCAACGGGCGCCGGGCCGAGGGTGTTGAGCACTTGGTGCGCCGTGGCGCCGAGTTTGTTCAGGGTGATTTGAGCGATTCGCAGTTGGTGCGCGACCTCTGTTCGGACGTCGACGCGGTGGTGCATTGCGCTGGCGCCGTCGGTTTGTGGGGGCGTTATCAGGACTTTCATCTGGGCAATGTCCAGGTCACCGAAAATGTCGTCGAAGCCTGTCTCAAACAGCGCGTTCGACGCCTGGTGCATTTGTCCTCGCCGTCGATCTACTTCGATGGCCGCGACCATCTGGGCCTGACCGAAGAACAAGTGCCCAAGCGCTTCAAACATCATTACGCGGCGACCAAGTACCTGGCCGAGCAGAAGGTCTTCGGCGCTCAGGAATTTGGCCTCGAAACCATCGCCCTGCGCCCGCGTTTCGTCACCGGCGCCGGTGACATGAGCATCTTCCCGCGCCTGCTGAAGATGCAGCGCAAGGGCCGTCTGGCGATTGTCGGCAACGGCCTGAACAAGGTCGATTTCACCAGCATGCAAAACCTCAACGAAGCACTGCTCAGCAGTTTGCTCGCTGGCGGTTCGGCGTTGGGCAAGGCCTACAACATCAGCAATGGGACACCGGTGCCGTTGTGGGATGTGGTGAATTACGTGATGCGAAAAATGGACGTGCCACAGGTCACGCGGTATCGCTCCTACGGACTGGCCTACAGCGTCGCGGCGCTGAATGAGGGCGTGTGCAAACTCTGGCCGGGTCGCCCCGAGCCGACGTTGTCGCGTCTGGGCATGCAGGTGATGAACAAAAATTTCACCTTGGACATCAGCCGCGCCCGGCATTATCTGGACTACGATCCGAAAGTCAGCCTGTGGGCCGCCCTCGATGAATTCTGCGTGTGGTGGAAAGCGCAGGATATTCACTGAGGAACCGAGTTTCGGGTTGGCAGTCAACCCTTGCGGCAGTGGGGGTTATACTGCGCCGCATTCAAGTCATCACCGTGTTCCCAAAGGTTGATTCAATGTCCATGCGTAACGATGCCAACGACGATTTCGATGTACCGAGCCTGCGTGCCGACAGCCTCGACGACGATGATTTTCCACCGACCGTGCGCAATGTGGTGCATTCGCGCCCGGCGCCGGTGGTGAAAGTCAAAAGCGCCAGCACCGGGCCGTTGTGGGCATTGGTCGGCGCATTGTTGTTCGCTTTCGCCGGTCTGGCGTGGTGGAGCTTTCAGCAGATTTCGTTGATGGAACAGCAATTGGTTGCAACGCAGGAAAGCTTCGCTCGGATCAGTGAAGAAGCGGCGGGGCGTTTGCAGGATATTTCCGGCAAGGTCGTCGCCAGCCAGACCAACGTCAGCACTGACAGTGAAGCGCTGAAGCAGCAGATCAAGGCACTGGAAAGCAAACTGCTGGAACAGAGCCAGGCCCAGCAAGGCGTGGTGGGGCAGGCCAGCGATCTGGACAAGCGCCTGGCGCAGATCACCGCGCAAGCCACCGCGCAAACAGCGACCGATACGCAATTGCAGGCTCAGGTGAAAACCTTGAGCGATGAACTGACTGCGCTGAAAAACGCCCCGGCAGACACCAGCAAAGTCGATGCCGAGATTAAAAGCCTGAGTGCTGACGTCGCGGCGCTGAAGAAACAGGGCAACCCGAGCGCTGCGATCGATCGCCTGGAACAGGACATTGTCGTGCTCAAAAGCGAGCAGGAAAACCGTCCCGCGCCGACGCCCGGCGGCACCAACACCGCTGAATTCGACGCCTTCCGCGCGCAGACCACGCGCAACATCAACACCCTGCAAGCGCAGATCCAGAACCTGCAGCAACAACTGAATGCGCGGGCCAAATAACCCGGCACGCAAACTCTGTAGCGAATAGTTTTTGTGGCGAGGGGGCTTGCCCCCGTTCGGCTGCGAAGCAGTCGTGAAAAATTCCGGATGTGGTGTTGGGCAGGTTTATGAGGGGGGGAGCGCTTTGCGCTCCGACGGGGGCAAGCCCCCTCGCCACAGGCAAACGCCCACTCACGGGAAATCTTCTTGCCACAGGCTCGTGTTACATCCCCGAACAACTGCGCCCGCCTGAATATCCAGCCATATCGCCAACCCCGTCTACGCTCTTCAAACATCAATAAGAACGAGGGATGGGCTATGGGGGTTGTGCACAGGTTTGTCAGGCTGATGGCGATGCTGTTGCTGGGTTCAGGTTTGGGCCTCAGCCAAGCCCAGGCCGCTACGCCAGCGAAGGATGACGGCGAGGCGGCCCGGGCGTTGCTGGAAAAGGCTTTGGCGTATTACCACGACAACGGCGACAAGGCGTTCGCGGCGTTCAGCCGTCAGGGCGAGTTTGTCGACAAGGATCGTTACGTCTTCGTCGTCGACACCCAAGGCGTGATGCTCGCCAGCGGTGGGCCGTCCTCGGCGTTGATCGGCCGCGATGTCTCCGCGACGCTGCCGCCGGATTTGCAGAAAGCCTTCAAGGATGCGCTGAAAGTGCCGGAAGGCAACGGCATCCAGCAAGCCGAATACCGTTGGCAGAACTGGGCTGACGGCAAGGTCGAACGCAAACATGTGTTCTATCAACGCGTCGGCCAGCGCATTCTCGCGGTCGGTTACTACCTGCCACGCGCCTCGGCGCAACAGGCTCAGGCCTTGCTCGATAAAGCTGCGGCTGATCTGGCCAAGGATGAAAAAGGCACGCTGACGGCGATCAACTCGCTCAAGGGCGGCTACTTGCAGGACGATCTGTACGTGTTTGTGGTCGACCTGGATAACCAGCGTTATGTCGGCCACGGCACCAATCTGCGGCTGATCAACACCGACTTCGGCAAGATCAACGACCCGGAAGGCAAACCGGTCGGCGCGCCGATTCTGGCGTTGATGGCCAAGCAGGACAGCGCTGAATACGAATACCGCTGGAAAAACCCGGTCACCGGCAAGATTGAGGACAAACACGCGTACCTGAAAAAGGTCGGGCATTTTCTGGTGGCAGTCGGGTATTACAGCCCTTGAGGTGATGCGGCATATTTGAGGACGCCTTCGCGGGCAAGCCTCGCTCCTACAAGTGATCGTTGACGGACAAAAAGCAGGTGAACGATAAAGATCCACTGTGGGAGCGAGGCTTGCCCGCGAAAGCCGCGCCTCGGTCCTTCATCGAACCTTATCCTCACGCCCCCGCAGCAGCATATTCGGCATCGCCACTGCCGCCGCCAGCCCCAGCAACGACACTGCCGCGCTGACCATCAACAAATGCCGAAAGGTCACCAACAATTCCGCGCGCAAGGCATTCTGCGCATCGCCCGGCGCCGCGTTCAAACCGTCGAGCAGGACGTTCCCGGAATTGCCTTCGCCGACCAGCGCCGAGCCGGTCAGGTGAGCGAAACTCGAATCCTGCAACAACGCCAGCAGCAGCGCCGACATCAACGCCACGCCCATCGCGCCGCCCAGCGAGCGGAACAGATTGGTGGTGCTGGTCGCCACACCGATATCCCGTTGCTCCACCGAATTCTGCGTGCCGACCAATGACGTCGGGAACTGCATGCCACCGGCGATCCCGCTGAGCAGCATGAATAAACTGCTCATCAACAGTGCCTGTGGCGGACTGAACGCCATCCCCAGGATCGAAATCGGCATCAGCAGCGCGCCGGTCAAAATCATCGGCTTATAACGACCGGTCACCGAAGTGCGGCGTCCGGCGAAATAGGCGCCAATCGGCAAGCCCATCGCCAGCGGCAGCAGGTGCAGCGCGGCGCTGTCGGCCCCGGCGCCAGTGACGCTCTGGAAGCGCAGCGGCATCAACACGATCAGCGAAATCGCCTGGAAACTGGTGAAGAAAATCGTGCACCAGCAGAGGATCGCGTTGCGATTGGCGAACAAATGCATCGGCAGCAGAGGCTCGCGCGCCCGGCGTTCATGCCAGACAAACACCGCCAGCACCGCCACCGCACAACCGAGCAAACCGAGAACTTCGGTGCTGCGCCAGGAATGCCCCTGACCGACTTCGGTGATGCCCAGCAGCAACGCGGTCAGACCGATGATCATCAACAGCGTGCCGAGGTAGTCGATGATCGGTTTGCGCTGCGGCACCGGCAGCCCCACCAACGTGCGATTGGCCACCAGCCACGCGCCGACGCCCAGCGGCAGGTTGATCAGAAAGACCCAGCGCCATGACAGGTATTCGGTCATGTAGCCGCCGAGCACCGGCCCGGCGACGCTGGCCACCGCGTACATGCTGCTGAAATAACCCTGATAACGACCGCGCTCGCGCGGCGGGACGATGTCGCCGATGATCGCCTGGCTGACCGAAATCATCCCGCCGGCGCCGATGCCCTGAAGGATTCGCGCCAGCACCAGTTGCTCCATGCTCTGCGCCATGCCGCAAAACAACGAAGCCACGGTGAACAGGCCCATGCCGAACAGCATCAACTTGCGCCGGCCGTACAAATCACCGAGCTTGCCGTAAATCGGCACTGCCACGGTCATCGCCACCATGTAACCGGAAATCACCCAGGCCAGCAGGCTGACATCCTTGAACTGTGCGGAAATCGCCGGCATCGACACGGCGACGATGGTCTGGTCCAGCGCGCCGAGGAAAATCGCCAGCATCAGGGCGATCAGCACACTGCGAATGGCGGGTTTGGGCGGGTCGGGCTGGTTCAGATCGGTCACGGGTAAAACCTGCGGGCAGTGATTGACCCGCAAGGGCAAGGCGAGCGGGAATGCTCGCCAGTGTAAGTCGATAGCAAGCTATTCGATAGCCTCGTAGGGGAGCCCTACGTAATTTTCTGCAATGGTTTTTCGCCCGGCTTCGGAGTGCACAAAGTAGTCCAGTTCCGAAGCGCTGATGCGCTGGCTGAACGCATCGTGATCGTCAAAACGGTGCAGCATCGAGGTCATCCACCAGGAAAAACGCTCGGCTTTCCAGACGCGGCGCAGGCAGATTTCCGAGTATTTATCGAGCAACTCCAGACGCCCGTCGCGGTACACCTTCAACAGAATATTGAACAAGGTGCTGACGTCGCTCGCTGCCAGGTTCAAGCCTTTGGCGCCGGTTGGCGGGACGATGTGCGCGGCGTCGCCGACGAGGAACATGCGCCCGTATTGCATCGGCTCGACGACAAAACTGCGCAGCGGCGCGATGCTTTTCTCGATCGATGGCCCGGTCACCAGTTTGTTTGCGAGCGCTTGCGGCAGGCGCGATTTCAGTTCATCCCAGAAGCGCTGATCGGACCAATCCTCGACCTGTTCATCGGCGGGCACTTGCAGGTAATAGCGCGTGCGCGTCGCCGAACGCATGCTGCACAGGGCAAAACCGCGTGGGTGACGCGCGTAGACCAGCTCGTCGTGGACCGGCGGGGTGTCGGCGAGAATCCCCAGCCAGCCAAACGGATAAACCCGTTCGAAAATCTTCAGGCAGTCGGCGGGAATCGACTGGCGCGCGACGCCGTGGAAACCGTCGCACCCGGCGATGTAGTCGCAATCGACGCGCCAGGTTTCGCCGTCCTTTTCGAACGTGACGTAGGCTTCGTCGCTTTTCATCCCCTGCGGGACGACATTGCTGGCTTGATAAATCGTCTGCGCGCCGGCGTCCCGACGGGCGGCCATGAGGTCGCGGGTGACTTCGGTCTGGCCGTAGATCATCACGGTTTTGCCGTCGGTGAGTGCCTGCAAATCGATGTGCAGCAATTGATCATCCAGCGCCAGTTCGAAGCCGCCGTGCACCAGGCCTTCGGCGTCCATGCGCTGACCCACGCCAGCCTCGCGCAGCAGCTCTACCATGCCTTGTTCGAGGACGCCGGCGCGGATTCGGCCGAGCACATAATCGGGCGTCTGGCGTTCAATAATCAGCGTGTCGATGCCGGCGTTGTGGAGCAATTGGCCGAGCAATAAACCGGACGGGCCGGCGCCAATGATGGCGATTTGGGTCTTCAACGTTTTCATTGTTTTTATGACTCGCAAGCTTCACGCGACCATGGCCGGTGAATGATTTTTATGGATCGAGTGCTTGCATTTTTCCCTCCTGAGTCTGTCAACTGAAGGTGAAAACTGAGTTGAAAGCTGTACATTCTGCCAATCGGTGCGATTATCGCCCGTCTACTCCGAGGCCTGGATTGAAGTGATGAACAAGCCTGACCTGCCTTCGATTCCGGTGTTCAAGCTCTACGGTGAAAGCCTGGATTGGCCGACCCCGGACTTGTTGCACTGTGAAACCATTTCCAAACGCAGCCGCGAACATCAATGGGAAATCAAACCCCACCGCCACGCTGATCTGTGCCAGTTACTCTTCGTTTTCAAAGGTCAGGCAGAGCTTGAACTCGAAGGCAAACGCACACAATTGACCGAACCGGCGATGCTGATCCTGCCGCCGTTATCGGTGCACGGTTATCGATTTTCCGAGGACGTCGAAGGGTTTGTCGTGACGCTCGCAGCGCCGCTGGTCGCGCATTTGCAGGCGCAACTGGGCAATTCGGTGAACGCGCTGGCCCAGGCCGAAAGTTATCCGGCGGGCAAGGACAGCGCCTACCTCAACAGCCTGTTCAGCGCGCTGCAAAGCGAATACACCGGCCATCAACCGGCGCGCGAAATGCTCATGCATTCGCTGGTCAGCGTGATCATGGTCTGGGTCAGTCGCCAGGTGCTTTCGCGGCGCAATGCCACCGAACGGCCGCAGCGTGCGCGCGAATACCTCAACGGTTTTATTCAACTGGTGGAAGAGACGTATCGCCAGCACGTCAAGGTCGAAGACCTCGCGCATCGGCTGGGGATTTCCGTGTCGCACCTTAACGGCACTTGTCGCGAATTGGCCGGACAACCGGCCTTGCAGATCATGCACGAGCGGCAGTTGCTCGAAGCCAAGCGCTTGCTGACCTACACCAGCATGACCATTTACGAAATGTCTGACGTGTTGGGGTTTTCCGATCCTACAAACTTCACGCGTCTGTTCCGACGTCGCGTGGGGATTTCGCCCAAAGCGTTCCGCGACCGTTTGAAGGCCGATCAGGACAACGAGGCTTGACGCTCTTCGTCAACGAAGCGCGTTAAGCGAAGCGTTGTGCGGAATGCAGCGCTCGAAATTGCAGCTAGCGTATTCGCGGGGCAGTTGTCGCAACTGCTCGACCCGCCAGGCTGCGGTGCCGTACAACGCCAACGTCGCCGTGCAGGTGACGAAAATGGCGAGGTATCTTCTTGTTTTGATGTTCATGGCGTAGACCTCTGAACCAATACCCTTGGGTACTTGTATTCAGCATAGGTCAGCGCTCATGAGTTGCCAGCCTGCCAGGTTCTGTAAGTGCCGCGACATTCAGAGGATTGATCAACCACTGTGGGAGCGAGCTTGCTCGCGATAGCGATTGTTCATCCAACATTAATGCTGACTGACCCACCGCTATCGCGAGCAAGCTCGCTCCCACATTGATCCTTTTAGAGGCCGATATCCCAGGCGGGTTCTTCGGGGAATCGCAGCACCAGGAAATCCAGCATGCTGCGCATGGTCGCCGGCATGTGCTTGCGCGAGGCGTACACCGCATAGATGTGCATCTCGCGCGGTACCGCGTGAGGCAGCAGACGGATCAGTTCACCGTTGTGAATGTGCACGCCCGCCTGATAACTCGGCAGCATCGCCACGCCCGCGCCGTCCAGCGTCGCGCGCAATAAGGTGCTGGCCTCGTTGGCGCTGATGTTGCCCTGCACCGGCACCGACACTTGCTCGCCATCCTCTTCGAAGTGCCAGAGACTTTTGCCGAAATAGGAGTGCGTCAGGCAATTGTGCTGGCTCAAATCCTCGACCCGTTGCGGCGTCGGTTGTTCGGCCAGATAAGCCGGTGCGGCGCACACTAGCGAACGACACACCGTCAGTCGGCGCGCAATCAGGTTAGGGTCGAGGTCGTTGCTGGTGCGAATCGCCAGGTCGATGCGCTCATCCACCAGATTCACTGTGCGGTCGAGCATTTGCAGGTCGATGCTGACGCCGGGGTAGCGCTTGACGTAAGCGGCCATGGCGTCGGCCAGTTGCGCCTGGCCGAACGAGGTGCTGACGCTGATCCGCAGCAGCCCGCGCGGCGCTTCATCCGGTTCGCTGATGGCGGCCTGCATGTCGGTCGACAAGTCGAGCATCTGCCGACAGCGCGGGAGGATTTCGCTGCCGGCTGCGGTCAGGCTCAATTTGCGTGTGGTGCGGTGCATCAATCGCGCGCCGACCCAGTCCTCGAGTTCCGCCAGATACCGCGAAACCACGGGCCGCGACAGGTCCAGGTGATCGGCGGCGGCCGACTGGCTGCCGAGGTCAACCACCGAGACGAACACCTGCATTGCTTGAAGCCGATCCATGATTTGCCCACTTTTAGAAACAAACTATGTCCCAGCATCGCATTTTTTGTACTGAGTCAGGCAACTAAGCTCTGTGCCCATCGCCAAGCATGGCAATCGCACAACGGAGCAACAGATGATCGGTTTCACCGCACTCAAACGTATTTTTCTCGCAGCGACCACGCTCTGCTTCGCGTCGCACGCGGCGGCAGCGGCATTGAGGCTGGATGTCTACAACCCCGGCGAACAGGCGATTTTCCCGGTGAGTTCGGTGCTGGTCAGCGGCGCGAAAGAGGCGATCCTGGTGGACGCGCAGTTCGGCAAATCCCAGGCCGAACAAGTGGTGCAGAAGATTCGCGCCAGCGGCAAACAGTTGACCACGATCTACATCAGCCATGGTGACCCGGATTACTACTTCGGCCTCGACACCCTGACCACCGCGTTCCCCAACGCCAAAGTGCTGGCCTCGCAGCCGACCGTCGATCACATCAAGCAAACCGTCGACGGCAAACTGGCGTTCTGGGGGCCGAAAATGGGCGCCGACGTGCCGGCCAAAACCATCGTGCCGGGCGTGCTCAAGGGCGACAGCCTGATGCTCGAAGGGCAAAAACTGCAAGTGATCGGCCTCGACGGCAAGCAGCCGGATCGCAGTTTTGTGTGGATCCCGTCGATCAAGGCTGTGGTCGGTGGCGTGGTCGTCGCCGAGAACATTCACGTGTGGATGGCCGATACGCAAACCGAGCAATCCCACGCGGACTGGCTGACCACGCTGCACTCGATCGAAACCCTGAAACCGCAAATCGTCGTGCCCGGCCACTACCTCGGCGACAGCGCTGGTTCGTTGGCGGCGGTGCAATTTACCGCTGAGTACATCAAGGCGTTTGACGAAGAAACCGCCAAGGCTGAAAACGCCGCTGAACTGATCGCCGCGATGAAAAAACGCTACCCGAACCTTGGCGAAGAAAGCTCGCTGGAGCTCAGCGCGAAAGTCGCCAAGGGTGAGATGAAGTGGTAACCGACTGATCAACGAAACCTTTCAACTGGAGAACGTCATGAGCAAAATCGCAATCATCGGGGCCACCGGTCGTGCCGGCAGCCAACTGTTGGAAGAAGCCCTGCGTCGTGGTCACAGCGTCACCGCGATCGCGCGTGACACTGCGAAGATCGGCGCGCGGGCCGGGGTGGTCAGCAAGAGTGTCGATGCGCTGGATGCCGAGGCGCTGCAAGCCGCAATCGCCGGGCACGACGTGGTAATCAGCGCCGCGCATTTTGCGACGTTGCCGGCCAGCGCGGTGATCGGGCCGGTGAAAAACGCCGGGGTCAAACGCCTGTTGGTCGTGGGTGGCGCCGGTTCGTTATTGCTGCCCGGTGGTGGTCGGGTGATCGACAGTGAAGGCTTCCCGGAGGAATACAAAACCGAGGCGAGCGCCGGGGCGTTGTTTCTGCAAAACCTGCGTCAGGAACAGCAACTGGATTGGACGTTTGTGTCGCCGTCGGCAGAGTTTGTTGAAGGTGAGCGCACGGGCACATTCCGCATCGGCCAGGACGATTTGCTGGTGAGCGCCCAAGGTCGCAGCTGGATCACCTTTGCCGATTACGCGATTGCGCTGCTGGATGAAGTGGAAACGCCGAAACATTCGCAGCAGCGGTTTACGGTCGGCTACTGATCCCGCAACACCACAACCCTGTAGCAGCTGGCGCAGCCTGCGTTCGGCTGCGCAGCAGTCGTAAACGGTTTGATGATCGTTCCCAAGCTCTGCATGGGAACGATCAGCGTATGGCGGCCTGCGCCACCAACCACCCCAACAGTTCCCTCAATTTCGGCGATGGCTCAGGTATCTGCGGCAACACCAGGTAATAAGCCGCCCCGGTTTTCACCTTCAGATCAAACGGCGTCACCAGCCGCCCGGCGCTCAGGTCATCGCCGATCAGCGCCCAATCACCAATCGCCACGCCAGTCCCTTGCGACGCCATCGACATCGCCAGGTCCAGCGTTTCAAAGTGCTGGCCCTTGCTGACATTGCTCAACTGCACATCGGCGTGCGCCAGCCAGGCCTTCCAGTCATGCTCATCGCGCGTCGGGTGCAGCAACATGTGTTGCTGCAGATCCTGCGGCGTGCGCAGCGGCACCGGGCCTTCGAGATACGGCGCGGAACACACTGGCGTCAGTTGCTCATCGAACAAACGTTGCGCCGCCAGCGAGGCCTCTGGTGGAGCACCGTAAACCACCGCTGCGTCAAACTGCTCGCGGTGAAAATCGACGCCATGGCGCACCGTCGTCGTCAGCTCCACCGGCACGTCCGGGCGTTCCTTTTGCCACTGCATCAAACGCGGCAACAACCAGCGCATCACGCACGTCGGCGCCTTCAGTTGCAGGGTTTCGCGCTTCTCGCCGATCTGCTCGACGGCCTCGCCAACCAGCGCAAAAACCTGCTGCACACGCGGCAGCCATTCGCGCCCCTCAGCGGTCAGCGCCAGACCTCGCGCCTGGCGAATGAACAACGCATACCCGAGATGATTTTCGAGCCCGGCGATCTGCCGGCTCACCGCGCCTTGGGTGATGTGCAATTGTTCGGCGGCCCAGGTGAAATTGCAGCACTGCGCGGTGATCAGAAAAGTGTGCAGCGCGGGCAGGGGAGGCAATCGTTTCATGAGAACCCAAGGTATGACGTAAGGACATGGCTAGTATGACTTTTTATCGATTGTTGCGACTCCGTGCCGCCCGTTCCAATGAGGCCATCCCTGGGTTTGCCGACGCATCATAAATGCTCCGCAGCCCCGGCGTCTCAAACGAACAGCAAGGGCAAATTCATGGCGACGTGCGGCGAAGTGTTGGTCAAGTTACTCGAAGCTTATGGCGTCGAGCAGGTGTTCGGGATTCCCGGCGTGCACACCGTCGAGCTGTACCGCGGGCTCGCCCGTTCGAACATCCGTCACGTCACGCCGCGTCACGAACAGGGCGCGGGGTTCATGGCCGACGGCTACGCGCGCACCAGCGGCAAGCCGGGCGTGTGCTTCATCATCACCGGCCCGGGGATGACCAACATCACCACGGCGATGGGCCAGGCTTACGCCGATTCGATTCCGATGCTGGTGATTTCCAGCGTGCAGACGCGCAGCCAATTGGGCGGCGGTCGCGGCAAATTGCACGAACTGCCGAACCAGAGCGCACTGGTCGGCGGCGTTGCGGCGTTCTCCCACACATTGATGTCGGCAGCCGAATTACCTGGCGTATTGGCCCGCGCATTTGCGCTGTTCCAGGCCGGCCGCCCACGTCCTGTGCACATCGAAATTCCCTTGGATGTGCTGGTCGAAGAGGCCGACGATTTGCTCGCCAGCGTTGCAGTCAACATTGACCGCGCCGGTGCCGCACCGGGCGCTGTCAGCCGCATGAGCGCCTTACTGGCCACGGCGCAACGGCCGTTGATTCTTGCTGGTGGCGGCGCCATCGACGCGACTGCCGAGCTGACCGCGCTGGCCGAACTGCTTGACGCGCCAGTCGCGCTGACCATCAATGCCAAAGGCATGCTCGCCGCCGATCACCCGCTGCTGATCGGCTCGACCCAAAGTCTGGTCGCCACCCGCGCTTTGGTCGCCGAGGCTGACGTGGTGCTGGCGATCGGCACCGAACTGGCCGAAACCGACTACGACGTGACCTTCGCCGGCGGTTTTGAAATCCCCGGCAAACTGCTGCGCGTCGACATCGACCCGGACCAGACCGTGCGCAACTATCCGCCGCACGTGGCGCTGGTCTCGGATTCGCGCAACGCCGCGCAGGCCTTGCTCTCGGCACTTCCGCAGCAGTCGCTGGCTGAGCGCCGCAGCGATTGGGGTCATGTGCGGGCCGCGCGTTTGCGCGAGGAGCTGGCGGCCACGTGGGATGCACCGACAGTCGCGCAAACGCTGTTCCTTGAAACCGTTCTGGATGAATTGCCGGACGCAGTATTTGTCGGCGATTCGACGCAACCGGTGTACACCGGCAACCTGACGTTCAACCCGCAGCGACCGCGCCGCTGGTTCAATTCATCGACCGGTTACGGCACCTTGGGTTATGCCTTGCCGGCGGCGATTGGCGCGTGGATCGGTGGCCACCTCGAGGGCGGCGCGCGGCCACCGGTGGTGTGCCTGATCGGCGACGGCGGTCTGCAATTTACCCTGCCAGAACTGGCCAGCGCCGTCGAAGCGCGCACGCCGGTGATCATCCTGTTGTGGAATAACCAGGGCTACGAAGAAATCAAAAAGTACATGGTCAACCGCGACATCGAGCCGGTCGGCGTGGACATTTACACCCCGGACTTTATCGGCGTGGCCAAGGCATTGGGCTGCGCGGCGGAAGCGGTCAGCGGCGTCGAAACCCTGCGCCACGCTCTGCGCGCAGCAACGGATCGGCAAGGCCCGACGTTGATTGAAATCGATCAGGCGCAGTGGATGACGGCGGTGGCGAAATGAATTTTCCGACGACGTTGGACGGCCTCTACATCAATGGCCGATGGTCCGCTGGCAGCGAACATTTACGGGTGATCAACCCCGCGACCGAAGCGTTGCTGACCACGGTCAATGGCGGCGATCAAACGTCCGTCGATCAAGCCGTCAGCGCTGCGACCCACGCCTTCAAGGACTGGTCGCAAACCAGCGGCAGCCAGCGTGCGGTGATTCTGCGGCGCATTGCTGCTGGCGTCGCGGCGGGGCGTGAGCAACTGATGCAGTTGCAAGCGAGCAACAACGGCAAACCGCTGTTCGAAGCGGCAATTGACGTCGATGACGTGATTGCCACGTTCGAGTATTACGCCGGTCTCGCCGAAGCGCTGGATGGCAAACAGGACAGTCGCGTCGAACTGCCAACTGAGGACTTCAGCGCTCGTTTGCGCCGTGAACCGTGCGGCGTGGTCGGGCTGATCGTGCCGTGGAATTTCCCGATGGTCACCACTGCGTGGAAACTCGCCCCGGCGCTGGCCGCCGGTTGCTGCGTGGTGCTGAAACCGTCGGAAGTCACGCCGCTGCCGGAGCTGCAATTGGCCGCGATTATCGCCGCAGCCGGGTTGCCCGATGGCGTGTTCAACCTGGTCTGCGGCAGCGGTCTGGCAGTTGGCGCGCCGTTGTCGGCGGATCCGCGAATCGCCAAGATCTCCTTCACCGGCAGCAACGCGGTTGGCGTGCAAGTGATGCAACGCGCAGCAGAAACGGTGAAGGGCGTCAGTCTCGAACTCGGCGGCAAGTCCTCGTTGCTGGTGCTCAAGGACGCCGACATCGAGTTGGCCGTGGAGCTTGCGTGCGGCGGCGGTTTTTTCAACGCCGGGCAGATGTGTTCCGCCACCAGTCGGGTGTTGGTCGCCGAAGAGCTGGCGGACGAATTCCTCCTGCGTTTACAGACCCGCGCCGAAGCGATTCGCGTCGCCGACCCGTTCGACCCGAACGTCGAAATGGGCGCGCTGGTCAATCAGGCGCAATACCAGCGAGTGCTTGGCCATATCGATCGCGGGTTGAGCAGTGGCGCCAGATTGATCTGCGGCGGCAACCGTCCGGCGAACCTGCCGCGCGGCTACTTTTTGCAGCCGACGGTGTTCACCGAAGTGCCGCTGGACAGCGCGCTGTGGTGCGAGGAGATTTTCGGCCCGGTGCTGTGCGTGCGCAGTTTTGCCTCGGAAGCCGAAGCGATTGCCTTGGCCAACGACAGCCCATTCGGCCTGGTTGCCAGCGTGGTCACGGGTGATGGCGCGGCGGCGGATCGCGTGGCGAATGCCCTGCAGGCCGGGTTGGTGTGGATCAATGCGCCGCAAGTGATTTTTCCGCAAACCGCGTGGGGCGGCTACAAGCAGAGCAGCATTGGCCGCGAGTTAGGCCCGTGGGGTTTGCAGGCGTTCCAGGAAATCAAACACGTGATCCGCGCCGTATAAAAAACCTGTGGGAGCAAGGCTTGCCCGCGAGTTACACAGTCAGGCGCAGTCGCGCGAGGTCGCGCAGTGGCGGGGCGCCAAATAAGCGGCTGTACTCGCGGCTGAATTGCGAAGGGCTTTCGTAGCCGACGCGATAACCGGCCGCCGAGGCTTCCAACCCTTCGGCGAGCATCAGCCGCCGCGCTTCCTGCAAGCGCAATTGCTTCTGATATTGCAGCGGGCTCATCGCCGTCATGGCTTTGAAGCGGTGATGCAACGTCGACACGCTGAGGTTCACTTCCTTCGCCAGATCATCAATGCGCAGCGGCTGCTCATAGTGGCCGTTGAGCCATTTGATCGCCTGGCTGATGCGATGGCTCTGGCTGTTGGCGATGGCGATTTCATACAGTCGATGACCCTGCTGGCTACGCAGCAAGCGATAGAGAATCTCGCGGCGAATCAGCGGCGCGAGCATGGCGATGTCTTTTGGGGTGTCGAGCAGCCGCGCCAGACGCAGCACCGCATCGAGCATCGCCGCGTCGAGTTTTTCCACGTACAAACCGCGTCCCGTCGGGCGGGTCGGCACGCCAATCGGCCCGGCGTCGGTGATCAGCGCGGTGATTTCCGCCGGATCGATGTCCAGACGAATGGCGAGGATCGGCTCTTCGGACGTGATGGTCACCACCCTGCCGGTCACCGGCATTGACACCGACACCACCAGGTAATTGAGCGGGTCGTAAATAAACGACTCGTCGGCCAGCCGTACTTCTTTGCGTCCCTGAGCCATGATGCACAGCGCCGGTTGCGCCAGCCCCGGGGCAAATTGGTGAGTCTGGCTGTAACGCGACATGAACAGCGAAGCGACCGCGGTGGCGTAATTGCCATCCTCGGTGGTGTTGCGGCGAATGATCGCGGCCAATTCCTCGCGCTGCTTTTCCATGTCGGCGTCCAGCGGCGCTTCAAAGTGATCGAACGACGACATGCAAGGCTCCTCGATGAGTTGTGAGTAGTGAGGGATGCGCGATGAGTTGTGTTGATGGCCCAGAGCTTAAGTTTGTGCAAGCGAATGCGCTAGACACATCCTGCCTGATGCTTGCCTGATCCTGCATCGGGTGACTGCGCTGGTTCGCCGTTGCGGCGCCACCGTGGTGAAACTTGCTTGAAACCGTTGTGTCACGTTCCCGGCAACGGTTGTGCAGGGTTTTCAATCGGTTGCGCCCGGCTCGCAGGATTGTGCAACAAGCGTGCAGGAATCGACTAACGGCCAGCACGCCGCGCCGCCTAACCTTGGATCCTGTCGCAGCCCGCCCCTGGCTGCCACGCAACTCCTTGGGAGGGTTGAATATGTCTACGCAGATTCCCGTCAGTCACATGGCTTTCGTTCGTGCCCGCGCCGGGCGTTCCGCAGAACTCGGTGCGCGCCTGAGCGCATTGATCGAGCCGTCCCGCTCGGCCAGCGGTTGCCTGAGCTTTGCCCTGCAACATTCACAATGCGATCCGGACCTGTGGCTGGTGTCCGGTTTCTGGACCCATCAACAAGCGATGACCGCGTACTTCAGCACACCGGCGATGCAGATTTTTTCCGAGTTGGTGCAGGACTTGGTGGTCAACAGCCTGGATTTCCACACCTTCAAGGATGTCTCGGCGGCGCAGGCGCTCGGTCAGACCAAAGCACAGGTGCACAAACTGGTCGGTTGAGGGTTTAATGGCGACATTCTCAGTCAGCCAGGATCCGCGACATGGCACGCAAAGCCTTTGAAACCTTCGAAGCCGTATCTGCCGTAGTACCGCGCGAAGGCGGTTATTACGCCGCGATTGCGACCAAAGCCATCGGTGGCAGCGGCGCGCCACGCTTTCACAAGTTGCTCGAAGAGCAAACGTTCACCACGGCCCGCGAAGCCGACGACGCCGCCGCGCTGGAGCTGGTCAAGCTCAAAGGCGTCAGCGAAGACGGCGATTTGGTCTGGTGAGCTACTTCGCCCCCGGGCGATACATTTTGAACAATGCCTCTGGGCCCAGCTGGAAGTAATCCGCCGGCCCGCCGCCGCGCAGAATCGGTTCTGCCGCGGCGGTGTCGTACACCCCATCCTTCAACAGCCACTTGGCGATATGCACGGCGACCACTTCGCCGAGAATCAGCCAGCTCGGCACCACATCGCCATCCGCGCGCTGCAACTGAATGATCTGCGTGACCTTGCACTCGAAGGACACCGGGCTTTCGGCGACCCGTGGCACCTGAATGATTTTCGACGCGGCGGGGGTCAGCCCGGCCAGCTCAAATTCGTCGACCTGCGGACCGACCATCGCGCAGCTCTGGTTCATTTGCTCGGCGAGCGGGCGGGTGGCGAGGTTCCAGGCGAATTCGCCGGTTTGTTCGATGTTGTTGAGGCTGTCTTTGCGCCCGACGCTGGAGAAGCCAATGATCGGCGGAATGTAGTTGAACGCGTTAAAGAAGCTGTACGGCGCCAGGTTCAGGTGACCGTCGGCATCCTGCGAGGAAATCCAGCCGATCGGCCGCGGGCCGACGATGGCATTGAACGGGTCATGCGGCAGGCCGTGGCCGTTGGCGGGTTCGTAATAGTGGATGTCGTCGGGCATGCGCGGGTTCCTGCGAGCGGTGTTTGGGGGGAGGGTTGTCATAGTGCAAGGCATGACGGGGAAATTCCACTGTAGGAGCGAGGCTTGCCCGCGAAGTCGTCGGCACCGTCGATATCTAGGTGACAGACAAATCGCCTTCGCGGGCAAGCCTCGCTCCTACAGGTCTCTGGGATTTTGCTGTGCCCCAGAAACGACTAAGCCCGGCCGAGGCCGGGCTGTGATGCCGCGTTTGTGGATTAGCTGATGGAAGCCGAACCAGTGCGATCGTAGCCATCTTCAGCAACCGTCGCCGAGCCAGTGCGGTCGTAGCCATCTTCAGCAACAGTCGCGGAGCCGGTGCGGTCGTAACCATCTTCAGCAACAGTGGCCGAACCAGTGCGATCGTAGCCATCTTCAGCAACAGTGGCCGAGCCAGTGCGGTCGTAGCCGTCGGCGGCAACAGCGGAGCCGGTGCGGTCAAAACCATCGGCGGCGAAGGCGCTGCCGGCCAGTACGGAAAGGGTCAGGGCGAGGATCAATTTGGTTTTCATGGTGGTAGCTCCAAAGTTCGTAAAGATCAGTTCGTCAAAGTAGCTTCGTTGGGTAGCGGCTTGCTGTGGAAGCGATACTACGCTCGGCAAATTGATTGAGAAGTTGGCATTCGTGCTAGTAACTATCGATCAGATTGATGTCTGCTCCGCGAGGCTTTAGCGCTTGCCATGCAGGGCAATCAAGCGATCTGAGTGGGCAGGTTGCTGGCGCAGAATTAAACGCTGATTAATCGCTGCGACCGTTCGGGTGACAGATTTTTCATCTCGACCGAACGCCTACAAAAAAGGGCAGACCTGGTTCAGGGCTGCCCTTTTTGTTGTGGCGTGTAACGTCAGTCAGTTTCGATCCGCGAGTGTTTGCGCGTGTCTTTCATGGTCACGTACACCAGCAACGACACCGCGATACATGCGGTGACATACCAGTAGTAACCGGTTTCCATGCCGATGCTCTTGAACCACAGCGCGATGTATTCAGCGGTGCCGCCGAAAATCGACACGGTCAGTGCGTACGGCAGGCCAACGCCCAGTGCACGAATCTCGGTCGGGAACAGTTCTGCTTTGACCACTGCGTTGATCGAGGTGTAGCCGCTGACGATGATCAGCGCCGCCATGATCAGGAAGAACGCGCCCCACCACGTGGTGATGGTGTGCAGCGTGGTCAGGATCGGCACGGTGAACAAGGTGCCGAGCACGCCGAAGGCGATCAGGATCGGCCGCCGCCCGACCTTGTCCGACAAGCCGCCGATGATCGGTTGCAGACACATGAACAGGAACAGCGTCGCCGCCGAAATGCTCGTGGAGTCGGTGATGCTCATGCCCACCGTATTCACCAGGTATTTCTGCATGTACGTGGTGTAGGTGTAGAACGCCAGGGTTCCGCCCATTGTCAGGCCGACCACGGTCATCAGCTCTTTCGGGTGGCGCATCAGCGTGCGCATGGCGCTTTCTTTTTTCTCTTTTTTGACCTTGTTGAACGACTCGGTTTCTTCCATGCCGCGCCGCAGGTACAGCGCCACCACCGCGCACAACGCGCCGATGGCAAACGGGATGCGCCAGCCCCACGCGTACAGTTGCTCGGTGGTCAGCACTTGTTGCAGCACGATCAACACTGCCAGCGCGATGAGCTGGCCGGAGATCAGCGTCACGTACTGGAAGCTCGAATAGAAACCGCGACGTTCCTTGGTCGCCATCTCGCTGAGGTAAGTCGCCGAGGTGCCGTACTCGCCGCCGACCGACAGGCCTTGCAGCAGACGCGCGAAAATCAGCAGGATCGGTGCGCCGATGCCGATGGTTTCGTAGTTGGGGCTGAGCGCGATCAGCAGCGAGCCGAAGCACATCAGGTAGACCGAGGCCATCAGCGCACGTTTGCGCCCGGCGCGGTCGGCGTAAAGCCCCATCAGCCAGCCACCGATCGGGCGCATCAGGAAGCCCACGGCGAAGATCGCGGCGGTGTTCATCAGTTGTGCGGTGGAGGAACCGGCGGGGAAAAAGGACTTGGCGAAGTACAGCGAAAACGCGGCGTAGACGTACCAGTCATACCACTCGACCATGTTGCCGACCGAGCCGCTGAAGATCGATTTGATCCGGCTACCGGTGGTTCTTTCTTTGGCAGGCGCGACGGCCGACCCGAGGGGCAGGGCGTTGGAGTTATCCATTGAAGGATCCTTCGTTTAATTGTTTTTGTGGAGCGCGTTTAAACGCAGCCTGCGTGGGCTATAGCAGGAGCTGTGCCAAGGGGAGGAAGGCCGGTTTAGAGGGGGGGTTGTGGCGTGCTGAGCGGAATTTCGCCGATGCGGCTGGAGGTGTGAGCGGATTTTCGCTCATTGCGGGGTGATCTGGTGATGTGTATTTCAGTTTGGGACCACCCCTCACCCTAGCCCTCTCCCCAGAGGGGAGAGGGGACTGATTGAGGTGTTCTTGGAGCTACATCGACCTGAGATACCGCGCCGAACTCAGGTCTTGAAAACCCTGAAGAAGTCGAACTCAGCTCTTGAAACCCCTGAAGATCTGCTCCCTTTCCCCCTCTCCCCATTGGGGAGAGGGCTGGGGTGAGGGGCTGGATGCCAGCAACACCGAAAATCCACAGGTAAAAACTCACTCCCCTAAAAACATCTCCCGACTCAGCCCATGCCGCTGCAGCTTTTCATTGAAAGTCCGACGCGGCAGTTGCAGTTCTTCGAGCACCGCTTTGACGTCGCCCTTGTGCCGGGTCAGCGCCGCGCGCAGGCAATGCGCTTCGAAGGCTTCCTGTTGCGCCGCCAGCGACTGGCCGGGCTCGATCGCTGCCGGTTCCGGCTCGCCGAGGCCCAATACCTGACGCTCGGCAACGTTAGCCAGTTCGCGGACATTGCCCGGCCAGTCGTGGCTCAACAAATGGCTCAACTGCGGCCCGCTGAGCGGCGCAAACGTCCGGCCCAGACGCTCGGCCGCTTGCTGGGCAAAGGTCTCGAACAGCAACGGAATGTCCTCGCGCCGCTCGCGCAATGGCGGCAAGCGCAATTCCGCCACGTTCAAGCGATAGGCCAAGTCCTCACGAAAACGCCCGGCGCGCGCCTCGTCGAGCAAGTCCGGTTTGGTCGCGGCAATGATCCGCAGATCCACGCGAATGCTCTGGTTCGAGCCCAGCCGCTCAAGCTTCTGCTCCTGCAACACGCGCAACAATTTCACCTGCTGGGCCAGCGGCATGCTTTCGATTTCATCGAGAAACAGCGTGCCGCCGTCGGCGTATTCGAGCTTGCCGATGCGCTTGCCCGAAGCGCCGGTGAACGCGCCGCTTTCGTGGCCGAACAATTCGGCTTCAAACAATTGCTCGGGAATCGCCGCGCAATTGAGCGCGACAAACGGCTTGTCGGCGCGCGGGCCGAAATCGTGCAAACAACGCGCGACCAACTCTTTGCCGCTGCCGGTTTCACCACGGATCACCACGTTGACCGGCAGCGTCGCCAAATCCAGCACTTGTCGGCGCAAGGTCTGCAAACCCCGGGAAACCCCGAGCAGCGTCGCGTCGAGTTTGGCGCGGTTGTCGGCCAGCACGTGCAGCGCGCGGTTTTCCAGGACCAACCGGCGTTTCTCCAGAGCGCGGCGCAAACTGCCGAGCAAGGTTTCCGGGCTGAAGGGTTTTTCCAGAAAATCGTAAGCGCCATCGCGCATCGCTTCGACCGCCATCGGCACATCGCCGTGGCCAGTGAGCAGAATCACCGGCAAATCGGCATCGCGCCGTTGCACTTCGGCGAGCAGTTCGAGGCCGCTGATGCCGGGCATGCGCACGTCGCTGAGGATCACCCCGGGAAAATGCGCCGGCAATTGCGCCAGGCATTCGTCGGCGCGGCTGAACAGCTGAACCTCGAATCCCGACAGGCTCAGCCATTGTTCGACGGCGTTGCGGATGCTGCTTTCGTCGTCGACGACTATTACCGAATTGAGCATCAGACAGGCTCCTCCAGATCGATCGGCAAGGTCAGGGTAAACACCGCGCCATTGTCGTGGTTGGCCGCCGACAAGCGACCACCGGATTCATGGGCGATGGCGAACGATACCGCCAGCCCCAGGCCCAAACCATCGCCGACCGGTTTGGTGGTGAAGAACGGGTCGAAGACGTTCGGCAGATGCTCGTCGGCAATCCCGCCACCGTTGTCGGCGACCGTCAGGCGCCACAGTTGCTCATCGGCTTCGAGGCGGATTTCCAGGCGTTTGCACGGTTTGTCGTGCACCGCGTCGAGGGCGTTGCGCAGTAGATTGATCAGCACCTGTTCGAGGCGAATCGCATCGCCGCGCACCCACGCCGGACGTGTCAGGTGCAGCACGCTGCTGACGTTTTCATCGCGCAACCGCGCGTCGAGCAACTGCAAGGATTGATCGACCACCGCCGCCAGATCGAGGCGTTCGCGCAAGCCGCTGGGGCTTTTGCGGGCGAAGGTTTTCAGGTGGCCGGTGAGCGCGGCCATGCGCGTGAGCATGTCGTCCACCGGTTTCAGCGCTTTGTACGCATCATCGACGCGGCCGTGATCGAGCAGCAGCCGCAGGGTTGCGAGTTGCATGCGCTGGGCGGTCAGGGGCTGGTTGATTTCATGCGCGAGCGCGGCCGACATCTGCCCCAGCGCGGCGAGTTTGGCCGATTGCACCAGGCCGTCCTGCGCGGTGCGCAAGTCGCGGGTGCGTTCTTCCACCAGTTGTTCGAGTTCTTCGCGGCTGCGTTGGCGCATCTTCGCCAGACGCCAGCGCTGGTTGAGGAACAACAGCAGGAACACCACCGCCAGCCATAATCCGGCGGCTGCGAGCGCCGCGTTGCGGATGTCTTCGAAAGCGATTTGCGGGCGGCGCAGCAGGTGCAAGGTCCAGCCTTCGGCGGGCAGTGGCAGCGATTCCCAGAGGTAATCCGCGGCGCCATCCGGCCCTTCGACCCGCGCCAGATCGCTGTTGTCATCGAAGCGATGTTTCGATTGATAGACCAGCGGGGTCAGCGGTTGTTTGTCGTATTGGCGGGTGGTTTGCAGCTCGGCGTGATCGGTGGCGCTCAATGCTTTCAAGTGCCGATACCGCCAGCCGGGCTGGTTGGCGATGAAGATAATCCCGCGCGCATCGCTGACCAGCAAGGTGTCGCTGCCCTGGCGCCATTCGCGTTCAAGTTCGGGGAATTCGAGTTTGACCACCATCGCGCCGAGAAACTCGCCGTTGTCGCGCGTGACGGCGCTGGAGAGGAAATAACCGGGGATGCCGCTGGTCACGCCCACCGCGTAAAAACGCCCGGTGCCTTGGGTGCGGGTCTGGCTGAAGTAGGGGCGAAAACCGTAGTTGTGGCCGACGTAACTGCTGGGCATGCGCCAATTGCTCGCGGCAACGGCGAGGCCGCTGTGGTCGAGCAGTTCGAGGGTTGAGGAGTTGGCGGCGCCGTTGATCTTCTCCAGTTTGCGGTTCAGCAGGTCCTGTTGCTCGGGGCTCACTGGGCCGTTCAGCCCGGCGCGCAATTGCGGGTCCAGCGCCAGCACGGCGGGCAGCGCGCGATAGCGGTCGATCAGCGTGTGCAGGGAATTGGCGTACAGCGCCAGTTGCTGACTGGCGCGCGCGGCGTCTTCTTCCAGGGCCTGACGTTCGGCGTGGCGCATCGCAAGCGCGGCGGCAGCCACCGCACCGGCAACGATCAACAAGGTGTAAAGCGTCAAACGCAGAGGGCGGGAAGTCGCAAGCATGGCGTGGTGAACAGTCAGCAAATACGGGGGCGCACCATAGCATGCCGGCGAGTTCGGGCAGTGTCGCCGGCGTGAACTCATACGCCTGTGCGACGACTGTGATCGTTGCGTTCAATCGACGAAGTTACGCGGCTCTTTTTTGCAACCGACGTGCGCTCAACTTCTGGCTCAGGTCGTGGACGCGTTGGATCTTCCCTTGCATCGCGTATTCGATTTTTCCCAGACGATGGTTGATTCCGGCCGCCTCTGCTCTGAACTGTTGTCCAGCGCCGGCCAATTCCTCAAGTGCCTCATTGGCCGTGACGATTTCTGCATTGAGGAAATCAACCAGGGACCCCAGCTTCTGATCGAACGCTTGCAGATCTCGCTGCCCGTGGCTGTCATTTAACGTCTCGGTGAACTCCGTGCTTAACCGAAAGAAACTGAGATATTTCTCCAGATGCGTAGTGGCGGAGACATTATCCGCAGCGCCGATGGTGCCTGCGATCAGCATTTCCTTGGCACCGTCCGTGGTTCGCAAGTCGTATTTTTTCAGAAGCTTGAGCGCGGACTTTTTCAGATTGGTAGGCGCAGCCGCTTGTTGTACCGCATCCACATCGTAATCATTCTCTGCCGGCTGAAATGGATAACCAAAACTGGTGCGGCCACCGGCCTTGTCGATGATTTTGCCTGTTACGTCCGCCGCCAACGCTGCCGCCGCCACGCCCAGTGCTGGCGCAGCAGGACCGCTCCAGGAGGTCAGAGCCGCAACGTTCGCTGCGACAAAACCGGCAACGATGGCTGAGGCCATGACATTGGTGGCTGCCAGCGCGAATCTCTTGCCGCCGGATTGATAGATGTCACGTTTGCGAAAGAGATGATTGAACTGGTACATCGACCGGTCCAGCCGCTGGTCAATCTCGTTCAGCAGATTGGAATAGCGGTGGAGGACTGTTCGAGCTTCGTCCGGTGTTCGTTGTGCGCCGTCACCATCGAAATAGTTCAGCGGGTTGTTGCCAACAAATGCATACAGGTTCAGCCCATCGACATCGCCCGCCGGATCGGCGCCCACCCAGCGCTGCAGCCACGGCGCGTAATAACGCGCGCCGTAGTAATACAGCCCGCTGGCATCCATTTCCTTGCCGGAATAGCGGATCGTCTTGCAACTCGCCTCAACCGCCGAACGCGCCGCCCACCACGCCGTGCCGCCGAACGGGTAAAAGATTTCCTGACTGATCAGCGCACCGTGCTGATCCAGCTCCAGCGTGCTTGAGCCCAGGTGATCGTCGAAACCGAAACGCAGTTGATCGGCGGCAATGCCGTCGGGCTGCCCGGCGATCCAGTGCAGGCAGCGGACGCTGCCGCCCGCCAGCGCCACGCTGATGACGTGCAGGATTTCACCGTTGCTGCGCGTGCAAATATCCAGCCCCGGCAAGTAGCGAGTCTGGCGGTAGTGAGTGGCGACGGGCGTATGCGTGACGTGACGCTTGCACACGCGCACGCCCTGGCTGTAGAGGTAGGTTTCTTCATCGTCGGGCAGGCCGTTGCTGTGCGTCAGCAGGGTGACTTTGACCAATTGATCCCGCGCGTTCCATTGCATCGGCTGGCCGCGTTGCACCGCGAGCAAATTGCCGTGCAGGTCAAACAGTTCATCGAAAACCGGTTGCGGGTCGCCCTCCTGCCAGCGCACCGCGCGGTTGCTCGTGGGGTCGATGCACATCTGACGGGTGAAGTGGTTGCCGTCGCGGACATGGTGCAGTGTTTCGAGATTATTGCCCGGGTCGTACGCGTAGTGCTCGGTGTAGCGATAACGCCGGCTCGGGTCGATGGGGCTGATCAGCTCCGGCAGACCCGGCTGCAGCGTCGGCGTGTCGGCCTCGAAACCACTGGCGCTGCTCAGTCGATATAAAGAGTCGTAAGCAAACTCGCGCAGTCCGTCCACGCGTTGATTGGCGAAGTAAACCGTGGCCAGCGTGTGGTCGTTGATGTTGAGGATGTTGCCAGCCCGGTCGTAGGTGTAGGTCAGATGTTGGTACAAATGTTGGTGCAGATGTTGGTGCAGGGGCTTGGACGTTTGTCCTGCGCGCAGTTCAAGCAGTTGGCCGTTGGCGGCGTCGTAAGTCGATTGACGGGTGGTCGCGCCGGCGACCTGTTCGAGCATCTGTCCGGCGGCGTTATAGGTGGCCGAGCGCTGCAGAATCTGCGTTTTACTGGCGTCCTTGAGTTGCAGCGATACCTGGGTGAGCTGCCCGGCAACGTCATGGCGGAATTGTTGCCGATGTTCGCCGGCATCGATCTGTTCCAGGACCGCGCCCAGCGGGCTGAACGTGCGACTGGCCAGATACGCCTGGCCGTCGGCGAAGGTTCGGCTTTCGCGCAGCGCCTGGCCGCTGAGGCTGTAACTGCAGGGTCGCAGCGTGCCCGCAGCATCGATGAATTCGCTGGGCTGACCACGCAGATTGTGACCGGCGTCGGCCGAGGCGTCGGCATATCCGAAGCACTCCACAGCCGGCCGGGCGTTTTCGGCGACCGCGACAACGCGCAATTGCTCGTCGTAAGTGGTGTGCCAATGGTTGCCGCGCTGATCCCAGTGTTGCAGCACTTCGCCGCTGATCCCGAACAGGCTCAGGCGCCAGCCGGCATCGACGCTGGCGACCGCGACCGGTTGTCCGCTCAGCCCATGGGTCGAATGCAGGTTGGGCGCGGCCGAAGTGCCGAACAGCCGCGCGTCCCTTTGCTCAGTCAGGCGCCCGGCACGGTCATGCACTTGGCGGCTGATGAGTGGTTGTACGGCGCCACCGGCAATCTTGCGCAAGTAATCCACCTGCCGCACGGCCAGACCGCGACTGTCATTGACCCACAACGTCGGCGTGCGTTGATGCACTGCGCTGCTCATCGCGGGTGCCGCTCGGGTACTTCGAGTGGCGCGGTGTCGTTGAAGTCGTGGCTGGCGCTGTACCACGGGTGCACGGTGGTAAACGACTCGTAACCCTTGGCGCTGATCAGTTTGCCGGTTCGCCCAAGAGCGTCGTAGAACTGTTGATCGTGATAGCCGAACTGGTGGAACGACTGGTCGCGGATGTAACCGTGGGTATCGCAGAAGTAGGGGCGGAACACCCGCGTCGCCGCGCCTTTGTTGTTGTATTCGACGCGCTCGCTGATACGCCAGCGCGGGTCGGCGAGTTTTTCCAGCGGTTTGCCGTCGATCAGTTCCAGTTCCAGGTGTTGGTTGGCGCTGTAGGCCATGCCCGGTTCGACTTTCTGCTGGGTTTGCAGCACGCGACCGAAGCCGTCGATGCAGGACTTGGCAATCTGGATCTGCTGCAGCGGGTCGTCGTGATAACGGTCAGCGGTGAGGACCACGCTGTGTACCGGTTCCCGTGGCGCCGCTGCGATCAGCTCGATCAGCGTCTGTTCGGCAGCTGTCCAGGATTTGAGCCTGGCCAGCCGTGCTCGGGCACTGGCGCGGATATGCAGGCTGGGCAGCACGTAGCCTTGGGCAATCCAGTCTGCGCAATGGTGCGACGTTGCGGTTAGTTCGCCCATCCAGCTGAACAAATCCTTGCGCAACACACTGGCCGCGTTTTGCAACGCCGCGGGCGGATTGTCGATGGCAGGGCCGGGAAGAAGGCTGTCCGGGCGCACGTATTCGCCCAGCGGCCGGAACCCGGCAGGTGCGCCATTTTCACTGCCGTGGAAACTGATGGCGAACGGCTGCCCCGACGGCTCGTAAAGCGCTTCCTGAATATTCTCGTTGGCGTCGATGATGCGCAGCGGCTGCATCGCGTGGTAGTCGTATTCGACGCGGGTGGTGCAGCCGTCCGGCAGTTCGACGCTGATGACCGCAAGTTGATAGGGATCAAAAGTCGCCTGGGTGACGCCGTGACTTTCGCTGTCGTGATAGTTGCGCACCTTGTAGAACTCGGCCAAAGCGCCGTACTCGGCAAAACTGTATTGGGCGGACCACAGGTTTTGCTCGGCGTCCTGCGCCGCGTCCGGATCAAGAAACAGTGGCATCGTTCGGTAACCGACCTTCGTCAGCTCCGCGCGAATGTCGAACGGCGGCGGCAACACGTTGTAGGCAGCGAGCGCGGTTTTATCCAGTTGCGCGATTTCCCGTGGCGCGGCCAGCGCTTCGAACTCCGCCACACCATCGCCGAGCAACGTGCGGTCAGCCGTTTTCAGGTAACGCTGCACGGTTTGCCCGGTCAATTCGCGTAGCGCGTTCCATGCCGGGTCGTTGTGATGTTCGAGCAAGGTTTCGTAGTCGATGTCTTCAGGGGCCAGACCCGTCGGCAAACGGCCCTTGGGCAACACCCAGGCATTGCCGCGTTGTCGGTAGGGCAAGCCGATTCGCCATTGCTGTTCCTGCGCCAGGTGAATGAACTCGGCGCGGGTTTCGCTCAGGTAATAAAACTGCTGCGCCGGGTCATGCGCGTCGCGCCACCAGGTTTGTTCATCGGCGTCGTCAAACGGCGGCTGGTCCAGCGCGGTTTTGCGCCGCGCATAGTTCAGCGTCAGCGTGTGTACCGGCAGGCCGAAATCATCTTGCGCCAGGGTGATGGTGTGTTGGCACTGCGGGTCATCGATGAGGCGCTCGTACTGGTAACTGATCCGCTCCAGCAGCGAGGGCAGGAGCCTGGCGTGGGGCGGCTTTTGCTCGATGGGGCGTAACTCGCGCACCTTGTAGCGATACGCTTCCACGGAGTACGGCCGGGCGTCGTTCAGTGCATAGCTTTCCACGCGCAACACCGAGCCGGCGAGGGCGCTGGCAATATCGCGGGTGGTGGCCTCGTCCGGGTTGATCGGGTCATCAAAAGCGTCGTTGGCGTGGTACCAACAAAACAGCGTGTCGCCCAGTGGCCGGGCGTCGCTGTCACCGCTGAAATAACCATCGCGCGGCATGTCCATCCAGCGTCCGGTATGGAACCAGGTGCAGACCCGCGCCGGTTCGGTGAAGCCTTCGTCGTCGCTTTCATGGCGAGCTTCGCTGTCGGTTTGGCAGAGCAGGCCGAAGCCGCGGAATTCGCGTGCAAAGCCGTCGTAGTAGCCTTGCGTGTACGTCAGCGCTTGCACCAGGCGATTGTCGGTAATTTCATCCAGCAGCGACTGTTCTTTCACGACCTGCACGGGGAACGGCAAGTACGACGCCGCGTGCACTTCGCTCGCCTGCAACAGCTGTTTTTCATCCAGCCATTCTTGCGCCGAGCTGCGATACCGCACGTGCGTGCTGCAGCCCATATTGTTGTTGCTGGTGCTCAGCAGGTACGGCCGGGCGCTGACGAAATCGTAACGCCAGTGCTGTGGCTTGATGTGCGGCACGCTGAGGATCAGGCTCGCGCAGCCCAGCCCTTGCAGGTCAGCGAAGGTCACTTGCGTCAGGTTGTCGTAGCGCACGCCTTCGGGCCACGGCACGTGTACCGGCGTCTGTTCCAGACCATTGCCGCCGTGGTTGAAGTAGATGTCGAAACCTGCTGATTGCAGATAAATCAGCGCCGGCGCTCCGCAGCCATCGAGGTCGGCGATGCGCACGCGCCCGGCGTCAAATTGCTGATAGGTGAAGGGCAGGGCGCTCATCACGAAACCTTCGCCAAAGCGTCCGTTGCCGAGATTGGGCCAGCATTTGATTTCATTGTGGCGAACGCGGCACAGCTCGCTCATGTCGCTGCCGAGCATGTTGCCGAGAAACACCAGTTCGCCGCGTGAATTGCTGAATAACGGCAGACGATCATCCGTTGGTGTGTGGGGCACGTCCTCGCCTTTGGCAAAACCGTGTTCACGCCGGTTGGCGTACAGGCGCACGCTTTTGGGGCCGATCAGTGCCAGCGAGCTGAGGCCGTCGCCGCACAGGTCGCCCATCTGCGCCAGGGTGTTGAAGTACTCCACCGGGAACGCGCTGAACGGGATGAAACCCGACCAACTGCGGTCCGGGTTCAAGGCGTGGAAGCCGTTCATGCCCGGTTGGGCGATGACCCAGTCCAGGCGTCCGTCGCCGGTCAGGTCGGTGAGGGACTGAACCACTGGTTTACGCCGATCGCCGACCGGGATGCTGTTCAGTTCGGTCCACGGGCCGTAGATGATTTCATCGCCGCCGGCCGCGCCGCGTAACGGCTCGCGGTAATACCAGGATTGATCGTATCGGCACAGAAAGCCCGGCAAGCCTTCGCCGAACAGATCGACCGATTGATAGTGCTGCGAGTCTTCGAGGCCGGGCATGTGCTCGAACGGGAAGAACGCGGCGGGTTGGGTATTAAGGTCAAACGCGGCGTAGTCAAACTCCAGCGGCGGGCTGTTTTCCACCGCGCCGCTGGCATCGAAAGCCTGATAGTGGGCGGCGAGCAATTGGTTGTAGCGCAGTGACGTGGGGCGATATTCCAGCAGCAGCCGGCGAACCAGCGCCGGGTTTGCGCCGAGCTCCGCCGGGAAGTGATGAAACATCAACACCTGATGACACAGGCGCCGGGTGCCGACTTCAAAACCGTTGCCGTAGGTGTGGAACGGGTCGCTGCGAATCAGCCACTGGGTCAGACCGTCGGGGCCGTAGACTGGTTGCTGTTCGCGGTCCAGCGTACGTTCGCCGTAATCGAACAGCAGATGAAAGTGCCAGTCAGGCTCGCTCGGTTGCTCCGTCCAGCCGTACAAATGGCTGCTGGCCGTGACGTTGCCGTAGAGCACGCGATGCAAGTAGCGCTGGGCGCGGTAGTCGTGGGGTTTGCCCGGTTTGTCAGCGGGGTCCTCGGTTTTGTATTCGTAGCAGATGTGCTCGCCGTGGGCGCTGAGGCTTTCCTGCAATAACCACGAGGCGACGCGTTGTGGCGTTTGCGGATCGGCCAGGCGTGTGGCGTCGGTCTTGCCGAACAGGTGCAGGGTGCCGTCGGTGCCATGCACCAGGCAAAAGCCTTGCGGGTTGGCCGCCGAGCGCCAGAACTCGAGCAATTCGAAGCCGCTCTCGACGCGCGGAAAATAGCGCACCACGGTGTGCGGGCCGATCGGCACACCACGGTAATGCGTTTCGGGGCGGGACTTGATTTGGCCGTTGGCGTCGGTTTCGGCGCGCCATTGGCGGCCGTCGTGCCCGATCATCACATCGTCATCCAGATAACGCGGCACGCCTTTGCTGGTCTGGCGCGAAATGGCGCTGCTGTTCAGTCCCCAGCCGATCCCGAACGGGCCATTGCCGGACTGGCTGTCGTAGCTCAGCGTCAGACTGGGGTCGAAGCCGCGGCCGGCGGAAATCGGCAAGGGTAATTGGAATGAGGCGCTGCCGGTCAAACCGACCGAGCCACTTTTGCCAACCATGGCAATTGACGCGCCGCGCGCGATGGACGGCGTGGTGATGCTCAGTGACTGTTGATCTTCCATGGTGCCTGACCCTTTCTCGACCCCCGCGCCGAGTTCGGCGACAGGTTTGCGGTAGATCAACGCTACCAAGGTGAGAAGGCTGCGTAACCTGTCAGATCTGACAGTTGCGCGCCGATTGGTTAGACCGAATGAATTGGATGGTCAGGCTGGTTATATCGCTTATCCACCCCTGTAGGAGCGAGGCTTGCCCGCGAAAGCGGTAGGTCCGTCACCCGCATCGCTGGCTGCCAGGAAGCCTTCGCGGGCAAGCCTCGCTCCTACAGGTGGACGGCGTTGTTTTGATAATTGCGGCATAAAAAAAGCCGGGTCATCTGTGCAGATGCCCGGCCATTTTATTGCGTGGGTTCAGCGCTTATTGCACTTCGACCGCCAGACTTTCACTGATCTTTTTCTGCCAGATCGCCGGACCGGTGATGTGGACCGACTCGCCTTTGCTATCAACCGCAACGGTGACGGGCATGTCTTTGACGTCGAACTCGTAGATCGCTTCCATGCCCAGTTCGGCAAACGCCACGACGCGCGATTTCTTGATCGCTTGCGCCACCAGGTAAGCCGCACCGCCGACTGCCATCAGGTACACGGCTTTGTGGTCCTTGATCGCTTCGATTGCGGTCGGTCCGCGCTCGGATTTGCCGATCATGCCCAACAGGCCGGTTTGTTCGAGGATCTGTCGGGTGAACTTGTCCATCCGCGTTGCGGTGGTCGGGCCCGCCGGGCCAACCACTTCTTCGCGCACCGGATCAACCGGGCCGACGTAGTAGATGAAGCGACCCTTGAGGTCCACCGGTAAGGTTTCACCCTTGTTGAGCATCTCGACCATGCGCTTGTGCGCGGCGTCGCGACCGGTGAGCATCTTGCCGTTGAGCAACACGGTTTCGCCCGGTTTCCAGCTCTGCACTTCTTCCGGGGTCAGCGTGTCGAGGTTGACCCGACGCGCCGACGGACCGGCTTCCCAGACGATTTCCGGGTAGGCGTCGAGCGGTGGCGCTTCCAGCGAGGCCGGGCCGGAACCGTCGAGCACGAAGTGCGCGTGACGGGTGGCGGCGCAGTTGGGGATCATGCACACCGGCAACGAAGCGGCATGGGTCGGATAATCCATGATTTTCACGTCGAGCACGGTGGTCAGGCCGCCGAGGCCCTGGGCGCCGATGCCCAGTTGGTTGACCTTCTCGAACAGCTCCAGGCGCATCTCTTCGATACGGTTGGACGGGCCGCGCTTTTTCAGCTCGTGGATGTCGATGGATTCCATCAACACTTCCTTGGCCATCACCGCAGCTTTCTCGGCGGTGCCACCGATGCCGATCCCGAGCATACCCGGTGGGCACCAGCCGGCGCCCATGGTCGGTACGGTTTTCAGCACCCAGTCGACGATCGAGTCGGACGGGTTGAGCATGGCCATTTTCGACTTGTTCTCGGAACCGCCGCCCTTGGCCGCCACGTCCACTTCCACGGTGTTACCCGGGACGATGGAGTAGTGGATAACGGCGGGGGTGTTGTCCTTGGTATTTCTGCGCGCGCCTGCCGGGTCGGCGAGGATTGAGGCGCGCAAGACGTTTTCCGGCAGGTTGTACGCCTGGCGCACGCCTTGGTTGATCATGTCGTCCAGGCTCATGGTGGCGCCATCCCAACGCACGTCCATGCCCACACGCACGAAGATGGTGACGATGCCGGTGTCCTGGCAGATCGGGCGGTGGCCGGTGGCGCACATCCGCGAGTTGATCAGAATCTGCGCCATCGAGTCACGCGCCGCTGGCGATTCTTCGCGCAGGTAGGCTTCGTGCATCGCCTGAATGAAATCAACGGGGTGGTAATAAGAAATGAACTGCAGGGCGTCGGCAACGCTCTGTATCAGGTCGTCTTGCTTGATCACGGTCATGAGTCGCGCTCCTCTAAAAGACGGGAACATTCGGTAGCTCTTCGAGCCAGCCACAAGCATTGAGCGCCAAGCGGCAAGCCAGAGCAGTTTGGTGTGCTTTGAGCTGGCGGCGTGAAGCTTGCAACTTGAAGCTGACTCGCAGAGTCGTGGCACGCCGGGGCTGCTGGCGCGACGCTAAAAAGGCGCGGCAGTATAACGCGCCTCGATGGCGGTTACACATTGGCTTTTGGTCGGATAAGGAACGGTGGCGAGCGAGCTTGCTCGCGCCGGGCTGCGCAGCGGCCCCTCTCTTGACGTCAACAGAAAGGGAGTGCTGCGCACTCCAACGCGAGCAAGCTCGCTCGCCACACAGGCGTTTGTGCCTATAAACATGGGGCCAGCGGGCCATGCTTTTGACGCCAGTTTTCCGCCCTGAAAATTGGTTGGTCATTTACCGGTCGCGCCACTAAAGTGGCACACGGCCTGTAGAGTAGGACACTCTTTCAGCTTCTTTTTTCTGGTGAGTCAACGATTGACCCATAACGCCATTCAGCGCCTGTTACTTAAACGTTTTGCCCTCGCGGCCGGCACCTATGCCCTGGCATTGCTGCTGCTGTGGCTGGCGTTTTTCACCGGTCACTACGCGGCGCCCCTGGCCAGCGTAGTGATCGGCAGTGCGTTGGTGGTCGCCAGCCAGGCGGCCCTGTTCGCAGTTTTCTACAGCGGCTACAACCTGCGCCACGCCGACCCGAGCCTGACCGAACTCCAGGTATTGATTGGCCTGGGCTGGCAAACCTGGCTGATTTTTCATCTCGACGAGGCGCGCGGTGCGTTCCTGGTCTTCTACATCCTGATCCTGCTGTTCGGCCTGTTTCACCTGTCGCGCCGAGCGTTTGTGCGGTGCGCATTGCTGGTGTTTTTCAGTTTCAGCGCGATCACGTTGTGGGAGGGCTACCAATTCCAGTTGGCCGACCCGGCGTTGGCGCTGTTGCAGGTGTGCGTGCTGTTTATCGTGCTGGTGTGGCTGGTGCTTTACGCCCGCTACGTCCAGGCTTCGCGCCAGTTGATGCGGCAACGGCGCTTCGCGTTGCAGGCGCACCAGGACACGTTGCGCGGGATGATGCGCCAGCTCGAAGATCTGGTCGCCACCGATGAATTGACCGGATTGTTCAACCGTCGGCACTTCCTGCGCCTCGCCACGCGCGAACTCGACGCGATGGACAGCGGCGTGGTCCACGGTCTGGCGCTGATCGACCTCGACCACTTCAAACGTATCAACGACGTGCACGGCCATGCTGCCGGCGATCAGGTGCTGCAAGCCTTCGCCGGTGTCGCCACGGCGTGCCTGCGCAACGGCGACGTATTGGCCCGTTACGGCGGCGAAGAATTTGTCGTGTTGCTGCCCGATTGCGACGCCGAGCGCCTGACGTCGTGTTGCGAGCGTTTGCGCATTGCCTTCACCGATGTCGAACTGTTTGGCCTCGACGTCAGCAACCTCAGCCTCAGCGCCGGCATGACCTTGCTGGAACTCGGCGACGATCTCGACGAAGCCCTGCAACGCGCCGATCAGGCGTTGTACCGGGCCAAGCGCGACGGGCGCAATCGGTGCGCGGCGGCGTGGGAGAACGTCGATGCCTGAAGTGCGGGTCGGCGAGCGCCAGTGGTCAGTGGCGGCGGGCAGCAACTTGCTCGATGCCTTGAACCAGAACGGCGTCGCCGTGCCCTACAGTTGCCGCGCCGGCAGTTGTCATGCGTGCCTGGTGCAATGCGTGCAAGGCCTGCCCAACGACAGCCGCCCGGATGCCTTGAGCGCCGAGCAGCGTCAGCAAGGTTGGCGCCTGGCCTGTCAGTGTTCAGTGGTCGAAGACTTGCAGGTCCACACCTTCGACCCGCAACGCGACGGTCGCCCGGCGCAAGTCGCCGCTGTCGATTGGCTGTCGGACAACGTCTTGCGCCTGCGCCTGATCACCCAGCGACCACTGCGTTACGGCGCCGGCCAGCATCTGGTGTTATGGGCCGGCAACGTCGCGCGCCCGTATTCGCTGGCGAGCCTGCCGGAAGAAGACCGTTTTCTCGAGTTTCACCTCGATTGCCGCCAGCCCGGCGAATTCAGCAACGCCGCGCGCCAGTTGCAGATCGGCGACAGCCTGCGCCTCGGTGAACTGCGCGGCGGCGCCCTGCATTACGACGCCGACTGGCACACCCGGCCACTGTGGCTGCTGGCCGCCGGTACCGGTTTGGCGCCGCTGTTCGGCGTCTTGCGCGAGGCGTTGCGCCAGGATCACCAAGGCGCCATCCGCGTCATTCACCTGGCGCATGACGCGCACGAGCATTACCTGGCCAAACCTCTGCAAGCCATGGCCGAGGGCCGCGACAACCTCACAGTGGAGCTCTGGACCCCGGCCGAGTTGCCGCAGGCGTTGGCGCAACTGCGGCTTGTTTCGCGGCAAACCCTGGCCTTACTCTGCGGAGCCCCCGACAGCGTCGACGCCTTCGCCCGGCGCCTGTACCTGGCGGGACTGCCGCGCAATCAACTGCTAGCCGACGTGTTTGTTCCGCGTGGTTGAGCGCTGATCGTCTAACCACGCGAGACTTGCCATGCCAGATGCCATTCATGTTGAACGCGAGGGCGGTCTGCTGACCCTGCGCCTCAATCGCCCAGACAAGAAAAACGCCCTGACCCGCGCCATGTACGCGCAACTGGCCGAAGCGCTGAGCGAGGCTGACCAGAGTCCTGAGATCAACGCGGTGCTGATCACCGGATCCGCGGAGTGCTTCACCGCCGGCAACGACATTGCCGATTTCATTGAGCAACCGCCGAGCAACCTCGACAGCCCGGTGTTTCATTTCATGCTCAGCCTGCTCGACTGCCGCAAACCGGTAATCGCCGCGGTGGCCGGGGCGGCGGTGGGTATCGGCACGACGTTGTTGCTGCATTGCGATCTGGTCTACGTCAGCCGCGATGCGCGCTTGCGCATGCCGTTCGCGAACCTGGGGTTGTGCCCGGAGTTCGGCTCCAGCCTGATTCTGCCGCGCTTGCTCGGGCACGCGAAAGCGGCGGAGTTGTTGCTGCTGGGCGAAGGCTTCAGCGGTGAACAAGCGGCGGCGTGGGGCATTGCCACCGAAGCGCTGGGCAGTGGCGAAGCGGCGTTGGCCAAGGCGCGGGAGATGGCGTTGCGTTTCGAAGCGCTGCCGGCCGAGGCGGTGCGCATCAGCAAGCAATTGATGAAAGCACCGGATCGCGAATTGCTGCGCAAGGTGATCGAGGAGGAGGGCGCGTTGTTTACCGAGCGGCTGCGTTCGCCGGAAGCGCTGGCGGCGTTGTCGGGGTTTATCAACCGGCGTTAGCTCTGCGGTGATCGGGCTGGACCCATCGCGAGCAGGCTCGCTCCTACAGTTGGAATGCGTTCCCTTGTAGGAGTGAGCTTGCTCGCGATGGCGCCAGCCCAGGCAACACATATGCTGGCCCAGAAACCAAAAAGCCCCGCCATTCACATGGCGGGGCTTTGGTTTTTCAGCAACCGGTCAATCAGACCATTGGGTCCCCAACGTGCAGGATCTTCATGCCGTTGGTGCCGCCGATGGTGTGGTAGCTGTCGCCCTTGGTCAGGATCACCCAGTCGCCTTTTTCCACAACGCCACGCTTGAGCAGCTCATCGATTGCAGCCTGGCTGACTTGCTCAGGCGGCAGCGATGCCGGGTCGAACGGTACGGTGTAAACGCCACGGAACATGGCGGCGCGCGCCTGGGTTTCGCGGTGCGGGGAGAACGCGTAGATCGGCACCGAGGAACGGATGCGCGACATGATCAACGGCGTGTAGCCACTTTCGGTCAGCGCGATGATCGCTTTCACACCCGGGAAGTGGTTGGCGGTGTACATGGCCGCGAGGGCGATGGACTGGTCGCAGCTTTCAAAGACCTTGCCGATACGGTGGCTGGAGGTCTTGCTGGTCGGGTGCTTTTCGGCGCCGACGCAGATGCGCGCCATGGCCTGCACGGCTTCCAGCGGATACAGACCGGCAGCACTTTCGGCCGAGAGCATGACGGCGTCGGTGTAGTCGAGCACGGCGTTGGCCACGTCGGACACTTCGGCGCGAGTCGGCATCGGGTTCTGGATCATCGACTCCATCATCTGCGTGGCGACGATCACCGCTTTGTTGTGGCGACGTGCGTGCAGGATGATTTTCTTCTGGATGCCGACCAGCTCGGCATCGCCGATTTCCACGCCGAGGTCACCACGGGCAACCATCACCGCATCGGAGGCTTTGATCAGGGCATCGAGGGTGTCGTCGTCGGCCACGGCTTCGGCGCGTTCGATCTTCGCCACCAGCCAGGCAGTACCGCCGGCCTCGTCGCGCAGTTGACGGGCGTATTCCATGTCGGCGGCGTCGCGCGGGAAGGACACGGCGAGGTAGTCGACTTCCATTTCGGCGGCGAGCTTGATGTCAGCCTTGTCTTTTTCAGTCAGGGCTGGCGCCGTCAGGCCACCGCCGCGACGGTTGATGCCTTTGTGGTCGGACAGCGGACCGCCGATCAGCACGGTGCAGTTCAACTCGGTGGCGGTGGCGGTATCGACGCGCATGACCACGCGGCCGTCGTCGAGCAGCAATTCGTCGCCGACGCCGCAATCCTTGACCAGGTCCGGGTAGTCGATGCCGACCACTTGCTGGTTGCCTTCGGTCAGCGGATGCGCGGTGGAGAAGGTGAACTGGTCACCGATCTTCAGCTCGATCTTCTTGCCGGCGAATTTGGCGATACGGATTTTCGGTCCTTGCAGGTCACCGAGCAGGGCGACGAAGCGACCGTGCTTGGCGGCCAGGTCACGCACCAGCTTCGCGCGAGCCTTGTGCTCGTCGGGGGTGCCGTGGGAGAAGTTCAGGCGGGCGACGTCCAGGCCAGCCAGAATCAGCTGTTCGAGAACTTCCGGCGAGTTACTGGCGGGGCCAAGGGTAGCGACGATTTTGGTGCGACGGACGGACATGCATAGACTCCTGAGTTCAAGCGCTGAGTGAGGCTACTATGCTCGGTGGCTGTAGTCATTGTTCATCTGCACTACTTTTTTTTGCAGATCTTTGTTTTTTGCAGATCTTTGTTATTCGCTTTGTTCTTTAAACGAACATTCCTGAAGAATTTGCGTAACAGGTCGATACAGAGCTCAAGACAGGAGAACCCTCATGCGATTTGCGCTCATTGCCGTCCTTGCCCTCGCTACCCTCAGCGTCACGGGCTGCACCCGTTGGTCGATGAACCACCATTTGAATAACGCCTACAGCGCCTATGACCGGGGCAATTGCGAGCAGGTGATGCTCGAATTGTCCAAAGTCGATCGCGCCAGCCGTGCGCGGCCGTATGTGCGCCCGGAAGTGTCGATGATGCGCGGCCAATGCCTGGAACGGCAGAAGTTGTTTATCGACGCGGCGCAGACATACCAGTACATCATCGCTGCCTACCCGCAGAGCGAATACGCCTACCGGGCCCGCGCGCGTCTGGAAACCCTGGCTTCGCTGGGTCATTACCCGACACGCAGCGCCGCCACCGTGGTGCGTCCGACGCGGTTCTGATGACAGAAATCATCCCGACCCTGGCCGAGCGTGGAGGGTGAGCTATAGTCGATTGGTCGGGTTGGAGCTGTATCTCCAGCCCCACGTAACACTTGTGACTGGCAGCAGTAATTGGCAGCGGTCTGCTTAGGCCGTTGCACCGGAAGCAAGGAGAGCGCGCCGCTGTTGCTCCATCAAGGCTCGTTCCGAAGCATTAGTGCGGCTCTGCTTAAGAGCCTTGCGTAGCGGATTCAGCATGTTTACCGAGCGCCGTATCGAACGGCATCAACTGCCGTATTTCCTCAGAGTGTTCAACAGCGTCACCGACAAGCCCATCGGGTTTTTGGGCAATGTCTCCGCAGACGGGCTGATGTTGATCAGTCAACTGCCGATGATGATTGGCGCTGACTTCGACTTGCGCCTGAAGATTCCCGCCACTGACGGCTGCATGCAGGTCATCGACTTGCGTGCTTGTTGCCTCTGGTGCCACGAAGACGCCACGCCCCACCACTATGACGCCGGGTTCAGCCTGCAATGGGCACCGCCGGAATATGTGCAATTGGTGAGTGCTTTGCAGCAGTACTTCAGTTTTCAGCCAATGCCGGCGTCTGCCTGAGTTCCAGATCTGTCACACAGGTCAGTCGGCCGGAAGGCCCTGAAAACCGGGGCATCCCAATCCGCCCAGCGCTCAACTACCTGACGATCCGGATGGGGGATAGGGACATCCCGACCGTCGGGTGAGCGAGTGCAATCTTCATCAGCCTTCCGGGCGACTACACCTGGCCGCTGCCAATGCGCAGCGACGCCGACCAACTTACGGGCCAGCCATGAAGCGCACAAGCCAGCGGTTTCCGGCGAGTGTGTAGGCAAAGGCGCATTGTTTTGTAGGCACTGAAACTTCGGAAAACTCTGTAGGACCATTCGTCAGAACTGTCACTTTTTACAGGTAGGCATGCTGGTTGTTTCGGACTAAAAAGATTGCATTCCAGTCTGAGTCAATAAAGAGGCCGCCCTTGATGATCGATTCTTCTGATGCTCTTGAAACTCCTTTGGATACTGCTCCATATATCCATACGCCTCAGGATTTCTCGAAAGTGAGCGGCAGCGCCCTTCTGACAATCAATGGCGCAGGACATGCGCGTCGACGTGTGCGGGTCGTGACTCCAGGCTTGGAAGATGCCCTCAGTCTGCAAATGGAAATGGGAGGCGATGGTCATTTCACATTGACACTGAGCAACTTGCTTGCGCCGGGTGTTCACAAGTTGCAGATATTGCAATGGGACATGTACTCAGATAGCCATAGACGCTCGCCGATCATGACTGTGATGGTGGAGCAGCGCCCGGTTGTCGGGAACCCGAGCCTGGTATTCGATACTACCAAACCGAATATTCGAGTCAGCGGTATTCCCGGTGCGACTGTTCAGGTAGTTCGCCACCCCGAAGGTACGGCACTCAGTTCTGCGCATCAGTTGACTGGCGCACAAGCAATTTGGGTGCCCATCACCGTTGCGATGGGACCAGGTTTGCAGCGTATCGCTGTGAAGCAGACCTATCCTGATTTCGCAGGCAATACGATGTCGTTCGCAGTTGAAATCTGGATAGTCCTGGCACCCACTATCACTCAGCCCTTGATGGAACCGCCCACCAAAGAACAGCGACCTGTGATATCGGGAACCGGCGGTATACCGGGAGCGAAAGTTGAGGTTTCCATTACCGGAGGTACGCCGGTTCTTCGTGACGCAACGGTGATGGATAACGGTGCGTGGAGCGGCACCAGCCAACATACCTTTGCTTTAGGACTTGAACACAAGCTGACGACACGTCAGATCTATTCCGGAATTCCCTCGCAATGGTCGGCCGATCATCTGTTTTACCTTGTCGGGCCTCCCACCATTACCGTGCCGGCATCGAAGACCATCGAAATAACCTCAGTGTTCAACGGCACCGCCCCCGCCGGGTTCTGGCAGAACAGGATCGAATTATTCCGTGCGGAAAATGATTCGTTGGGCACACAGTTGGTCACGTCTGCCACCGGCGCATGGAGCAAGTCCGTCGTACTGACGCCAGGCCCGCAGTCGATCACCGCGACCCACACTTATCGATCGGTCACCTCAATACGCAGCACGGCAATACTTTTTCTGGTCCGCCCTGCAACACCGACGATTTCCTCTCGGCTCAAGGGAACGGAGGTCGAGTTGCATGGCACCGGTCATAGCGGTGCGAATGTTCTGATGCACGTCCATTTCAACGGTGATGGCACCAACGTCTTCCTCGAAGCTGCTATCAACTCAGGTACCTGGGCTGCGGTGATTCCGGCCTCTTTGACACCGGGGAATTACAACTTTACCGGGCGGCAAAGTGTTTCGGATGGCGGCAGCGGGCGCATTTTCAACTCGGGTTGGGCAGTGGGCACGGCGGTCAACATCCCGACGCCTGTTCCTGTGGTCCCAACGGTCACGGTGACGGGGCAGCGCCCGAGATTTAGCGGCACTGGCCGCCAATGGGGCACCTCGCCGGTACAGATCATCATCTACAACAACAATGTATTGCTGGCGAATGTGCCGCAGGCTTCGGTACAACCCAATTTGAGTTGGACGACCACTGCTACCGCCGATTTACCGCCAGGAATCTATTCCAAACTGACTGCCCGGCAATGGGTCAACAATCAGTATTCGGCGGACAGTGCCGAGTTCTCGATGACGGTGCCTATATCTCCGCCAATTTTCATCAACCCTCCAGTGGAGGCCATCAGCGGGCAACGGCCGCAGATCTCCGGAAGCGCCTGGCCGGGTTCGTCGGTCTCGCTGTCGATTCCGGGGCGCGGCGATGTTCCTCTTACAGCAACGGGTGGCTCCTTCGTCCTCGACGCCACCGAGGATTGGGCGCCGGCGACGTACTTGCTGACGGCAATCGCGAATTACGGCGGGCAGGGTTCGACGACGGCCACTCGCCAATTTACGGTCAAGACGCCGCCGCCGATTTTTACCACGCCCGACAATTCGGAAGTTGACCTGACGCCGGTCATCAAGGGGCGCGGCTTCAATGGGTGCTGGATCATCGTTTACTCGGTTACGCATGGCGCACTGGGCCAGGGGCCAGTGGACGAAAACGGCGAGTGGTCTGTGCATCTGACTGAACGAGCACCCGGAAATCTGACTGTTTATGCCATTCAGAAAGAAGACCGTAATAGCAGTAACGACTCGCAGAGGTCAGCGCAGATTACCGTGCAAGTTCGTGTTTCGATGCCGCTCGTCCAAGTGCCGCCCGTCAATGGCAGGCCAGGCCGCACGTCTGTATTTTCGGGTACGGCGACCGTCGGTGGCACCGTCGAGCTGGGGATCAGGGGGCAAGCGCCGCTGAAAACCGGCATCGTGATAGACGCAGACGGCCAATGGCAGACGTCAGTGACATTGCTACCAGGCGCAACGATGCTGGAAGTCAGAGTGCGGCAAAAAAACTACCTCAGTGAGCCTCGTGAACACCTTGTTACGGTAGTGCCGAACCAGCCGGTGATTGACAGCCCGCGCGACGGCGAAGCGGTCGGTCGAACGCTGCGAGCATCCGGGTTTGGTTATCCGGGGGATGAGATACGTATCGACCGGCGCCTGTATTTCGCCTATTTGGGTGCGACGACGGTGTTGCCGGACGGCACGTGGTCAACGTCGGTCACTCAAAACATACCGGGCGAAGTCAAAATCTCTGCGATCGCCAGCGCTGGTCCTGAGCTGACATCGGTGTACTCGGATATTCCCACCCTGCCAGTGCTGAAATTGCCTGCGCAGATCGTTGAACCGCTGGCGGGCGATTGGGTTGGCGTGCGGCCGCAATTCAGTGGTCTGGCCACACCGGGGGCGGTCATTAATGTCGCGTCCTGGTTCAACACCGATGAGCTGCTGGCCCCTTCGACAGTCGCAGATGCGCTTGGACGCTGGACAGTGATCGGCAACACAGACATGCCCGTCGGCGCAGCTCGAGTGATGGCGCGCCAGACCATCGACGATCTACCTTCCGAGTGGGTTGAAGGGGGACGTTTCATGGTGGAACGGGTGCTCGCCGAGTTTGAGCCGCCCACCGTACTGTTTCCGCGCATGGGGCAAGAGGTCGGACGTTACCCGGTGTGGGAGGGACGCGGTGCCGTTGGTGCCGAAGTCACCATTATCAAGGCCCGTGAAGTGGATACCGTACTTGCCCGGACACGTGTCGACCGTGACGGCCGCTGGGCGGTGCAATCTCAAGTGCAATTACCGGTGTCGGACTTGCCGTTCAGCTGTTCTGTTCGCCAGAGCCGGGATGGCGCGACATCGAAGTGGTTGCAGCCGAACCGCGAATTCAAGGTGATCCAGGTGGCGCCGGAATTCGACCGACCGATCATTGACCAACCCGGCGACAACGAGACCCAGCCATTGGAGCAACGGCCGTTGTTTGCCGGGCGAGGCATGCCGGGCGCAGAGATCAAAGTGTGCCGACACGACAGGCTGACAGACGTTTACGCGACCACTCAAGTCGATGCACGGGGCAACTGGTCGGTACGCGGCAGTGAGCTGGTAACGGGTGCCCATCAGGTGACATGCGTGCAGACGATCGACGGGCAACAGTCAGCCGCGTCGGACATCGTCATCAATTTCACGGTTGCAAGAAAAGTCAGCATGCCGCGATTCAACGTACCAGCCACTGGTGCTCAAGTGTCGCCCGTCGCCGTGCTGACTGGCACTGCGTTACCAGGGGCAGTAGTGGTCCTGGTTCGTGCGGGGTCTCCCAATACCGAATGGGGGCGCGGTCCGGTGGACGAGCACGGACAGTGGGTGATTGTGACCCGTGCAATGCCACTGGGAAATTTCAGCGTCACAGGCAAGGCCTACCACGAAGAGATGCAATCGGGCTGGATGCTTGCGCTTGATCTGCAAGTGATCGACGTCGGCTGAGAGCCTCTTGTCACGATTCAATCTCCAGGCCTGCCAAACCTATCCATAGACGGATTGGTAATCGTCTTTTTCGAAGGGAAGAGTCCAATGAACACCGCTGACAACTACCCGGTTCATCTACTGATCAGTGCTGTGCTGGGAGAGGCGCGAAATCTCCAGGTTGGCTCGCCCTTCGATGAATACATCAAAGAAAATCCCAGTGTTTTCGACCTGATCAAATTGGGGGCCGCCGGTCTCCAGGACCTAGGTCTGACGCGCGCGCAAGCGACGACGATGATTGCTCGTGGCAATGCGCTGGCCTTGTCGATGGCCAGAGCCTTTCGCGAGCATTATTTGCGAGCGGACCCGCCGACTGACGAACCCGCGAGGTTGCAGACGCCGCCGACCTATATGGACCAATTCGCCCCGAATATCAACGCCAGTGCCCCGGTTGGCAGCATCGAAAACAGCGCGTCGACCACCGCTTATCTGGTGTCGCTGCGTGAGTGGGTGCGCGACAAGATCGTGCCTGAGGGGGACGAACAAAATGTCTTGCCGCTGGAATCGCGGCGGCCGGACCTGGACGCATTGCTGATCGACGAAATGGCGGTCAAGCGGCGCCAGTCCCGGCTGGAAATCGCCGACACGGTGTTGGAGAAGCAGATCCAGACCAAATTGAAAATTACCGACGTCAAAGCGTACCTGCGCAAGAGTCGGTTTCATAACGGCCTGCCTTATGACCATGACTGGGAGAGCATCAATCACGTGGTTGGCAGCACGCTGGAGCACGGAGCGCTGGGCGACATTATTCGCCGAGTGGATCTGGATTACCCGTATTTCAAAAACGCCGGTGGGCAGGGTTCGCGTGCAGACGTGGCCATGCAGCTGAGCAGCACGATAGGGCCGCTGAAGTTGGCGTTGCTGCTCGAGGCCCCTTATTTTGCGCTCGATGCGCAAATGGCACTGGCGCCACTGCAGCGAGTGGACCCGCGTACCCGGTTGGTCGATCCCGACCCGGAGCAGTCTGCGGGATCATTTTATAGAGACAACTTTGGCAACCTCGGCGAGTTTTTGAACAACGTGCGTGCGCTCGAGGTTTTTAGCCCGGCAACGCGCCTTGATCAGCGCGGGGTTGAGGCATTGGTGGGCCGTGGCGCTTTTACCCCCAAGCTTTCTGCCAACGCTTCTGCGCTGGGCGATCCGGACTTGCCGTTGTCTGGAGTCGTCGCAGGCGCCCGATACATACACGCGGGGCAGGAGCCGGCAATCGAGTTGGAACGTGGCGGACTGGGCAACATGTTCCGTTTGTTCAACGTCGGTGAGGATCCCATGCCTGAGCTCGAGCATCGTATGGATCGCATAAATCGCAAGTGTCGGCTCGACCGCATGCTGCAACTGCCCAGCCACCATGTCGATCAGCTACTGATTGCGGCAATGCAGGCTGAAGAGCGCGGCACGGGGCAGAAGTCGATCTGGATTCGCAGCAATACCTTGCGTTTCCTGGGCTTGTTCAAAGAGTTGAATATCCAGAATGACTGCCAGCCCGAAGAGTTCGCTGCGCTGGTCGACGTACTGTCGGTGTACGGGCAGGACGGGCAGTTGGCCCACTTTGACCGAGTCTTCAACCGTCAAGCCACTGCCGAAACACCTCTGCGCATCGATGGGGTTGATTTCCCGATCGTGCCGCGCCCGGAGGATGAACAGCAGACCGTGCATCAGATTTGCAGTGGTCTGGAGATCAATTTCGAGACCTACCGTTTCCTCGCCACAGTAATCGCCAAGGCCTACGGCCTCAAAACTCACTTGAAGCGCAGCCTGCCGATTCTCTCGAGTTTCTGGCGTCTGGTCTGGCTCGGGCGGATGGCCGGGCTCACGCCCATCGAATCAACCGCATTGCTGCAGACCTTGAGCGAGGGTGAAGGGCTACTCGCGCAACTGGCGGGTGAACCTATTCTTTCCGGTTTTGGTACTGGCGATGGCGCCGATGCACTGAGTTCTATCCGCGCATTGGTCACCTGCGCAAACTGGACCAGAGAGTTCGATTTGCCCGTGCTGTGGCTGGTGCAAAACGTCAATCCGGTGTTTGTGCCGACTCTGTGGTCGGTCGGTCAGGAACAACTATTGCTGAGGTTGCGTAGCCAGGTAATGCCGGTGTGCATGCAGCAAGCGACGTTGCTGGAGGAAGGAGCGCCGTTGCGTGACAAAGATGAGCGCCTTCTCGACTGGATCAGCAAGCTGGCGGCACTGGTGGATGAACATGGTCTGGTCATTGGGCGGCATGACGAAACCGAAGCGCTGTACCGGGCGCGCGCCGACTCGGTGATCAAAGAGGTGGTCACCGATGTTCTCGGCGCCAATGTCGACCCCTCCCTGGCCGAGCGCCTGCACGCGCTGATCCGCGTAATCCTGTTGCGTTGCCGCGACGAACAGCGAGTCGTCGTGGAAGAAGGTCTGGCGGTGTATCTGAAACTTGACTCTTTACTGGCTGCGCAGGTGCTCGCCTGGTCACAAGGGCATGCGTATACCTTTTTGCAGCAAGCTTTGGCGTTACCGGCAGGTGACACGCCGCTGTCGAGACCCGTATTGGATGAGCCAGAGTTGTTCCTGGAGTTGCTCGCCGAGCTGGAGCGGCGGGCACGCATCGCCGCTAAATTGGGCTTGAGCCCGCAGATGCTGCGGACCTTGCTCACCGGTGAGCAATACCTGTGGTTCAGCCTCGCCAGTCGTTACGAGATTTCGATCCGCAGCGTTTATTACCTGACGTTTTATTGCCGAATGATTACTCGGGCTCGGCAGCCCGAAGAGAAAATGCTCGACTACCTGACTCAGGTCAATCAGTTGCCCGAGGACATGAGTCCAGACGCTGTGCCTCTGGTGCGCGATGCTGCCGCCAACAAGCTCGCCACGTACTTCGGCTGCGGGCTACGGCACGTATTGACTTGCGCCGAACACATCACTCGAAGCGCGGAAAACGACAACGCCAGCCCAAGGCCGATCCTGTGCAACCTGGCGCATCTTGACCTGCTTGTACGTACCTTGACACTGGCTGGAAAAGGCATGGATGCCGCCGCCGCATTGGGTCTGGGGATGCTTGCACCCTGGGACCCGGACGCGCAGTTTGCATGGGCGGCGCAAAATGCGCTGGAAAGCCTGGCGCGGTTCAACGCCACGACGACAGTCCTGGACTCCGCAGAAATTGGTCAGAGCTTTACTACTCGCTGCGTGGTGGACAATCCGCATCTGATCGCCAATGTGCTGCAAGAGGTCGCGGAGTTTGAATGCACGCTGCTCGACTTTTATGGCGAGCCTCTCAAAAATGTGGAAATACACTGGGCCACGGACTTGGGCGCCATCCTTACACCGATCACCAAGACCGACGATCAGGGGCGGGCCCGGGCTGTATTGCAGGCGGGCTCAAGAATGGGCACCGCCCACGTGTCATTCAATCTGCCGCTGTATGAAGCGACTTACGCACCCTCGGTGGTCATCGACTGTGATGAAGCGACGCTCAGTTTCAAAGGCGAATTGAGTTCAATTGTGCCCAGGGATCCGGTATTGGCCGGACGCTTGTGGCAGCAGGAGATGTATTCGGTCCTGACCGACGATTACGGCAACCGGGCGGCGCACCGACAGGTCGCCTGGTCTACGACTCTGGGTGAAATCCGCCCCGGCGAGACGTTTACCGACAAGGACGGCCTCAGTCGAGTCTGGATCTCCAGCCTGAGCCCCGGCCTGGCGACGATTGCCGTTGGTAATGTCGAGGGCAGCCATCGCTTGACCTTCAGCCCACCGATCACGTTTGCCGATCAGCCGCGGATTCGCGAAACATTTGTTGTGTCCTCGTCGCCGATGGTCAATGAACACCTGATGGTGCAGTGCCTCGTGGTTGGGCTGGATGATGCGCCAGTCGCTGATGAAGAGGTGATGTGGTGGACAAGCACAGACCCTGTGAAAGTCCCGCATTTGACTACAAGCGATGGTATTTCCGAATTTGATATCGCGGTATCACAGGCGGGTGAATGGACGATCTATGCACAATTGGGCATTGCTCCGGCTGTCGAGTTAAAGGTTTGGGTGCCTGCCGACGTGGTTATTGAGAATTTCAATAAGGTCGTTACGCTTCCAGTCGCGGGGGCCGCGCGCCCTGCATTGCTGTGGGTCGACGTGAAGGAGGCAATGTTGCCGGATGCCCGCCCCGTGGCCAATTATCCCGTGTACTGGGTGGATGGCCCTTCAGGCGTGGGCAAGCAAGTCATTATTGCGACCGATTCCCTGGGCCGATCGGTTTATCCATTCACCTCTGCAAGGGTGGGGCGGTTCTATGTGACCGCATTAGTGCCCACGCATCCAGAGGAAGTAATCAGCTTCGATCTCACCGTCATTCCTGCTTTTGCCTGGAACGTCGTGTTGATCACCCAAGTCGCCGGAGAGGACGTTTCGAATGAAACAATCATCCCGGGCGTTGATGAGCTGACCCTGTACCGAGACGCCGAATACCGCCTGGTAATTACTGCGGTGGACAGCACCCCACTGCTCGATAGCCACGGCGCACTCGGCTGGAGCTCCGACTATTCCAGCCAGGCACTGGCGATGGTCTTCGAGCCGCCTCTCGCGACGCGCGTTCCTTTCACCGATGAGCCTTTCACAGTGCGGATTCGCACCGGCAACGTGCGCAATGGTCGCTTCCAGTTGAGTCTGTTCTGCGACGTCCTGAACGAGGCTTTAGTGCTCGATGGCACGTTAGGCAAGCGCCCCGTCACGCAACCGTCGCCATCGAAATAATCGGTCGACAGATTATCCAGACACTGGTTGGCAAGGTGCTGTGTGTGCCGAGTCATCACGCAGGAGCAGGAGAAACATCATGCAAACATTGCAGATTGATGAGCTGACGGAACAGTACACGGCCGCCATGGTGGAAGCGATTCTGGGGCAGCTTCTGTGGGAGGGACCGGTGGTACTGCGCACCCCCGATGACCTCAGTGATTACCTGATGCTCGATGTCCAGAGCGGCGCACAGTTGGACGCGACCTGGATCGCTGCCAACGTGCGGTGCTTGCAGCAACACATTCAGTCGGTCTACAGCGGAATGGAGGAGGGCTATGAAGCTGCCCATTTCGACCCGGAAGACATTGAGTACTGGTATCGGATTCTCAGCCACTACAGCACTTGGTCAGCGAACGTCACCTTGCAGGATCAGGCCGAAAATTACATCGTTCCGACACTGCGTCTTGGAAAAACGCAGTTGTTCCGCTCGCTGGAGAACAACCTTAATCAGATGCGCCTGAGCAGCGATTCGGTGCAAAAGGGCTTGATGGAATACACCCAGAGCCTGCAACGGGTTTGCGATTTGGATGTACTGAACGGCTACATCGATGGCGCGTCGGTTCAAGACGCCTGGTATTACCTGGTCGGACGCGAACGCACGCCACCGTTCGCCTATCATCTGCGCACTGTCAAAGTCGAACTGGACAACGAACAAAAAAAGATCAACCCCGCCGCGTGGGGGGAATGGCGAGCCATCGAACTGGCTACGCAAGACACCGTGGTCGATATTCGTCCGGTGCGCGTGTGGGGGCGCACGGTGCTGGTGTGGTGTGAATGGAGCGAGCGCCAGGTCGACGCCAATGGGCTGGTGCAAAAGCCTTGGGCGCTGGAGATCAAAGCCTCTGCCAGTTTCTTGAATGGCCAATGGTCGGCGCCGGTGTCGCTACATCGACGGGTTTGCGAAAACGACGTATCGAATGGCCGGTTGACTGTAGTTTCCCTGGGCGACGGTGACCCGCGTGATGATCGTCTGGCCGTTTGCTATACCAATCGTCAGGGGCTGGACGGATTGGCCGCGTTCCACGAAATAGAGATCCATGAAACCCGCGATGCGCTGTTTCGCAAGGTCGCCGACGATGCGCCAACGCTGATGCAGGCGACCTTTGCCCGATTCCGCGATGCCGATAGCTTGCAACAGAAGCTGCTGCCTCGGGATTACTCGACGGTCACCATCAGCAGCGTTGCGAGCCCGATCGGTTCGCTCACAGACCATCTGTTCCTGGATGCTGTTCATACCCGCGAGCAGGGCACGGATAGCAATTTTTACGAAGTGCTCAGGGTTCGCGGGCGCTGCACTGCGGTACGCGAGACTGGCCGGGTCCTTGAGCGGTTGTCGATCAACTGGAGAGCATCGACGAGTTCGCCATCGGTTGATGTCAGCATCGTCGACGCCGGGGAGCGGGAGCTCAGTATTACGCTGACTACTCGCGCGCGGCCAACTCAAGCGCATGCACTGCAACTCGGTGATGTCGGTAAAAAAGCCTTGGTGCACACGTTCGCGATAGACGACTTCAAGGAAGGTTCGATCGGTGACGGAATATGGGTCGCACAAGCGGTCGCTTCCCTTGACGATATTTCGTTGGCTTACCTGCTTGGCAACAACGCCGACGATATTCTCGCTGGCGCCGGTTTCTCTCTGCAGGAAAAGGGTGAAGCCGTCGGCAACGAGCGCAATCAAGTGGTGTCCCGAGCGCTTTATGCTTCCGTCGAACTCAGGCTTCAGTATCCCGCCATGGCTGATGGCGACCCTTTTGACTGGACATCGACAGGCTTGCTCAATGGCCAATATGCCACTCCATGGCGCACATACCGTCGAGGAACGGCTTCGCTGGAACTGACCAACTTCCCTGTCAATGAACCAATCGATTTCAGATTCGGCGCCGTGCAGGCAGACGTGTACGGAAGTAATCAATTTTCCGTTCTGCTGAAGCAGTCGCCACGCCTGTATACAACGCCTTCGATCGATAAAAACAGCTCGCAAGGTGCACAGTTCCTGAGCTTCAACGATCCAGCGCAGGCGCTCAAGTACAGCCGTTTGAATTCCACATTCGGCCCGTTGCTGAGCAGTCGCGCTGCAATCTCCGTCGATGCATTGTTTTCCTGGGACACCCAGCACGTCGCCGAACCGTCGCTGCCCGATCTTACGATTGAAGAGAACGGACCCTTTGACGGTTGCAACGGTTTGTATTTCTGGGAGCTGTTTTTCCATACCCCGGATCTGGTCGGTTCACGCCTTTCGGCCGAGGGTCGTTATCGCGAAGCGCAAGGCTGGTATGCCTATGTGTTCAATCCGGTGGCGCGTGCTATTACCCCGCCGGACGAGCCGTTGCCCGGCGATCTCGAGGTGATCGCGGCTCCCGCGTACTGGCGCTGCCGACCTTTGCAGAACACCACGCTGGAGTGCTCTTACGAAAGCGCGGCACCGTCCGATCCTGATGCGATCGGCTACTGCGCACCGGTGCACTTCAAGATCGCCATTTTTCTGCGTTATGTGCAAAACCTGATTGATTGGGGCGATAGCCAATTCCGCCGTCTCGACTACGACAGCATGGCCGCAGCAGCACTGAACTACAGTCGCGCATTGTCCCTGATGGGCCGCGAACCGAACGCGCAGGTCATCCGTTCATGGGCCCCGACGACGCTGGAAGATTTGCTGTCCGTAATCGCCGAGCGCGAACCTCTCAAGAACTTTGAGCAAAGCCTGAATCTGGGTTTGGCGGATGTGCCCACTGGCATGCAAACCACTCCGCGCTTCGATTTGCTGGGCTCCGGAGTATTCCTCCCCGGCGTCAATGAGCGTCCCGGCGCGGTGTGGGCGCTCCTCAAAGAGCGGCTCGACAATTTACGTCACAACCGCTCGATCGATGGTCAGCCGTTGTCGATTCCATTGTTCAGTCAACCTCTGGATCCATTGGACCTCTTGCGTGCCCAGGCTAACGCGCATCAGGGAACTTCGCGCTCACCGGGCGGGCAGGTACAGGTCGTGCCTTACAAATGGCAAACGGTGCACAGCCTGGCGCTGCAAGGGACGGAGTTTCTGATCCAGCACGAGGAGCAGGTCAGAACCTGGTTGGACATGCGCGATCGGGGCGAACTCGAAGAGCTGCAACAGGGCCACATGATAGAGCTGGCGGAATATTCGCGGTCAATCCACGAAGCGACCATTGCGCAGCTGGAGGCGACGGCAGCATCACTGCGCCAGAGCGAGAGCATGCTTGAGGCGCGTGCATTGCACTATCAGCAGTTGGTCGATGAAGGTGTTTCGCGGATCGAGAACGAAGTTCTGCAGAGTTATCAGAGCGCCAGATATATCGCGGTAGGTTCTGGTGCGTTCAGGACCTTAGGCGCTGCAATGGATCTGATTCCGAATGTCTTCGGCACATCCTCTGGCGGCGCACGCCTGGCCGCTATTCCGAATGCCGTGGCCGAGGGGCTGCAAATGGCTGCCGATTACATGAGAGGCGAAGCTGACGAGGCCAGCATCAACGAGCAATACCGTCGGCGCCAGGAAGATTGGCAGCATACGCTGGACCAGTCGCATGCAGAGTCGCGCGTGGTGCGCGAACAACTGTTGGCTCAGGAACACGCGATTGCGGCCGCGCGTGCTGCGTTGCTGCAGGCTGAAATTGCCAACACCCAGGCCGGTGCCGTTTACGCGTTTTACAAGAATCGAAGTACCGGACGGGAGCTGAGCAACTGGGTGGTCGGCCAGCTCAAGACACTGATTTATCAGGTGTACGACGTTGTCGCCGGGCTTGCTCTGTGCGCTGAAACCTGCTGGCAATACGAAATGGGAGATTACAAAACGCGCTTTGTCCGTCCTGACGTCTGGATGGATACCTATCACGGGCTCACTGCCGGTTATTCGCTCAAACTCGATTTGCTCAGGATGGCTACCGCCCGCATCAAACGCGATGAGCATCGCTTGCAGCTGACCAAATCGATCTCCCTGAAAACGTTACTCGGTGATCGTTGGCAGTCGGCACTCGATGAAGGCAATGTCGAATTCAGCTTGAACGAAAAAATGTTCAACGAAGACTATCCGGGCCACTACTGCCGGCAGGTCAAGCAGCTGTCATTGACGATCCCGGCGTTGCTGGGACCCTACCAGAATGTTTGCGCCGTGTTGATCCAGGACAGCAGCGCAACCATCCTTGAGCCCGACATCGGCGCCGTCAGATACCTGCATGGCTCCGCTCCAGAGTCCGTTCCTGCGGCTGACAAACTGGTGCAAAACCTGCGTCCTTACCAACAAATAGGCCTGTCGCACGGGTTGAACGACAACGGCTTGTTCGACGTTCTGGACGACGGCCGCTATGCACCCTTTGAAGGAACCGGCGCGCACGCCAAATATCGCCTGACCTTCCCACGGGCGGATCAGGCCCTGCAACGAAGCCTTTTGGAGTCAGTGACAGACATCATTCTTACCCTGGTCTATCAAGCACGGGATGGCGGTCCCGGTTTTGCTGCATTGGTCGAAGATGAACTCAAACCCAGCGTCAGCGCAATGCTCGACCAGCCCGACACCAAACCCCGGTCCGCTACTCGCGCGAAGAGGATACAGCCATGATCCAGCGTCAGGTTCTAGCTAATCAGAGCTTCATCGAAAACGGCGAATTCCCGGAGAATCTGGACGGTTGGGAGATTAGCAATTCCCAACTCGTCACACGTCAATCGGGGATGTGGGAAAACCAGCTGGTTGGTTTCATGGGAGCGGTGAATCAGGGCAGTGCCAGCCAGACCGTTAGCCTGGCGCCGCTGCCGCGTCCGACGATCGGCCGGGCTGAATATAAATTGATCTTCCATTACGAGGCGACGCAGGGTGCCGAATGCACACTGCGCGTGGCGCCGGGAATGGGCGGCGAAGTGGAACTCAAGCTTGTGCCTTCACGCCTGTCGCAACCGGTCGTTGATGGCGAAGGCGTGCTGCTGGATCTTTACCTCGTCGAGTACCCGTATGCACTCGCGTTGGATTGTGAAGAAACGAGCGTGACATTCACGTTCATCACGCCGCCCAATGCCTCGCCCGGAATGGGTCGTGGTTTGCGCGTTGCTTTCGTGCGAGTGGAATTGATGTTGGAGCCATTGCGGCTGGCCCACGTGACAATCGATGGCGAGACGCAATCACCTGATCAGCCACTGCATCTGTGTTTTGGTGCGACGCATAACGTGGCACTGACACCGGTGGCGGACAGTCTGTGGGTCGGGACGCAGGCCGGTTTGCTGGTTGAGGGCGGCACAGCTGACCCGCAAAATATTCTCTCTGCTGCACCGCCATGGGGACAGGAGCGTTCGCTGATTGAGCCCTGGAGCATCTATTGCGCCTGGGCAGTCGAGGACAGAGAAATCCGGCACAGGCTGGCAGTGCGTAGCCAATACACTGCCCTGGACTATCCGCTAGCTGCGATCAGCGGGCACTTTCAACTGGATGTCATTGCGCTGCAATCAGCAATCTACTATCCGGTCATCGACCTTGGGCAAAACGTCGAATTGCAGGTGCGGGTGGAGTCCCATTACACGCAAACCCGAATGGCAGATCGGCAAGTCACCTGGACCTTGAAAGGCGCAAACCCGGCAGACGATCGTGAGCTGTGCAAAACATCCACCGACGGCAACGGTGAAGCCACATTGGTCTATACGCCGGAACTGGAGGGCAAGTGGCAGATCGTCGCCAGTGTCGACAGCCACTATAAAAAAGAAGATGCGTGCCACGCATTTGAGGTTACAGCGTTGCAGCAAGATCCTTGGCTCGGTGCAACGTTCGGGCTGGACGCGCCGGACGTCGAGTCGCCGTGGGGCGCGGATATCGCTTACCCCTGCCGCGGTGGCAGTCATGAAATCAGCGTGAAGTTTGCGCCTGGACATGCGTTGGCCGAAACCGATCTTGCATTGCTTTGGCTGGGCGAAGACACCGCTGCGGGCTTGGGCATTGTTGTCCACCCTGCATTGGAGAGCTGGAGCCCGATCGCCGGGCAAGGCGTGACGTGGAGCATGGCGTGTGAAAACCGCCGTGACAGCTCGATCATACTCAGTATCAGTTGCTCAAAACTATTACTGCCTGCGCCCTTGCAAACACTCAAACTGGCGCATAACTGGCTGGCCGTTGGTGAGGTCAGTCAACCGAGCAGATTTCCATCGGTGGGCGGTGCCATCCTGCCCTTGGAAGTGCAAATACTGTCGCGGGTGCCTGGTGTGGGCAGTGTCTCCAATATCGACGTCGAATGGAGCCTCAACGGTGCGCCAGGCAGAATCTTGCCATCAGGTGACGATGGGCGCAGCGAATACCCTTTTGAACCTGTCCAAGAGGGTGATTTCACTGTCAGCGCCAGAGCCGCCAGCCCCTACCGGGGCCCTGAGGTCAAACACGAATTTGCGATCAAAGTGTTGGCTGAGGACCCATGGAGCAGTTTGGTCACGGTGACATTGGACGGCCGCGGGGAAGGGCCAACCGGGCTTCTGTGCTTTCGCGATGCCGAGGCGGTCGAGCTGCGGATCATGCCGCTGGACGACATCCTGCTGAACGAAGACATCTATCTCGATCTGCTCAGCGAGACGGGTGATCTGGCCTTCGATTTCGACCCGCCGCTGGCGGAAAAACGGCAAATGACCGCCGAGGGGCTGGTGTGGAGCGTCCGCTCGTCCGCCACAACGAGTGCCCGTTTCCAGTTGCACGTCTGTCATGACGAGTTGGACACCTATACGTTGCAAGGTCGATTACTGGCCAAAACGCTGGCGGAAGAGGGCACCTTCACACTGGATGATCAGGCCCAGCCTGACGGGGCCACCTGGTATCCGTGTCTGGGCGGTCAACACACCTTACGCTTCACACCTAAACCAGGCAGCTTGTTGACCGGCCTGGAAGTCGCCGCCTCGTGGGTGAATCCACCCAGCGTTTCACCGCACGTAAAGCTTGAGCCTGAGCCGGGCGCAGCACGTGAGCTGGGCAGCGCAGGCCTGTCGTGGACACTTGACTGCCGTGACAGTACTGAAAGCGCAGCATTAGGCCTCGCACTATCACTCACCCAAGCTTCCTTCGTTTACCCGGCGCTTGACTTGGCGTTAGGGCACAACCGAATGATCATCAACGAGAGCGACGTTCGTGGCCCGACCTACGATCCCGTTTTAGGCGAACAGGTCGTCATGGAGATCCATCCGCGTTCTTACTACACCGGCTTATCGGTGGACCGCTTTGCAGTGGATTTCCAAGAGGGAGAGGTTTCGACCCCAGTACCGTCGGCAGGCAATGGATGGGCGCGTTTTACCTACGAGGCTGTCAAGCCTGGCGATATCAAAATCATTGCCACGGTGCCCAGCCCGTATGACGGAACGGGTAAATCGCCCACCGTAGAGTTTTCATTTACCGTGCTGGCGGTTGGCATCCTCGCCCCTGGCTCCGGCGCTGTGGCGGCGCCGCCTCTGGAGGAAACGTCGGGCATGGATGACGATCCAGTCGGGCACTACCGTATCGAGATTGGCGAGGTGCACGAAGCCGCGTTTGATCCAGCTGTCGGGGAAAGTGTGTGGTTGGGCCTCAACATTCGGTCGACCGGCACATTGCGGGCGGCGGCAGGCACGGAAGTGATCTTTACCGTAGAAGAGCAACCGGTGCGTGTACTGACCGATGGTGATGGCTGGGCTTATTTTGCTTATACCGCAGAAGAGGTCAAACGTGTCGATGTGGTTGCGACGCTGCAGGGTGTCGGTAATGACGCGTTGTCGACGGTTACGCATTCATTCAGCGTCCAGTCAGTGACGGCGGTGCCTTGGGATGATGCGAGGGTGCAATTGAACGATGAACCCGTCACGGTTTGGGGGGCTCAGACCCGATTTCCGCGAATCACCCAGGTGCATATGATCAAGTTGTCGGTCGATAACTCGAACAGCCACCTGCTCGGACGTGAGATCAGCCTCGGATTGAAAGGCTACATTGCTTCTAACGAGTTGGGATTGAACACGATCCGACCGGCGCTAGGCCAGGCACGAACATTCACCACCGAAGGCTTGAGTTGGACGGTTTCAGGGTCGCGGGGCGGCGCGTTTGCGTTGCAACTGGAGGCGTCTCGCCTGCTCAAGCTGTCCCCGCTGAATGCCATGTCGATGGGTTCCTCGTTACCCATCCCGAACCTCGCAAACTGCGCGCAGATCACGCAGGAAAACTAAAACACCCCAGCCTTCTTCCAACTCAAATACCGCGTCACCAACCCGGCCCCCAGTTCTGCGGGCCGGGCCTCCAGCACCGGGACGCCATGAGCACTCAAGCGCTCATGGAGTTCGGCCCGCGCGTTCAAGTAATCCACCGTGGCGCAATACATCAACGCCTCAGGCAAGGTTTGCACCGGCGATTGGCGCAATTCATCCAGCGTGTCCTCGCGCAGACTGGCAACCAGTACGCGATGTTGCTGGCCCAGACGTTTGACCGCGCCGAGCAATTCTTCGTCATCTTCATCGCGCAGGTTGGTCACCAGCACCACCAATGAACGGCGCTTGTGCCGGGCCAGCAAGTGGCTGACGGCGGCCTGATAGTCGGCGGGGCGCGGGGTGTTGGCGAGGTCGTAAACGGCGTTGAGCAAAACCTTGAGTTGGCCCGGCCCTTTGACCGGGGCGAGGTGGTGCGGTTGATCGCTGGCGAAGGTGCTCAACCCGACGGCATCGCCCTGACGCAACGCGACGTAACTCAGCAGCAGGCAGGCATTCAACGCATGGTCGAAGTGGCTCAGTTCACCGTCCTGGCTGCGCATGCTGCGGCCGCAGTCGAGCATGAAAACAATCTGCTGGTCGCGTTCGTCCTGATATTCCCGGGCAATTGGCGTGCGTTGGCGGGCGGTGGCTTTCCAGTCGATCTGGCGCAAGCTGTCGCCCTCGCGGTACTCGCGCAACTGATGAAACTCCAGCCCCTGGCCGCGCCGTTGCCGCTGACGCACACCGAGTTGGCTGAGCCAGTTGTCCACCGCCAGCAATTCACCGCCATACAGGCGCGCGAAATCCGGGTAGACCCGAGTGCTGTCGCTGACGCTCAGCAAGCGTTTGGCGGACCACAGGCCCATCGGGCTCGGCAGGTTGATTTCGCACCGTTCGAAACTGAAATGGCCACGGCGCAACGGGCGCAGACGATAGCTGATCAAACTGCGTTGGCCGGGTTGCAACTCGAGTGTCAGCGGCAGGTGTTCGAAGCTCAATCCATCGGGGACGTGATCGAAAATGTGCGCGGTCAGTGCATCGGTAAAATCGTGTTCGACTTCCAGTTGCACCTCGCCCCAGCGGCCCAGTGCCAGGCTGCCGGGCATCTGCCGTTTGAGCCGCGGTGCGGGCAAGCGTTTGAGGCGGATTGCGTCGATCACGCTCAACACCAGCAGCGCCAGCAACAGCGCCCAACTGATCGAAGACAGATTGTCTGGAAGGGCGAATTCAAGCGCGCGCAACGTCCCCAGCACCATGCCGAAACCGAGCAGCACGCACAGCCAGATCAGCAGCAGACGCGACGGTTTCACAGGCGTGGCGCCGCGACTTGGTCGAGCAGCTGTTGCAGCACCTGATCGACATTCAGGCCTTCGATATCCAGCTCCGGCGCGATCCGCACGCGATGGCGCAACACCGCCAGCGCGCAGCCCTTGATGTCGTCCGGGATCACAAACTCGCCACCGCGCAACAACGCCCGCGCCCGCGCGCAACGCACCAGCGCAATCGATGCGCGAGGCCCGGCGCCTAACGTCAGGCCGGGCCAGGTGCGCGTCGCGCGGGCGAGACGGATGGCGTAGTCGAGCACGTGTTCGTCCAGCGGCAAGTCGCTGGCAATCCGCTGCAACGCCATCACGTCCTTGGCCTGCAACACCGTGCGCAGCGGCTGCACGTCGAGCATGTCGGCGCGGGTTGAACGGCTGACCTGGCGCACCATGTCCAGCTCCTGCTCGGCGTCGGGATAATCCATACGCACTTTGAGCATGAAGCGATCCAGTTCCGCTTCCGGCAGTGGATAAGTGCCTTCCTGTTCAATCGGGTTTTGCGTGGCGAGGACCATGAACGGCTGCGCGATCGGCAGTGCCCGGCCTTCAAGGGTGACTTGGCGTTCCTGCATCGCTTCGAGCAGCGCAGCCTGGGTCTTGGCCGGCGCGCGGTTGATCTCGTCAGCCAGCAGCAGGTTGGTGAACAACGGGCCTTTGCGCAGTTTGAATTGCTCGGTTTGCAGGTCGTACACCGCGTGCCCGGTGACGTCGCTGGGCATCAAATCCGGGGTGAACTGGATCCGCGCAAACTCGCCACCGAAGCAGCGGGCGAGGGCGCGCACCAGCAAAGTTTTGCCCAACCCCGGCACGCCTTCGAGCAACACGTGGCCGCCGGCAATCAACGCGGTCAGGACGTCGTCGATCACGCTGTTCTGGCCGATCACGGCTTTGCGCAATTCGCCGCGCACCGACTGCGCCAGTTGACTGGCACGCTGGCGTTGCTGGGCGGCGTGTTGTTCGGTGCCGGGCTCGATGTCACTCATAAGGCATTCCTCAAAGTTTGCAGGTGGGCGACCTGACGGCTGAACTCAGCGCTGGACAGCCGCTGTTTCGGGCGCGGGCTCAGGGCCTGGCTGATGGCGCGGGTCGGTTGTCGGGTCAGGCGCGACAGCACCAGCCATTGTTCGGCAACCGCCAGTTGTTCAAAACCGGGATGGCGGCGGCGGGCGCGGCGCAGGATGTCGTGCTGCAAGGCTTGCAGCAGACTGTCCTGGCCGTTGCGCCGGAGCATGAAATCGGCGCTCGCGCGCAGGTGTTCCTGAAGTTGCCGGCGGGCTTTCGCGGGTGGTTGCAACAGCGGCCCATGGCGCACGCCGGCCTGCCAGCAACCGAGCAGGATCAACGCCGCGAGGGCCACCAGCGCTTGCGGAAAATAGCGCAGCAGCAAGGTCAGCAGCGAATCGTGTTCGCTGTTGTACAGCAGCGTCACGCTGGTGTCGGCGCTCAAGTACCAAAGCAGCCAGGCGTTGTCGTATTGCGCGATGGCCGGGTTTATCCACAGGTCGGCGTCGGTGACCACGATGATCGATCCGAGCCCGTGGGTCAGTTGCATCATGTGCGTTGCCTTGCCGCTGTTGGCCCAGGCCTGCGCGAGATTGTTCGGGTCTTCGAGATGGAATGCAGTATCGAAACCGGCGTAGGCGGGCGCCTCTTCATCTTCCAGATACAGCTTGGTCAGTTTTGGAAAGGCATCGTCAAGGGAGTCTGGCGGCGGCTCTTTGAGGTCTTTGCTCAGGGATTGATGCACTTGCACCCGGTCGAGCAGCAGGTCATTGCTCTGGCCGGTTTTTTCATCCCACAGCGCCTCGGCGACAAACAGCAATCGGCCACCGGCACGGGTCCAGTTCAGCACTTGATCAACCTGGCGCGGGGTCATGTTCGAACGATCACCGAACAGCAGCAGGCTGTTCTGGTGCGGGTCGATGCCGGGCAGCACGTCGAGGCTGTTGGCGTGGGTGACTGCCAATCCTTGTTTGCGCAGAAACTGCTCAGCCGCCAGATACGGATTGGCCCGTGCCTCCGGAGAAGGGCCGTGGTCGACAATCTCCTGATACGGCGTGGCGTTGAGGTACAGATAAACGCCCAAAGCACCGAGCAACAGGGCCACCACCGCGCCGAGCGCCAGCCATCCGCGCCGGCTCAATGCGCGGCTCCCGAGTGAAACAGCGCTCGCCAGCCGTCGCACAGTTGCTGCTGCGACTGCGCTGGTGGCAAGCGGTGCCCGTAAGCCATGGCTTGCCAGTGTTGGGTGAGGGTTTGGCTGAACGCGAGCAAGTCCGGTTGCTGCAGGTGGCCGACGCGCTCGAGCACCTGGCCCTCGGTGTCGGCGTCTTTCAACGGCAGATTGAAGTCATGCAACAACCGGCTGAGCAGCGCGCGATAAAGCAAGCCAAGCGCTTCGCGAGGATTGCTCTGCCAGAGTTGTTCGGCCGCCGCCGCGACGTCGGCGGGCAGGGTTTGCTGATGCACATTGAGCCCGAACAGTTGCTTGGGTATCGCCCGCTCGACTTGGGCTCGGCGGGTCGGTCGGCGGCTGACGAACGCCTGCAACCACTCGCGATAACGCCAGATCAACAGACCGAGCGCGGCAATCAGCGTGCCCCACAAAAGCACTTCCAACAGTGTCGCGATGGCGCCGAAACCCTGGCCGTCGAGCAACCTCAGCAGGGTTTTCAACCAGTCCGGGGCGCTGCCATCCTCTTGGCTTTGGCTGGCGGACTGCTCCTCGCCGAAACGGTAGCGGGTCACCGATTCGTTGTTCTTGAACGGCGGCTGTTCGAGGATTGCCTTGATGCTGTCGCGCGATGCCTGGCTGGTCAGCGGCTGATCGAGCAGGCGCGGCGCGTCCGGCGACATCACCGGCTCGGCGGCCCACAGCGTTTGCGTGTTCGGGATCAGCACAATCAGCGCCACTAGCAAGATTGCCGCCGCGCTGCTCAGGCGCTGACGCATGCGCCGGAACACCAGTTCAATATCCCAGGCCTCCAGCACCGTGCGCCGGTTCAGGTACAAACTGAAACCGCACGCGACATAAATCGGTTCCCAGACCACCAGCACCAATGCGTAAAAGGCGTTGGTCAGGTGTTCCAGCCACAACCAGTCATGACTGGCGGCGGCGATCAGGCTTTGCCAGTCCCAATCGAGTTCGATCTGTTGCGGCAGCAGCAAGTAAAACAGCACCATCAGGCCGACCCACAACGCGGTTTCCAGGTGCACGCCGATGATCGTCAGCCACTGCGCGGCGCCGGCATTGCGTTGCAGCAATACCGCCAGACGCTGCTGACGTTGCACGCCGTCGAGGCCTTCAAGTTGCACCACCGGCATCACAAAACTGCGACTCGGGCTCAAGCGCCGCCACGTCAGGCTGGCAAATAATTGCGGCTTGAGCAGGCGCGGCCATTCGCGCAGCGCTTGTCTGAGCGTGGGCGTTTCGCCAAACAGGACCTTCGACAGGATGTACAGCGGCAGGCGTTCGAACGCCGGTTTCAGCCACCAGAAAATAAACACCGCCAGCGACGGCGAATCCCACAGCAGCACACTTAGAAGAATGAAAATCGGCAAAGTGACGATGGCCCAACTGGTCATCAACAGGCGTCGATGGCGCTGGCTCAGCAACACGCCGAGGTCCATGGCTTCCCAGCTGTTACGCGGGCGAATGACGACGGTGGCATCACTCAGGCGCATGGCGAGTCCGTCCGGCGAGCAGCAGATAAGCGAGCACCAGTAACCACAACGCGGCGCCGACCAGGTATTTGGTGAGCGGCGTCACCGTGGTCATCGACGACCAATAGGCTTCGACAAACGCGGCAATCAACAGAAACAGCATCACCCCGCAAATCAGCAGCACACTCTTGCGCGCCGCCACCCGCAACGCCTCGGCGCGGGGCAAGCGGCCCGGGGCAATCAGCGCCCAGCCAAGTTGCAGACCCGCCGCGCCGGACAGGGCGATGGCGCTCAATTCAAAGGCACCGTGGCCAATCACGAAGGACCAGAAGGTTTGCCCGTAGCCGATTTGCGTCAGGTGCCCGGCCACCGCGCCGATGGTCAAACCGTTGAAGATCAGGAAAAACACGCTGCCCAGACCCAACAGCAAACCACTGGCGAAGGTCTGAAACGCGATGCCGATGTTGTGCATCACGTAGTAACCGAACATCACCCAGTCTTCGCTCGCGGCCCGTTCGGCCGAGCGCCCGAGGTGCCCGGCCACCGGGTCGTACATGCTTTGCATCTCGCTGACCTGATCGGCCGGGATCAGGTTGTAGATCAGCTCCGGGAACAGGTAAACCAACAGTCCCATGCCGATCAGACTGCCAAAAAACATCAGCACCGCCGCGAGCACAAACCGCCACTGCTGGCGCACCAGTCGCGGGAAGTCGGCGAGGATGAACGCCAGCGCATTCGCCCCGAACCGGCTGCGGTGCCGATAAAACTGCTGATGCCCGCGCAGCACCTGATGCTGTAACGAGTCGACGAGAAAACTGCTGTAGCCGCGTTCTTGCGCCAGTGCCAGATGATGGCAGAGCCGACGATAGTCTTTGGGGAAACTGGCGATGCGCGCAGTAGGCTTGCCGCGCTCCAGGCGTTCGAGGACCAGCGCGAAGTGCTCCCATTCGGCCTTGTGCCGACTCTCGAAAAGGCTTTGCTTCATGTCGGACCCAACAAGCCGCGAGCGATACCGTTGAGTTCGGCCACGGCGTGCGGCGGCGCAACGTGCAAAGGGGCCGCGAGCAGGCTGGCCAGTTCATCGACCCGCGCTGGCGACAATTCACTTTGGCGTTCGGCGAAACCGAGAATCGCCCGCTGCTCGGTCAATGTCAGGGCAAACGCCGGGCGCCGGGGCTGGGCCTCGGGCAATTCCGGGCGGCGCAGTTTTGCTTCGCTGTAGATCACCAGCGTACCGGCGGCGAGGTCGCCGAGGCGTTTGAAAGTGGGGTGTTGCAGGCAACTGATGGCGCCGAGGAAATACCCGAACGGCAGCATATCGACAAATCGCAGCAGGTTTCGCAGCAACGAGGCCGACCAGCCAATCGGCGTGCCGTCGTCCTGCACCACGCGCAAACCCATCAGGTGTTTGCCGGGCGAGCGCCCCTGATTGAGCACTTCGAACAGCACCATGTACCACCAACTGATCGCGAACAGCAGCAGCGAACCGAGCCCGGCGCCGAGTCGACCGAGAAATGCCAGGACAATAAACAGCAGGCCGAGGATCAACCCGCGCACACCCAGGTCGATGCTGAACGCCAGCGCACGGACCAGCAACCCGGCCGGGCGCAGTGGCAAGTCGATGCCTTCCGGCGTTTCGACGTGATACCGCGTGTCCAGTGGCGGGGACAGCGTCGCTTTCCTTGGCAGTGCTGTGGTCACGAGCATGGTCAACCTGAATGATGAGGCCGGATCGGCAAGCAATCTGGGGCCGATGCTAGCAGCCTCTCGGGTAAAAACGACATAACTATGTAGTGCACGCTGCAAACGCTGAAATGATTGAATCGCCAGAGCACTGGCCGCAACGCCCGGTGTGCGCCTAGACTTTGCCCGACTTCAGTTCAGGAACAGCCCGTGACTTCGATCTTCTGGTACGACTATGAAACCACTGGCATCAACCCGCGTTGCGACCGCCCCTTGCAAGTCGCCGGGATTCGCACCGACTTTGAGCTCAATGAAATAGACCAGCCGGTCAATCTGTATTGCCAGCCCAGTGACGACATCCTGCCGCACCCGGCGGCGTGTGCGATTACCGGTATCACCCCGAGCCGCCTCGCCGAGCTGGGCTTGAGCGAAGCCGATTTCATGACGCGGGTGCACGCGCAACTCGCGGCACCCGGCACTTGCGGCGCGGGTTACAACACCTTGCGTTTCGATGACGAGATGACCCGGTACAGCCTGTATCGAAACTTTTTCGACCCGTATGCCCGCGAGTGGCAGGGCGGCAACAGCCGTTGGGACCTGATTGATGTGGTGCGCGCAGCCTATGCCTTGCGTCCCGATGGTCTGCAGTGGCCAACGGATGACCAGGGGCGGGTGACGCTCAAGCTTGATCGGCTGACGGTGGCCAACAACATCGATCACGGCAACGCTCACGAGGCCTTGTCCGACGTGCGCGCGACGATTGCCCTGGCGCGCTTGATTCGGCAGAAACAACCGAAGTTGTACGACTGGCTGTTCCAGTTGCGCAGCAAACAGAAAGTCATGGATCAGATTCGCTTGTTGCAGCCGATGGTGCACATCTCCGGGCGGTTTTCGGCAGCGCGCAGTTTTGTCGGGGTGGTGCTGCCGCTGGCGTGGCATCCGCGCAACAAGAACGCGCTGATCGTCTGCGACTTGCACCTCGATCCGCAGGGCTTGCTCGACGTCGATGCCGAAACATTGCGCCAGCGCCTCTACACCCGACGCGATGATCTGGCCGAAGGCGAATTGCCGGTGCCGCTCAAACTCATTCATATCAACAAGTGCCCGGTGGTCGCACCGTTGTCGGTACTTCGCCCTGAAGATCAGCAACGCCTGGGCCTGGATATGGCGCTGTATCAGCAGCGCGCGCTGCGGCTAAGTGACGCACAACAAGTTTGGCGCGATAAAGTCATGGCGATTTACGCCAGCGAGGCTTTCACTTCCAGCGAAGACCCGGAACAGCAGTTATATGATGGCTTTATCGGTGATCGCGATCGGCGTCTATGTGATCAAGTCAGGGCCGCCGACCCGCTGCAATTAGCGCAACAACAATGGCCATTCGATGACGAACGTTTACCTGAATTATTGTTTCGCTATCGCGCCCGTAACTTCCCCGACACGCTGAGTGTGGAAGAGCAAGAACGCTGGCGCATATTCTGTCAGCAACGTTTGTCTGCTCCAGAATGGGGCGCGCCAAATACCCTCGAATCTTTTGCACGCGACGCGGCGCAATTGGCCAATAGCGCTACATCGTTTCAGCAGGAAGTACTCAATCAATGGATGATTCATGTCGATCGACTACGCCAACGATTGAACATCAACAGTGAATGATTGCCGGCTGAATCACAGGCATAAAAAAACGCCAGCATTCGCTGGCGTTCTTTTGTGTCACATAATCATTCTGTGACGGCGTGCAGCTTAGCCCAGCAGGGTAGCCCAGCCTTCAACCACGTCACCGCCCCACTTGGCTTTCCACTCTTTCAGAGTTTTGTGGTTGCCACCTTTGGTTTCGATGACTTCGCCATTGTGCGGGTTTTTGTATTGTTTAACTTTGCGCGCACGCTTGGTGCCAGTAGTTTTTACTGCGCCGCCACGTGGTGCCTTGGACTTGGACTCAGGATCCAACAGCGCAATGATGTCACGCAGGGACTTGGAGTATTCACCCATCAGGGTGCGCAGCTTGCCTTCGAATTCCAGCTCGGTTTGCAGTTTGTCGTCTTGGGACAGATTCTTCAAACGGGCTTGCAGCTCTTTGATAGCTTCTTCGGTGGCGCGGTATTCGTTGATCAAGGACATGAGAATTACCTTATGCAGGAAACGGGATGGCAGGGACAGTGCGGCAATAATAGTCAGGGTGTTTCAGCAAGTAAACATTTAACCCGGGTTTTATTTAAATGAGTTGCGATCAAATAGCCATAAATTCAATGTGCAGTTAAATAGTGTGATGCAGTCAACACAGATATTCACAATTGCATGCTTGAAGAACGCTGGTGTGAGCACCATTACGCCAGCGCGTGATGCTGGCGCCAGCCGCGCCTGCGCCCAATGTGCCGAGCGCGGCATCATCAATACTGCAGTTTTGCTGCGCAATCGCTAGAATGGCGGCCTTTACGAAGTTCTGGAGTTTGACCCAAATGCGCACTTTTCGGCTGGTGATTGCTTGCCCGGACCGCGTCGGTATCGTTGCTAAAGTCAGTAACTTTCTGGCGTCACATAACGGCTGGATCACTGAAGCGAGCCACCACTCGGACAATCTGAGCGGCTGGTTCTTCATGCGTCACGAAATTCGTGCCGACTCGCTGCCATTCGGTCTTGAAGCCTTCCGCGAGGCGTTTGCGCCAATCGCCGAAGAGTTCTCGATGGACTGGCGTGTCACCGACACCGAGCAGAAGAAGCGCGTGGTGTTGATGGCCAGCCGCGAGTCGCACTGCCTGGCGGACTTGCTGCACCGCTGGCACAGCGATGAACTGGACTGCGAAATCTCCTGCGTGATTTCCAACCACGACGACTTGCGCAGCATGGTCGAATGGCACGGCATTCCTTATTACCACGTGCCGGTCAATCCACAGGATAAAGAACCGGCCTTCGCCGAAGTCTCGCGTCTGGTCAAACAGCACGACGCCGAAGTGGTGGTACTTGCCCGTTACATGCAGATTCTGCCGCCGGAGTTGTGCCGCGAATACGCGCACAAAGTCATCAACATTCACCACAGCTTCCTGCCGTCGTTTGTCGGCGCCAAGCCGTACCACCAGGCTTCACTGCGTGGCGTGAAGTTGATCGGCGCAACTTGCCACTACGTCACCGAAGAACTCGACGCCGGCCCGATCATCGAGCAGGACGTGGTGCGCGTCAGCCACAGCGACAGCATCGAAGACATGGTGCGCTTCGGTCGCGACGTCGAAAAAATGGTCCTGGCCCGCGGTCTGCGTTATCACCTGGAAGACCGGGTGTTGGTGCACGGCAATAAAACCGTGGTGTTCTAAGCTCAGTGCAAGCGCGTTCCCATGCTCTGCGTGGGAACGATTTGAACCGGGAGACAAACATGAGCGATCCACTCGACAAAGCCACATCCAAAGCCCCCGCGACATTGGGCGAAGGTTGTTTGAGCCGCTACGACCCGGATGAGCTGAGCCCGGACGACGGCACCGATTTCCCGGACGCCGCGCAGTTGTGGGAAGAGTTGAAACCGCAGTCTGAAGAGGACTGAGATTCAGGCCTGTTTGAACTTCATCAACTTCTTCAACAGTGGTCGCCCGAGCATTATCAGAAACACCGGCCCACCGACCACCAGATAAAAGTAATACGTCACTGCTCGCCAAATCAGGATCGCCGCCGCTGCGGTCGATTTGCCCACCATCGGCGCCAGCAAGGCTGCCGAAGTCAACTCCGCCGCCCCGGCACCGCCCGGCAACAGGCTGAACTGCCCCGCACTCAACGACAGCATCTGGATCAGAAAACTCCAGGCCCACTGCAAGTCCGCGCCCAAACCGCGCAACGCCAGGTACAGCACGCTATAACGCAAAATCCAATGCACGCACGTCAGGGCAAACACCTTGATCAGCGTCGGCACCGGCAGTTTCAGCGTGTCAGTGAATGCCGCCAGAAAATGCAGGAGTTTGCGCGCCCAGCGCATCCGCGTAGAGCCTTTGACGTTGAGCCGCACCAGCAGCCGACCGCCCAGGCGAATCAGCAAACGGTGATAACGCGCCACCGCAATACAGCAGAGCAGCCCGCCAAACATCGACACCGCGCTCACCGTCAGCAGCCATTCCATGCGTTGGCTGAGGTGCTGGAACAGGGCATAAATCAAGATCCCGCTGAGCGCGCAGAGGAAAAACAGCAGATCGCTCAACTGGTCCATGGCAAACACCGCGCTGCCACGCGCCGGGCGCACGCCGTTGCGCGCCAGCAGTGCCATGATCGTCAGCGGTCCGCCGCTGCCGCCGGGCGTGGCGCAATAGGCGAACTCGGCCGCCATGACCACACCCAGGCTTTTGACCCGCGTGACTTTGTGCCGTTGATCGCCGAGCAACAGGCGCAAGCGCATGGTGTTGACCACCCAGCACAGCAAAATCATGCCGAACATGATCAGCAATCCGCTCAGCGGAAAGCTTTGCAGCCGCGACCAGGTTTCATTGCCGCCCAGCACCAGCGGAATCATCACCGCCGCGAGCAACGCAAGAAACAGCAGAATCCCGCGACTCATGCGCCGTGGCCGATACGATCAGGTTGCAGCTCCAGCCAGTTGGCCTTGGTCATTGGCACACGGCCCTCATCCATTAAGCGTTTAAGTGTTTGTAGCCAATAATTGCGCGAAAAGGCGTGGCGCATGTCCACCGGGTGCAGGCCCAGGCGAATCACCGGCGCCTGCCGCCAGCGTTGTTCGCGCTGATCGCTGATGACTTTCGACAACCCGCGCCGCCACGCACTGCGCGCACTCCAGACCAGCCCGGGGGCGTCGATCACGCAAAAGTCCGGCAGACGATACAGATGTTGCGGGTCGCTGGTGTAACTCAATGGCAACTGGCGCAATGCCTGGCGGGTGCCATCACTCATCAGCCAGGCCGGCGCGACAAAACCTTCGAGCGGCCAATTGTAACGGCGAAACACCTCAATGCCAGCCTGCAAACGCGCGAGGGCGGCGGTTTGCGAGAGGCTGTAGAACTCGCCTTCGTGGGTGTAGACGCGACGCATGAACCAGTCTCGCGGGGAATGCGCCGGCGGCCCGTCGTCGCAATGGAAGTAGCCGTGCAGCGCCAGTTCGTCACCGCGCGCGACGCGGCTGTCGAGCATTCGGCGAAAATCTCCATGCGCTGCAAGCTGATTGTTTTTGTGAAAATCGGGGACCACCAGCCAGGTGATCGGCACATTACCCAAGGCATCGACAGCGTCGACGAAAGGTTGGTAATCCGCCCAGGTTTGCGGCGCGACATCGTGCAGGACCAGTAACAGGGTTGGCGGATTCATCGCTTTCAACCATTCGCGGCCAGCGGCATATGGCTGCCGAGCACCGCGTGGTAATGCCCGAGCAGGCTGTTGACCACCGCGTCCCAGGCGTAATGGCGCTCGACATGTTGCCGCGCCTGCTGGCCGAGCGTGACGCTGCCCTGGCTGAACAATTCGCGCACGGCATTGGCCATCGCCAAGGGATTGTTCGGCGCGCAGAGCAAACCGCAATGTTCGCTGACGATTTCGCTGAACGCCCCGGCGGCCACTGCGACCACCGGAATCCCGCTGGCCATGGCTTCGAGGATCACCAGGCCAAAAGTCTCCTGATCGCCGGCATGCAGCAGCGCGTCGGCACTGGCCATCAGCCGCGCGACTTGCGGCGCCGGGCAAAACTCATCGATCACGCTAACATTGTCCGGCACCTGCGCCGGCATTGAGGAACCGACCAGCAACAAGTGGTAACGCGGGCCGAGGCGTTTCATGCAATTGAGCAGCACCGGCAGGTTTTTCTCTTTCGAACCACGGCCAGCGAAGATCAGCAGCCGGGTGTCTTCAGCAATTCCCAGCTCGGCGCGCAACTCCGGATCGCGGGCGCCGGGATTGAATGTCTGCAAATCGACGCCGAGTGGCTGCACGAAGACATTACGCACGCCGAGACCGGTGAGTTTGTCGGCCATCACTTGGCTGGGCGCCAGCACCCGGTCGAAGTTGCCATACAGTTTGCTGACGTAGGCTTCGACATTGGTCGTCAGCCAGTTGCCCATGCGATTACTCACCAGCAGCGGCAAGTCCGAGTGGTAAAAGCCGATCACCGGCACGTCGAGTTGCCGCCGCGCATCCAGTGCCGCCCATGCGGTGAGGTACGGATCGCCGACTTCGATCAGATCCGGCTGCAAATCCTGCAGAACGTTGCGCCACGGCGCCAGCCGCAGCGGGAAGCGATAACCCTTGCCGAAGGGCAGGGCGGGGGCGGGAACGGTGTAGATGCCGTCCTGTTCACTGAAGTGTGAACCGGGGATCAACAGACTGTGACGAATGCCCGGCTTGATGCTCAGGCGACGATGTTTTGCATCCAGATAAGTGCGCACGCCACCGCTGGCAGGGGCGTAGAACATGGTTATGTCAGCGATATGCACGATGAACATCCCTCTGGGCCGTGGCTCTTCCTCGGTTGACCTTTAACAAGGATAGATGTTCGGTTGAGGTTTTGCGGGCGGGGGTATCAGCGAGGGATGGGGTGTTGGTGAGGTCGCCTTCGCGGGCAAGCCTCGCTCCTACAGGGAAATGCATTCCAATGTAGGAGCGAGCCTGCTTGCGATGAGGCCTTCAGGCGCACATCAGATGCGGAAACTGCCCACCAACTGCTTCAACCGCGCCGCTTGCTGCTCCAGATCGGAACACGCGCGCAACGTCGATTGCAGGTTTTCCACGCCTTCCTGGTTCAGCGTGTTGATCTCGGTAATGTCGACGTTGATCGACTCCACCACGGCCGTCTGCTCCTCGGTCGCGGTCGCCACCGACTGGTTCATCCCGTCGATTTCGCCGATGCGCAGGGTCACGCTGTTCAGGCGTTCGCCGGCCAGGTTGGCGATTTCCACGCTGTCCTGACTGTGGCGCTGGCTCTCGCTCATGGTGCTGACGGATTCGCGGGCGCCGACTTGCAGCTCTTCAATCATGGTCTGCACTTGTTGCGCCGATTCCTGCGTGCGGTGCGCGAGGTTGCGCACCTCGTCGGCGACCACCGCAAAGCCGCGACCCGCTTCACCCGCGCGCGCCGCTTCAATCGCGGCGTTGAGCGCCAGCAGGTTGGTTTGCTGGGAAATGCTGGTGATCACTTCGAGAATCTGCCCGATGTTCACGGTTTTGCTGTTCAGCGACTCGATATTGCTGCTCGACGCGCTGAGCATGCTCGACAGCTGATTCATCGCTTTGATGCTGCGATCGACCACTTGCTGACCATCCTCGGCGAGGCTGCGGGCATCGCTGGCCTGATTCGACGCTTGTGCGGCATTGCGCGCGATTTCCTGCGCAGCAGCGCCGAGCTGGTTGATCGCGGCGGCCACGCTGTTGGTGCGCGAGGCTTGCTGGTCGGAGTTGAACATCGACGAGTTCGACGCCGCCACCACCCGCAAGGCAACTTCGTTGACCTGGCCGGTGGCCGAGGATACTTCGCGGATCGAGGTGTGAATGCGCTCGACAAAACGGTTGAACGCGGTGCCGAGGATGCCGAATTCATCCTGGTTCTGAATGGTCAGGCGCTTGGTCAAATCGCCTTCACCGTCGGCAATGTCCTGCATCGCGCGGGTCATCACGTGCAACGGCTGGATCAGGATGCGGATCAGCATGCCGAGCAGGGCGATGATGATGGCCACGGCAATCACCGTCGCAATCACCGCCGAGGTGCGGAATTCGCTGAGCATGGCGAAGGCTTTGTCCTTGTCCACCGACAGGCCGATGTACCAGTTGACCGAGGGCAAACCCTTGATCGGCGTGAACGTGACGATGCGTGTTTTGCCGTCGACGTCGACTTCGCTGAAGTCGCTGTTGATCCGTGGCGTGTCCTGTGGGTAAGCCTCGCTGAGGGATTTCATCACCATGGCTTTGTCCGGGTGTACCAGAATCTTGCCGTCGGCGCTGACCAGGAACGCGTAGCCCATGCCGTCGAAGTCGCGAGCGCTGAGGGTGTCGATCAGCGTTTGCAGGCTCAAGTCGCCGCCGACCACGCCGACACTTTGCCCGGCTTTCTTCGAGGCAGTGGCGATGGAAATGATGGTTTGGCCGGTCGCGGCATCGATGTACGGTTCGGTCAGGGTCGGCGTGCTGCTGCTTTCCGCGCCTTTGTACCAGGGGCGAACGCGCGGGTCGAAGCCGTCAGGCATTTTCGCGTCGGGGCGAATGGTGAAGTGCCCGGTGGCGTCACCGAGGTAGGATGCCATGAACGTCGACGTCAGCGCTTTCTGCTCCAGCAGGCTGGAAACAGTGGCCTGCTCGGGGTTGATCGCGATGTTCTGCGCGAGGTTGTCGATCAGCAGAATGCGCCCGCTCAGCCATGTCTGGATGTTGCTGGCGGTGACTTCGCCCATCTCGGTGAGGTAGTTGTCGAGGTCTTCGCGAATCGCGTTGCGTTGCAGATAATCGTTGTACAGCGTGAACGAAGCAAAAGCGGCAATGACGACCAGTGCGGCCGCAAGCAGGATCTTATGGCTGAAACGCAGATTTTTGTTCATGGCTTGGGGTGTCCGCTAAGGTCTTAATGTCCAGGTCGTGCTTTTATAAGCACGGGCAAATCGGGCAGCGTGAAATCAAGCTGATATTCCGTCTCTCCTTAGGGAATGTCCGAGGCTCTCTTCAGTCTGGTTCTCGCCATTATTTATCGGCCGTCAACGATCAAAGATTAACCATGGGTGACAAAATGCCTGACTCCTCGAAACTCGTTATCGGCGCCGACCTTGCAGGGCAGCCGATTGCTCAGGCCATGCGCCTGGCCAACCGTCACGGTCTGGTCGCGGGCGCAACCGGCACCGGCAAAACCGTCACCTTGCAACGGCTGGCCGAAGCCTTCAGCGATGCCGGCGTGGCGGTGTTCGCTGCCGACATCAAGGGCGACTTGTGCGGACTCGGCGCCGCCGGCAACCCGCAAGGCAAGGTCGCCGAGCGCATCGCCGGGATGCCGTGGCTCAATTACACGCCGCAGGCTTATCCCGTGACCTTGTGGGACATCCACGGCGAGTCCGGTCATCCACTGCGCACAACCTTGAGTGAAATGGGCCCGCTGCTGATCGGCGCGTTGCTCGAACTCACCGACAGCCAGCAATCGGCGCTGTACGCCGCGTTCAAGGTCGCCGACCGCGAAGGCCTGTTGCTGCTCGATCTGAAAGATTTGAAAGCGCTGCTCAATCACCTTCGCGACAACCCGCAATTGCTCGGCGATGACGCGGCGCTGATGACCACCGGTTCCAGCCAGGCGCTGTTGCGACGCCTGGCCATCCTCGAACAGCAGGGCGCCGAAGCCTTGTTCGGCGAACCGGCGCTGCAACTCGAAGACATCCTGCAACCGGCGGCCGATGGTCGCGGGCGCATTCACTTGCTCGATGCCAGCCGTCTGGTCCACGAAGCGCCGAAGGTCTACGCGACGTTTCTGTTGTGGCTGTTGGCGGAACTGTTCGAGCAACTGCCGGAACGCGGCGACGCCGATAAACCGTTGCTGGCGCTGTTTTTCGATGAGGCGCATTTGCTCTTTGCCGACACGCCGAAAGCCTTGCAGGAGCGACTTGAGCAAGTGGTGCGGCTGATTCGCTCGAAAGGCGTTGGCGTGTATTTCGTCACGCAATCGCCGGGCGACCTGCCGGATGACGTGCTGGCGCAGTTGGGTCTGCGGGTTCAGCACGGTTTGCGCGCATTCACTGCCAAGGAGCAGAAATCCCTGCGTGCGGTGGCTGAGGGCTTCCGGCCGAATCCGGCGTTCGACGCTTTGTCAGTGTTGACTGAGCTGGGGATCGGCGAGGCGCTGGTCGGCACCTTGCAGGACAAAGGCACGCCGGAGATGGTCCAGCGCGTATTGGTCGCGCCGCCGCAGTCGCGGATCGGGCCGCTGACGGCCACCGAGCGCACCATGCTGATCGCCGGCTCGCCGTTCAAGGGGCGTTATGACAAGCCGATCGATCGTGAATCTGCTTATGAAGTGTTGATGGGGCGCAAGGGGCTGGCGCCTGAGGCTGAAGCGGATAAACCTGCTGCCGAGGAGCCGAGCTTCACCGACAAGGCCGGCGAGTTTCTGGGCACAGCGGCGGGGCAGGCGTTGAAATCGGCGATGCGCCAGGCGGCTAATCAGATTGGTCGGCAACTGGTGCGCGGGTTGATGGGCTCATTGCTCGGTGGCAGCAAACGCCGTTAACCCTTGTAGGAGCGAGGCTTGCCCGCGAAGCTTTTGGCGTCCTCAAGGACCTCTTCGCGGGCAAGCCTCGCTCCTACAGGATGTGTGTCAATCCTTGGGTTTGGCGTGCGCCGCGAGTCTTTCCAGCGCCGCGCGCAGGTTTGGATCGGTAATACCGTCCGCCGTTGCCTGAATCGTCGCCCCGGCATCGCTCGACAAACTGATCGTATGCCCCGCTGCGCCTTGCGGCACGGTCGGCGGCTGAACCTTGAACAGAATCCGCGTCAGGCTGGCGAACTCATCAAACAACTGCAATTGCCGTTGCAAGCGTTTTTGCTGGTAACGCAAGCGCGTCGCCCAGTGACCGTCGGTGACAATCAACAGCAAACTGCCTTCGCGCCACGACGCCACATGGCAATGCTCGCGTGCGGCAGGCTGCAACTGGCTTTCCACCAGACGTTGTAAATGACCCAGGCGTTGAGCGTGGCCGAAGATGGCTTTCAGCGGTTTGGCTTCGCGAAGCAGAACGGCGGGTGCTCTGGCCGTGAGGGGGCGAAATGCCATGATCAGACACCTGAAGTAACAGAGCGGCCATGGTAGCAGAAAGCATTCGATCAGCCTGACCCATTGCTTTGCGCGCGCTTTACCCATTAAATCAACAAGTAACTTCTGCCGTGAATGGCTTGAAGTTCAGCAAAAAGCCCTTATTTTAAGTGAGCCCCGTAACAGCGCAGTGCATGCATCGTGGAACAACGCCACTTTCCTCACCTTCGTTTCCGGGTAGAATGCTCGTTCGCATGCGGCCATGAGGGCTGCTCGGGCGACTCACGGGGCCGCCCTCCATCCCTTTAGTGTGGAAGATCCTGCCGATATGTTTGCGCCTTTGTTAAAGAAACTTTTTGGAAGCAAGAACGAGCGTGAAGTCAAACGCATGCTCAAGACGGTGCAACTCGTCAATGCCTTCGAAGAGCAAATGGTGGCCCTTTCGGACGATCAGTTGCGTGCCAAGACAGACGAGTTCAAGGCCCGCATCGCCAAAGGGGAAACCCTCGACAAGCTGTTGCCAGAAGCCTTCGCGGTCGCCCGTGAAGCCGGTAAACGTGTCATGGGTATGCGTCACTTCGACGTCCAGTTGATCGGCGGCATGACCTTGCATGAAGGCATGATCGCGGAAATGCGTACCGGTGAAGGCAAGACCCTGGTGGCAACTCTGGGTGTTTACCTCAACGCGCTGTCCGGCAAGGGCGTTCACGTAGTAACCGTGAACGACTACCTGGCGCGTCGTGACGCCAACTGGATGCGTCCGCTCTACGAATTCCTCGGTCTGTCGGTCGGTGTGGTCACGCCATTCCAGCCGCCGGAAGAGAAGCGCCTGGCTTACGCCGCCGACATCACCTACGGCACCAACAACGAATTCGGTTTCGACTACCTGCGCGACAACATGGCGTTCAGCATGGAAGAAAAATTCCAGCGCGAACTCAATTTTGCCGTGATCGACGAAGTCGACTCGATTCTCATCGACGAAGCCCGTACCCCGCTGATCATCTCCGGTCAGGCCGAAGACAGCTCCAAGATGTACGTCGAGATCAACAAACTGATCCCGCAACTGGAACTGCACGTCGAAGAAGTTGAAGGCGAAGTCACCAAGGCTGGCCACTACACCGTTGACGAGAAGACCCGTCAGGTCGAACTCAACGAAGCCGGTCACCAGTTCATCGAAGACATGCTCACCCGTGTCGGCATGCTTGCCGAAGGCGAGAGCCTGTACTCGGCGCACAACCTGGGCCTGCTGACTCACGTGTATGCCGGTCTGCGTGCGCACAAACTGTTCCATCGCAACATCGAATACATCGTGCAGGACGGTCAGGTTGTCCTGGTCGACGAACACACCGGCCGTACCATGCCGGGTCGTCGTCTGTCCGAAGGCCTGCACCAGGCCATCGAAGCCAAGGAAAACCTGAACATTCAGGCCGAAAGCCAGACCTTGGCGTCGACCACGTTCCAGAACTACTTCCGTCTGTACAACAAGCTGTCCGGCATGACCGGTACCGCCGACACCGAAGCGTTCGAATTCCACCAGATCTACGGTCTGTCGGTGATGGTTATCCCGCCGAACAAGCCGCTGGCGCGTAAAGACTACAACGACCTGGTGTTCCTCACCGCCGACGAGAAGTACGCGGCGATTGTTGCCGACATCAAGGAATGCATGACCCAGGGCCGTCCGGTGCTGGTGGGTACTGCAACCATCGAAACTTCGGAACACATGTCGCGCCTGCTTGAGAAAGAAGGCATCGAACACAAGGTTCTGAACGCCAAGTTCCACGAAAAAGAAGCCGAAATCATTGCCCAGGCCGGTCGCCCAGGCGCATTGACCATCGCCACCAACATGGCCGGTCGCGGTACCGACATTCTGTTGGGCGGTAACTGGGAAGTGGAAGTGGCTTCGCTCGAAGACCCGACCCCTGAGCAGATTGCACAGATCAAGGCCGATTGGCAGAAGCGTCACCAGCAAGTGCTGGAATCCGGCGGTCTGCAGGTCATCGCTTCCGAGCGTCACGAATCGCGCCGTATCGACAACCAGTTGCGTGGTCGTGCCGGTCGTCAGGGTGACGCCGGTTCCAGCCGCTTCTACCTGTCGCTGGAAGACAGCCTGATGCGCATCTTCGCCTCTGATCGGGTGAAGAACTTCATGAAGGCCCTGGGCATGCAGTCCGGTGAAGCGATCGAGCACCGCATGGTGACCAACGCCATCGAAAAGGCTCAGCGCAAGGTTGAAGGTCGCAACTTCGACATTCGTAAACAACTGCTCGAGTTCGATGACGTCAACAACGAACAACGTAAAGTGATTTATCACATGCGTAACAGTTTGTTGGCCGCTGACAACATTGGCGAAACCATCGCCGATTTCCGTCAGGACGTGCTCAACGCCACGGTCAGCGCGCACATTCCACCGCAATCGCTGCCCGAGCAGTGGGACGTGGCCGGCCTGGAAGCCGCGTTGCAGAGCGACTTCGGCGTGGCGTTGCCGATCCAGCAATGGCTCGACGAAGACGATCACCTGTACGAAGAAACCCTGCGCGAGAAGCTCATGACCGAGCTGCTGGCGGCGTACAACGAGAAAGAAGAAGCGGCAAGCGCCGAAGCGCTGCGCACCTTCGAAAAACAAATCGTCCTGCGCGTCCTCGACGATCTGTGGAAAGACCACCTGTCTACCATGGATCACCTGCGTCACGGCATCCACTTGCGTGGTTATGCGCAGAAGAACCCGAAGCAAGAGTACAAGCGCGAGTCGTACACGCTGTTCTCCGAGCTGCTGGATTCGATCAAGCGTGACTCGATCCGTGTGTTGTCGCACGTTCAGGTCCGCCGCGAAGATCCGGAAGCCGAAGAGCAACGTCTGCGTGAAGAAGCCGAGGCACTGGCGGCGCGCATGCAATTCCAGCACGACGAACCGCCGGGTCTCGAGCAACCGGAACTGCTCGGTGAAGAGGTCGATGTTGCCCTCGCCACCGCCACCGCACCGGTGCGCAACGATCAGAAACTGGGCCGTAACGAACTGTGCTACTGCGGTTCGGGCAAGAAATTCAAGCATTGCCACGGGCAGATCCAGTAAAACCCGTTTCAATCGCTGAAATACCCGCGCCGCGACCGGCATCAGCCGTCGCGGCGTTTTGCCATTTGAACGCCGACGCTGCGGCGCCGGTGCCGACATCATTTATTAAGGAGCGCATTCATGGCTGTTGGTCTTGGTCCTTTGCCAACGTTGCACCCGGTTGCCGGTTTTGAACTCGGTATCGCCTCGGCCGGCATCAAGCGCCCTGGGCGCAAGGATGTCGTGGTCATGCGCTGCGCCGAAGGTTCGACCGTTGCGGGCGTGTTCACCCTGAACGCGTTTTGCGCCGCGCCAGTGATTCTGGCCAAGCAACGCGTGCAAGGCCCGGTGCGTTACCTGCTGACCAACACCGGCAATGCCAACGCCGGCACCGGCGAACCTGGCCTCGCCGCCGCCGCACGCACCTGCGCGAAACTGGCTGAACTGACTGGCGTCGACGCCAGCCTGGTGCTGCCGTATTCCACCGGCGTGATCGGCGAGCCACTGCCGGTCGAGAAAATCGAAGGCGCACTGCAAGCCGCGCTTGATGATCTGTCGGTAAACAATTGGGCAGCCGCCGCCACCGGCATCATGACCACCGACACCTTGCCGAAGGGCGCCAGCCGCCAGTTCGAACATGACGGCGTGACCATCACCGTCACCGGCATCAGCAAGGGCGCTGGGATGATCCGCCCGAACATGGCAACCATGCTCGGCTACATCGCCACCGACGCCAAAGTCTCCCGTGATGTGCTGCAGAACCTGATGCTGGACGGCGCCAACAAGTCGTTCAACCGCATCACCATCGACGGCGACACCTCGACCAACGACTGCTGCATGCTGATCGCCACCGGTCAGGCTGCGCTGCCGGAAATCACTGCGGCCAGCGGCGAACTGTTCGCCAAGCTCAAACAAGCGGTGTTCGAAGTGTGCATGGACGTGGCCCAGGCCATCGTGCGTGACGGCGAAGGCGCGACCAAGTTTGTCACCGTCGAAGTCAATGGCGGCGGCAATCACCAGGAATGCCTCGACGTCGGTTACACCGTGGCGCACTCGCCGCTGATCAAAACCGCGCTGTTCGCCTCCGACCCGAACTGGGGGCGTATCCTCGCCGCCGTCGGCCGTGCCGGTGTGCCGAACCTCGACGTGAGCAAGATCGACGTGTTCCTCGGTGACGTGTGCATTGCTAGCCGTGGCGCGCGCGCCGAGACCTACACCGAAGCCCAGGGCTCGGCGGTGATGCAGCAGGAAGAAATCACCATTCGGATCGAGTTGGGTCGCGGCGATTGCAGCGAAACCATCTGGACCACCGACCTGTCCCACGAATACGTGAAGATCAACGCCGAATACCGAACGTAAGACCGCGGCGCCTCATTCGCGGGCAAGCCTCGCTCCTACAGGTAGGACATCGCCCTTGTAGGAGCGAGGCTTGCCCGCGAAGAGGCCCGACCAGACGCCAAAGATTCCGGCCCTGAACTCCTCAACAAAAAGGTCCCGAACATGAGCCTGCACCTGATCATCGGCGACAAACTCTATTCCTCCTGGTCCCTGCGCGGTGCCTTGGCGCTCGACCTGACCGGCGCTGCGTATACCGAAGAACTGATCAAACTCAATCAGCCCGACACCCGCGAACGTGTGCTCAAGCATTCGCCGACCGGCAAAGTGCCGTTGCTGAAAACCGCCCACGGCGTGATCGCCGATTCGCTGGCCATCGCCGAATACCTCGCTGAACAATTCCCCGAGGCCAACCTCTGGCCCACAGACACCGCCGCCCGCGCCCAGGCCCGTTCGGCCTGTGCGCAAATGCACAGCGGTTTTTTTGCGCTGCGCAGCAACATGCCGTTCGACTTGAGCCGCGACCAGGCTTTGCCATCGACGCCGCCCGAGGTTGCAGCGGAAATCCAGCGCATGCTGGCGCTGTGGGCCGAATGTCGCGCGGTGGCGAGTGAAGCCGGGCCGTTCCTGTTTGGCCCTGCCTCGCTGGCCGATGCGTTTTTCGCGCCGATTGCCGTGCGTCTGCGCACTTACCGGGTGCAGTTGCCGGCGGCGGACGAGGCTTATGTTGAAACCATTTACCAATGGCCGTTTTTCAAGGCCTGGCAGAAAGCCGGTCTTGCGGAGGTAACGCAGTGAAACGAGTTCACGTCGCCGCCGCCGTCATCCGTGACAGCGCTGGCAAGATTTTGATTGCACGCCGTGCAGATACCCAGCATCAGGGCGGTTTGTGGGAATTCCCCGGTGGCAAAGTCGAGGCTGACGAGTCGGTCGAAAGCGCGCTGGCCCGCGAGCTGCAGGAAGAGTTGGGCATTGTGGTCAACGCCGCGCGACCGCTGATCAAGGTTCAACACGATTACCCGGACAAGCAGGTGTTGCTGGATGTCTGGGAAGTCTCGGCGTTTAGCGGCGAGCCGCATGGCGTCGAAGGTCAGCCGTTGGAGTGGGTCGCCCAGCGCGATTTGCTCAACTATGAATTTCCTGCGGCCAACCAGCCGATCGTCGCCGCCGCGCGGTTGCCGGCCGAGTACCTGATTACTCCGGAAGATTTGGAAACCCCGGCGCTGCTGCGCGGCATCCAGAAAGCCATTGCCAGCGGCATCAAGCTGATTCAACTGCGCGCGCCGAACGGCTACGACCCGAAATATCGCGATTTGGCGGTGGACGCGGCGGGGCTGTGTGCCGGCAAAGCGCAGCTGATGATCAAGGGACCGTTCGAATGGCTGGGCGATTTCCCGTCCGCCGGTTGGCACATCACCGCCGCGCAATTGCGCAAATACGCGGAGAAGGGCCGACCGCTGCCAGCGTCGCGCTGGTTGGCGGCGTCGTGCCATAACGCTGAAGAACTGGCGCTGGCCGAGCAAATGGGCGTGGACTTCGTGACGTTGTCACCGGTGCAGCCGACGCAGACTCACCCGGATGCGCAGCCGTTGGGTTGGGAACAGGCTGCGAGCCTGATCGCCGGCTTCAGCAAACCGGTGTTCTTGTTGGGGGGCGTTGGCCCGGCGGACCGGCAGAAGGCTTGGGAAGTCGGGGCGCAAGGCGTGGCGGGGATTCGCGCGTTCTGGCCCGATTCTTTGGTCTAGCGGCTGGCCTCTTCGCGGGCAAGCCTCGCTCCTACAGGATTTGTGTCGTTCACAACATCCGCGAACAACATAAACCGTGTAGGAGCGAGGCTTGCCCGCGAAGGCGTCCTCGAAGGCGCCGACTAAACCTCAGGCTTCGCCGCCGGTTGCCACAATATCTCGGCGATGCCCTGACGCTTGGCAATCAGCCGCGCCGCCACGAACAGCAAATCCGACAAGCGATTGATATACGCCAGCCCAACCCCGGTCAGCGGCTCTACCGCATTCAAATGCTGACACCGGCGCTCGGCACTGCGCGCCAGGCTTCGGCACACGTGCGCTTGCGCAATCAACGCCGAACCGCCGGGCAGAATGAAATTCTCCAGCGGCCCCAGCTCTTCGTTCCACAGATCAATCGCCGCTTCCAGGCGCTCGATTTCCGCGTCGTTCAACGCCTGATAAACCGGCATCGCCAGCTCACCACCGAGGTCGAACAAGCGATGCTGACACGGCGCCAACACCTCGATCACTTCATTCAAACCCGGATACGCGGCGCTTTCTGCTGCCAACCCGGCCAGCAACACGCCGACCTGACTGTTCAACGTATCAACTTCGCCAATCGCCTCGATGCGCGGGTGATCCTTGGGCACGCGGCGGCCATCGCCCAGGCCGGTCTCGCCTTTGTCGCCGGTGCGGGTGTAAATCTTCGACAAGCGAAAGCCCATGGTTACCTCGGTAGCTGATTGAGTTCTTGAGAGACCAGCGGCGTGCCCGCCAACGGCAGGCGCAAAGTGAAACAAGTGCCCTGGCCGAGGGTCGATTGCACTTCCATCTGACCCTTGTGGTTGTTGGTGATGATGAAATACGAAACGGACAAACCGAGGCCGGTGCCCTGGCCGATTTCCTTGGTGGTGAAAAACGGCTCGAACGTGCGTTTGCGCACGTTTTCGCTCATGCCGATGCCGTTGTCCTCGACCTGAATCTCGGCCCACGGCGGATTGAGTCTGGTCCGCAGAATGATCCGCCCCGGCTCGCTGTCGTCTTCACGCTGGTGAATCGCCTGCGCGGCGTTTTTCAGCAGATTGAGCAGCACTTGTTCCAGTTCGTTGGCGGTGCCCGGTACCGGGCCGAGCGCGGGGTCGAACTGGCGAATGATTGCCTGGCCCTTGAAGTCGAAACCGATCGCCAGATCGAAGTCGTTACCGGCGATTTCCACGGCTTGATCGATCAGCGCCGGCAAGTCACACGGGGCCATTTGCCGCGTACTGCGACGGCTGAAACTGAGCATGTGCGTGACGATCTTCGCCGCCCGCGCGCCGGCCTGCTGGATGCCATCGAGCAACTGCGGGACTTCCCGCGCTTGCAGGTATTGATTGACGGTTTCCAGCTCAATGCCGACCTGTTCCGCTTGTTCGAGGTTTTTCGGCAGCTCCGGCGACAGGCGTCGGCGGATGTTCTGCACGTTGTGCAGGATCGCGCCCAGCGGGTTATTGATTTCGTGGGCCATGCCGGCAGCGAGGCCACCGACCGAAAGCATTTTTTCCGATTGCACCATCATTTCTTCCAGCGACAGGCGCTGGGTGATGTCATCAATGCGGATCACCACGCCGCGCCCGGCGCCGCCCATCAGCGGATAGAACGTCAGCGCGTAATGCTTGGCTTCATCGTCCTTGACCCAGGTCACGCGCTCGATTTTCGCCACGGTGTGCTGTTCGACGGTTTGCTTGAGTTGCGGCAAAAACGGCTTGAGCGGTTCGAATGCGAGGAAGATCGGCTGGTTCAGCGCTTCGTCCAGACGCGTGCCGGACAGGGCGCTGGCCTCCTGATTCCACTGCGTGACGTAGAGCTGCTCATCGAGGGCGATCAGCGCCGAAGGCATCGAGTCGATGATGCTGTTGAGGTAGTTCTGGAAACCGGTGAGTTTCTTCTCGATCTTGCTCCGCACCTGCACTTCCAGTTCCAGTTTGCGGTTGGTGTGGCGGGTTTCTTCCGCCAGACCTTGTGCCTGATCGTAAGCCTCTTGCGACTCATCGCGGGCGCGCTTGAGCTGCTGCTCGCGCGCTTCGATCCGCGACAGCATGGTGTTGAACGCCTCGGCGAGGCTGCCGATTTCGTCGTGGTTGCCGCGAGAGGCGCGCAGCGCATAGTTCTCTTCGCGGGTGACCTGGCGCGAGAGCTCTTCGAGTTGATGAATCGGCCGGGTGATCAGGCGTTTGATCTGCCGCGCAATCACCAGCCACAGCAGCACACTGAAGATCAGGATGCCGAGGCTCGCGGTCAGGGTGCCGGTGTAGAACGCCGTCGGCAGTTCGCTGCTGGCCACCAACAGCAAATGCCCCGGTTGAGTGCCGGGGCGGGGCAGGGTGATGATCTGGTTGCTGCGAAATTCCGTGGATTGCCAGGCTTCGATGTGTTGATAGCGCGCCGGCAACTTGAGTTTGTTGCCGTGCTGCAACTGCGCGAGACGCTCGCCGTTACCGTCGTACAGCGCTGCGGCGCGCAACGGTGAATAACTGTTGAGTTCCTTGAGCAGGCGGTCGGCGCTTTGCGGCGACTGCAAGGCTTCGGACACCAGACTCGGATTCGACACCAGCCGGCCGATGGTCTGTAGGGCCTGCGGCGCCATGCTTTCCTGGGAAATGTAATAGGCGGCGCTGATAAACGTCAGGTTGGCGACCAGCAGTACGGTGATCAAGAGCACCAGCAAAGCGGCCAGCAATTTCTGGCCGACGGGAAGGTTTTCGAGGCGCTGGCGCAATGGCATCAGGTTCGTCGCTGAAAGGGAACAAGTCGCCAGCGTAGCCGCTGCTCAGTCGCTGGGCAATCCAAGGCTGTGCAGATGCGTGACCAGGCGCTGCTGCAACTGATTGAGGTGCGGCAGGTTCAACTGATGCCGCGCCGCGACTTTGCACGCATGGCCCAACAGATAGCTGATTTCAGTGCGGCGCTGATGGGCGACGTCCTGATACATCGATGAGTAATTGGCGGCGGTGGCCTGGATCACTCGTTCGACTTCCTGCTGCAAGTCCTCGGCAGCAGCGGGCTGACCGCAGCGGTCAAGCAGCTCGGTCAGCTCGACGCAGAGCGTGGCGACTTCGCAATGATGGTCCTGCAAACCGCCGTTGCGGCAACCGTGCAGCACCGTCAGCGGATTGATCGCGCAATTGAGCGCCAGTTTGCGCCACAGCCGCGTGAGGATTTCGGTGCTCCATTCGTGGGGAATGCCGGCGGCGTTCAGATCGTCCAGCCAGATCGGCGCCACCGGATGCCCGGCATCGCCGAGCCAGGTGTAACCGTGGCCGGCGAACACCACGCGCCAATCGCCATCGCGAAACGCGCCTTCGGTGCTCGACGCGCTGATGCAGCGCGCTTGCGGGGCGCGCGCCGCCACGGCGTCCTGACTGCCGAGGCCGTTCTGCAACAGAATCAGTTCGGCGCCCGGCGTCAGACGCGGCGCCAGTTGCGCCACGGCGTGTTCGGCGTCGTAGGCTTTGCAGGCGACCAGCAAGCGGCTGATCGGCGCGTCGCTGTCAGGTGTTTCAGCGGGCACGGCGTAGGTGCTCGCGCTGCCGTGCTCGACCAGGGTCAAGCCGCCGGCCGCGTGATATGCGTTTAAACGATTTTCGTCCCGCACAATCAAACGCACCGCAACACCCGCGCGCGCCAGGCGGGTGGCCCATAACGTGCCGAGGCTGCCGGCGCCGAGAATATGCCAGGTGGTCGACATCAGCTTTTTGCTCGGTTTGAGGCACGCATGAGAGGCTCGCAGTATCGGTTGGAAAAGACCCGTTATAATGAGCCCGATTTTAACCGCAAGCCAAGCGCGCTCCATCGTGATCGAGCGCGCCTTTTTTTACCGGATTATTGGAGAAATTACATGCCGTCGTTCGACGTGGTATCCGAACTGGACAAACACGAAGTCACCAACGCGGTCGAGAACGCCGTCAAGGAACTCGATCGTCGTTATGACCTGAAAGGCAAAGGCACTTTCGAGTTCAAGGAAAAGGAGCTGACCGTCAATCTGACCGCCGAGGCCGACTTCCAGCTCGAAGCGATGATCGAAATCCTCAAGCTGGCCCTGGTCAAGCGCAAGATCGACGTGCAGTGCCTTGAGGTCAAGGATGCTTATGCGTCGGGCAAGTTGATGAAGCAGGAAGCCGTGCTCAAGGAAGGCATCGACAAGGAGCTGGCGAAGAAAATCGTCGCTCACGTCAAGGACGCCAAGCTCAAGGTCCAGGCCGCCATTCAGGGCGAGCAAGTGCGGATCACCGGCAAGAAGCGCGACGATTTGCAGGAAGCCATCGCGGCCCTGCGCGCCAAGACGTTCGACATGCCGCTGCAGTTCAACAACTTCCGCGACTGACCCTCGCAACACACAATCCTGTTGCAGTGAGCCTGCTCACGATGAGGTCGTGGCATTCAACGTCTGTGTTGAATGGCTCGCCGCCATCGCGAGCAAACCCGCTGCCATCGCAGGATTGTGCTGAAACCCGGAGAAAGTAGATGGATTTGAATACTGAAGTGGACCATTTGGTGAAGGCCTCGCAGGCCTGGATCCCGATGATTATGGAATACGGCAGCCGTGTGCTGCTGGCGGTGATTACCCTGGCGATCGGCTGGTGGCTGATCAACAAAGTCACGCAAAAACTCGGCGGCCTGCTGGCCCTGCGTAACGCCGACCTGGCGCTGCAAGGTTTTATCAGCAGCCTGGCCAACATCATTCTCAAAGTGCTGCTGATAGTCAGCGTCGCATCGATGATCGGCGTCGAGACCACCTCGTTCGTTGCCGCCATCGGTGCCGCAGGTCTGGCGATCGGCCTGGCATTGCAGGGCAGCCTGGCGAACTTCGCGGGCGGCGTGCTGATTCTGTTGTTCCGGCCGTTCCGCATCGGTGACTGGATCGAAGCCCAAGGCGTGTCCGGCACGGTCGACAGCATTCAGATCTTCCACACAGTGCTGCGCACCGGCGACAACAAAACCATCATCGTGCCAAACGGCAATCTGTCGAACGGCATCATCACCAATACCAACCGTCAGCCAACCCGCAAAGTTGTGTTCGATGTCGGCGTGGACTACGAAGCGGACTTGCAGAAAGCCCGTCAAGTGCTGCTCGACCTGGCCAAGGATGAGCGCGTGATGACTGACCCGGCACCGCAAGCCGTTATCTCGACGTTGGGTGACAGTTCAATCACTGTTTCGCTGCGTGTGTGGGTGAAGACTGCGGATTACTGGGACGTGATGTTCATGTTCAACGAACAGGCGCGTGATCGTTTGAAAGCTGCCGACATCGATATTCCGTTTCCGCAGCGCGTTATTCGCGTGGTTCAGGAAGCACCGGTGCAGTAAGTTTTTTATTGGCCGGTCAGTCAACTTAAACGCAAGCCCAAGAGTCGGTGAGACTCTTGGGCTTTTTAATGCCTGCAGGTCGGTAAAGATAGCTGGCTAATGTTTATTAGTTGAAGTTAGTTAGCTTGCTTTCGAAGTTGCGTTGTAACGCGCATAAAAAAACCGCCCACCTGAAACAGGTGAGCGGTTTCTGTCAGAGCAAAGCTCTACAGTACGACCGGTTTACATCCTGATTACAGGATGGTCAGCGGGTACTCAATGATCAGACGGGTGTCGTAGTTGTCAGACGAGTAGCCGCTGTACGCGCCGTTCGAGCGGTAGTTGGCGAAACGCAGACGCATCGACAGGTCTTTTGCCGGACCGTCCTGGAATACGTACTTGGACTCCAGGTTCCACTCGTTTTCCTTGCCTTCACCCAGACCGTTGGTCTTGATGTTGTCACCCATTACGTAACGGGTCATGAAGCTCAGGCCAGGAACGCCGTAAGTTTTCATGTTCAGGTCGTAGCGAGCCTGCCAGGAACGCTCGTCGCGGCCCACGAAGTCGGAGATCTGAATGGAGTTGGCTACGAAGATCGTGCCGTTACCGTCAACGCCGTAGTAGTAACCGTTGTCACCGCTGGAGCGCTGGTGAGCGACGGTGAACTTGTGTGCGCCGAGGCTGTAAGCAGCTGCCAGGGACCACAGTTTGTTGTCTACGCCGGTGGTGCCGTCGCCGATTGCGTCGACCAGGTCGCCGCGCTTCTCGCCTTTGGTGTTGTACCCGTTGAAGTCGAAGTTCAGCGACTGATCTTCGTTGATCGGCAGGGTGTAGTTCAGGTTGATGTACTGCTTCTTGAAGTAGTCATCAGCGTCGGAAGCCGCTACTGCACCGGTGAAGTTATCGGTGAAGGCGTAGCTGGCGCCGAAGATATTGATGTTGGTCAGGCCTTTGCCGCCAAAACCGTTTTCATCGGAGAGACCGCCGATGCTGTCACGACCCATGCCGGTTTGCTTGCTCAGGGAGGTGAAGCGACCTGCGCTCAGTTCCAGGTTCTTGATCTCTTTGGAAGTGATCAGAGTACCGGTCGCGACTTCTGGCAGCAGACGGCTGTCATCGGTAGCAAATACTGGGCTGGCAACGAATTGCTGGCCGTATTTCAAAGTAGTGTCGGAGAGGCGGAACTTCACTGCTGCGCCGGACTTGGACTGAGTCTTTTCCGGGTTGCCATCGCTGTCGTTAGCGAACAGGCCGTTACCACGATGACCCGAACCACCGTCCAGTTTCGCCGAACCCATTACCATTGCATCCAGGCCTACGCCGACGGTGCCTTGGGTGAAGCCGGATTCGTAAGTGATCAGCTCGCTGATACCGGTGTCTTGACGATAGCCAGCAGTACCGGAAGACGAGTTACCTGCACCGTTCTTGAAATCACGGTTCATGTACTGGATACGGGTCTTGGCTTTCAGACTTTGGTCTTCGATAAAGCCTTTGGCCTCGTCCTGGGAGGACGCGATTGCGAACTGCGAGGTGCCTGCTGAAACAGCCAGTGCGATTATGCTCCACTTCATCACGCGCATCGTGATTTGCTCCTTTGGTTTTTAGAAGAGTACTGCCGTCCCACCTGTTTTATTATCTGGGCGGCTCTTTCTTTTTGTGTCGGCGCAAACTTATATCACGCCGACAATGTTGGCGATACTTGCTCATCTAACCTTTCAGCTTCTTTACGACCCTGTCGCAAACAGCTGTGTAGATGTCGCAAATTTACAACCTCGACGCAAGCGGACAAACAACTTCAGCGCTGTTTTTCAAAGCTTTGGCGTCGCTAAAAAGAGTCCCTGGCGAAACGTCTGAAACTCCATCGGGCAACCCTGCCGCTGTTTTTTTTATTTGCCTGAGCGCTGCCACTTCCAGTGGACGCTTTGAGGCGATATGGGGGTGAATGCAACAAGCGTGCTCAAACCCGGATTCTGTCGCTGTTTTTTTCGAATTTGTGCGGGTCGCTGCAAAAACCTCATAAAACCGGGGGTTTCAAGTGCGTTTTGTTTGCGCTTGACGCCATCCGTGTCCTGGTGTTGCCGCACCCTGAAAAATGCGCGACCACAAAAAACGTTACCGGTTCACCCCTGAAGTGAGTAATCGGCGGATCCCCGACCGCCTCAGCGTAGACGCGATGTGCGGTTTTGGTGCAGAAAATTTCAATCACTGTGTCGAATTCATACAGCTTGGCCACAGGCGCGAGGTGGGCGGGTGAGCGTTTGCCAGTTACTTCGGCTGTTTTTGCCGAGCGTCTGGTTCTGTAATGGTGCGTTCGCCGCAAAAATGTCTCATGGCGGGGCGCGGGTTCCGGCGGCAGGGCATTCGCGGGTATGCTGCCGTCCTGTCGCTTGGCGCGCGGCCTCGGAGTCGGGGCGCTAAGCTGAAACTGATGAACCAGGCGGGAGTGCGCGCAGTGTTCGCTTTAGATCCACAACTTCAACAAGACACTTTACCCATCGGTGATTTCCCGCTCTGCCGGCTGCTGCTGTGCAACGACGCGAATTACCCGTGGTTCATTCTGGTGCCGCGCCGCGAAGATATCAGCGAGTTGTTTCAGTTGGATGTCGATGATCAGCAGCAGCTCTGGCAGGAAACCAACGCTTTGGCAGAGATGCTCAAGGACCTGTTCGACGCCGACAAAATGAATGTCGCGACACTGGGCAACGTGGTCAGCCAACTGCACATGCACGTGATTGTGCGCACGCGCGACGATGCCGCGTGGCCGGCGCCGGTCTGGGGCAAGCACCCGGCCAAGCCGTACAGCGCCGAGCAGGTCGCAACGATTCGCGAGCGACTGCGCTCGGTGCTTGCCGATCAAATCACCTGGTCGGCACCTGAAGGGAGCGTTTAAGCGATGAACCTCGAAGAGCGTGTCAACGATCTGGAGAGCCGCTTGGCGTTTCAGGACGACACCATTCAGTCATTGAACGATGTGCTGGTGGCGCAGCAGCGCGTGGTCGAACGCCTGCAACTGCAAATGTCGGCGTTACTGCGCCGTCAGGAAGAAATGGCCGGGCAGTTCGAGTCCTCCGAAGAAGAGGCACCACCGCCGCACTATTAATAAGCCAAGGGTCAAGTCGGCAAAAACGCCGGGCAATAAAAAACCGCGAACAGCCAGGCTGTTCGCGGTTTTTTTATCGCTTGGGATCAGCGACGGGGCAGTGCGGCGATCACGTCTTCGGCTTGCAGGCCTTTGTCGCGGTTCATCACCGAAAACTCCACGCGCTGGCCTTCGACCAGAACGCGGTGGCCTTCGCCACGGATGGCGCGAAAGTGCACGAAAATATCATCGCCCGAATCGCGCGAGATAAAACCGAAGCCTTTGGAGGTGTTGAACCACTTGACGGTGCCGGTATCGCGGTTGCTCATGTCATAGCTTGGCGAGGAGGCGGCCGGTGACGATTTGTAGAAGCTGATGGCCAAGTGCAGGAACACGGCGACCAGGGTAACAACAAGGCTGAACAGCACCGCAGGTTGACCGGCAATAACCGGCATCGGCGCGATCAGCGTCAGGGTTTGCAGCACCACAGCCAGGACCAGCAGAGCGCTGACGAGGTTTTGCAGTTGGTGGCGAGGACCTTTGTTCCAGTAAGGGATAACCGGCGCGAGGGTCAGGTTGAGCAGGCCGAAAAAGGCCAGGTAAAGTGCATCGGGTTGTTGCAGGTAAGGTACGGCTTCGGATTGCAGGCTAGGGATGAAGGACAGCAGCAAAGCTGCTGCGCCCATTAGCAGGTGGACGATTTTCAACATTTTGATTGACTCACGTTAAGACGGATCACTAGGAAGAGCTGACAAAGTACGGTTCGCTTCAGAACAATAAGAGGCGCTGGACACGTACCCGCTATCAGCCTATGCGCCGGCCCCCGGAAAAATAAGGGACTGACGACACGCTGCCTATTTAACAGCAAAGCCTGCGGCTACTCAAATCAGGCGGTCGGGCGGCGCCCCGTGGGCGATTTGTCGCAGGCAGGGCAATTATCCGGGGCTGCATGGTGTGGACAGCCTTGCTACAGTGGTCCGGCACTTGTCGGATGAATTTCATCACCTTTTGGGGATAAACATGGCAATCGATATCGGTATCAGTGAAGAGGACCGCAAGTCCATCGTCGACGGGCTGTCACGTCTGCTGTCGGACACTTACGTGTTGTACCTGAAAACCCACAACTTCCACTGGAACGTCACGGGGCCGATGTTTCGGACCCTGCACCTGATGTTCGAAGAGCAATACAACGAGCTGGCACTGGCCGTCGATTCGATCGCCGAGCGTATTCGTGCACTGGGCTTTCCGGCGCCTGGCGCCTATTCGGTGTACGCGCGGCTTTCTTCTATTAAAGAAGAAGAGGGTGTGCCGAGCGCCGAAGACATGATCAAGCAACTGGTCGACGGGCAAGAGGCGGTCACCCGCACCGCGCGCGGGATCTTCCCGCTGCTGGACAAAGTCAGTGACGAGCCAACGGCCGACCTGCTGACCCAGCGTATGCAAGTCCACGAAAAAACCGCGTGGATGCTCCGTTCGCTGCTCGATCAATAAGTGTGAAGGTGCGCGGATGACGCCAGCGGCGTTGTTCGTGCACCGCTGCTTTCGTAGGCGGAATCTCTATTTAACTGCGGAAAATCGCCGCGCTGCTGTAGGAAACTGTCCGGCCTAGGACGGTGTCCAGGATCCTCCCTCATTTGTTGGCTTATCCTACGTCGATGGTCATAAAGTCATCTGGCTATAACTTTGCGCGTGCGTTTTTATAAGGATTCAGGAGAACTGATCTGATGAAAACCACAGATGGCAAAGGAGTGTCAGCGCTATGGTTTATGGACAAAGTGAGCGCGAATGGAGGTTTGTCGCGCAACCGGCGATAAAGATTGACCCGTTTGTCAGTGAATTTGATATGGGCTTGGCCCGGCCGTTATCGCGGTCGGTGCGCTTGAACGGTTTTGCGACCTGCCTGCGGCTCGAGCAGGTCTATTGGGACATCCTCGGCGAAATGGCCACGCTCAACGGCTGCTCGGTGAGTACCTTGTTGTCGCACGTGGACCGCGAGGTGCATTTGCGTCACGGCGGGGTGAAGAATTTCACTGGGCTGGTGCGTGTGGTCTGCGTTGTCCACAGTCTGAAGTGAGGCGTGGATAAGCCGGTTCGAGGTTGAAACGGTCGCGGTGTCGGTCTGTGCAGTCTTACGGCTGCACAGGCTGCATTTAATCGATATAATCCCGCTCTTTGCCGCAAAACCCTGCGTTTGCGGTAGCAATCTGATCACCGAGACAACCCCCATGCCGATGTACGACTATCAATGTGCTTCCTGTGGTCATCAGTTGGAAGCCATTCAAAAGATCAGCGCAGCACCGCTGGTCGACTGCCCTGCGTGCCAGGCACCAGAGCTGAAGAAGATGCTGTCCATGCCGGGTTTTCGCCTCAGCGGCACCGGTTGGTACGAAACCGACTTCAAGACCGGTTCGAAGAAAAACCTGGCCGGCGGCGACAAGGCTGACTAGGTTTGCAACCTGTTGAATGACACGCGTGAGCTCTTGCATCATCTGGCAACTGCCGTGAGCACGACCTCCAACCGAATTTCGAATTACGAGAAGTGAAACCACTACCATGATGCGCAGCCATTATTGCGGCCAACTGAACGAAGCCCTGGAAGGCCAGGAAATTACCCTTTGCGGATGGGTTCACCGTCGCCGTGACCACGGTGGGGTGATTTTCCTCGATATCCGTGATCGTGACGGTCTGGCCCAAGTGGTGTTCGACCCGGACCGCGCTGAGACTTTCGCCGCCGCCGACCGCGTGCGCAGCGAGTACGTAGTCAAAGTCACCGGCAAGGTGCGCTTGCGTCCAGCCGGTGCCACCAACGCCAACATGGCATCGGGCATGATCGAAGTGCTGGGCTACGAACTGGAAGTGCTGAACGAAGCGGAAACCCCGCCGTTCCCGCTCAACGAGTTCTCCGACGTTGGCGAAGAAACCCGCCTGCGTTACCGCTTCCTCGACCTGCGTCGCCCGGAAATGCTCGAGAAGCTGCGTCTGCGTTCGCGCATGACCACCAGCATCCGTCGCTTCCTCGACGAAAACGGCTTCCTCGACGTCGAGACGCCGATCCTGACTCGCGCAACTCCGGAAGGCGCTCGCGATTACCTGGTGCCGAGCCGCACCCACGCCGGTTCGTTCTTTGCGTTGCCGCAATCGCCACAGCTGTTCAAGCAATTGCTGATGGTCGCCGGCTTCGACCGCTACTACCAGATCGCCAAGTGCTTCCGTGACGAAGACCTGCGCGCCGACCGTCAGCCGGAATTCACCCAGATCGACATCGAGACCAGTTTCCTCGATGAAAAAGAGATCATGGCCATCACCGAAAAAATGATCCGCAACCTGTTCAAGGAAGTGCTGGATCTGGAATTCGGTGAATTCCCGCACATGACCTTCGAAGAAGCCATGCGCCGTTACGGCTCCGACAAGCCAGACCTGCGTAACCCGCTGGAACTGGTAGACGTTGCCGACCAGCTCAAAGAAGTCGATTTCAAAGTCTTCAGCGGCCCGGCCAACGATCCGAAGTGCCGGATTGCCGCACTGCGCGTTCCAGGCGCTGCGAGCATGCCGCGCAAGCAAATCGACGATTACACCAAGTTCGTCGGCATCTACGGTGCCAAGGGCCTGGCGTACATCAAGGTCAACGAGCGCGCCAAAGGCGTCGAAGGCCTGCAGTCGCCGATCGTCAAGAACATTCCTGAAGCCAACCTCAATGTGATCCTCGATCGCGTTGGCGCGGTCGACGGCGACATCGTGTTCTTCGGTGCCGACAAAGCCAAGATCGTCAGCGAGGCCCTGGGCGCGCTGCGGATCAAGGTCGGCAACGACTTGAACCTGCTGACCTGCAAGTGGGCGCCGATGTGGGTTGTCGACTTCCCGATGTTCGAAGAGAACGACGACGGCAGCTTCACTGCGTTGCACCACCCGTTCACTGCACCGAAGTGCACGCCGCAGGAACTGGAAGCCAACCCGGCGACCGCACTGTCCCGCGCCTACGACATGGTTCTGAACGGCACCGAGCTGGGTGGCGGTTCGATCCGTATCCACCGAAAGGAAATGCAGCAGACCGTGTTCCGTCTGTTGGGTATCAACGAAGCGGAACAGGAAGAGAAATTCGGCTTCCTGCTCGACGCCCTGAAATACGGCGCGCCGCCGCACGGTGGCCTGGCATTCGGTCTCGACCGTCTGGTGATGCTGATGACCGGCGCGCAGTCGATCCGTGAAGTGATCGCGTTCCCGAAAACCCAGAGCGCGGCTGACGTCATGACTCAGGCACCGGGTGCTGTAGACGCCAAGGCTTTGCGCGAATTGCACATTCGTTTGCGCGAAACGCCTAAAGCCGAATAAGGCTGGCTGAGTAAGGCTGACCCTGAAGGCGCATCCTCATGGGATGCGCCTTTTCTTCAGGTCGAGATTTTTTCTTGCTGGCCGGCGCTGATGCGCGGCGGGCAATGTTTCAAAGAAAATTCGGAGTGAGTTATGGCGGGTCATTCGAAGTGGGCGAACATCAAGCACCGCAAAGAACGTCAGGATGCCAAGAAGGGCAAGATTTTCACCAAGTGGATTCGTGAACTGACGGTCGCGGCCCGTCAGGGTGGCGGCGATCCGGGCTCCAATCCGCGTCTGCGTCTGGCGCTGGATAAAGCCCTCGGCGCCAACATGAGCCGCGACATCATTGATCGCGCGGTCGCGCGCGGTGCCGGCGCTGCCGATACCGACGACATGGTCGAACTGACCTACGAAGGTTACGGCCCGGGCGGCGTGGCAGTGATGGTCGAATGCATGACCGACAACCGCAATCGCACCGCAGCGGCCGTGCGCCATGCGTTCAGCAAGTGTGGCGGCAACCTTGGCACCGACGGCTCGGTGGCTTATCTGTTCGAACGCAAAGGGCAGATTTCCTTCGCGCCGGGCATCGATGAAGACGCGCTGATGGAAGCCGCGATGGAAGCCGACGCCGACGACGTGGTCACCCACGAAGACGGCTCGATTGAAGTGTTCACCTCGTTTGCCGGTTTCTATTCGGTGCGTAACGCGCTGGAAGCCGCAGGATTCAAAGGTGACGACGCAGAAATCGTGATGCTGCCGACCACCAGTGCCGAACTGGATCTGGAAGGCGCGGAGAAAGTGCTCAAGCTGATCGACATGCTTGAAGACCTGGATGACGTGCAGAACGTTTATTCCAACGCCGATATCCCGGAATCGGTTGCCGCGCAACTGGGTTGAGGGCGAGTAAGATCCCCCTGTGGGAGCGAGCCTGCTCGCGAGCGCGGATTTCAGGCAGCATCGTTGCTGAATGTGAAACCGCGTTCGCGAGCAGGCTCGCTCCCACATTTGTTATTCGTGTATTGAATACCGTGCTTTTACTGAACCCGCAGGCGTTATGACTTTAATCCTTGGTATCGACCCCGGTTCGCGCATTACCGGTTACGGCGTGGTACGCGATACCGGGCGCGGCTGCGTGTATGTGGCGTCGGGGTGTATTCGCACCGGCTCCGGCGAGCTGCATGAGCGTCTGCAAATCGTCTATCGCGGCGTGCGCGAAGTGATCCAGACCTACGGCCCGACAACCATGGGCATCGAAAAAGTCTTCATGGCGCGCAACGCCGACTCCGCGCTGAAACTCGGTCAGGCGCGCGGCGCGGCAATCGTTGCTGGCGCCGAAGAAAGCCTGGAAATCGCCGAGTACACCGCCACTCAGGTCAAGCAAGCGGTCACCGGCACCGGCGCGGCGAATAAAGAGCAGGTGCAAATGATGGTCATGCACATGCTCAAACTCACCAGCAAACCGCAAATCGATGCTTCGGATGCCCTCGCGATCGCGATTTGTCACGCGCACACCCGTTCCAGTCTGCTGCCGCATGGTCTCGGGACTGCACGCAGTCGTGGCGGGCGCCTGCGTCTCTGATAGCATCAGCAATCATTTTTACGGGATGAGGGTTTTGCGCCTGTGTTGTCGGCGCCAAACCCTGGTCCTGTCAGTCGCCAGCACTTGGCTGGCCAACGCTCAAGGATCTGAAACGTGATTGGACGCTTGCGCGGCACCCTGGCTGAAAAACAGCCGCCGCACCTGATTCTGGATGTAAACGGCCTCGGGTATGAGCTGGAAGTGCCCATGACCACGCTGTATCGCTTGCCGTCGGTCGGTGAACCGCTGACGTTGCACACCCATTTAGTCGTACGCGAAGACGCGCAGTTACTCTATGGCTTCTACGGCAAGCGTGAGCGAGACTTTTTTCGCGAGTTGATCCGTCTCAATGGTGTAGGGCCGAAATTGGCCTTGGCGCTGATGTCGAGTCTGGAAGTTGATGAACTGGTGCGTTGCGTGCAATCCCAGGACACCTCGGCGTTGACCAAGGTGCCGGGGGTCGGCAAGAAGACTGCCGAGCGTTTGCTGGTCGAACTCAAGGACCGCTTCAAGGCTTGGGAAACCGTGCCGGCGATGTTTGCACTGGTGCCGAACCAGCCGGGAGGGCCGGATGCGCCAGCCCCGGCGATCACCGCCGAGAGTGATGCGATCAGCGCGCTGGTCTCCCTGGGCTACAAGCCGCAGGAAGCCAGCAAGGCGATCACCTCGATCAAGGAGAAAGGTTTGAGCAGTGAAGATCTGATTCGCCGTGCCCTGAAGGGAATGATTTAAGTGATTGAAGCTGATCGTCTGATTGCCGCCACGCCGGGCCCTCGTGATCGCGAGGAAGTCCAGGACCGGGCGATTCGTCCCCTCAGCCTGGCCGAATACATTGGCCAGCCCACCGTTCGCGAGCAAATGGAGTTGTTCATCCAGGCTGCTCGCGGGCGCAGTGAATCGCTGGACCATACGCTGATCTTCGGCCCGCCGGGCTTGGGTAAAACCACGCTGGCCAACATCATCGCCCAGGAAATGGGCGTGTCGATCAAAAGCACCTCGGGCCCGGTCCTCGAGCGGCCGGGCGATCTCGCGGCGCTGCTGACCAACCTTGAGCCGCATGACGTATTGTTCATCGACGAAATCCATCGGCTGTCGCCGATCGTCGAAGAAGTGCTGTACCCGGCGATGGAAGATTTCCAGCTCGACATCATGATCGGCGAAGGGCCGGCCGCGCGTTCGATCAAACTCGATTTGCCGCCGTTCACTCTGGTCGGCGCGACGACGCGCGCGGGCATGCTGACCAACCCGTTGCGCGACCGTTTTGGTATCGTCCAGCGTCTGGAGTTCTACAGCACCGCCGACCTGGCGACGATTGTCAGCCGCTCGGCGAGCATTCTCGGGCTGCCACTGGACCCGGAGGGCGCTTTTGAAATCGCCCGTCGCGCCCGCGGCACGCCGCGAATCGCCAACCGCTTGCTGCGGCGCGTGCGCGATTTCGCCGAAGTGCGCGCCAAGGGCCACATCACTAAGCCGATTGCCGACCTCGCATTGAATTTGCTGGATGTCGATGAACGCGGTTTCGATCATCAGGACCGGCGTTTGCTGCTGACCATGATCGAGAAGTTCGACGGCGGCCCGGTCGGCGTCGACAGTCTGGCGGCGGCGATCAGCGAAGAGCGCCACACCATTGAAGATGTGCTGGAGCCGTACCTGATTCAGCAGGGCTATATCATGCGCACTCCGCGGGGGCGGGTGGTCACTCGACACGCGTATCTGCACTTCGGTTTAAACATCCCGTCACGATTGGGCGAGATGCCCGTAGTAGACGAGTTCCTCGATGCAGTAGACGATTAATCACCTTTGCGGGCTGATCGATTGAGCGTTTGTGTGGTCCTAGGGGCTCACATGACGAATCTTTCGCTTGAAAGCTGCATCAACAATGAAAAACAGTTGCCTGGCTGGATTGGCAACCTGAGGAGTAAGCACTAGAGTATGCGCGCGCAAAACGGGCTTGAGCCTTCCGCATTTCGTTGTCGCGTTTATTACGAGGACACCGATGCGGGCGGCATCGTGTATTACGTTAATTACCTCAAGTTTATGGAACGGGCTCGAACCGAGCGGCTCCGGGAACTGGGCTTTGCCCAATCCCAGCTGGCAGGGGAGGACCTGTTGTTCGTCGTGCATTCCAGCGAAGCGCGATATCACGCGCCGGCGCGACTGGACGACGAACTGACGGTAAGCGCTGAAGTAATCGAATTGAACCGTGCCAGCCTGCGCTTTAAACAGCAGGTCAGGCGGGCTACGGATAATGTGCTGCTCTGCGAAGGGCAGTTTTTGGTGGCCTGTGTGCGCACTGACAGTTTGAAACCCCGGGCCATTCCCGAAGCTCTACGTGCGGCCTTTGCCGACGTGAGCGGCGCGGGTAAACACTCAAAGCAGGAGATAAAGCGTGGAAGCTAACGTCGTCGACCATTCCTCCATGTGGAGCCTGGTCAGCAATGCCAGCGTCGTGGTGCAGTTGGTAATGCTGATTCTGGTAGCCGCATCGGTGACCTCATGGATCATGATCTTTCAGCGCAGCAACTTGCTGCGCGCCGGTCGACGTGCCCTGGAGAGCTTTGAAGAGCGCTTCTGGTCGGGTATCGACCTGTCCAAACTCTACCGTCAGGCCGGCAGCAACCCTGACCCGGATTCGGGCGTCGAGCAGATCTTCCGTGCCGGTTTCAAGGAATTCTCCCGTCTGCGCCAGCAGCCAGGCGTTGACCCGGAAGCGGTCATGGAAGGCGTGGCCCGTGCCATGCGCGTGGCGATTTCCCGCGAAGAAGAAAAGCTCGAACAGAGCCTGCCATTCCTCGCCACCGTCGGTTCCGTCAGCCCGTACATCGGTCTGTTCGGTACGGTCTGGGGGATCATGAACTCCTTCCGTGGTCTGGCCACCGCCCAACAGGCGACCCTGGCCACCGTGGCTCCGGGTATTGCCGAAGCACTGATCGCCACCGCGATCGGCCTGTTCGCGGCCATCCCGGCCGTTATCGCTTACAACCGTTTTGCTGCACGCAGCGAAACCTTGCTGGGCCGTTACTACACCTTCGCCGACGAATTCCAGGCGATCCTGCACCGCAAAGTGCACACCAGCGAAGAATAAGCAGGTAATTTCCAATGGCTTTAATCGCTCGAGCTCGCAAAAAGCGCAAGCCGGTTGCCGAGATGAACGTGGTGCCTTACATCGACGTGATGCTGGTACTGCTGGTCATCTTCATGGTGACCGCGCCGATGCTCAATCAGGGCGTGAAAGTTGATCTGCCCAAGGTTTCCAGCGAAGCCTTGCCGCAGGACAACAACACTCAGGTCCTGACCATTTCGATCAAGTCTGACAAGACCTATTACTGGAACCTTGGCAGCGAAGTCGACACCGAAAAGCAGCAGGACAAGGCGATGACCTTGCCGCAGATGACCAGCGCGGTGACCAAAATCATCAGCGCCGGCAATGACAACGGCAAGCGCACCCAAGTCTTCATTCGTGGCGACAAGACCGTCGACTACGGCTCGGTCATGGGCGCCATGGGCGGGTTGCAGAAAGCCGGCGTCGGTAATGTTGGCCTGATTACCGAGGCGCCCTGATGCAGCAACAACGAGAGCCAACAGCCTCGGAAAGCTACTTCTGGCCTAGTGTCTGGGCGATTGGCTTGCACGTGCTGGTTTTCGGCATGCTGTTTGTCAGTTTCGCCATGACGCCTGAGTTGCCGCCGGCCAAGCCGATTGTCCAGGCGACCCTGTACCAGCTGAAATCGAAAAGTCGGGCGACCACCCAGACCAATCAGAAGATTGCGGGTGAAGCGCAGAAGTCTGCTGCGCGCCAGACCGAAGTCGAACAGATGGAACAGAAAAAGGTCGAGCAGGAAGCGGTGAAGGCTGCGGAACAAAAGAAAGAAGAAGCGGCTCAAAAAGCCGAGGAAGCCAAGAAGGCCGACGAGTCGAAGAAGTCCGAGGAAGCTAAAAAGGCTGATGAAGCCAAGAAAGCCGACGAAGCGAAGAAGACCGCCGAAGCCAAAAAGGCTGAAGAGAAACAATTGGCCGATATAGCCAAGAAGAAATCTGAAGAAGAAGCCAAAAAGGCTGCTGAAGAAGAGGCCAAGAAAGCGGCCGCTGAAGAAGCCAAGAAAAAGATTGTCGAGGACGCGAAAAAGAAAGCCGCGGACGACGCCAAGAAAAAAGCTGAAGCGGAAGAGGCGAAGAAGAAAGTCGCCGATGAAGCGAAGAAGAAAGCTGCTGCCGATGCTGCGAAGAAGAAAGCGCAGGATGCGGCACGTAAATCTACCGAGGATAAAAAGGCTCAGGCCCTGGCAGATTTGCTTTCCGACACGCCGCAGCGTCAGCAGGCCTTGGCGGATGAGCAGGGTGACGAAGTCGCCGGCAGTTTCGATGATTTGATTCGTGCTCGGGCAGCGGAAGGGTGGGCTCGTCCTCCTTCGGCACGCAAAGGCATGACGGTTGTGTTGCAGATCGGCATGTTGCCGGACGGTACGGTGACTTCGGTCAGTGTGTCCAAGTCCAGTGGCGACGGTCCGTTCGACTCGTCCGCAGTAGCGGCGGTCAAGAATATTGGACGTTTGACAGAAATGCAGGGAATGAAGCCGAGCGATTTCGCTCCGTATCGTTCATTCAAGATGACATTCACACCTGAGGATCTAGCCTTGTGAGAAACCTTCTTCGAGGAATGCTGGTCGTTATCTGCTGCATGGCAGGGTTGGCGACGGCAGACGAAAAAAACATTCTGGTTACCAGCGGCAGTGATCGGGCTACTCCGATTGCGGTAGTTCCGTTCGGTTACCAGGGCGGCACCGTCCTCCCGGACGACATGGCCGAAATCATTGGTAACGACTTGCGCAACTCGGGCTACTACTCGCCGATCGCCAAGCAGCAGATGATCAGCCAGCCGAGCCAGGCCAGCGAAATCATTTTCCGTGACTGGAAGGCGATCAGCGCCCAGTACATCATGGTCGGCAGCATTGTTCCGGCGGGCGGTCGTCTGCAGGTGCAATACGCACTGTTCAACGTCGCTACCGAGCAGCAAGTGATGACCGGCAGCGTGTCGGGCAGCGTTGATCAACTGCGTGACATGGCGCACTACATCGCTGACCAGTCGTTCGAAAAACTCACCGGCATCAAAGGTGCGTTCTCGACGCGTCTGCTGTACGTGACAGCTGAGCGTTTCTCCGAGAAGAACACGCGTTACACGCTGCAACGTTCGGACTACGACGGTGCCCGCGCCGTGACCCTGCTGCAATCGCGCGAGCCAATCCTGTCGCCGCGTTTCGCACCGGATGGCAAGCGCATCGCTTATGTTTCGTTTGAACAGCGCCGTCCGCGCATCTTCATGCAGAACATCGATACCGGTCGCCGTGAGCAGATCACCAACTTCGAAGGCCTGAACGGTGCTCCAGCGTGGTCGCCGGATGGCAATCGCCTGGCATTCGTACTGTCCAAGGACGGCAACCCGGACATCTACGTGATGAACCTCGGTTCGCGCCAGATCACCCGTGTGACCAACGGCCCTGGCATCAACACTGAACCGTTCTGGGGCAAGGATGGTTCGACCATCTACTTCACCTCCGACCGTGGCGGCAAACCGCAAATCTACAAAACCAGCGCAGGCGGTGGTGGTGCAGAACGCGTTACTTTCATCGGTAACTACAACGCAAACCCGAAACTTTCGGCCGATGAAAAGACCCTGGTGATGATTCACCGCCAGGATGGCTTCACTAATTTCAAGGTGGCGGCCCAGGATTTGCAGCGCGGAAGCGTAAAAATCCTAACTGATAGCACTCTGGACGAGTCGCCTACTGTTGCGCCCAACGGCACCATGGTAATCTACGCCACCCGCCAGCAGGGCCGGGGAGTCTTGATGCTCGTGTCCATTAATGGACGCGTAAGGCTCCCGCTTCCTACCGCACAAGGCGAAGTCAGAGAACCATCCTGGTCCCCTTACCTGAACTGACGCGGCGCTACAAAAAGATTTGCTTAACACACTGGGGTTCATTAGGAGTTTCACGATGGAAATGCTGAAGTTTGGTAAATTTGCTGCGCTGGCTCTGGCCATGGCTGTAGCTGTAGGTTGCTCGTCCAAAGGCGGCGACAATGCCGGTGAAGGCGCTGTTGATCCAAACGCTGGTTACGGCGCTAACACTGGTGCAGTTGACGGCTCCCTGAGCGAAGAAGCTGCTCTGCGCGCTATCACCACGTTCTACTTCGAATACGACAGTTCGGACCTGAAGCCAGAAGCCATGCGCGCTCTGGACGTTCACGCCAAAGACCTGAAAGCAAACGGCGCTCGCGTTGTTCTGGAAGGCAACACCGACGAACGTGGTACTCGTGAGTACAACATGGCACTGGGCGAGCGTCGTGCGAAAGCCGTTCAGCGCTACCTGGTACTGCAAGGTGTTTCCCCAGCTCAGCTGGAACTGGTTTCCTACGGCGAAGAGCGTCCAGTTGCTACCGGCAACGACGAGCAGTCCTGGGCTCAAAACCGTCGCGTCGAACTGCGTAAGTAATTCGTCATGCGAACGTGCCGTCGTGCTGTAACTGTTTTGGCTCTCAGTCTCGCACCGCTTGCGGTGTGGGCTGCGGTTCCTGTGGTCGATGACAACAACTCCGGTAATAGCGGAAGTAGTTATCCGCCTGCAGGTTACGGTACGAACGGCGCCTATGCCGGGGGAGGGGTTTCGGCCCCTGTCTCGGCACAGGGCGAGCTGTTCAACCAACTGCAATCAATGCAGGAGCAGATCTCACGCCAACAAGGTGTGATCGAAGTTCTGCAAAATGATGTGTCGCGCATGAAGCAGGAAAACCTGGAGCGATACCAGGATCTTGATCGGCGCATAGGAACCGGCGTTGCACCAGCCGCGACTCCTGATAATTCTTCCACCAGTGGCACGTTGAATGCCCCTGGTGCAGCAGCCGCTGCAGGCGCCAGTGCGGGAGCGGGTGCCGCTCAGGCACCGGCCGCCAGCAGTGAACCGGGTGATCCGGCGAAGGAAAAACTGTATTACGATGCAGCCTTCGACCTGATCAAAGCCAAGGATTTCGACAAGGCCAGCCAGGCTTTCGCCGCTTTCCTGCGCAAATACCCGAACAGCCAATACGCGGGCAATGCCCAGTACTGGTTGGGCGAAGTCAATTTGGCCAAAGGTGATCTGCAAGGTGCAGGTCAGGCGTTTGCCAAGGTTTCGCAGCTGTACCCAAAGCACGCCAAAGTGCCTGACTCGCTGTACAAGCTCGCTGATGTAGAGCGCCGCCTCGGTCATAACGACAAGGTAAAAGGCATTCTGCAACAGGTGGTGGCCCAATATCCGGGCACGTCCGCCGCTCAGTTGGCGCAACGCGATCTGCAACGCATGTAAGCCTGCTTGAGCTGAATTGAAGAAACCCGCGCTTGTCGCGGGTTTTTTCGTTAGAATTCACGCCCTTTTTCTGAAACACGCTTTTTGGGATTCGCGCGTTGGCGGGGTTCCTTGAAGAGCCTGACGGAGGCGGACAGCCTGTTTAGCTGTTACGCCCGTGGCGATTATGCAAGACACATTGAGAATTACCGAAGTTTTCTACTCTTTGCAGGGGGAAACGCGGACTGCCGGGCTGCCCACTGTTTTTGTGCGCCTGACCGGTTGCCCACTGCGTTGCCAATACTGCGACAGCGCTTATGCGTTCACTGGCGGGACAATCCGCACGCTCGACGATATTCTCGAGCAAGTGGCCGGTTATCGTCCGCGCTACGTCTGTGTCACCGGCGGCGAGCCGTTGGCGCAACCCAATGCCATTCCGTTACTCAAGCAGTTGTGCGACGCCGGTTACGAAGTGTCACTGGAAACCAGTGGCTCTATCGACATCTCGGCGGTAGATTCGCGCGTCAGTCGTGTGGTCGACCTGAAAACGCCAGGATCGAAAGAAGCGCATCGCAACCGCTACGAGAACATCGACCTGCTGACGCCCAACGACCAGGTGAAATTCGTTATCTGCTCGCGGGAAGACTACGACTGGTCCGTGTCCAAGTTGATCCAGTACGGTCTGGAGCGACGTGCCGGCGAAGTGCTGTTTTCCCCAAGTCACCACGACTTGAATGCACGGGAGTTGGCTGACTGGGTGGTGGCGGACAATCTGCCAGTGCGTCTGCAATTGCAGCTGCATAAATATCTTTGGAATGACGAGCCGGGGCGCTGAGATGACCGAACAACTGAACACAACTGAAAAACGCGCAGTAATCCTGCTGTCCGGTGGCCTCGACTCGGCAACGGTCGTCGCCATGGCCCGCGCCGAAGGCTACAGCTGCTACACCATGAGTTTCGATTACGGCCAGCGCTCTCACGCCGAATTGCACGCTGCTGCACGCGTCGCACGCGACCTCGGAGTGGTCGAGCACAAGGTTATTGGCTTGAACCTCGACGGTATGGGCGGTTCGGCATTGACCGACACTAACATCGACGTGCCGGAAGAAGCGGGCGAGGGCATTCCAGTCACTTACGTGCCAGCGCGCAACACGGTGTTCCTGTCTCTGGCGCTGGGCTGGGCCGAAGTGCTCGGCGCGCGGGATATCTTTATTGGTGTCAACGCGGTGGATTATTCCGGTTATCCGGATTGCCGTCCCGAATTCATCGAATCGTTTGAGCGCATGGCCAATCTGGCGACCAAGGCTGGCGTCGAGGGCAACGGCTTCCGCATCCAGGCGCCGCTGCAGAACCTGAGCAAGGCACAGATCGTCCAGGCAGGCGTGAAGCTCGGCGTTGATTACGGGCTGACGGTTTCCTGCTATCAGGCCGACGATAAAGGCTACGCCTGCGGCAAATGCGACAGCTGCCGCCTGCGCTCCGAAGGCTTCGCCGCCGCCGGAATCAGCGACCCAACCCCTTATTTTTGATTTATTTCAAATTAGGTGTTGAATAGTCCTTAAAAATCAGTATTATACGCGCCACCACACAGCGGGTCGTTAGCTCAGTTGGTAGAGCAGTTGGCTTTTAACCAATTGGTCGTAGGTTCGAATCCCACACGACCCACCATTTTTTGTAGCAGTTTTAAAAGTCTGGAAGGCCCACGCAAGTGAGGATTTCCGGATTTTTTTTTGCCTGCGATTTGCCTGCGCCCACCGGCGCACGACACAAGTCAGAATCATCTTTTGCATCCACGGGATATTCTGTAGCCTTGCTCGGCTCCAACGCTGTGCCTGATGAATACTCACTCTCCCGGCGGTACCCATTTGCGGTCCGGAGCCGGGTGTATACTCGACTTTCGCGCGAAAGCGCCCGCAGGTCTTGCGAACATGACGCAAATTTCTGAACGCCTATTGGTTCAAGCTCACCTCGATGCCAAGCAACCCAAGCCGCTGAGTGCCGAGGAAGAGGCCTATTACCGTTCTGCCATCGCTGCCGAGCTCAAGGCTCAGGACGCGGTGCTGGTGGCCCACTTCTATTGTGATCCGGTGATTCAGGCCCTGGCCGAAGAAACCGGCGGCTGCGTCTCCGACTCCCTCGAAATGGCGCGCTTCGGCAATGCCCATCCGGCCAAGACTGTGGTGGTCGCCGGCGTGAAGTTCATGGGCGAAACGGCGAAGATCCTCAATCCTGAGAAACGCGTGCTGATGCCGACTCTGGAAGCGACTTGCTCGCTCGACCTCGGTTGCCCGGTGGACGAGTTCTCGGCGTTCTGCGACCAGCACCCGGAGCGCACGGTGGTGGTCTATGCCAACACCTCGGCGGCGGTCAAGGCTCGGGCGGATTGGGTGGTGACTTCGAGCTGTGCGCTGGAGATTGTCGAAAGCCTGATGGACAACGGCGAGACCATCATCTGGGGCCCGGACAAGCACTTGGGCACGTACATCCAGCGCAAGACCGGCGCGGACATGTTGCTGTGGGACGGTGCCTGCATCGTTCACGAAGAGTTCAAGTCCAAGCAGCTTGAAGACATGAAGGCGTTGTACCCGGACGCGGCGATTCTGGTGCACCCGGAGTCGCCGACTGCGGTGATCGAACTGGCGGACGCCGTCGGCTCCACCAGCCAACTGATTGCCGCCGCGCAAAGCCTGCCGAACAAGACGCTGATCGTCGCTACCGACCGTGGCATTTTCTACAAGATGCAGCAGCTGTGCCCGGACAAGGTCTTCATCGAAGCGCCAACGGCCGGCAACGGCGCCGCGTGCCGCAGCTGCGCGCATTGCCCGTGGATGGCGATGAATACGCTTGAGCGCACGCTGAAGAGCTTGAAGGAAGGCACGAACGAGATCTTCGTCGATCCGGCACTGATTCCGCAGGCGATCCGACCGCTGAAGCGCATGCTCGACTTCACCCAGGCGGCGCGGATGAAACTGGCCGGTAACGCCTGAGGCTTATCAGGCAAACACAAAAACCTGTAGGAGTGAGCCGGCTCGCGATAGCGGTGTAATTGTCGACATCAATGTCGACTGGCACACCGCTATCGCGAGCGGGCTCACTCCTACATTTGGTTTTTCGCTGAGGCTGAGTTATTTGGTCTTCTTCGGAATCCGCACCAGCTGCGTATTCGAATACATGTCGTGCCAGCTGCGCTTCTGCTTATCAAACAGCGGCCAGATAAACCCCAGCCCTACGCACAACCACGACGCAATCGACACCACAAAGCGCAACAACGCCTGCCACAGGCTGATGGACGAGCCATCCGCGTTCTGTACGCGAATGCACCACACCTGCATGCCCAGGGTCTGGCCCGACCAAGTCCAGAACTTGGCGAAGAAGCCGAACAGCACAAACAGCAGCACCGTCGACAGCAACGGATCGCCATCCAGCGCGCCGGCCTCGGTCAGTGCGCGCATGCGGTCTTCGCCGATGATTGCCATCTGAATCATCTTGTAAATTCCGCTGGTGACGATCAGCAGGGCGGTGCACAACAGAAAGTCGTAGAACATCGCTGCCAGGCGACGGCCCAAAGTGGCGGCGGGGAAGTCGCCCTGGGGTTTGAGCAGGTGTTTCGACATGGCAGCCTCGAAGCGAAAAAAGAAGGCCATTTTACGGATTTACGCGCACAAAAAAGCCCCTGATGTCAGCATCAGGGGCTTTTTCGTAACAGAAGGTTAGGCTTCGGCTTGTACTTCGTCAGCCTGCATGCCTTTCTGGCCTTGCACTGCAACGAAAGTCACTTTCTGGCCTTCTTTCAGGCTCTTGAAGCCGTTGCCCTGAATGGCGCGGAAATGCACGAACAGATCCGGACCGCTTTCAGGAGTGATAAAACCAAAACCTTTCTCGTCGTTAAACCACTTGACGGTACCGCTCTGACGTTGGGACATTTCTTATTTCCTTTGACGCAATAATTAATGGCAGTCTCCTTCTCATGAAAGAGTACTGGGGCTGGTTGCAGGAGAGTAAGAAGACGTCGAACGGGATGTAGCTAACTTGTAGGCTACTGCCCAGGTCACGATTCCAAGCGACCCATGCAAACACAGTGGAGAGACTCTACGCCAACTAGCCAATAAAAAACAAGCCCCCGCGAGAGGCCCGGTTTTGCTCGGCTTGGTGGCTGTTAGCGATGTCGCTAGTGCAGGCTTAGACGATTGAGCGCTTCAATTGTTTTCGTTCGTTATAAGCCAAGTTCGTAATCGAAAACTTGCACTGTTTTATGGCGGTTGCGTTACACATTAGTGCACTGTTAACGCAACCGCGTTACTTATAGAAACAGTCAATCAACCACGGTAGTAGCGTTGTGCAACAAATGGCATTTTGCTTACAAGCAAAGGCACCTTTTTCCCACGCACGATCGCCCAGACCGGCGTATCCAGCGCGGTGTACGCACTGTCCACGTAACCCATCGCCAATGGCGCGCCCAGCGTCGGGCCGAATCCACCGCTGCAGACGCTGCCAATGATCTCGCCTGCTTCGTTGACGATTTCTGCGCCCTCGCGCACCGGCGTGCGTTCTTGTGGCAGCAGGCCGACGCGTTTGCGGCTGACCCCGCCCTGTTGCTGCGCGAAAATGTTCTCCGCGCCCGGGAAACCGCCCGACCGCGCGCCATCGGCACGTCGTGGTTTGGAGATTGCCCACAACAGGCTGGCTTCGATCGGCGTGGTTTCGCTGTTCATGTCGTGGCCGTACAGGCACAGGCCGGCTTCCAGACGCAATGAGTCACGCGCTCCAAGGCCAATCGCCGCCACTTCCGGCTCGGCCAGCAAGGCGCGGGCGAGGGCTTCGGCGTTCGCTGCCGGTACAGAGATTTCGAAACCGTCTTCGCCGGTGTAACCCGAACGGCTGACAAAGCACTCAACGCCCAGCAGCTCGACGCGGGCGAACTGCATGAAGGTCATCTTCGCCACGTCCGGCGCCAGCCGCGCGAGTACGGTCACAGCGGCCGGACCTTGCAACGCGAGCAACGCGCGTTCTTCGAACAGCGGTTCGATGGTGCATTGATCAGCGATGTGCTGACGCAAGTGTGCGAGGTCTTGATCCTTGCACGCGGCATTCACCACCAGAATGAGTTCGTCGTTGCCGAGGTTGGCGACCATCAAGTCGTCGAGGATGCCCCCCGTCTCGTTGGTGAACATCGCGTAACGCTGCATGCCCACCGGCAGGTCGATGATGTCCACCGGCACCAGGGTTTCCAGAGCCTTGGCGGCATTGGCGCCGGTCAGGCGGATCTGGCCCATGTGCGAAACATCGAACAACCCGGCCTGCTCACGGGTGTGCTGATGTTCTTTCATTACGCCCAGCGGGTATTGCACCGGCATGTCGTAGCCGGCGAACGGCACCATGCGCGCGCCGAGTTCGAGATGCAATGCGTGCAACGGGGTTTTCAGCAATTGTTCGGTGGACATATTCAGCTCCTGAAAAATCTGCAAAGGCCAATGCGCGCGCATCAGCACTCAATAATGTTGACCGCCAAACCGCCACGGGCGGTTTCCTTGTATTTGCTTTTCATGTCGGCGCCGGTCTGGCGCATGGTGCGGATGACCTTGTCCAGCGAGACAAAATGCTGGCCGTCGCCGCGCAACGCCATGCGCACCGCGTTGATGGCTTTCACCGAGCCCATCGCATTGCGCTCGATGCACGGCACTTGCACCAGCCCGCCAATCGGGTCGCAGGTCAGACCGAGGTTGTGTTCCATGCCGATTTCGGCAGCGTTTTCCACCTGCGAGACGCTGCCGCCGAGGACTTCGCACAAGGCCCCGGCGGCCATCGAGCAAGCGACGCCGACCTCGCCCTGACAACCCACTTCGGCGCCGGAGATCGAGGCGTTCTCTTTATAAAGAATGCCGATCGCCGCCGCCGTCAGCAGAAAACGCACGACGCCGTCTTCATTGGCGCCGGGGATGAAGCGCATGTAGTAATGCAAAACTGCCGGGACGATGCCCGCCGCACCGTTGGTGGGAGCGGTGACCACGCGTCCGCCGTTGGCGTTTTCTTCGTTGACCGCCAGCGCGTAAAGGTTGACCCAGTCGAGCACCGACAGCGGGTCGCGCAGCGCCGATTCCGGGTTCTTGCACAGTTGCCGATGCAGCGCTGCGGCGCGCCGTTTGACTTTCAGGCCGCCGGGCAGGATGCCTTCGTTGCGACAACCGGCGGCGACGCAATCCTGCATCACTTGCCAGATGTTCAGCAGGCCGGCGCGGGTTTCCGCTTCCGGGCGCCAGGCACTTTCATTGGTCATCATCACTTGGCTGATCGACAAGCCGTAAGTGGCGCAATGCCCGAGCAAGTCCTTGGCGCTCTTGAATGGAAAAGTCAGCGGCGTGGCGTCCTCGACGATGCGGTCGGCGCCAGCGGCGTCTTCATCGACGACAAACCCGCCGCCGACGGAATAGTACTCGCGGCTGCGAATCTGCAGGCCCGCGGCATCGAACGCGCGAAAGATCATGCCGTTGGGGTGATAGGCCAACGGTTTGCGAATCATCGCCAGGTGCAGTTTTTCATTGAATTCGATGGAATGCTCACCGAGCAGATTCAAGCGACCGCTGCTGCGAATCTGTTGCAGACGCTCAGCGACGGTTTCGGTGTTGACGGTGTCCGGGTGTTCGCCTTCGAGGCCGAGCAACACGGCTTTGTCGCTGCCGTGGCCCTTGCCGGTCGCGCCGAGCGAACCGTAGAGCTCGACTTTGACGCAGGCGGTTGCTGCCAGCATTTGTTCACGGCGCAATCCTTCAACAAAACGCGCAGCAGCGCGCATTGGGCCGACGGTGTGCGAGCTGGAAGGGCCGATGCCAATCTTGAACAGGTCGAACACGCTTAACGACATGAGTGGTTCTCCGGTTTCTTGTTATAGGCGCAACGCGAACCTGTAGGAGCGAGGCTTGCCCGCGAAGCTTTTAGCGGCCGTGATGGCCTCTTCGCGGGCAAGCCTCGCTCCTACAGGGGGTGTGGCGTCCTTGCGGGACGGCCAAGCCGTCCCTTATGGATCAAGCGTAGCTTTCGATCGAAGGGCAGGCGCACACGAGGTTGCGGTCGCCAAACACGTTGTCGACGCGACCCACCGGTGGCCAGTATTTGCCTTCGATCAACGAAGCCACTGGGTACACCGCTTGCTCGCGGCTGTACGGGTGGGTCCACTCGCCAACGATTTCCGCTGCGGTGTGCGGCGCGTTTTTCAGCGGATTGTCTTCCTTGTCCAGCGTGCCGTTTTCCACCGCGCGAATCTCTTCGCGGATGCGGATCATGGCGTCGCAGAAGCGGTCCAGTTCTTCCTTGGATTCGCTTTCGGTCGGCTCGATCATCAACGTGCCAGCGACCGGGAACGACATGGTTGGCGCGTGGAAACCGAAGTCGATCAGGCGCTTGGCGACGTCATCGACGCTGATGCCGCTGCTGTCCTTCAATGGGCGCAAATCGAGGATGCATTCGTGCGCCACCAAGCCGTTGCTGCCGGTATAGAGCACTGGGTAATGCTCTTCGAGGCGACGGGAAATGTAGTTGGCATTGAGGATCGCCAGTTGCGAAGCGCGCTTCAGACCGGCGCCGCCCATCATCCGAATGTACATCCAGGTGATCGGCAAAATGCTCGCGCTGCCGAACGGTGCCGCGCACACCGCGCCTTCCTTGCGAGCCATTTGCGCGTGGCCCGGCAGGAATGGCGTCAGGTGCGATTTCACGCCAATCGGACCAACGCCCGGGCCGCCACCGCCGTGCGGGATGCAGAAAGTTTTGTGCAGGTTCAAGTGGCTGACGTCGCCGCCGAACTTGCCCGGTGCGCAGAGGCCGACCATCGCGTTCATGTTGGCGCCGTCGATGTACACCTGGCCGCCGTGGTCATGAATGATGCCGCAGATTTCGCGGATGCCTTCTTCGAACACGCCGTGGGTCGACGGGTAAGTGATCATCAGCGCCGCGAGGTGTTCGCGGTGCTCGATGGCTTTGGCGCGCAGGTCTTCGATGTCGACGTTGCCACGGGCATCGCACGCGGTAACGACGACGCGCATGCCGGCCATGTTGGCGGTCGCCGGGTTGGTGCCGTGGGCGGACGAAGGGATCAGGCAAATGTCGCGACGGTCATCGCCACGGCTCTGGTGATAAGCGCGAATTGCCAGCAAACCAGCGTATTCACCTTGGGAACCGGCGTTCGGTTGCAGCGAAATCGCGTCGTAACCGGTCGCGGCGCAAAGCATCGCTTCCAGTTCGTCGGTCAATTGCTGATAACCGGCGCTTTGCTCGGCCGGGGCGAACGGGTGCAGGGCGCCGAACTCGGCCCAGGTTACCGGGATCATTTCGCTGGCGGCGTTAAGTTTCATCGTGCAGGAACCCAGCGGAATCATCGTGCGATCCAGCGCCAGATCCTTGTCGGCGAGCTTGCGCAGGTAGCGCATCAGCTCGGTTTCCGAGTGATAACGGTTGAACACCGGGTGGCTGAGAATCGGCGATTGACGCACCAGCTCGGCCGGAATCGTGCTCTGCACCGAAGCGGCGAGGGCGGCAAAGTCCGGCAGGGTTTTGCCGTCGGCCAGCAGCGCCCACATGGTTTCGACGTCGGCCTGCGCCGTGGTTTCGTCGAGGGACAGGCCCAGACGTTCGGCATCGACTACGCGCAGGTTCATCTGCTGGGCGCGTGCCTTGTCGTGCAGCTTGGCGGTGTTGGCGCCAGTGTTGAGAGTCAGCGTGTCGAAGAAGTTGGCTTGCTCGACGTTCAGGCCGATAGCTTTCAGGCCTTGGGCCAGAATCGCGGTCAGGTGATGCACGCGGTTGGCAATCTGCGTCAGGCCTTTCGGGCCGTGGTAGACGGCGTACATGCTAGCGATGTTGGCCAGCAATACCTGCGCGGTGCAGATGTTCGACGTGGCTTTCTCGCGGCGGATATGTTGCTCGCGGGTCTGCATCGCCAGGCGCAATGCCGGTTTGCCGAAACGGTCGACGGAAACGCCGACCAGACGGCCCGGCATGTCGCGTTTGAACGCATCTTTAGTCGAGAAATAAGCGGCGTGCGGGCCACCGAAACCCAGCGGCACGCCGAAACGTTGCGCGCTGCCGATGGCCACGTCCGCGCCGAATTCGCCCGGCGGGGTCAGCACGGTCAGGGCCAGCAGGTCGGCGGCGACCGCGACCAGCGCGTTGGCGGCGTGGAAGCGTTCGGTCAGTTCGCGGTAATCGAATACGTCACCGTTGCTCGCCGGGTATTGCAGCAACGCGCCGAAGAACGGCGTCACGTCAGTCAGTTCGCGTTCGTCGCCGACCACCACGTCAATGCCCAATGGCTCGGCACGGGTGCGCAATACGTCGAGGGTTTGCGGGTGGCAATGCGCGGAAGCGAAGAAGGCGTGGCTGCCCTTGTTCTTGCTCAGGCGTTTGCAGAAGGTCATGGCTTCGGCAGCGGCGGTGGCTTCGTCGAGCAAAGAGGCGTTGGCGATCGGCAGCCCGGTGAGGTCGCTGATCAGCGTCTGGAAGTTCAGCAACGCTTCGAGACGACCCTGGGAAATCTCCGGTTGGTACGGCGTGTACGCGGTGTACCAGGCCGGGTTTTCCAGCAGGTTGCGCAGGATCGGCGACGGCGTATGCGTGCCGTAGTAACCCTGGCCAATGAAGGTCTTGAACAGCTGGTTTTTGCCGGCGATGGATTTGATCAGCGCCAGCGCATCGGCTTCGCTCAGGCCATCTTCGAGGCCGAGGACGCTGGTGCCCTTGATGCTTTCCGGGATGACGCTGGCGCTCAGGGCTTCCAGCGAGTCGAAACCGAGGCTGTTGAGCATGGCTTGCTCATCGCCGGAACGCGGGCCGATGTGGCGCGCGATGAATTCGTTGGCAGTGCTCAGATTAATAGTCATGGCGGCTCCTCAGGCTTCGGCGTTGGCTTTGATCAGACGGTCGTAGGCGTCCTGATCCAGCAGTTTGGCGACTGCCGCAGGGTCTGTTGGCTGGAAACGGAAGAACCAGCCTTCGCCCAGCGGATCTTCGTTGACCAGTTCCGGGCTGCTGTCGAGCGCCGGGTTGACTTCGAGCACTTCGCCATCAAGCGGCATGTAAACGCCGCTGGCGGCTTTGACCGATTCCACGGTGGCGGCTTCTGCGCCTTGCTCGTAGGAATGCAACTCCGGCAGTTGTACGAAAACCACGTCGCCCAAGGCGTTCTGCGCGAAAGCGGTGATGCCGACAGTAACGCTGCCGTCAGCTTCGGTGCGCAGCCATTCGTGATCTTCAGTAAAACGCAACTCGCTCATGGAAACTCCTAAAGGGGCCAGACTCGTCTGGTGGACGCGATTGAATGCTTGGGCGGGGAAAGCCCTTATTTATGAGTGGTTACCAAGCAAAATCGCGGCCAATGTTGTTTTTTGTATAGGAATCAATGGTTTGCAGTTTTGTGAGTGATGCTGGAATGGCAGGCGTGTAGCGATATCGCTACAGAACAAGAGAGGGAAAAAAGCTTATGCGGATCAAAGCCTTGCGCAGCAGTGATCAGGAGAGGGTGTAGCGATATCGTTCCGCTGTAGCGCTTTCAGTACAGATGAACGTCGCTTTTGAACAGTTTTCGGGCCGGCCCACAAGCCTCGTGGGAGCCGAGCTTGCTCGCGATTGCGGTGTGTCAGACGGCACTGATTTTGGAGGATAGACCGCTATCGCGAGCAAGCTCACTCCTACAGGGATCTTCGGTGTTCAGAAGATTTGTGGCCAACTCCGCTCATTGTAGGAGTGAGCTTGCTCGCGATGGCTGCGTGTCAGTCGGCACTGATTTTGAAGGACAGTCCGCTATCGCGAGCAGGCTCACTCCTACAGGGATCTTCGGTGTTCAGAAGATTTGTGTGCAACCCCGCTCATTGTAGGAGTGAGCCTGCTCGCGATGGCTGCGTGTCAGTCGGCACTGATTTTGAAGGACAGACCTCTATCGCGAGCAGGCTCACTCCTACAGGGATCTTCGGTGTTCAGCAGATTTGTGGGCAACCCCCGCTCAATGTGGGAGCCGAGCTTGCTCGCGATGGCGGCCTTACGGTTTATTGGGAATCCCGTACTTGCGCAGGCGATGGGCAATCGCGGTGTGGGAGGTTTGCAGGCGACTGGCCAGTTGGCGGGTCGAGGGGTAGCTGACGTAGAGTTTTTCCAGCAGGGTTTTCTCGAATTCGTCCATCGCCTGCTCCAGGCTGTCGACTTCGCTGTCACTCTGGCGCGCCACCGAGGTGCCGGCGATGTCCAGATCACCGATATCCACCAGGCTGCTTTCGCAAATCGCCGCCGCGCGGAAGATCACGTTCTGCAACTGCCGGACATTGCCCGGCCAGCGATTGCCGAGCAACGCCGGATACGTCCCCGGCGCCAGACGACACACCGGGCGCTGGATCTGCGCGCAGGCCTGCTGCATGAAATAGCGCGCCAGCAGCAAAATGTCCTGGCCACGTTCGCGCAGTGGCGGGACTTCGACGTTGAGCACGTTGAGGCGGTAGAACAAATCTTCGCGGAAGGTGCCTTCGCTGACCATTTTTTCCAGGTCGCGGTGGGTCGCGCTGAGGATCCGCACGTTGACCTTGACCTCACGATCACCGCCGACCCGGCGGAAACTGCCGTCGTTCAAAAAGCGCAGCAACTTCGCTTGCAGGTACGGCGACATTTCGCCGATTTCATCGAGAAAAACCGTTCCCTGGTTCGCCAGTTCCATCAGCCCCGGTTTGCCACCGCGTTGCGCGCCAGTGAAAGCGCCGGGCGCATAGCCGAACAGCTCGCTTTCGGCGAGGTTCTCCGGCAATGCCGCGCAGTTCAGCGCGAGGAACGGCGCACTGTGCCGCGCACTGATGGCGTGACAGGCGCGCGCCACCAGTTCTTTGCCGGTGCCAGTTTCACCCTGGATCAACAGCGGCGCATCAAGCGCGGCGACGCGTTGCGCGCGGGCCTTCAAGGTGCGAATGGCCGGGGACTCGCCGAGCAATGCGTCGAAACCTTCCGCGTGATCGTGGTGCAGCGCCGACAGACGTTCGCCGATGCGATTCGGTTGATACAGCGTCAGCAGTGCGCCGGCATCGGTGATCGGTGTGGCGTCCAGCAGCAGAGTCTGGCCGTTGACGGTGATTTCGCGCAGCGGCAGGCGGAAGCCGTTTTCCAGCAAGGTATCGAGCAACGCGGGGTCGGCAAACAGCTCGGCGATGCTTTCGCCGGCCGGTTCGCGACCGTACAACGCGATCAACGCCGGGTTGGCCAGCAGCACTTTGCCGGCGCTGTCCAGAGCCAGCACCGGGTCGGTCATGGCCGCGAGCAACGCGTCGAGTTGCAAGTGCCGGCGCTGGCCGGGAAGGATGTCGACCACTGTCATGGCCTGCACGCCGTGGACGCTGAGCAACGCATCGCGCAGCTCTTCGAGCACTTCGGGGCTCAGGGTCGGGGCGTCGATGTAGACGTTGGGCGGGACCATTTCCACCGCATCCAGATTGAGATTGCGCCCACCGAGCAGGGCCAGGACTTCCTGGGTAATGCCGACGCGGTCGATGAAGCTGACGTGGATACGCATGGGGCGGTTTTTGATTCTGGAGTGCGGAGGGTGGCAAGTATGCCTTGGTGGAGGGCTGGGGTGAAATCTTGAGATTTGAGGTGGAGCTGAAAACCACCCCTCACCCCAGCCCTCTCCCCAAAGGGGAGAGGGGGAAAGGGGGCCGATCTCTGTTGCTTTCAAGGCCTGAGTTCGACTCGGACTTTCAGGTCGATGTCGCTCGAATATGCAACCCGGTCAGTCCCCTCATCCCTTTGGAGGTGGAGTTGAAAACCACCCCTCACCCCAGCCCTCTCCCCAAAGGGGAGAGGGGGAAAGGGGGCCGATCTCTGTTGCTTTCAAGGCCTGAGTTCGACTCGGAC
>NZ_VIVC01000004.1:406198-713697 GCF_007828705.1 Pseudomonas sp. SJZ131 | reverse complement strand
AGCAACTCACTGCCGAAACCTGCGTAACTCATTGTTTACCAAGGAGTTTTCCGTTTCGACTGCGCCGGAAGTGGGGCGAATTATAGACTTCCAGATTCTGCCGTCAACACCTATTTTCACAAAACTGTCATATAGGTCAGAAAAGCCCCAAAAGCACGAAGGCCGGCCCCCCCAATCAATTGAGGAGCCGGCCTTCTGCCCTTCTACTTACAAGCTAGGGAACGCGAATTGCGATGCCTCATGGCTCGCACGTTGCGGCCAGCGTTGAGTAATCGCCTTGCGGCGCGTGTAAAAACGCACGCCATCCGGACCATACGCATGCAAGTCGCCAAACAGCGAACGCTTCCAACCGCCAAAGCTGTGATACGCCACAGGCACTGGCAACGGCACGTTAACGCCAACCATCCCGACTTCAATCTCATCGCAGAACAACCGCGCCGCTTCGCCGTCACGGGTAAAGATGCAGGTGCCATTGCCGTATTCGTGATCGTTGATCAGCTGCATCGCCTCTTCCAGGCTGTTGACCCGGACGACGCACAACACCGGCCCGAAGATCTCTTCTTTATAGATGCGCATTTCTGGCGTGACGTTATCAAACAGGCAGCCGCCCAGGAAGAAGCCCTCTTCGTGCCCGGCAACGCTCAAACCACGGCCATCCACCACAAGGGTTGCGCCGGAAGAGACGCCGTCTTCTATATAGCCACTGACCTTGTCGCGCGCCTGCCCGGAAACCAGCGGCCCCATGTCCAACCCGCAAGAAGTGCCAGCACCAATCTTCAGCGCCTTGATCTGCGGCACCAACTTGGCCACCAGCGCGTCCGCCACTTGGTCACCGACACACACGGCCACCGAAATCGCCATGCAGCGTTCGCCGCAAGAACCATACGCCGCGCCCATCAGTGCGCTGACCGCGTTATCCAGATCCGCATCCGGCATCAGCACCGCGTGGTTCTTCGCGCCGCCCAGTGCCTGCACGCGCTTGCCGCGCTTGGTGCCTTCGGCGTAGATGTACTCGGCAATCGGCGTCGAGCCAACGAAGCTCAATGCTTTGACTTCCGGCGCTTCGATCAGCGCATCCACCGCAGCCTTGTCGCCGTGCACCACACTCAGCACGCCCTTAGGCAGACCGGCTTCGATCAGCAATTGCGCGATCAGCAGGGTCGAACTTGGATCACGCTCGGACGGCTTGAGGATGAAGCAGTTGCCGCAGACGATCGCCAACGGGTACATCCACAACGGCACCATCGCCGGGAAGTTGAACGGGGTGATCCCCGCAACCACGCCTAACGGCTGGAAGTCCGACCATGCATCAATGTTCGGGCCGACGTTACGGCTGTATTCACCCTTGAGAATTTCCGGAGCCGCGCAGGCGAACTCGACGTTCTCGATGCCACGCTTCAACTCACCGGCGGCGTCCTCCAGGGTCTTGCCGTGTTCTTCGCTGATCAACTGGGCGATGCGCGCTTCGTTCTGCTCCAGCAATTGCTTGAAGCGAAACATCACCTGGGCACGTTTGGCCGGCGGCGTGTTGCGCCACGCCGGAAACGCAGCTTTGGCGGAATCAATGGCTTTCTGAATGGTTTCGCGGCTGGCCAATGGCAGCTTGTGGATGGCTTTGCCGGTCGACGGGTTGAACACGTCGGCGGTGCGACCTTCTTCGGTCACCAGTTCACCATTGATCAAATGCGGGATAAGGCTCATGCGGGGCTCCAGAAAATTGTTCACGGGCGCCCACCAACGGGCGCCCTTCTTATAGAGAGGGGAAAATCAGTCGATCTTGTTCAGCACTTCGCCGACCGCATCGAACAGGCGATCAAGGTCTTGCGGCTTGCTGTTGAAGGTTGGGCCGAACTGCAAGGTGTCGCCGCCGAAACGCACGTAGAACCCGGCTTTCCACAACGCCATGCCCGCCTCGAACGGACGCACAATCGCGTCGCCATCACGCGGGGCAATCTGGATCGCGCCGGCCAAACCGTAGTTACGAATGTCGATGATGTTCTTCGAGCCTTTCAGCCCGTGCAGTGCATTTTCGAAATGCGGCGCGACTTCGGCGACGCTTTGCACCAGGTTTTCCTTTTGCAGCAAATCGAGTGCTGCCAGGCCAGCGGCGCAGGCCACCGGGTGGGCCGAGTAGGTGTAACCGTGCGGGAATTCCACCGCGTACTCCGGCGTCGCCTGGTTCATGAACGTGTGATAAATCTCGGAACTGGCAATCACTGCGCCCATCGGGATCGCGCCGTTGGTGACTTGCTTGGCGATGCACATCAGGTCCGGGGTCACGCCGAAACTGTCGGCGCCGAACATCGAACCGGTACGACCGAAACCGGTGATCACTTCGTCGAACACCAGCAGGATGTTGTGCTGATCGCAGATTTCGCGCAGACGCTTGAGGTAACCCTCAGGCGGAACCAGCACGCCAGCGGAGCCGGCCATCGGTTCGACGAAGACTGCAGCGATGTTCGACGCGTCGTGCAATTCGATCAACTTGAGCAACTCATCTGCCAGGGCGATGCCGCCCTCTTTCGGCATGCCACGCGAATAGGCATTGCTCGCCAGCAAGGTGTGCGGCAGGTGATCGACGTCCATCATCGCCTGACCGAACATTTTGCGGTTGCCGTTGACGCCGCCGAGGCTGGTGCCGGCGATGTTCACGCCGTGGTAACCCCGGGCGCGGCCAATCATCTTGGTTTTGGTCGCCTGACCTTTCAAGCGCCAGTAGGCGCGGACCATCTTCACGGCGGTATCCGCACACTCGGAACCCGAATCGGTGAAGAACACGTGATTGAGATTGCCCGGCGTCAGGTCAGTGATTTTCTCGGCCAACTGGAACGACAACGGGTGGCCGTACTGGAAACCCGGCGAGTAATCGAGCGTGCCCAATTGCTTGGCCACCGCTTCCTGAATCTCCTTGCGCGTATGCCCGGCGCCGCAAGTCCACAGACCTGAAAGCGAATCGTAGACTTTGCGGCCCTTGTCGTCTGTCAGCCAACTGCCTTCGGCGGCGACGATCAGTCGCGGATCGCGCTGGAAATTTCGGTTGGCCGTGTAGGGCATCCAGTGCGCATCCAGCTTGAGCTGGCTGGCCAGGGAAGTCGGGGCGTTTTCGGGCAAGTTCATGATTAAAACCTCGCAGGCAATAAGCGGCATAGAGATCAAAAGCGTTCTTGCAGCTAAATTGCCACGGGGATAAAGTCGGTGAAATCCAACTCTTCTAACCTTCAGTCAGCCAGTCACTAAACTTTCATCTCCCAACCATGAGCGCCCAACCATGAGCACCCGCCGCCCCGATCCGCTGGCCCAGGTCAGTGACTTTGATATCCGCTTGTTGCGGATTTTTCGCAGCGTGGTCGAGTGCGGCGGCTTCTCGGCGGCGGAGTCGGTGCTCGGCATCGGTCGCTCGGCCATCAGCCAACAGATGAGCGATCTGGAGCAGCGCCTCGGCTTGCGCCTGTGCCAACGCGGGCGCGCCGGGTTTTCCCTGACCGAAGAAGGTCGTGAGGTTTACCAATCGGCGTTGCAGCTATTAAGTGCGTTGGAAAGTTTCCGCACCGAGGTCAACGGCCTGCACCAGCATTTGCGCGGCGAGTTGACCATCGGCCTCACCGACAACCTCGTCACCCTGCCCCACATGCGCATCACACATGCCTTGGCACAATTGAAGGAACGCGGGCCGGACGTGCAGATTCAGATCCGCATGATCGCCCCGAACGAAGTCGAACAAGGCGTGCTCGACGGACGCTTGCATGTCGGCGTGGTGCCGCAGGCCAGCGCGTTGTCGGGGCTGGAATATCAGCCGTTGTACAGCGAGCGTTCGCTGTTGTATTGCGCGGTCGGCCATCCGTTGTTTTACGTCGATGACAAGCAACTGGACGATGATCGCCTGAACAGCCAGGACGCGATTGCGCCGACCTTCCGTTTACCCGCCGAAATCCAGGCGCATTACCAAGCGCTGAACTGCACCGCCAGCGCCTCCGACCGCGAAGGCATGGCGTTCCTGATTCTGACCGGACGCTACATCGGCTACCTGCCGGACCATTACGCGAGTCTCTGGGTGCAGCAAGGTCGCTTGCGCGCGCTCAAACCCACCGCGCGTTTTTACGACCTGAGCCTGGCCTCGGTCACGCGCAAGGGCCGGCGCCCGCACCTGGTGCTGGAAAGCTTCCTCGAAAGCCTCGCCGCCACCCGCTAATTAACGAAGAACCCTGTAGGAGCGAGGCTTGCCCGCGAAGGCGTCATATCAGCCAACATCAGTGTTGAATGTCAGGACGCCTTCGCGAGCAAGCTTCGCTCCTACAAGGGCAAGGTTTTATCGTGTCAGCACTTGTCTGAAACCGGCGGGTGCGCTATCAACGCAGGGGTTGCGCCCACAGACCATTCCGGAAGTGCCTATGACCTTTGAAGTCCCCGCCCACGGCGGCAAACCTGCCAGCCGCATTCGTCAGAAGAACGAAGAGACGATCCTCAAAGCCGCCGAAGATGAATTCGCCCGCCACGGGTTCAAAGGCACCAGCATGAACACCATCGCCGTGAATGCCGGGTTGCCCAAAGCGAACCTGCATTACTACTTCAGCAACAAGCTGGGTTTGTACGTGGCAGTGCTGAGCAACATCATCGAATTGTGGGACAGCACCTTCAACACCCTTACCGCCGACGACGATCCGGCCGAAGCGCTGACCCGGTACATCCGCGCCAAAATGGAATTCTCCCGACGCCAACCGCAAGCCTCGCGGATTTTCGCCATGGAAGTGATCAGCGGCGGTGAATGTTTGACCGAGTATTTCAACCAGGACTACCGCGCCTGGTTCAAGGGTCGCGCCGCCGTGTTCCAGGCCTGGATCGATGCCGGCAAAATGGACGCGGTCGACCCGGTCAACCTGATCTTCCTGCTGTGGGGCAGCACCCAGCACTACGCCGACTTCGCCACGCAGATTTGCCGAGTCAGCGGCCGCGCAAAATTGACCAAACAAGACATGGAAGATGCCGGCAACAATCTGATTCGAATTATTCTCAAGGGCTGCGGCCTGACACCAACTATCTAAGCGACCTATGCCTTTTACCCTCAGCGACTTTTGCGAATACCGCGAAGAGATTCGCAAAAGCCGCTTCATCACCCTCGCCGGGCCAATCGGCAGCCCGGCCGACGCCCAAACATTCATCGAGCAGCACAGCGACTTGAACGCCACGCACAATTGCTGGGCGTGGAAACTCGGCGGCCAATACCGCAGCAACGACGATGGCGAACCCGGCGGCACCGCTGGGCGGCCAATCCTGGCGGCGATTGAAGCGCAGGATTGTGATCAGGTCGCGGTGTTGGTGATTCGCTGGTACGGCGGCATTCAACTCGGCACCGGAGGACTGGCCCGCGCTTATGGCGGCGGTGCCAACAAATGCCTGCAAGCAGCGCCGAAAGTCGAATTGATCAGCCGCGTGCCGCTGAGTTGCGCGTGTGCGTTCGGCGAATTGGCGCTGGTGAAGTTGCGGGTGGCGGAGTTGGGCGGGTTGGTGGTCGAGGAATCGTTCACCGCCAACGGCGTGGAGCTGAAACTGGCGCTGGGCGAAGCGCAGATTGAAACGCTGCAATTGCAGCTCGCCGATTTGAGCCGTGGACGCATTCTTCTTAAGCGATGAGTCTTGAGCGAAGCCTGCAATATTTCAGGGCGTTGATCCTAATCACTGCGATCAACACTTGCCCACATCTACTGTGCACCCGGCTGTGGATAACCTGAGCACATAGCGCTGTAACCCTTCTGTCATGCGGCTTTGCGGGGATTGTACGTTTTTCGTCCAAAGCGCCATCAAAAAAGCCAAATCCACGGAAAAACAAACAGTTAGCGCGGTTTATCACCTTTAGAAGATAGCCGCGTTGCGCTTATGCCCGAGCGCCAAGCTTGCGCACAATTACTGTGGAGCAAGCTGTGGATAACCCGTTCATGCCTCGCGCAGCCCCATGTCCGGCATAGCTTGCAGCCGATTGCTTGTTTTTTGATCAAACGTCGCGGACAAAAAAGGAGCCTGATCAAGCCCTTTGCTCCGAAGTGGTGCCTGATCTGCGCAAACATCCTCTCGCCACATCCCGCGCAAAGCCTGCCCCGGCATGGCTCGACGCAAATTCCTGACTCAATGGCCAGAAAATTGCTTTATCCACAGGCATTCACTCCATCGACCCGAGCCTGTCATGCCCAACCCCGTGCCGATCCCGCCCCAGACGCCGCGCCTGCAACTGCGCAACATCAGCAAACGCTACCCCGGTTGCCTGGCCAACGACGCCATCGACCTGAGCATCGCCCCCGGTGAAATCCACGCTTTGCTCGGCGAAAACGGCGCGGGCAAAAGCACGTTGATGAAGATCATCTACGGCGTGACCCACGCCGATTCCGGGGAAGTGCTCTGGCAGGGTCAACGCATCACCATGCGCAATCCGGCTCAGGCGCGCGGCTTGGGGATTGGCATGGTGTTTCAGCACTTTTCGCTGTTCGAAACCCTCAGCGTCGCGCAGAACATTGCCTTGGCCATGGGCGCGGCGGCGGGTACGCCGAAACAACTCGAACCAAAGATTCGTGACGTCTCGCAACGCTACGGCATGGCGCTGGAACCGGAACGACTGGTGCACAGCCTGTCGATCGGCGAACGCCAGCGCGTTGAAATCATTCGCTGCCTGATGCAGGACATTCGCCTGTTGATCCTCGACGAGCCGACCTCGGTGCTCACGCCGCAAGAGGCCGACGAATTGTTCGTGACCCTGCGCCGGCTCGCCGCCGAGGGCTGCAGCATTCTGTTTATCAGCCACAAACTCGGTGAAGTTCGCGCGTTGTGCCATAGCGCCACGGTGTTGCGCGGCGGTCGAGTGGCCGGGCATTGCGTACCCGCCGACTGCTCGGATCAGCAGCTGGCGCGGCTGATGGTCGGCGAAGCGGCCGAGTTGATGACTGATTATCCGAAGGTCGTTGGCGGCGAAGCATTTCTGAATGTGAACGGCTTGTCGTGGCACAACCCGGACCCGTTTGGTTGCTCGCTGGATAACCTCAATCTTGAAGTGCGCAGCGGCGAAATCGTTGGAATCGCCGGTGTCGCTGGCAACGGTCAGGACGAGTTGCTGGGGTTGCTCAGCGGTGAACAGCTGCTTGTGCGCGACGCCGCCGCGACGATCCAATTCCACGGCCAGCCCGTCGCGCATTTGCGCCCAAATGCGCGGCGCAAAATGGGTCTGGCCTTCGTCCCCGCCGAACGTCTGGGCCACGGCGCAGTGCCAGAACTGAGCCTGGCCGATAACGCGCTGCTCACTGCATTCCAGCAAGGTCTGGTGAGTAACGGCCTGATCCAGCGCGGCCAAGTCGAGGCGTTGGCCGAGGAAATCATCCGCCGGTTCGGCGTGAAAACGCCGGATACACAAACCGCCGCCCGCAGCCTTTCCGGCGGCAATTTGCAGAAATTCATCCTCGGCCGGGAAATCCTTCAGCAGCCGAAATTGCTGGTCGCCGCGCACCCGACCTGGGGCGTGGACGTTGGCGCGGCGGCGACAATTCACCGCGCTTTGATTGCCTTGCGCGACGCCGGCGCGGCGATCCTGGTGATCTCCGAAGACCTCGACGAACTGTTCCAGATCTGCGACCGCCTCGGCGCGTTGTGCAGCGGCCGCTTGTCGCCGCTGCGGGCCACCGCCGACACCCGCCTGAGCGACGTCGGCGGCTGGATGGCCGGGCAGTTTGATGCCGCAGATTCCCAGACACCTTCCCCTGCACATTCATCCGCAACTGCAAGCGTTTAACGGAGTTTCACATGCTGCTTTCACTCGAACCCCGAGGCCAGCAATCGCGCCTGATGTTGTGGTGCTCGCCGCTGCTGGCGGCGGCGCTGACGCTGGGCTGCGGCTCATTGCTGTTTATCGCGCTGGGCCACGATCCCCTGCTGACCTTGCACACGTTGTTGATCGCCCCGATCAGCGACCTCTACGGCGTTTCCGAATTGCTGGTCAAAGCGCTGCCGATTCTGCTCTGTGCGTTGGGCCTGGCGGTGGCGTATCAGGCACGAATCTGGAACATCGGCGCCGAAGGCCAATTGCTGCTCGGCGCCCTCGCCGGTAGCGCGTTGGCGGTGAACATCATCGATATGCAAAGTCGCTGGGCGCTGGTGTTGATTCTGCTGGTCGGCACGCTGGCCGGCGCAGCGTGGGCCGGGCTGACGGCATGGCTGCGCACGCGCTTCAACGCCAATGAAATCCTCACCAGCATCATGCTCAATTACATCGCGCTGAATCTGTTGCTGTTCTGCGTTCACGGGCCGTTGAAAGACCCGGCCGGGTTCAACTTCCCGGAGTCGGCGATGTTCGGCGATGCAAGCCGTTTGCCGCTGTTGATGGAGGATGGCCGCGTGCATGCCGGCGTATATTTCGCGCTGTTGGCGCTGGTCGCGGTGTGGGTGTTGTTGCAAAAAAGCTTTGTCGGTTTCCAGATCAAAGTGCTCGGGCTGGACAAGCGTGCCGCCGGGTTCGTCGGTTTTCGCGAGAAGCGTCTGATCTGGCTGGCGCTGTTGATCAGCGGCGGTTTGGCCGGGCTCGCCGGGGTTTGCGAAGTTACTGGGCCGATCGGTCAATTGGTCCCGCAGGTTTCGCCGGGTTACGGCTATGCGGCCATTACCGTGGCGTTTCTCGGCCGGCTCAACCCGCTCGGCATTCTGTTTTCTAGCCTGTTGATGGCGCTGCTGTACATCGGTGGCGAGAGCGCGCAAATGAGCATGAACCTGCCGCAAGCCATCACTCAATTGTTTCAGGGAATGATGCTGTTTTTCCTGCTGGCCAGTGACGTGCTGATTCTCTATCGGCCGCGCCTGAACCTGCGCTGGGCGCGTCGCGCACCCGCCACCACCCTGACCGCTGGAGCGCTGTGATGGATATCGATCTGCTGAGCAATATTTTCTACGCCATGGTCCGCTGCGGCACGCCGTTGCTGTTGGTGGCGCTGGGCGAACTGATCTGCGAGAAGAGCGGCGTCCTCAATCTGGGCCAGGAAGGCATGATGCTGTTTGGCGCGGTGATCGGTTTTATCGTCGCGCTCAACAGCGGCAACCTGTGGCTCGGGGTGTTGCTGGCGATGCTCGCCGGGATGCTGCTGTCGTCGCTGTTTGCCTTGGTGGCGCTGGTGTTCAACGCCAATCAAGTGGCGACCGGGCTGGCGCTGACGATCTTCGGCGTCGGCCTGTCGACGTTTGTCGGCGCGGCGTGGGTGGGTAAACCGCTTGCCGGTTTTGAGCCGGTGGCGATTCCTTTTCTGAGTGAGATTCCGCTGCTCGGGCGCATGCTGTTTGCCCAGGATTTGCTGGTGTATCTGTCGTTCGCGCTGTTTGCGCTGGTGGCGTGGGTGATTCTGAAAAGTCGGGTCGGGCTGATCATTCAAGCGGTTGGGGAAAACCCCGATGCGGCCAGCGCGATGGGTTTGCCGGTGCTCGGCGTGCGCACGTTGGCGGTGCTGTTTGGCGGGGCGATGGCCGGGCTGGCCGGGGCTTATCTGTCGCTGGCGTATACGCCGATGTGGGCGGAAAACATGAGCGCCGGGCGTGGCTGGATTGCTTTGGCTCTGGTGGTTTTTGCCAGTTGGCGGGTGTGGCGGTTGCTGCTCGGCGCGTACCTGTTTGGCCTCGCCAGCATCCTGCACCTGGTGGCGCAGGGATTGGGGCTGGCGATTCCGTCGAGTCTGCTGGCGATGTTGCCGTATGTTGCGACGATTGTGGTGTTGGTGCTGCTGTCGCGGGATGCCGTGCGCACACGGTTGTATGCGCCGGTTTCGTTGGGGCAGCCTTGGCAGGGTGGGCACTAGCGGTTAGCAGGTCTGGCCCCTTCGCGGGCAAGCCTCGCTCCTACAGGTTTTGCACCGTTCCTGTAGGAGCGAGGCTTGCCCGCGAAGACGTCCGCATTGGCAACACCTGAGCAATGCCCCACGCCAATTCAAACACCAGGAAAATCACCAACAGCGAACTCGCCCCGTGGGCCAGCGCATACACCTGCCAACTCGCAAACAGAAACCTTCCAACCGCGTCATACCGGCCAAAAACCGCCTGCGGATCGCGAATCCGCAACACCGCCCACACACAAACAATCGACCCCAACAGATTCGCCATCAACCCATGCATCGGCGCAAACGCCGGCAGGTCGCCCGGCAGATTCAGCGCCACGCTTACATCCGTCAGCGCGCCATGCAGCAGCGCGAAAGTCCACGGCGTGACAAACGCCGCCATCACCAGCAAGTCATACCAGGCGCTGCCGCGCACCACACGGCGATATTGCATTGAAGTCCACATCGGCATTGCTCCAGAAATTCGGGGAGCAACAAGGCTAAAGCCTGGGGTATGCTCCAGGGTCAAGCCCCTTTCGAGACGTCATGATGCGCATCGGTGAATTAGCCCAGGCGAGCGCCGTCAGCCGCGACACCCTGCGTTTCTACGAGCAGCGCGGGTTGATCGCGGCGCAACGCAGCGCCAATGGTTACCGCGATTACCCGGCGGACATGGTGCAACTGGTGCTCTACATCAAGACTGCGCAGCGGTTGGGGTTTACTCTCGGCGAGATCGGCAACAGCGTCGCCGCGTTGTGGCAATCGCCCGACCCGGACACCGCCGTCACGCAATTGCTGCAAGACAAGCTCAAGCTGATCGAAACCCGGATGGAGCAACTCGGTGCATTGCGCAGCGAGTTGCAACAACGGCTGGGCCAGCGTTGTCCTTTGAATCCATGATCCTCACTCATCAAGGAATCCCGACATGTCCACGGCAAAAACCGCACTCATTATCGGCGCCTCTCGGGGCTTGGGCCTCGGGCTGGTGAAAACCCTGCTGGCCGACGGTTGGCAAGTCACTGCCACCGTGCGCAACCCGCAGAAAGCCGAGGCGCTGCAAGCGCTGGGCAAGGTGCGCATTGAAAAGCTCGACATGGATGATCAGCAGGCGGTAATCGCGCTGAGCCAGCAGCTCAAGGGTGAAATGTTTGACCTGCTGTTCGTCAACGCCGGGGTCAAGGGCCCGGATGTGCAGACGCCGGGCGGCGCGACACTGGCCGAAGTCGGGCAACTGTTTTTCACCAACGCGGTGGCGCCGATCAACCTCGCGCAGCGCTTTATCGGGCAGATCCGTGACGGTAGCGGTGTGCTGGCGTTCATGAGTTCGGTGCTCGGCAGCGTGACCATGCCGGACGCGCCGGAACTGGCGTTGTACAAGGCCAGCAAAGCCGCGCTGAATTCGATGACCAACAGTTTTGTCACGCAATTGGGCGAGCAGAAACTCACCGTGTTGTCGCTGCATCCGGGTTGGGTCAAGACTGACATGGGCGGCGAAGGCGCGGACCTCGACGTCGAGACCAGCACTCGCGGTCTGATCGATCAAGTGAATGCGTACACCGGCAAGGGCGGGCATCACTTCGTCAACTACAAGGGCGAAACCATTCCCTGGTAACCCCTATTTGCCTTTGTAGGAGCCGAGCTTGCTCGCGATGGGGCCATAACATTCAGCATGGATGTTGAATGTCAGTCCGCCTTCGCGGGCAAGCCTCGCTCCTACGGGGTTATGCGTCGGACCTGTGGGAGCAAGGCTTGCCCGCGAAGCTTTTTTGCAGGAAACTCCGCACCTCGTCCTCGCGGCGACCCTGGATCAGCAGACAGGGTAATCACTGAGCTGGCTAACCTGAACCCACTTTCAGAGGAGCCGGCCAACATGCCTGCGACCCGTACCTGGTTAAAAAATCCCCTTGCGATCTTCACTGCCAATGGCCTCGATGCCCGTGGCGGCCTGGTTGTGCAAGACGGGGTGATCGTCGAATTGCTCGCCGCTGGCCAGCAGCCCTCCGCGCCTTGTGGAGAAGTGTTCGATGCCCGCGAGCATGTGATCTTGCCGGGCCTGATCAATACGCATCACCACTTCTATCAAACCCTGACTCGCGCCTGGGCGCCGGTGGTCAATCAGCCGCTGTTCCCGTGGCTGAAAACCCTCTATCCGGTGTGGGCCCGCCTGACTCCGGAAAAACTCGCCCTCGCGACCAAAGTCGCGCTGGCCGAATTGCTGCTGTCGGGCTGCACTACCGCTGCCGATCACCACTATCTGTTTCCTGAAGGACTGGAAAACGCCATCGACGTGCAAGTCGAAAGCGTTCGCGAACTCGGCATGCGCGCCATGCTCACGCGCGGTTCGATGAGCCTCGGCGAAAAGGACGGTGGTCTGCCGCCGCAACAAACTGTGCAGGAAGGCGAGGTGATCCTCGCCGACAGCCAACGCCTGATCGCCGAGTACCACGAACGCGGCGACGGCGCGCAAATCCAGATAGCCCTGGCGCCCTGCTCACCGTTTTCGGTGACTCCGGAAATCATGGCCGCCAGTGCCGAACTGGCGAATAAACTCGACGTGCGCCTGCACACTCACCTCGCTGAAACCCTCGACGAAGAAGACTTCTGCCTGCAACGTTTCGGCCTGCGCACCGTCGATTATCTGGACAGCGTCGGCTGGCTCGGCCCGCGCACCTGGCTGGCGCACGGCATCCATTTCAACCCGGATGAAATCGCCCGTCTCGGCGCCGCCGGCACTGGTATTTGCCATTGCCCGAGTTCGAACATGCGCCTCGCGTCCGGGATCTGCCCGACGCTGGACCTGACCGCTGCGGGTGCGTTGCTGGGCCTGGGCGTGGACGGTTCGGCGTCCAACGATGCCTCGAACATGATGCTCGAAACCCGGCAGGCGCTGTACATCCAGCGCTTGCGTTACGGCGCCGAGAAGATCACCCCGGAACTGGTTCTGGGTTGGGCGACCAAGGGGTCGGCGAGCCTGCTCGGGCGTAGCGATATCGGTGAGTTGGCGGTGGGCAAACAGGCTGATCTGGCGCTGTTCAAGCTCGATGAGCTGCGCTTCTCCGGCAGCCATGATCCGGTGTCGGCGTTGCTGCTGTGCGGCGCCGATCGTGCGGACCGAGTGATGGTCGGCGGCAAATGGCGAGTGATTGACGGCCAGGTCGAAGGGCTGGATCTGAAGGGCTTGATTGCCGATCACAGCCAGGCTGCGCGGCAGTTGATTGCTGGTACCTGATACAACACCGATCAAACTGTGGGAGTGAGCCTGCTCGCGATGACGGAGTGTCAGTCGGCATTGAAATGTCTGACACACCGCTATCGCGAGCAGGCTCACTCCTACATTTGTTTTGCGCTGTAGCTACAGCCCCAACAGCGACAACATGATGAACGTCGCAAACAACACAAAATGCGTCATGCCTTCGATGGCATTGGTTTCGCCGTCATTGAGGTTGATCGCGCTGACGATCAGCGTCAGGAAAATCATCACCGTTTGCACCGGTGTCATCGCCATCTGAAACGGCTGGCCGGTGTACAGCGCCATCGCTTCCATCACCGGCACCGTCAAAATCACCGTCGACAGCGACGCGCCCATGGCGATGTTGACCACCGATTGCATGCGGTTGGCCAGCGCGGCGCGCAATGCAGTCAAAATCTCCGGCGCAGCGGAAATCGCCGCCACCAGAATCGCCGTGATCACCGGCGGCGCGCCCGTACCTTCGAGCCCCAGATCCAGCGTTTTCGACATCACTTCGGCCAACGCGCCAATCACCACCACGCCAAACACCAGCATCGCGATGCTCAGGGTCACGTTGACCGGCTCCGATTCGTCTGCCGAAGCCTGCTCTGCGGAAGCCTGCTCAGTGACTTTCTTGCGGCGTTTTTCCGGGTAGCTGTAGCTGAAAAAGTAACTGTGCGGACCGACCTGCATGCGCAGAAACAGCGCATAAAGCACCACCATCGCGCCAATGGTGAACCCCGAATAAATCTTCCAGTTGGCCTCGGGAATAAATTCCGGGACCACCATCGAAACGCCCATGGCCGTGAGGATCATTACGCTATAGCTGCGCGCCGAGTCGTCGTTGTAGGACTGTTCGCCATGCTTGATCCCGCCCATCAACGCGGCGAGGCCGAGGATGCCGTTGATGTCGAGCATCACCGCCGAGTAGATCGTGTCGCGCACCAGGGTCGGCGACGCTTCGTTGCTCATCATGATCGCGAGGATCACCACTTCCACCAGCACCGCGGCGAGGGTCAGGATCATCGTGCCGTAGGGGTCGCCGACCTTTTCGGCGAGCAATTCGGCGTGATGGGCGACGCGCATCGACGCGGCGACGATGAAACCGATCAGGATCAACCCGGCGGCCAGCGCCACCGGTTGGCCGTTGTGCAATATCCAGTGTTCCAGCGGATACGCGACGACGGCGGCGATAACGGCCAGCAGGAGGAACTTTTCTTGCTTGAGGAGTGTGAGCATTGCGAGCCTTTTACCGAGTGAAGCGAACAAAGTGATGAGCTACTGACTACGGGACGGCGCTAACGTTTCGTTACACATTAGCGCACCAGCGCATGGCGTGGATTGGCAAACGTGCACCGGGATAGTTCTGCGGTTGCCGTCAGGGCCTCTTCGCGGGCAAGCCTCGCTCCTACAGCGAAGGCCGTGACACGGTTTCGAATTGATTGTTGTCCTGTTGGTCAGCAATTTGCATTGGCTCCTCCAACCACAAAACAAAATGGAGTTCGAGTTCATGCATAAACGTCCGTTGAAGCAGTTGCTGTGCGCCGTTGCGGCGGCCATCGGTCTGATCGCCGGCCTGAGCGCCAGTGCCGCCGACCCGCTGAAAGTCGGTTTCGTCTATATCGGCCCGATCGGTGACCACGGCTGGACGTATCAGCATGAACAGGGGCGCAAGGCGCTGGCGGAGAAATTCGGTTCGCAGATCACCACCAACTATGTCGAGAACGTCGCCGAAGGGGCCGACGCCGAGCGGGTGATCCGCAACATGGCCAAGGACAAGTACGACCTGATCTTCACCACGTCCTTCGGCTACATGAACCCGACGCTGAAAGTCGCCAAACAGTTTCCCAAAGTGACCTTCGAGCACGCCACCGGCTACAAACAGGACAAGAACCTCGGCACCTACCTGGCGCGCACCTACGAGGGGCGTTACGTCGGCGGATTTCTTGCGGCGAAAATGACCAAAAGCAAAAAAATCGGCTACGTCGCCTCGTTCCCGATCCCGGAAGTGATCCGCGACATCAACGCCATCCAGTTGGCCCTGAACAAATACAACCCGGGCACCGAGATCAAAGTGGTCTGGGTCAATTCCTGGTTTGATCCGGGCAAAGAGGCCGACGCCGCCAACGCGTTGATCGACCAGGGCGTCGACGTGGTGTTCCAGCACACCGACAGCCCGGCGCCGATTCAGGCCGCCGAACGTCGCGGCGTGTATGCCGTGGGCTACGCTTCGGACATGGCGCACTTCGGACCGAAAGCGGTGCTGACCTCGATCGTCAACGACTGGGCGCCGCACTACATTCAGGCGACCCAAAGCGTGATCGACCAGACTTGGAAATCCCAGGATTACTGGGGCGGCTTGAAAGAAGGCACGGTTGAGTTGCCGATCAGCGATCTGGTGCCGGCGCCGGTGAAAGCCGAGGCCGAGCAGATCATTGCCGACATAAAAAGCGGCGCGCTGCATCCGTTTACCGGGCCGATCAAGGATCAGGTCGGCAACCTGAAAATCGCCGAAGGGGCAACGGCGAGCAATGCGGAATTGGCGTCGATGAATTACTACGTGGAAGGCATGAAGGCCGACATTCCGAAGTAATCTCTTCATCCCAAATGCAACCCCTGTAGGAGTGAGCCTGCTCGCGATAGCGCAGAGTCAGTCGACATCATTGGTGCCTGACTCACCGCAATCGCGAGCAGGCTCACTCCTACAATGGACTTTCAGCGTTTCCAAGGACTGCGCATGAACCAACTCCCGATCATCGACATTGCCCCGCTCCACTCCGCCGACGAAAACGCCTGGCAAGCGGTCGCCGCGCAGATTGATCGCGCCTGCCGCGAGTGGGGCTTTTTCTACATCAAAGGTCACCCGATCAGCGCGTCGCGCATCGACGCAGTGCTCGACCACGCTCGACGTTTCTTTGCCCTGCCCGCCGCCGAGAAACTCCAGATCGACATCACCCAGACCCGCCACCACCGCGGTTACGGCGCGATCGCTACCGAGCAACTCGACCCGAGCAAACCCAGCGACCTCAAGGAAACCTTCGACATGGGCCTGCACCTGCCGGCCGATCACCCGCAGGTGCTCGCGGAAAAACCCCTGCGCGGGCCCAATCGCCATCCCGCGCAACCCGGCTGGGAAGCGCTGATGGAGGCACATTACGCCGACATGCAGGCGCTTGCGCAGACCCTGCTGCGGGCCATGACGCTGGCGCTCGGCATCGACCGCGATTTCTTCGACACACGCTTCGTCGAGCCGGTCAGCGTGCTGCGGATGATTCACTACCCGCCGCGCCACACTGCCAGCTCCGCCGAACAACAAGGTGCCGGCGCGCACACCGATTACGGTTGCATCACGCTGCTGTATCAAGACGCCGCCGGCGGTTTGCAGGTGCGCAACGTCAACGGTGAATGGATCGACGCGCCGCCCATCGACGGTACGTTTGTGGTCAACCTCGGCGACATGATGGCGCGCTGGAGCAACGACCGTTATTTGTCGACGCCGCACCGGGTAATCAGCCCGTTGGGCGTGGACCGTTACTCGATGCCATTCTTCGCCGAACCGCACCCCGACACGCGCATCGAATGCCTGCCCGGCTGCCAGGACGCGCAGCATCCGGCGAAATATCCTGCGACTACTTGCGCCGAATTCCTGCTCTCGCGCTTCGCCGATACCTACGCTTATCGACGCGAACAGCAAGCCGTGTGATCAACCGGTTGGTCAGGTTTTACCAATTGTTGCAGCGAGCATCTGTAGAATGCCGGCATTGCACCTGATGAGAATTCGAACATGTATGACTGGTTGAACGCCCTGCCCAAGGCAGAATTGCACTTGCACCTCGAAGGTTCGCTGGAACCCGAGTTGCTGTTTGCCTTGGCCGAGCGCAACAAGATTGCGTTGCCGTGGAACGACGTGGAAACCCTGCGCAAGGCTTACGCCTTCAACAATCTGCAAGAGTTTCTCGACCTGTATTACCAGGGCGCCGATGTGTTGCGCACCTCGCAGGATTTCTACGACCTGACCTGGGCGTACCTGCTGCGTTGCAAGGCGCAAAACGTGATTCACACCGAACCGTTCTTCGACCCGCAAACCCACACCGACCGTGGCGTGCCGTTTGAAGTGGTGCTCAACGGCATCGCTTCCGCGCTGAAGGATGGCGAGCAGCAACTGGGCATCACCAGCGGTTTGATCCTGAGTTTCCTGCGCCACTTGAGCGAAGAAGAAGCCGAGAAAACCCTCGATCAGGCGCTGCCGTTCCGCGATGCGTTTGTCGCTGTCGGTCTGGACAGTTCGGAAATGGGCCACCCGCCGAGCAAGTTCCAGCGAGTGTTTGATCGCGCGCGTCACGAAGGTTTCCTGACCGTTGCTCACGCTGGTGAAGAAGGCCCGCCGGAGTACATCTGGGAAGCCATCGACCTGCTGAAAATCCAGCGCATCGATCATGGCGTGCGCGCCATCGAAGACGAGCGCCTGATGCAGCGGATCATTGACGAGCAGATCCCTTTGACCGTGTGCCCGTTGTCGAACACCAAGCTTTGCGTGTTTGATCACATGTCCCAGCACAACATCCTCGACATGCTGGAACGCGGGGTCAAAGTCACGGTGAACTCGGATGACCCGGCGTACTTCGGCGGTTACGTCACCGAGAACTTCCATGCGCTGTATACCGACCTCGGCATGACCCAGGATCAGGCCAAGCGTCTGGCGCAAAACAGCCTGGATGCGCGGTTGGTGAAACCGTAAGCCTCACCGCAAAACCACTGTGGGAGCGAGCCTGCTCGCGAATGGGGCGTGTCAGTCGAGATTTGTTTAACTGACACAGCGCTTTCGCGAGCAGGCTCGCTCCCACATTTTTTTAGATCGCGGTTGCTTCTGTCAGCTCCTCCAGCGTCTTGCCCCGCGTTTCCATGCCGAACACCCACACCACCGCTGCCGCGATCGCGAAACACATCGCGCCTAACGCGAACACCCCGCCCTGCCCGGTTATCGGGAACACCAACCCGGTCACCAACGGCCCGAGCAGCGAACCGACGCGGCCAATCGCCGAGGCAAACCCTGAGCCGGTCGCGCGTGCCGAGGTCGGGTACAGCTCAGGGGTGTAGGTGTAGAGCACCGCCCACATGCCGAACAGGAAAAACTGCATCAACAATCCCGAGCTGATCAGCAGCCCGACGTTGCCGCCAAACACCGCACTCTGCCCGTAAAGAAACGCCATCACCCCGCCGCCCAGCAGCGTCACCACGCACACCGGTTTGCGCCCCCAGCGCTCCACCAGCCACGCCGCCATGAGAAAACCGGGAATCCCGCCGAGCGATATCAGCACCGTGTAATACACCGATTGCGTCACGGCAAAACCCGACTGTTGCAACAGCGCACTCAGCCACGACGTCAGCCCGTAAAAGCCAAGCAACGCGAAGAACCACACGCTCCAGATCATCATCGTGCGCTGGCGGTACAGCGGCGACCAGATCTGCCGCAGCGCGGAAAAGAAGTTGCCCGGCGTACTCGCCACACGCGGCAAACGAATCGGCGCCGGCAGCTCTGCACGACCGAGGGATTTGCGCACCCGATCTTCAATGCCCAGCAACACTTTGTCCGCCGCCTCGTGCCGGCCGGCCTGTTCGAGCCAGCGTGGCGATTCGGGAATGAAAAAGCGGATCGCCAGGACAAACACCGCCGGCACCGCCAGTACCAGAAAGATGTCGCGCCACCCGATCACCGGCAGCAAAAAGTACGACAGCACGCCAGCCGCGACGAACCCCAGCGGCCAGAAGCCGTCCATCAATGCGATGTAACGCCCGCGCCCCTTTGCCGGAATCAGCTCCGAGAGCATCGACTGCGCGATCGGAAATTCCATGCCCATGCCGATCCCCAACAGGATGCGAAACAGCGTCAACGTTTCAATATTCTGCGCCGTGGAGCACAAGTAACTGGCGATGCCCCACAGCACGATGCTCCACTGGAACACCGGTTTACGCCCGAAGCGATCAGCCAACATGCCCGACAGCGACGCCCCCAGCACCATGCCGAAGAAACTCGAACTGGCCAGCAACCCGGCCTCGGCGCTGCTGAGGCCGAACTCGGTTTTGATTGAACCGAGCAGGAACGTCATCATCGCCAGGTCCATGGAATCGAAGAAAAACGCCAAGGCAATAATGATGAAAATGATGCGGTGGTAACCGCTGATCGGCAGCCGTTCCAAACGTTCTGCCGCGCTGAATTGTGCTATTTGCATGTCGCGTTCCCCCATCCGAAAGTCCCCGGATCGAGTGTGCGCGATAGCGACAGCGGGTTATTGCCGGGTGCGACCTGCTCACAACCGTGAACGACGTTGGTCCTTGCGTACGCCGATTACAAGAGCTCTAGAACGCCATTTCCAGCTCGGTTTCCCGGGCAAACCGGTGAACTTCACGCTGGCCGGTGGCGGTGACTTGTAATGCGCGGGAGTCGTTGGGCAAGGTCAACCAGCCCGATTGCAGGAACAGCTGCAACAACGCCGCGCCCAATGAACCGCCCATGTGCGGACGGCGTTCGCTCCAGTCGGGACAGGCGCAGGCGATTTGCGCGTTGCGGTGCGCCAGCGCCTGGACGAACACCCCACGGCTGGCCAGTTGCGTGGCGCCCTTGTGGGTGACGACGACGCGCTGATCGAACTGCTCGATCCACCCGGCATCGAGCAGACGCTGATACAAATCCGCCGCCAGCGTGCCGCCGAGATGGTCATCACATAAACGCGCCTGCAACAGCGACGCCGGTGCCACCGGGCGTTTAAGCATGGGATTGGCGCGTTTGAGGGTTTCGGGAATTTGCCGTGGCTGGCTGGCGATGCTGGCGCTGGCGAGGGCTTCTACTGCAGCGCCGATTTCCGGCGCAGCGAGGCGGAAAAAGCGTTTGCGCCCGCGCTCTTCGACCTTCAACAGACCGCCGGCCGCCAGGCGCGCCAAGTGTGCACTGGCCGAAGAGGGCGACAGCCCGGCCATCAGGGCCAGCTCCTCGGTCTGCCGCGCCGAGCCATCCATCAAGGCCCACATCATTGCGCTGCGCTTGGGGTCAGCCAGCAACGTGGCGATCTGGCTGATGCAAGGTGCATGTTCCATGTATTCACTCCCTGTGGAATCGTTTCGTCTACTGCTCACGGACATATTGACCAGTAATGGTTCGTCGGCCAAGACGCGATAACTGCCATAAACCGGGCCCGGCAAACCGCCCGGCAGCACGCTGTATCGGGCAACCTCGGGCGACCTCATGGCAGGCACGGCTGATGGTGAACGCGGGCAGGCCGGTTCGGCGTTACAGGCTTCAGGCGGGCGCTAGTATAAGCGCGTTGGCCGTCGGTTCCTGCCCTTGGGAGCCGGCAAGAGGTGATAGTTCCTGACGGAAATTTCGCTATTTGCCTGCGACTAATGATCAACCGCCGAGAATCGCGGAAATTGACTACTCAATTGCGCGCATCGGCTGGCAAGCATCTCGCGTAAAAGGTTCACCGGCTTACTCAATTGTGCGCGATGGGCGCACAGCAAATTCAGCGGTGCGCGCTCGCAAAGCAATTCCGGCAGCAGCACTTTGAGGCGCCCGGCGAGCACATCGGCGGCCACGTCGAGCCAGGATTTGTAAGCGATCCCGGCTCCCGCGAGCGCCCACAGGCGCACCACATCGGCGTCGTCGCTGAAACGGTCGCCGCTGACGGTCAAGCCGACTTCGCGTTTGCCGTCGTGGAAACTCCAGCGGTCGTGCACCCGGCTGCCGAGCATGAACAACAGGCAATTGTGCTGCGCCAGTTGTTCCAGATGACGCGGTTCGCCGTGCTGCGCGAGGTACGCGGGCGACGCACAGAGCACGCGGCGATTTTCTGCGGCGATCGGCAGCGCCACCAGGCTTGAGTCTTCCGGCTCGCCGTAACGCAGGGCGATGTCCACCGGCTGCCGGAACAGGTCGGCAATGCGATCGCCCAACAGCAGACGCACGGTGAGTTTCGGGTGTTCGCGCTGAAATTCATCCAGCCACGGCAACAGCAAGTTACGCCCGAAGTCCGACGGCGCCGACAATTGCAGAATGCCGCTGACCTGGTCCTGGCCGCTGGCGAGCAACCGCCGGCCCTCATCCAGATTGCTCAGCGCCGCGCGGGCATATTCGAGGAAACCCTCGCCCTCGGCGGTCAGGCGCAAACTGCGCGTGGAACGGGCCAGCAAACGAGCGCCGAGTTGCTGTTCGATACGCTTGAGCGCCGCGCTGGCCACGGCAGCCGACATGTCCATCACCCGCGCCGCCGCCGACAGACTGCCCAGATCAGCGGCCCTGACAAACAACTGCAAATCGTCGAAACGCAGCATCTTCAGCCCCGATTATCAAAAAAATATTGAAAGAGACTGCTCTTTTAGCGGGTTTTATCTTGCCGGGAAATAGCTAATTATCTGCCCCATCGCCCATCAAGCAGCGTCAGGAGTCGACCATGTCCCAGCCGTTCACCGCTATCGCCACGCTCATCGCCAAACCGGGTCAGCAAGATGCCCTCGAACAACACCTGCGAGCGTTGCTGGCACCGACCCGCGTCGAGGCCGGTTGCGGTCAATACGATTTGCATCAGGACCTCGCCAACCCGCTGGCCTTTTACATGATCGAGCAGTGGAGCAGCGACGAAGCTCTGCAGGCGCATGATGCCAGCGCCCACGTGCAGAACTTCCGCGCCAAGGCCGGTGACTTCCTCGAACACTTCGAGCTCAAGCGCCTGCGCACCTTGAGCTGATTCCTTCCTTTATTACCCTTGCGGAGTTTTCCCATGAAAGCCATTGCCTATTACGCCTCGCTGCCGATCAGCGACGCCAAGTCCTTGCAGGACATCGAACTGCCAGAACCGGTTGCCGGCCCGCGCGATTTGCTGGTGGAGGTCAAAGCGATTTCGGTCAACCCGGTCGACACTAAAGTCCGCCAGAACGTCGCGCCGGAAAATGGCGCGGCGAAAGTGCTTGGCTGGGATGTTGCCGGTGTGGTCAAAGCGGTCGGCAGCGAAGTGACGCTGTTCAAGGCGGGCGACAAAGTGTTCTACGCCGGCTCCATCGCCCGCGCTGGCGGCAACAGCGAATTGCACGTTGTCGACGAGCGCATTGTCGGCCACATGCCGAAAACCCTCGGTTTCGCCGAAGCCGCCGCGTTGCCGCTGACCGCGATTACTGCGTGGGAATTGTTGTTCGAGCGCCTGCAAGTGCGCGAAGGCAAAACCGATGAAGGTCAGAGTTTGTTGATCGTCGGCGCGGCGGGCGGTGTCGGTTCGATCCTCACGCAATTGGCCAGCCAGCTCTCCGGGTTGAAGGTGATTGGCACCGCGTCCCGTGAACAGACCCAGAGCTGGGTGCGTGAGTTGGGCGCCGATCTGGTGATCGATCACAGCCAGCCGCTGAGCGAAGAGCTCAAACGCGCCGATATTCAGCACGTGACCCACGTCGCCAGCCTGACCCAGACTGAAGCGCATCTGGATCAACTGGTCGAGGCGTTGGCGCCACAGGGCAAACTGGCGTTGATCGACGATCCGAAGTCGCTGGACGTGACCAAACTCAAGCGCAAGAGCCTGTCGCTGCACTGGGAGTTCATGTACACGCGCTCGCTGTTTGAAACTGCGGACATGATCGAGCAGCACAATTTGCTCAACCGGGTGGCTGAACTGATCGATGCCGGGACCTTGAAAACCACGGTGGGCGAGCATTTCGGCGTGATCAACGCGGCTAATCTGCGGCGCGCGCATGAACTGCTGGAAAGCGGCAAGGCCAAAGGCAAAATCGTCCTCGAAGGCTTCTGATCGCTCACCTGCAGGAGCAAGGCTTGCCCGCGAAGGCGTCCAAACGCCGAACCTGTAGGAGCGAGGCTTGCCCGCGAAGGTGTCCTCAGGACCGCCATCGCGAGCAAGCTTTGCTCCCACGAAAGCAGTCCCGCATTTGCCCGCGAAGGTGTTCAAACGCCGAACCTGTAGGAGCGAGGCTTGCCCGCGAAGGCGTCTTCAGGACCGCCATCGCGAGCAAGCTTTGCTCCCACAAAAGCAGTCCAGCATTTGCCCGCGAAGGCGTCCAAACGCCGAACCTGTAGGAGCAAGGCTTGCCCGCGAAGGCGTCCTCAGGATCGCCATCGCGAGCAAGCTCTGCTCCCACAAAAGCAGTCCCGCATTTGCCCGCGAAGGTGTTCAAACGCCGAACCTGTAGGAGCAAGGCTTGCCCGCGAAGGCGTCTTCAGGACCGCCATCGCGAGCAAGCTTTGCTCCCACGAAAGCAGCGCAACCAATCCTACAAGTCCTACACCGTCAGTCAGATGCTTGCCCGTTGTCACAATTGCGCACTTGTTCGGGTCTACAATCGAGGCCTCTGCGACACAGTCTTTTACTGAAGGAGGTCAGCAATGAAGATCCTGATAAAAGAAGTGGCAACATCCCAGTGGCAGGTCCGTCTCGACCAACATGCCGTCACGTTCCGCAGCGAAGCCGAGGCCCGGGCATTCGCCCGCACCCTCGAAGCGCGCCTGCAAGCCCCGCATCAATTCCCTGATCGCCAGCAGCGCGCCGCTGGCTGAGTTCGCGGTCAAGCCTTGGCTTGGGCCAACGCCCGGGCATTTTGCAAACGACGGGTGAGCATCGCCGCGCTCACCACCAGAATCCCGCACAGACTGATGACCATCGCCATCGGCATGGCCGTGCCGTCGTGCAACAACCCGACCAAAGTTGCCGCTCCGGCGGCGACGCTGAATTGCAGGCAACCGAGCAACGCTGACGCACTGCCGGCCCGGGCGCCCTGCCCGTTCATCGCGCAAGCCGAGGCGTTCGGCAGGATGCAACCGAGGCTGGCGATGCAGACAAACAACGGGATCAGCAATGGCCACAGTTGTTCCGTGTGCAGCGAGCTGACCGCCAGCAACGACAGGCCCGCCGCCAGGTAAATCCATACGGTGCGCGCCAGCAGAAACGCCGGGCCGCGCTTGGCCAGCAGCCGCGCGTTGACCTGCGCCACCAGAATGAAGCCTGCCGCATTAGTGCCGAACAACCAGCCGAAATGCTCCGCCGGGACGCCGTAGAGTTTGATGAAAACGAAAGGTGAACCTGCGATGTAGGCAAACATCCCGGCGACGGCGAGACCGCCCGTCAGCGCGTGGCCGAGGTAGATCGGGTCAGCGATCAAGCGGCCGTATTGGCGCAAGGCGCCGGACAACGGTTGGCGCGGCACCGAGTCCGGCAGGCTCTCCGGCAAGCCGAGCGCCACGGCCACCGCAGCCAGGGCGCTGAAACCAGTGAGCACAAGGAAGATCGACTGCCAGCCGGTGGTGTTGACCAGCAATCCGCCGAGCATCGGCGCGAGGATCGGCGCCAGGCCCATCACCAGCATCAGTTGCGAAAAGACTTTTGCCGAGCCCACCGCATCGCATTTATCGCTGACCACCGCCCGCGAGATGACCATCCCCGCGCAGCCGCCCAGCGCCTGAACGAAACGTGCGCCGATCAGCCATTCGAGGTTCGGCGCAAATGCGCAGGCCAGCGAAGCCGCGGTGAACAGGCCGACCCCGGTGAGCAGCGGAATACGCCGCCCGAACCGATCCGCCACCGGGCCGTAAAGCAACTGACCGATCGACAAGCCGAGGAAATACGCGGCGAGGGTCATTTGCACATGTTTTTCGTCAGTGCCGAACGCCAGCGCCATCGCCGGGAACGCCGGCAGATAGAAATCGATCGCCAGCGGACCAAAAGCGGTCAGGCAACCCAGAATTAAAATGGTACGAAAGTTCATCAGGCATCCAGTTGGGCGTGAGTCGGCAGCCCGACAGTCTAGCCGCGCATGGACGTGTTGAACATTCCGATAGGTCGCTAACTATTAAAAACCGATGAACAAACGCAGGGCCGTAGCCCTGTAGGAGCGAGGCTTGCCCGCGAAAGCAGTATTCCGGCTGACATCAATGTTGAATGCGCGGGCCTCTTCGCGAGCAAGCTCTGCTCCCACAAGAGCAGGGGCAATTGTGTGTCAGGCGCCATGGATGTTGGATTGGCTGGCCCCTTCGCGAGCAAGCTCTGCTCCTACAAGAGCAGGGCGGTGGGGGTCAGGCGATTTTGGCGTCGTAGCCTTCTTCGGTGATGGCGGCGATGACCTGGTCGCTGGACAGCGCGCTTTCGACGCCGACTTCTTTAGCCGCCAGGTCAACCCGGACGCTCGCCGCCGGATCCTTCGCTTGCAGTGCCTGAGTGATGGCTTTGACGCAGTGGCCGCAGGACATACCTTGAACGTTGAACACTTGCATGGGATGACTCCTTTAGTGAGGCTTCGGATGAACAGTGCGGGCAGTCTCGACCCTGCCACCGTGGCAAGGTCAAGTTCTGCAAATATCTGCCGGGCTGGCATTCGGCGGCGCGCTCGGCCAAGCTGCGTGCATTAATGACTCGACTTCAGGAGATTCAGCCATGCGCTGGTCAGCTCTCAGCCTGTTTGGCTTCCTCAGCCTTTTCGCCGCCCTGCCCTCGGCCAACGCCGCCGGCGAAGATTACGGCGTCCTGATCATTTCCCGCGAGCGCCTGGAAGTGGCGACCTCCTGCGAAATCGGCGTGTACCTCCAGGACCAACTGGCGGCGCGCCTGTTTCAGGAACAGAGCACCTCGTTCAACTTGCCACCGGGCCCGGTGTCTTTGCGCCTGAAGCTATTGCCGGGGCAGACGCCAGAGTGCAAAGCGGGGATGTTGGCGCCGGGCTCGCAAATCATCACGCTGAAGGCCGGCGATGTGCTGAAGTACCGCATCGCCATGTCACTGGAAGGCATGTACCTGAAACCCGCGGCCCTCGAATACTGACCTCGAAACCCCTGTCAGCGCGATTCTGCAGTTGGATTTTGGTGATAGCCAAATTGGCGCTTGACCTTGCCCGCATGGCAAGGTTGATCCTGTCGGCACTTTCTACAGGGAGCGTGAACGATGTCCGAATCCAGCACTTTCGACCTGCCGATTGCCGGCATGACCTGCGCCAGTTGCGCCGGCCGTGTCGAGCGCGCGTTGAGCAAAGTCATCGGCGCCAGCGCCGTCAGCGTCAATCTCGCCACCGAACAGGCACGCATCCAGGCTCCCAACGACAGCCTGCCAGCATTGATGAACGCGGTTGAGCAAGCCGGTTACAGCGTGCCGCAGCACAATCTGGAACTGAGCATTGACGGCATGACCTGCGCGTCGTGCGTTGGCCGCGTCGAGCGCGCATTGCGCAAAGTGCCGGGCGTGCGCAGCGTCAGCGTCAACCTCGCCAACGAACGTGCGCACCTCGAACTGCTCGGCGACATCGACCCGCAGATCCTCATCGCCGCCGTCACCCAGGCTGGTTACTCGGCCAGCCTGTTTGAAATCGACCAGCCGCACACCGACAACCAACAACAGCGCCTGCACCGCGAGCGACTGGTGCTGATCATGGCCATCGCCCTCGCCTTGCCGCTGGTGTTGCCAATGCTCCTGCAACCGTTCGGCATTCACTGGATGCTGCCGGCCTGGGCGCAATTTGCGCTGGCCACACCGGTGCAATTTATCTTCGGCGCGCGGTTCTACGTCGCTGCTTGGAAAGCCGTGCGCGCCGGTGCCGGCAACATGGATTTGCTCGTCGCCCTCGGCACCAGCGCCGGTTATGGCTTGAGCCTGTACGAATGGGCGACCGCCGCCGGGCGCATGCCGCACCTGTATTTCGAAGCGTCGGCGGTAGTAATCGCGCTGGTGCTGTTGGGCAAATACCTTGAAAGCCGCGCCAAACGCCAGACTGCCAGCGCCATTCGTGCCCTCGAAGCGTTACGCCCGGAACGCGCAATTCAAGTCATCGACGGTCGCGAGCAGGACGTGGCGATCAGCGCCCTGCGCCTCAACGATCTGGTCATGGTCAAACCCGGCGAGCGTTTCCCGGTCGACGGTGAAGTGGTCGAAGGCCAGAGCCACGCCGACGAAGCGCTGATCAGCGGCGAAAGCCTGCCAGTGCCGAAACAACCCGGCGACAACGTTACCGGCGGCGCGATCAACGGTGAAGGCCGTTTGCTGGTACGCACTTTGGCGCTCGGCGCGGAAACCGTATTGGCGCGGATCATTCGTCTGGTCGAAGACGCCCAAGCGGCGAAAGCGCCGATTCAGAAACTGGTGGATAAAGTCAGCCAGGTGTTCGTGCCAACGGTGTTGCTGATTGCGCTGGCGACGTTGCTCGGCTGGTGGCTGTACGGCGCGCCGATTGAAACCGCGCTGATCAACGCGGTCGCGGTGCTGGTGATCGCCTGCCCTTGCGCCCTGGGCTTGGCCACGCCGACCGCAATCATGGCCGGCACGGGAGTCGCGGCGCGTTATGGCATTTTGATCAAGGACGCCGAAGCACTGGAGCGCGCCCATGAAGTCAGCGCTGTGGTGTTCGACAAAACCGGCACCCTGACCTCGGGCGCGCCGCGTATCGCGCATTTGACTGCGCTGGACGGTGACGAAGCGGCGCTGCTGCAAATCGCCGGCGCGCTGCAACGCGGCAGCGAACACCCGTTGGCCAAGGCAGTTCTCGATGCTTGCGCCGAACGCAACTTGCACGTCGCCGATGTCAGCGACAGCCAAGCACTGACCGGCCGCGGTATTGCCGGCACGCTTGCGGGTCGGCGCCTGGCGCTGGGCAATCGGCGGCTGCTCGAAGAAACCGCGCTGAGCGCAGGTCCCTTGGCCGACGCCGCCAGTGCTTGGGAAACCGAAGGTCGGACGCTGTCGTGGCTCATCGAGCAAAGTCCCGAACCGCGCGTGCTCGGGCTGTTCGCTTTCGGCGACACGCTCAAACCCGGTGCGCTGCAAGCGGTGCAGCAACTCACCGCGCGCCACATCAGCAGCCACCTGCTGACCGGCGATAACCGTGGCAGCGCCAAAGTCGTTGCCGAGGCGCTGGGCATCACCGACGTGCACGCCGAAGTGTTGCCGGCCGACAAAGCCGCGACCGTCGCCGATCTGAAGAAAACCGGCGTGGTGGCCATGGTGGGCGACGGCATCAATGACGCCCCGGCGCTGGCCGCCGCCGACATCGGCATCGCCATGGGCGGCGGCACCGACGTGGCAATGCACGCGGCCGGCATCACGCTGATGCGCGGCGACCCACGGCTGGTGCCGGCGGCGCTGGAGATCAGCCGCAAGACTTACGCGAAAATCCGCCAGAATCTGTTTTGGGCGTTCGTCTATAACCTGATCGGCATTCCGCTAGCGGCATTCGGTTTCCTCAACCCGGTGCTGGCGGGCGCGGCGATGGCGCTGTCGAGCGTCAGCGTGGTGAGCAATGCGCTACTGTTGAAAACCTGGAAACCCAAGGACCTGGAGGACAACTGATGAACATCGGCCAAGCAGCCCGCCACAGTGGCCTGAGCGCGAAGATGATCCGTTATTACGAGTCGATCGGGCTGCTCAAGGCTGCCCATCGCACCGACAGCGGTTATCGGGTGTACGGCGATGACGACTTGCATACGCTGGCGTTTATCAAGCGTTCGCGGGATCTGGGGTTTTCTCTGGAAGAGGTCGGCAAGTTGCTGACCCTCTGGCAGGACCGCCAACGCGCCAGCGCCGATGTGAAGGCCCTGGCGCGTCAGCATATCGACGAGTTGAACCAGAAGATCCGCGAACTTGGCCAGTTGCGCGACACCTTGCAGGACCTGGTCGAACACTGCCAGGGCGACCACCGCCCGGACTGCCCGATCCTCAAGGAACTGGCGTCGGGCTGCTGCGCCGAACCTGCGCGCGCCTGAGCGACAAAATTTTCACCACCAGCAAGGTGCCCAGCGGAATGCCGTGGAACAACAGCACCACCGCGCCGGGCGTCCACCACGCGTAAAACGGCGCGGCGATCAGCATGCCGATGCCGAGCCCGGTCATTTGCAGCAGGGTCAGGAAACTGAAAATCGGCAGGCGCAGGTGATCCGGTTCGCGTTGCAGACGCGACATCAGGCCGACCTCGGAAAAGCCATCGCCTAGCCCCGCCGGCAACGAAAACAGCAGCAAGCCGTACAGCGTCTGCTGCTGGAACATCATGATGAAACCGCAGGACATCAGCAGCACGCCGTAAAAGAAGCGCCGTTGCAGGTGGATGTTGTCCGAGCCTGTCAGGCGACTGGCGATCCGCGCGCCAAGCAGTTTGCCGCTGGCCCAGACGGCGAGCATCAACCCCAGCGTGGTGCTGGCCGATTCAGGCGTCAGCAGTTTGGAAATAATCGGAAACCCGACGTTGTGCGCGGCGCTGCCGAGGGTGTCAGCCATCGACACCGCAAGCATCGCCGCCAGCACCGGCGCCGAGCGCAAACCCTGGTGCAGCGCCGACCACTCGCCGCGCTGATTGGTCGGTTTGGCTGGCGCTGCGGCGGGGCGAAAACGTAGCGGCACGATCAACAGCGCGGCCAGCAAATAGGTGATCGCATTGAGCGCAAACACTGCTTCAAAGCCAAACGCGGCCACCACCAACCCCGCCACCAGGCTGCCCGCGACCATCGCAATTGACGCCGCTGAGGTAATCCAGGCATTGGCTTTGAGCAGATGTTGGCTGTCGATCAGGTTTGGCAGTTGGCTGTTGAGGCCTATGGCGAACATCGAATTGCCCAGGCCCAGGCCGAATGCGATCACTGGCAGCATCAATGCTTGCTGCGAGACGGGCAGGATCAGCAGCAGGCCGAGGACACTGGCGCGCAGCAGATCAAAGGCAATCAGCGGCAGACGCCCGCAAACCCGGCGGTAAAACGGTGTGCCGATCAGACTGGCAAGGATGCCACCGGCAACGCGGCTGGCGAGGAAAATCGCCACGCTGATCGCATTGTTGCTCAGCACATAGACGTAAGTCGCCAAGGCAACCATGTTGAGGAACGCGCCGAAATCGGAAATCAGCCGGGCAGTGATGATGAGGTGGGTGTTGCGGCTGGAATTCACATTCAGTCCTTGAGTGTGGGGGGTATTTCGAGGGGCATCAGTATGTGCGAGGACAGCATTGCTGGGAACACCCAGCATCCATTGTAGGAGCGAGCCTGCTCGCGAAAGCGTCGGCATATCCGGCATCTCATCAACCGACCCACCGCTATCGCGAGCAAGCTCGCTCCCACAGGGGTCCTGCGGTGGACTACATTCCTGCATACACCCACATCAACTGTGGGAGTGAGCCTGCTCGCGATAGCGTCGGCATATCCAACATCGCATCAACTGACCCACCGCATCGCGAGCAGGCTCGCTCCTACAGGGTTTGGCGGTGGACATCACTTTTGCATACACCCTGATCCACTGTGGGAGTGAGCCTGCTCGCGATTGCGTCGGCACATTCAACATGTAATTAACTGACCCACCGCATCGCTAGCAGGCTCACTCCTACAGGGGGCCTGCGGTGGTCATCACTCTTGCATTCACACTGATCCACTGTGGGAGCGAGCTTGCTCGCGATAGCTTCGGCATATCCAACATCTAACCAACTGACCCACCGCATCGCGAGCAGGCTCGCTCCTACAGGGGGTTCGCGGTGGACATCACTTTTGCATACACCCTAATCCACTGTGGGAGTGAGCCTGCTCGCGATAGCTTCGGCACATTCAACATGTAATTAACTGACCCACCGCTATCGCGAGCAGGCTCGCTCCCACAGGGATCTTCGGTGCACAGGTTTTTTTGGGGCGTCGACAAAAAACCCGGCCGGAGCCGGGTTTTTGTTTAACCGATCACTGCATCCAGGGTGGCGGCGGTTCTTCGGTTTTGCTCGGTGGCGCGTCGTCAGCCGCGCGTACCGCTTGTTTGCGCTCTTCGTCGAGGCGTGCGGCCTCGATTTCGCGAATCACGCCGCCGACGTCCGCCAGTTCTTCCGGCTCGTCGAACTCACCCGTGAGGATGCTCGCCGGGTGCAAGGTGCCGGCTTCGTACAGCGCCCACATTTCCTTGGCGTACTTGGTCTTCTTCAACTCCGGGGCAAAACGTCCGAAGTACGAAGCCATGTTGCCAACGTCCCGTTCGAGCATGGTGAACGCGTGGTTGTTACCCGCCGCATCCACCGCTTGCGGCAGGTCGATGATCACCGGGCCGGTCGGGGTCAACAGCACGTTGAACTCCGACAGGTCACCGTGCACCAGACCGGTACACAACATCAGCACGATCTGGGTAATCAAAAACGCGTGATATTCGCGGGCCTGATCCGGTTCCAGCACCACGTCGTTCAGACGCGGCGCGGCATCGCCATATTCGTCGGCGACCAGTTCCATCAGCAGTACGCCTTCGAGGAAGTCATACGGCTTGGGCACTCGCACACCGGCGCCGGCCAGACGAAACAGGGCCGCCACTTCGGCGTTCTGCCAGGCGTCCTCGGTTTCTTTCTTGCCGAACTTGGAGCCCTTGGCCATCGCACGCGCCTGTCGGCTGTTGCGCACTTTGCGGCCTTCCTGGTACTCGGCCGCCTGGCGGAAACTACGTTTATTCGCCTCCTTGTAGACCTTCGCGCAGCGTAGCTCGTTACCGCAGCGCACCACATAAACAGCTGCTTCTTTACCACTCATGAGTGGGCGCAGCACCTCGTCGACCAGACCGTCCTCGATCAGGGGTTCAATGCGTTTTGGAGTCTTCATCAGCTTTTATTGTGGGTCCTTTATTACCAAACACGCGAAAGTCATTCGTTATACGGCAATCCTCGCGCCTCGGGGAGGGGTTGCCGACCTATGAACGTTCCCAACAACAATCTGAAGCACACAATGTGCCGGTTTTGCCCGACAAACCCTGCGCGGTCACGACCGAGGCAAATCATAGCCGACACGCCGCCATTTGTTGGCGCCGCTGTGTGCAGGCATTGGCGACAGAGACTGACATCTTCGTCCGAACCGTTCGTAGGTTTTTTCGCCAAAGCGCTTAATTTACGGCGATCGCAGCCGAAATCCTCAGTGAGAAAAGGATTTATCCGACAATCGTCTCCGACAAAAAAAAGACCATGCCGCGCTCAGGGATCCGAGTCGAAGCCAACGCTTCGAGCACAGTGTGTAACACCGTTTTCGCCTGCCAATAATCCGCGAGTCATCTGCACTGCGTGGGCCTACAAGAAAATCTGGAGCGCGGATGAACATTAAACAGAAGTTGACCTGGGCGTTTGCTGTCATCGCCTGCTTGCCCGTGGTGCTGGTCGCCACCCTCGTGGTGATGAACTTGCGCAGCGATGCCAAGGACAATTTTGTCGACAGCAGCGGCCGCGAAATTCGTCAGGTCAGCAATGCGATGCAATTGTTTTTCGACGGCATCAGCCAGAACGTCAACTACCTGGCGACGCAACCGCTGATCAAAAACACCGACGACAGCCTCAAGACCTACATGGCGGCCAACGCCGAGAGCATTCCTCAAGGCGAGATGGACAAAAGCGTTTTCGCCGTTCTGCAGGATCTGGGCAACAGCCATCCGTCCTACGCCTACGCAATCGTCGGCACAGCCGCCGGCGGCTATGTGTCGTGGCCGGACGACGCCAAGCTCAACAATTACGACCCGCGCCAGCGTCCCTGGTACAAAGCCGCGCAAGCGAAACCGGGCAAACCGTTCCGTACCGAAGCGTATTACTGGGCGCAGGACGACGCGACTTACGTCAGCACCGTGCGCACCATCGACAACAAATTGGGCGCCAACGGTGGCGTGGTCAGCATCGACGTGACGCTCAAGCAGCTCACGGAAATCGTCAAACAGATCAAACTCGGCGAAACCGGTTACCTGATGTTGCTGGAAAACAACGGGACGATTCTGGTCGATCCGAAGATGCCGGAGCACAACTTCAAGGCACTCGGCAGCCTCGGCGAAGGTTATGCGCAACTGGCCAAGGCCGGCAAAGGTCTGGTCGAAGTCGAGCTCGACGGCGAGCGCTACATGGCCAACGTCTGGCCGTCGGAGCAACTGGGCTGGACCTTTATCGGCCTGATCAAGCAGAACGACGTGATGAGTTCGGCCACGCAACTGACCTGGCTGATCGCGATCATCGCGGCGGTGCTCGCGGTGTTCTTCGCAATTGTCGGCGCCAGTTTCGCCAGCCTTATCGTGCGGCCGATCCGCAGCGTCGCCAGCGGTCTGGAAGGCATCGCCCAGGGCGAAGGCGACTTGACCAAAAACCTCGAAATCCGTGGCAGCGACGAAACCGCGCAACTGGCCAACTGGTTCAACCAGTTTCTGTCGGCGATTCGTAACCTGATCCAAAGCATCGGTGGCGCGGCGAACAGGATTCTCGCCACCTCGCAGAGCTCGACCCAGGTTTCCAGCGACATGGCCGAAGCGGCCGGGCGCCAGCGTGAAGCAGTGGACATGGTGTCCACGGCGTTCCACGAAATGGTCGCCACCGCCAACGAAGTCGCGCGTTCGTGCAGCCAGGCTGCCGAGTCGGCCGACAGCGGTCAGCGCCAGGCGCGCGAAGGTCAGCAGCAGATTGATGCGGCGGTGAGCAGCGTTGATCGTCTGAGTCAGGAAATCGAATCATCGGCGCAGTCGATGCAGCAACTGGAACGCGACAGCAATGACATTCAGTCGATTCTGGGGACCATTCGCTCGATTGCCGAACAGACCAACTTGCTGGCGCTGAACGCGGCCATTGAGGCGGCCCGCGCCGGTGAGCAGGGTCGCGGCTTTGCGGTGGTGGCGGATGAAGTGCGCGCATTGGCGAAACGTACTGCCGACTCGACAGCGGAAATTGACGGTTTGCTCGGCAACCTCGCCAAGCGCACCAGTCAGGTCACGCAGCAAATGCACGCAAGTCTGCAAGTGTCGCAACAATCGGTAACGCGGATCGGTGAGGCGCGCAGCAGCTTCGGGCTGATTCGTGAGTCGGTGGATGTGATTCGCGACATGAACACGCAGATTGCGACGGCGGCGGAAGAGCAGCATCAAGTCGCAGAGGACATCAACCGACACATCAGCCAGATTCATGGCGATGCGCAATTGGTCGCCGAACTGGGGAACTCGGCGCGTCTGGATTCGCAGAGCCTGGCCGGGTTGTCGAGCGAGCTGGATGGGTTGGTTCGACGGTTCCGGACCTGAAAATAAACGGCGCTTGATCGTTGCCACGCAGAGCGCGGCAACGATCACCGTAAACCTGCAGGAGCGAGGCTTGCCCGCGAAGGCTGCCTCAATTCCGAAACAATTCCCCTGGGGTAAACCCGAACAATCCGCGAAACGCCGCAATAAACGCGGATGTCGAGTCGTATCCGCACGCCAGCGCGGCGTTGGTCACGCTGTCGCCCTCCTCCAGCAAACTCAGCGATGACAACAGCCGCATACGCTGGCGCCAACCACGAAAACTCAATCCGGTTTCACGCTGGAACAAGCGCATCAGGGTTTTCTCCGACGTGCCCAGACGCCCCGCCCACGCCTGCAAGGTCACCTGCTGATCGGGATTTTCAATCAGTTCGTTGCACAACCCGAGCAACCGTTCATGCCGGGGCAACGGCAGGGAAAACGCCACTTCAGGCAAATTCGCCAATTGATCCAGCAGCACATTGACCAGCCGCGCTTCCTGGCTGTCGCCCTGCGGATACTCCGCCGGCAACTGGCAAAAACTCTTGATCAGCTCGCGGGCCAGCGGCGTCACTTCGAGCACCCGACAACGCCCGTCGGCCCACGCGCAATCTTCCCGGCGCACATACAGGCTGCGCATTTCGGCGCGCATCGAGGTGACGACTTGATGCTCCAGATCCGCCGGAATCCAGATGCCCCACTGCGGCGGCGCGAAGAAACTGCCTTCGGCGGTGTGCACGCCGAGCACGCCGCTGATGGCGTAGGAAAACTGCACCCAATCGTGGCGATGCGGCGGCGTCCATGAGCCAGCATTCAGGCTTTCGACCCGCGCGAATAATGGACGCGGCAACACTGTGATTGCCGGGATCGAGCGTTCGAGGGCGATTTGTCCGTTGGACGTCATTGACAGGCCTTATGTCGCAGGACGGCAGATAACGCCGACCTTAGGCCAACTCATCAAATCTTACAAATGTCCCATGTGGGAGTGAGACTGCTCGCGATGAGCTGTGTCAGTCAGCATGGATGTCGACTGATACGGGCTTATCGCGAGCAGGCTCACTCCTACAGATTGGTTTTGCGCTGTGGCTTAGCGCTCGATGATTGCGGTGACGCCTTGGCCACCCGCCGCGCAGATCGAAATCAAGCCACGGCCCTTGCCCGCCGCGTCGAGCAGCTTCGCCAGGTTGGCGACGATGCGCCCACCCGTTGCCGCGAATGGATGCCCGGCGGCCAGCGAACTGCCTTTGACGTTGAGGCGGCTGCGGTCAATCGAGCCCAGCGGCGCGTCGAGGCCGAGGCGGGTTTTGCAATATTCCGGGTCTTCCCAGGCCTTCAACGTGCAAAGCACCTGAGCGGCGAAGGCTTCGTGGATTTCGTAGTAGTCGAAGTCCTGCAAAGTCAGGCCGTTGCGCGCCAGCAAGCGCGGCACCGCATACACCGGCGCCATCAGCAAACCCTCGGCGCCGTTGACGAAATCCACCGCCGCCGCCTCGCCGTCGCGCAGATACGCGAGGATCGGCAAGCCGCGTTCCTTCGCCCATTCCTCGCTGCCCAACAACACCAGCGATGCGCCATCGGTGAGCGGCGTCGAGTTGCCCGCCGTCAGCGTGCCTTTGGCACTTTTCTCGAACGCAGGTTTCAGCGCAGCGAGTTTCTCCAGCGTCAGGTCCGGGCGCAAATTGTTGTCGCGCGTGAGGCCGAGAAACGGCGTGGTCAGATCGTTGTGCCAGCCTTCGGCGTAGGACGCGGCGAGTTTCTGATGGCTTTCCAGCGCCAGTTGATCCTGCTCGTCGCGCGGGATATTCCAGGTCTGCGCCATCAACTCGCAATGCTCGCCCATCGACAGCCCGGTGCGCGGCTCGCCGTTGCGCGGGAATTCGGGGATCAAATGGCCGGGGCGCAATTGCAGAAAAGTCTTGAGTTTGTCGCCCGTGGTTTTCGCGCGATTGGCCTGCAGGAGAATCCGCCGCAGACCTTCATTGATGCCGATTGGCGCATCGGACGTGGTGTCGACGCCGCCGGCGATACCGCAATCGATCTGCCCGAGGGCGATTTTATTCGCCACCAGCAACGCCGCTTCCAGCCCGGTGCCGCACGCTTGCTGGATGTCGTAGGCCGGGGTGGTCGGCGACAGCCGCGAGCCGAGCACGCACTCGCGGGTCAAGTTGAAATCACGCGAATGCTTGAGCACCGCGCCCGCCGCCACTTCGCCAATGCGCAGGCCATGCAGGTTGTAGCGTTCGATCAAACCTTCGAGCGCTGCGGTGAGCATCGCCTGGTTACTGGCGGTGGCGTAGGGCCCGTTGGAGCGGGCGAAAGGAATCCGGTTACCGCCAATAATCGCGACGCGGCGCAGCTGAGTCATGAAAAGCTCCTTGTGAAAATCCGAAAATCAACCAAACCCTATAACCAAACCCTAGTGGGAGCCGAAAGGCCTGCCACACATCAATCTTTGGTGATCAAGCGTAGGCCTTATCTCGTGGATCGAACGACTGATCGCCATTCATGGTCCACACTTTGAACCCCAGCTATCGGAGAGCGTTCCATGTCAGACCGTTATATCGACTTCGCCAATTCGTCCGTCGGCCATCGTTTGGTCGGGGCCCTCGGCTTGCCGTCGCCGGTTCGACTGGAGCGCTGGCAAGCCGGGCGCCTGCGGCCCGTCGAGGGCGCACTGCTGCTTGGCGGCGGACCGCTGGCGGAAAAAGTCGGCGCCTTCGCCAATCGCCTGACCGACGCGATTTACAGCTACGGCACCGAGCCGTCCCTGGCCACCGCGTGGATTCCCGGCCACGGCCCGAAAATCAAAGCCGTGGTGTTTGATGCCAGCCAACTGCTGCAAACCGAACACCTCAAGCAACTGCGCGAATTTTTCCAGCCGCTGATGAAAAACCTCGATCACAGCGCGCATCTGGTGATTCTCGGACGTGATCCGCAACATCTCAGCGACCCGTTTGCCGCCAGCGCCCAGCGCGCACTGGAAGGTTTCAGCCGTTCGCTGGCCAAGGAATTGCGCGGCGGCGGCACGTTGCAGTTGATCTACGTCGGCGACGGTGCCGAGGATCAACTGGAAGGGCCGCTGCGGTTTTTCCTCTCGCCGAAAAGCGCGTTTGTTTCCGGTCAGGTGATTCGCCTGAGCGCGTGCGCGACGCCGGTTGAAGACTGGACGCGGCCATTGTCCGGGCGCAAAGCGCTGGTCACTGGGGCCGCACGCGGGATCGGCGCGTCCATCGCCGAAACCCTCGCCCGCGATGGCGCCGAGGTGATTCTGCTGGATGTGCCGCAGGCCAAAGCCGACCTCGAAGCGCTCGCCGCACGCCTCGACGGGCGCAGCGTCACCCTGGATATTTGCGCCGACGACGCCGCCGCGCAGTTGATCGAACACCTGCCGGACGGCATCGATATCGTCGTGCACAACGCCGGCATCACCCGCGACAAAACCCTGGCCAACATGACCCCGGAATTCTGGGATGCGGTGCTCGCAGTCAACCTCAATGCGCCGCAAGTGCTGACCAAAGCGTTGCTCGACGGCGGGACCTTGCGCGATAACGGCCGGGTGATTCTGCTCGCCTCGATCAGCGGCATTGCCGGCAATCGCGGGCAAACCAATTACGCCGCGAGCAAGGCCGGATTGATCGGTTTGGCCGAGTCCTGGGCGCCGTTGCTGCACGAACGTGGGATCAGCATCAACGCCGTGGCGCCGGGGTTTATCGAAACGCAGATGACCGCGCACATTCCGTTCGCCCTGCGCGAAGCCGGGCGCCGCATGAGTTCGCTGGGCCAGGGCGGCTTGCCGCAAGACGTCGCCGAAGCCGTGGCGTGGCTCGCGCAACCGGGCACCGGCGCGTTTACCGGGCAGGCGCTGCGGGTGTGTGGACAAAGTGTTTTGGGAGCGTAGCGATGACGATCGACTGGCAAACTCTCGACCGCGAACCGAGCCTGTCCGCGTTGTACGTACACGCGGCGACCCGGCGAAAAATCACCGGCACCACGCTGCCCGACAAGGGTTTGCGCTGCTGGGTCGACGTTGATCAACAACGCCTGGCGGCCTATCGCAAAGTCTGCGGTTTCGCCGACGATGGACTGCTGCCGCCGACCTATCCGCACATTCTGGCGTTTGCCTTGCAGATGCAATTGCTCACGGCCAAGGAGTTTCCGTTCCCGTTGTTGGGGCTGATTCACCTGAGCAATCGCATTCGGGTGTTGCGACCGATGGGCGCGGTGAGCCGTGCGCGGGTCAGCGTTCAGGTGCAGAACCTGCAAGCGCACGCCAAAGGTGCGACGTTCGACCTGATCACCACGCTGGACGATCAGTTGGGCACGTTGTGGGAGGCAGAAAGCCGGATGCTGTGTCGCGGGGTCAAACTTGAGGGCGAGCCGGTCGAGGATGAAGTGGCCGCGACGCTGGAGCTGATTGAAGTGGCGCACTGGAAGGCGCCGGCAGACATTGGTCGGCAATACGCCAAGGTATCGGGGGATTACAACCCGATCCACCTCAGCGCCGCGAGTGCCAAGCTGTTCGGTTTTCCCACGGCGATTGCCCACGGTTTGTGGAACAAGGCGCGCACGCTGGCGGCGCTGGCCGAGCAGCTGCCGACGGCGAATGTCGAAATCGCCGTGCAGTTTCACAAACCGGTGCGCTTGCCCAGCGAGGTGACGTTGCTGGCGAGTGCGGCGGCGTCGAGTGGCGATTTGCGCTTGATGGGCGCCGGGGATTTGGAGCACATGACTGGCCACTGGCAACCGCTGACCTGATGGTCGCTGATGATCGTTCCCACGCTCCCGCATGGGAACGATCAGCGATCAAAACGCCCCTGCAATTGCGACTATATCCAAGGTTTTCTCCCCACCATCGCCCTGCCCTGTAGAAAACTCCGCCCGTTGATTTACAACGACTTTCACTAAAACCAGTCCGCCGATTTATACCCTGGGTATTAGTCCTTAGGGCGCATTCGCCTGCGTGACATAAAAGGCTTAATACCAATTCGAGAATGGCCACAAAGCACCGCCGGGATTGAGATACACGCAACGGACGAAGGTATTGCCGGCGACAGAACCGGCCAGCCATCGAAGACAGCGAACGTTGTTTCAGGTGCAAGGAATCACTCTCATGAAAACCCAGGTGTGGTGCAAATCGGCAATAGCAGTGGCATTGATCCTTTCTCTCGGACTGACCGGTTGCAGCAGCGGCGGTGGCGGTCATCGCAGCACGTCCGGCAGTTCCTCCGCTGGCGCGACGGATACCGCCGGTGCCGGTGGCAGCGGCGCCGGAAGCGGTGCAACTGACGGCACCGGCGGCACCGGTGGCGCGGCGGGCGGAACTGACGGAACGGCGGGAACTGGCGGGACCGATGGGACTGGCGGAACGGGTGGAACTGGCGGCACGGATGGCACCGCTGGAACCGGCGGCACGGGTGGAACTGGCGGTGGCACGGATGGCACCGCTGGAACCGGCGGCACGGGTGGGACTGGCGGTGGCACGGATGGCACCGCTGGGACCGGCGGGACTGGTGGAACTGGCGGTGGCACGGACGGCACTGCCGGGACCGGCGGAACCGGCGGAACCGGAGGCACTGGCGGCACTGGCGGCACCGGAGGAACCGGAGGAACTGGCGGCACCGATGGCCCTGGCACAACCGTCACCCCGCTGATCACCAGCACCGTGGTCTCCGACCTCGGCAAAACCATCAGCGGCGTCGGCAGCGGCGTCAGCGGGATTGGCGGTTCGGTCACCTCCGTGCCGGTGGTTGGCGGCGTGGTGCAAAGCGCCCTGACCACCACCGGCAATGTCGTCAACAGCATCGGTGGCGGGCTCGACACCGGCCTCGGCCAACTCGGCACCGACCCGCTGGCCATGACCAAAACCACTGCCATCGTCGGCAACGTGGTATCCGATGCCGGCAACGGCGTCACCGACCTCAGCGCCAAACTGGCCACCGCTACCGGCGCCATTCCACTGGTCGGCGGTGTGGTCAGCAAAGTCACACCGGTGCTCGGCGGCGTCGGCGAAAAAGTCAGCATGCTCGGCGACACTTTGAACGTCGCCACCGGCACCGGCCCGCTGGGGACGCTTTCCAATGACGTCGGCAACAAAGTGCTGGTGCCGGTCGTGACATTGACCGAAGGCCTCGCCAGCAAAGTCGGCAGCGCCACTGGCCTGGGCAATCCGGTGAACACGCTGGTCAGCAACGTCAGCACGGCAGTGGCTGATCTGGGCGGCAAAGTGACGGCGGCCGGCAACGGCAACCCAGTGACCACACTCGCGGGCACAGCGCTGACCAACGTTGCCACCACCACGGACACGGCCGGCGGTCTGTTGGCGAGCACTGGCCCCGGCGGCCTCGGCAACTCGGGACTGCTGCAAACCGTCGGCGGTGCAGTGGCGAACGTCGGCGCGGGTCTGGACGCTGGCAACACTAACGCGGTGGTCAGCGCGGGTGGCGTCAACCTCGGCGCAGTGGGCGGCGTGGTGGCCTCGGTGGGCGGCGCGCTCGGCGGCTCAAGTGCGCCAGACCTGGCGCCGACCGCAGCGCTCGCCAGCGTCGGCGGCGCAGTCGGCACGGCGCTCAATCCGGTCACCAGCGGCGTCACTGCGGTGACTCAACAAGTCGGCGCGGCCACCGGCCTCGGCGCACCGGTGAATGGCTTGCTGACGCAGGTGGGCGGCGCGGTCAGCAGTGTCGGCAGCAACGTTGCGGCAGCGGCGCCGAGCCCGGTGGTTGCGGCGGTGGGCAACACCGTCACCACGGTCGGCGCGACGGTGGGCGCGGTGGGCGGACTCCTCAATGGCGGCGCCGCGAGCGGCGGGTCGGGCACAGGCGCCACGGGTGGACTCGGCGGTTTGCTCGGTGGTTTGGGCGGCAATAAAAACTGAATTGCACCTGGCCGATTCGACGGCCCAATCTACAGCGCCTACGCTTGGTTGGAGGCGGAAGATTCGACTCGAGTCTTCCGCTTTTTCTTTTGGAGCAGGACATCCTGCGGTTCTGGTTCAGGCAGCTGACGAATCGAAGGATGTTGCGATATGACCATGGAGTGTCCTATGCGCGTTATGGCTTCCCTCGTGTTAATCAGCGTCAGTTCCTTCGCCCTCGCCGACACCCTCCCGAGCTTTCTCAACAGCAACGAAACCACGCGTAATCTTCCTGTGCCGAACCTGCCGGCGGACGCTTATCGCCCGCAAGCGGCGCCGCTGCAAGTGCCGGATCCTGGCGCCGCGCAGGCTCAGCCGTTGACCATGGGCACCAAGGTCACGATCAACAACGTGCAGATCGAGGGCGGGACGATTTACCCGCTCAAAGAACTGGCGGCGAATTTTCAACCGCTGCTCGGCCACGAGACCAGCCTCGCCGAATGGATCGAAGCGACTCGCGCAATCACCCGTCGTTATCAGCAGGACGGCTACTTGCTGTCCTACGGATTTCTGCCGCAGCAGTCGTTCAATAACGGCGTCGCCCGCGTGGTGCTGGTGGAGGGTTACATCAAGGATTATCAGTTGCAGGGCGACATCGGTCGGGTCAAGGGTCTGCTGGATAAACTGGTGAGCAAACTGCAAGCCGAACGACCGCTGACGCGCAAGACATTCGAGCGTTACACCACACTGATGAGCCGGATTCCCGGCGTGACGTTGCAGGCGCAAGTGCCGCCGCCCGGCACTACCGATGGCGCCGCGTATCTGGCGGTGCAGGCCAGCCGCAAACCGTTCACCAGCAGCTTGAGCGCCACTGAAAAAAGTCGCGGCGGCACCCAGGCTTTGCTCGGGGTTAGTAGCAACGCGCAGACGTCGATGGGCGAACAATTGAGCCTCAGCGGCCTGTTTCCGCCGGGCGAGGACAAAGAGCATTACTACCGGCTCGACTACGCGCAGTTTCTCAATGCCGAAGGCACGCAACTGAGTCTGTCCGCCTCCCGCTACCGCGCCGAACCGGGCACCAATGTGCTGCTCGCCAACGGCCTGCAACTGGAGCCGCATCGGGAGAATGATCGTTATTCGATCGGCTTCAGCCATGCGCTGATTGCCTCGCCGACGCAAACCCTCAGCGCCGGCGCGCGGCTGTATGCGGTCAACGATAAAACCCGCTACGACGTGGTCGATGACCCGCGAAGTGTCGAGGTGCGCACCGACATTCGCGCGCTCGCGTTCGAGAGTGATTGGCGCAAGGCGAATGCCCGGCAACTGCGGATTCTCAGCGGCGGCGTGTATCAAGGCATCGATGGCATGGGCGCGAAAACCAATGCCGATCAGGACCTGGATTTTCTGCGATTGCGTTTATCCGGCGTGCAGAGCGACAAGTTTTTCGACAACTGGCAAGGCGTGCTCTCAGGCGCGCTGTACTGGAGCGACGACACCTTGCCTGATAGCGAACGCGCGGTGTTTGGCGGACAGAATTTTGGTCGCGGTTATCCCGATGATCAGGCGTCCGGCGACAAGGGTTGGGGCGTGGCGTATGAGGTGAATTACAGCTTCAATCGCGACGGCAGTTGGGTGCGGGTGTTGCAGCCGTACGTGGTGTTCGATCGGGCGAAAACCTGGTTCAACCAGTTGCCGGTGCAGGGCAATAATCTGTCCTCGGCGGCGCTGGGGCTGAGGTTCGGTGACGCCAAGTATTACAACGTCGCGCTGGAAGCGGCGAAACCGATGTCCGATGCAGCGCTGGACACCTTCAACCGACGACCGCGGTATAGCGTGAGCTTCAGTTATCAGCTGTAGCAGGAGAGATAGCGGCGGCGGCGAGGCCGCCATCGCGAGCAAGCTCAGCTCCCACAGGGGATTAGTGGTGGGCGCAGGTCTCGTGAGCAACCATCAATCTTGTGGGAGCTGAGCTTGCTCGCGATGGCGGTGTGTCAGGTGACTGGGATATTGAATGTACCGGCCCCATCGCGAGCAAGCTCAGCTCCTACAGGGGATTAGTGGTGGGCGCAGGTCTCGTGAGCAACCATCAATCCTGTGGGAGCCGAGCTTGCTCGCGATGGCGGTGTGTCAGGTGACAGGGATGTGGGATGTACTGGCCTCATCGCGAGCAAGCTCAGCTCCTACAGGGGATTTGTGGTGGGCGCAGGTCTCGTGAGCAACCATCAATCCTGTGGGAGCTGAGCTTGCTCGCGATGGCGGTGTGTCAGGTGACTGGGATGTTGGATGTGCCGACGCCATCGCGAGCAGGCTCACTCCTACAGGGGTTTGGTGGTGGCCGCAGATGTTGTGAACTGACAACAGCCCTTTGTAGGAGTGAGCCTGCTCGCGATAGCGGTTCATCATTCACCGCAAAACCACAGGTTCACCCAGTTCCCAGAGGAAACAGATTATTCAGCGTCTCAAGCAGCCGAACGTGATAGATCGGTTTGCGAAACAGATCCAGCACCTGCAAGCGCAGCATGTCGCTGACGTCTTCCATGTCGGCATGCCCGGAGGTGACGATGACCGGCAGGTGCTGGCGTGAGGTGTGTTCGCGCAGGCGTTTGATCAGCGACATGCCGCTCTCTTCCGGCATGCGCAGATCGGTGATCACCAGGGCGATATCGGGATTGCGCGTGAGGTGATGCAGGGCGAGTTTCACCGACGTCGCGGTGAAGCAGACAAAGCCCTCGCCCTCCAGCAACTCGGCCAGTTCCAGCAATGCATCCTCTTCGTCGTCAACCAGGAGTAACTGTTGGCGTGGCGGCGAAGAAGGATTCATAAGCGGCACCTGAAAACGGAATGTGCAACCGAGTGTAGCGGCTCATTGACCAAGCGCGATGTTCACGCCGATCAAGGCGTTGGCGCATCCACCGCATCGCCGCCCAAGGCCTCCAGGATACTGTTGAAAATCGTCCGCACCTCGGCACCCACCGGCGCGATAAACACCACCGCCACCACCGCCACCATGGCAACCACAATCGCGTACTCGATGGCCGATGCGCCTTCAGTGTCCTTGAAAAACAACCGGGCTCTGAGCAACAGATATTCGAGAATCATGCGTCTACTCCTTCGCGCCTCTGGCGCCGACGAAACGGTGCTGCAACGGGATTTCCCTGTGCCACTTGAGCATTGTCAACAAAGCCCCCGGCAACAACTGTAAGAACGGATTAATCACAAAGGATTAGTCGCAATTTGCGCAGGCAAAACAGCGATTAATCGGTCATTTCTCATACTTAAGTCAGATATTTAGCGGTGGCTAATGGCGTTTTGTTTCAGATCGACTAGCGTCCAAATAGCGAAATAGTTTCATGTTCATAGCTGCCTGATTGCGAAAACGCCTCGTCAGGAAATGCGAGATGTCAGCGCAGCGGGAAAGGGAGAGCCGTCATGAACAGTCGCGTCACCATGGGCCTTGCAGGCTTGCTTTTGCTCGGGGCGATTTTTGTCGGTTATTGGGGATTTGTGCTCAGCCGCCAGCCGGCTCCGGTCGCGGCGCCAGTGGTCGCGCCGACGGCCACAACCACCGTGGAAAAAACCGTCGCCAGCGCTGAAGACCAGACCCGTCAACCGGTCGTGGTGCTGACGCGCGATGTACCGCCGTTTACCTCGCTGACCGCCGCCGACCTGACCATCGAAAAACTTCGCAGCGCTCCCGCCGGCAGCCTCGCCTCGCTTGAGAAAGCGGTCGGCCGCACGCCTTGGCGCCAGCTCAAGGCTGGCACCTGGCTCAGCGATGACAGCTTCGAAGCGGGCGGCGCGTTGGCGCGGATGATCCGCAGCAATGAGCGCGCCCTCGCCGTCGCCGTGGACGAAGTGATCGGTGCGGCGGGCCAACTGACGCCGGGCGATTACGTCGATGTGTTGCTGTTTTTGCGTCAGGACAGCAGCAACCTGCAGCAGTCGGCGCAGATCGTCGTGCCGGCCATGCGCGTGCTTGGCGTCGGCGAACAATACGGCCTGACCAACGACGGTCAACCGGCCACACCCGCGCTCAGCGCCGACGACAAACTCAAACAGGATCAACGCCGCATCGCCGCGCGCACCGTGGTCCTCGCGGTGCCTGAGCAATTGCTGAGTCGGCTGATGCTCGCGACCCAGGTCGGCACCTTGCGGCTGGCGGTGCGCAGCAGTGAGGAGCAGCGCCTGGCCAAATACTGGGCCGGCGCCGACGCCGCGCCGGGCAAACTCGACAGCGCCAACAGCCAGCTCTTCCAATTCACCCAACTGGCCCTCGGCGCGGCGCCGAAATCCCCGGCCAGCGGCGGCCATAGCGCAGCGGCGCGAGCACCGATTGAAGTGATTCGCGGCAATCAAATTAGCCAGCAAACCCCATGACTGATCAAGGATGTCACGGCATGCAGAGTCGTACCTCGCCACTGTTCAAAACCCTGCTCGGGGCTTTGATGCTGATGCCGCTGCCCATGCAAGCCGCGCTCGCGGTGACCGGCAATTGCGCCGCGCTCGGACGGTTGCCGCCGGTAATCGAGATCGGTGAAGGCTTGCAACAGGACCTGCAATCACCGGTGGCAATCACCCGTCTGGCGATCGGCGATCCGAAAATCGCCGACGTGCACCCGAATGGCAGCTCGGCGTTTTTGCTCACCGGCATTGCGCCCGGCGCCACCAGCCTGATGATCTGGACCGCCTGCGCCAGCGAACCGCGGCAAAGCATGGTGTTCGTCCAGGGCCGCGCCACCGCCGCGTTGACCAGCGCCAGCCTGCTGCCATCCGACGACCCGTCGCTGCCGTCGCAAGTGCAAACCGATATCCGCTTCGTCGAAGTCAGCCGCACCAAACTCAAGGAAGCCACCGCGTCATTGATCGGCACGCGCGGCAACTTTCTGTTCGGGGCGCCGGGCACGTTGCCGCCCATCGACGGCGTGCCGATACCGCGCTTGCCGGTGGACAACAGCCTGTTCAACTTCTCCTGGATCGGCGGCAAAACCATGATGATCATCAACGCGCTGGAGGGCAGCGGCTTCGCCTACACCCTCGCCCGGCCAAGTCTGGTGGCATTGAGCGGGCAGAGCGCAAGCTTTCTCGCGGGCGGCGAAATTCCGGTGCCGGTGCCGAGCGCCGGCAGCGATAACGTCTCCATCGAATACAAGGAATTCGGCATTCGCCTGACCCTGACGCCAACCATCATCGGGCGCAATCGCATCGCCCTGAAAGTCGCGCCGGAAGTCAGCGAACTGGACTTCAGCAACGCCGTGAACATCGCCGGCACCACCGTGCCGGCGCTGACCATCCGGCGCACCGACACCAGCATTTCCCTCGCCGACGGCGAGAGTTTTGTCATCAGCGGCCTGATCAGCACCAGCAACAGTTCGCAGGTCAACAAGTTTCCGGGGCTCGGTGATATTCCGGTGCTGGGCGCGTTTTTCCGCAGTTCGCAGATCAATCGCGAAGAGCGCGAACTGCTGATGATCGTCACCCCGCACCTGGTTCAACCGTTGTCGGCGGACGCGCAATTGCCGTCGCTGCCGGGGGAAAAACTGCGCAACTACGACCCGAATTTCTATCGGATGTTTTTCCTCGAAAACGGCAACTTCGACAAACGCAGCGGACTGTCGCAATGAGCCAGAGCCTGAGCCAGACCTTTCTCGCGATCACCCGCAACAGCACCGATCTGGAATGGCTGCAAGGCGCGCTGGCGCCGCTCGGCCAAGTGGTTGGCGCCGGTGGCGGCAGCCTTGATGAACTGCTGGCGCTGGTCGACGTAACCTTCGCCAGCCTGGTGTTCGTCGGCCTCGACCGCGAGCATGTGGTGGCGCAAAGCGCATTGATCGAAGGCGCGCTGGAAGCCAAACCGATGCTCGCCATCGTCGCCCTCGGCGATGGCATGGACAACCAATTGGTGCTCAACGCGATGCGCGCTGGAGCGCGGGATTTCGTCGCGTACGGCTCGCGTTCCAGCGAAGTCGCCGGGCTGGTGCGGCGTTTGAGCAAACGCCTGCCGCCGGTCGCGCCGAACACCCAACTCGGCGGGCTCACTGTGCTGTATGGCACGCAGAGCAATGGCGACGGCGCATTGTTGGCCAATCACCTGGCGCTGGTGGTGCAAAAGAGCGGACAACAAACCTTGCTGCTCGACCTCGGTTTGCCGCGTGGTGACAGCCTGGCATTGCTCGGGCTGGAGAGCTCGTTTCACTTCGGCGACGCCTTGCGTCACTTGCGCCGACTCGACGCCACGCTGATGGACAGCGCCTTCACCAGCGCCGAGGCAGGCCTGCGGATTCTTGCCTACGCGAGCAACGACGAGCCGCTGGAAAGCACCAGCGCCGCCGAGTTGTACATGCTGCTCAGCGCCTTGCGTCAGCACTTCCAGCACATCGTCGTGAACCTCGCCGGGCAGCCGGACAGCGAAGCGCTGCGCACCTTTGTCAGCCATTGCGACAAGTTGCTGTGGTACAGCGACCAGAACGTGCTCGACTGCCGACGCAACCTTGCGGTGCTCAATCTGTGGCGTGAAAAAGGCATGAAGCTTGACCATGCTCGCCTCCTCGTCGACCGCTATTTGAGCCACATCGCGCCGGACGCGGAAACCCTCGGCAAAACCTTCAACCTCGACGTCATCGCCGTGTTGCCCTGCAGCCCGGAAGTGCGCCTGAATGCAAAAAACCAAGGCGTGACGCTGTTCGAATTGGCCCCACGGGAAAAACTCACGCAGAGCCTGCGCACCCTCGGCGAACGCCTGGCCAAGCGCTCCGAAGGCCTGGCCAAACCCAAGGCAGGCTGGCTGGACCGCTTGAGGGGCACGCAATGAACGGCGAAAAACTCTTCGGCGCGCCACAGCGCAACGCGTCCGGCAACACCGATCACGAAGGCCTGAAACTGGTGCTGCACCGCTACATCATCGACGCCATCGAAGAATCCGGAAAAAACCTGCTGGAAGGTTCACGGCAGTTGCTCGCGCAATTCGTCACCGACAAAGTCGCCGAATACATTGCCCGTTTGCACCTGGCGATTTCCCGTTACGAGATGGAGCGATTGGCCGAAGAAATCGTCGATGAGCTGACCGGTTTTGGTCCGTTGGAAGTGCTGCTGCGCGACCCGGCGGTGACCGAAATTCTGGTCAACGGCCCGCACCGCGTGTTCATCGAACGCGAAGGCGTGCTGCACCTCAGCGACCTGCGGTTTATCGACGCGCACCACGTCGAGCGGGTCATGCAGCGCATCCTCGCACCGCTTGGCCGACGCCTCGATGAGTCCTCGCCGATGGTCGATGCGCGGATGCCGGATGGCAGTCGGGTCAACGCGATCATTCCGCCGATTGCCCTCGATGGCCCGTGCCTGTCGATTCGCAAATTCCGCAAGGACATGCTCAAAAGCAGCGACCTGATGGCGATGCAAACCATCGATCAGGCGATTTTCGAGTTCCTGCAGAACGCCGTCGGCAAGCGCTGCAACATCCTTATCAGCGGCGGCACCGGGACTGGCAAAACCACCTTGCTGAACATTCTCAGCCAGTTGATCAATCCGCATGAACGGCTGGTGACGATCGAAGACGTCGCCGAATTGCAACTCGGCCACCCGCACGTGGTGCGCCTCGAAACCCGCCCGCCGAATGCCGAGGGCCACGGCGAAGTGAAGGCCAGCGACCTGATTCGCAACGCCCTGCGGATGCGCCCGGACCGGATCATCCTCGGCGAGATTCGCGGCGTCGAAGTGCTCGACGTCCTCACCGCGATGAACACCGGCCACGACGGTTCGATGAGCACCGTGCACGCCAACAACGCGCAGGATGCCTTGCTGCGTCTGGAAACCCTGGTCGGCCTGACCGGACGCGCCATCGCCGAGCGCACGTTGCGGCAGATGATCTGCGCGGCGCTCGACGTGGTGATCCAACTGACGCGCATGCCCGATGGCCGCCGCTGCGTCAGCGAAGTGGTGGAAGTGGTCGGCGTGCGCGAAGACGTTTACGTCACCAACACCTTGTTCCGCCTCGACCGCCGTGGCGGTTTCGGTTTCGTGCGCGAGGCGATCAACCCGGCGGGTGACAAGTTGCGCCACGAGTCGAGCCTGGGCTGACGGCATGGAGCATTCGGCATGATCGTCCCGATGATTCTCAGCGTGATTTGCCTGCTGCTGCTCGGCTTGTCGGGGTGGCTGTTCGCGCACGGGATTCGCAAAACCGGACACGAGCGGGTACTTGATCGCCTGGCCCACGGTCAGCCGCAACTGGCCGCCGACAAGGTCAAGTGGGTCGGTCTGGAACGGATGTTTTTACGCGCCGGCCTCGGGCGCCCGACGCAACACCTCGGGCGCTGGTTGCTGCTGTGGGCGCTGGCGATGTTGATCGGTTACTGGCTGGGCGACTGGCTCGGTTTGCTCGCGCTGCTGCTGGCGCCGCCCATCACGTTGCGGCTGTACATTGCGTGGCTGTATCGGCGTCGCGTGAAACGCATGATCGAACAATTGCCGCAGTTGCTCGACTACACCGTGCGCAGTCTCAAATCCGGGCGAACCTTGGCTGACGCGGTGATGGGCGGCATCGACGCCAGTGAAGATCCGCTGAAAATGGCGATGGGCCGGGTGCAGCGCAACGTGCAGCTCGGGGTCAATTTGCCGGACGCGGTCAGCGACTTTGCCGAGCTTTATGAACAGGACGAATTGCGCATGTTTGCCTTGGGCCTGAAGGTCAATCATCGCTACGGCGGCAATGCCAGCGAGCTGCTGGAGAACCTGATCAAACTGATCCGCGAACGCGACCAGGGCGCTCGACAACTACGCGCGATGACCGGTGAAACGCGGATGACCGCGTGGGTGCTCGGCTCGCTGCCGATGATTCTGGTGAGCTATTTCATGCTGACCAATCCCGGCTACATGCTCGGCATGTGGAGCGACTCGGGCGGGCAAGTGATGTTGATTGCCGCGCTGGTCCTGCAAGTGATCGGTTGCCTGGCGCTGTGGCGCATGTTGCGGAGTGTCTGAGATGGTTCTACTCGCCAGCCTGATGTTGTTGCTCGGCGCCGTGTTTCTGGTCGCCAATCACATGCTGCAAGCGCGTCGCCGGGTGCGCCAGGTGACGCTGCGTTTGCAGGGGCAATTGGTTCGCGAGAACCGTTTCGGCAATTGGTTGCGCGTGCTCGGCAACAGCCGCTTCGGCCAGCGCTCGGTGAGCATCGACAGCGAAACGCAAACCCTGCTCAGCCGTCTGGGCTGGCGCCGCGCCAATGACCGCGCGGTGTACGCAGCGTTTCAGGTCGGCACGCCGCTGCTGATGCTCGGCCTCGGGTTGACGGTCAAAGAAGTGTTTTTCTCCGGTGCCGCCAACGGCTGGTTGTTGCCGCTGCTGGCGACCGGTTTCGGTTATTTGCTGCCCAAACGCCTGCTCGCCTACGCCGCCGCTCGCCGACAGCAAACCATCGCCACGGAAATCTCGACGTTCATACCGCTGCTGCGGATCCTTTTCGAATCGGGCATGGCGGTCGAGCAAGCGCTGCGCGTGCTCAGCGGCGAAGGGCAAAAACTCCTGCCGCAACTGACCCGCGAACTGAAGCTGATCCTCAACCGCGTCGACTCCGGCCTCGAACTCAGCCAGGAGTTGCACAAAGCCGCGCTGCTGCTGGCGGTGGACGAGTTCAGCGACACCTGTTTGATCTTGCAGCAACTGATCCATCAGGGCGGCGGGGCGATGAAATCACTGCTGGCGCTCAAGCAACTGCTCGACGACCGACGCCTGACGCGGCTGCAGGAATACATCTCGAAAATGTCGGCGAAGATGTCCGTGGTGATGATGCTGTTCCTGTTTCCAGCCCTGCTGATTGTCCTCGCCGGCCCCGGTTTGACCGCCATGACCCGAGCGTTTGCATCGTGAGTCACGCACTTTTTGAGGGAACAAAATGAAGCTATTGATCGCTGCATTCGGCCTGCTGCTGCTCACCGGCTGCGCCACCGACGGCCAGGCGCCATGGTCAGCGATGCTGTCGCCGGCCAGTTGCAGCAAGCTCAGTTCCGATCAGGAACTGGCGCTGAACCTGGCCGACGATCTGGCCAACGACGGTAAACTCCACGCCAGCCTCGCCAACCTGCAAAGCCTGCCCGATAACCTCGGCGAAGTGCGCCTGCGCAAAGCCAAGGTCTATCGCCTGCTGGGCCGCAGCGAAGCCGAACCGCTCTACCGCAGCCTGCTCGGCGGTTGCCTCACGGCCGACGCCGAACAAGGCCTCGGCCAACTCTACGCCGCCCGCGCCGACTACGGCCAAGCGCAATCGCACCTGCAACGCGCCGCACGCCTCGCCCCCACCAACGAAAAAATCCGCAACGACCTGGGCGTGGTCTACCTCAACCAACTGCGCCTGGAAGACGCGCAATTCGAATTCCTCACCGCCATCGAACTCAAGCAGAACGACACCCTCGCGGCGGCCAATCTGGTGACTTTGTTGCTCTACCAGAACAACTGGCAACAAGCCGCCGAAGTGGTCAGCCGCTCACACCTGACACCGCAACAATTCACCGACGCCCAGGCCCGCGCAGAAAAACTTCGGCAGCCGGGCAAAACCACCGCCACCGACCGAGTCGCGATCGCCGCAGAAACACCCTCGGTGACCCTGAAATAGGAGCAGAAGATGAAACTGCAAACCTTGGGCCTCTTACTGTTCCCGATAACCGCCCTGGCCATCGACGCCGGCCCGTCATCGCCACAACAACAGGAAACCGAAGGCTGGCTAGTGCTGCAAAGCCGCAATCAGGCTGCCTCGAAGACACCACAGACCCAAAGCGCGGCGGAGCGGGAAGCCGCCATGCAGCGCTGGTTGAAGAAATATCAGTATGAAATCCCGGACCTTTACGACCCGGATGCTGGGGGGGAAATCAAGGTTAATGAGTGAGGGGTTGCGGGGGTTGTGAGTGGGCGAAAGGCATCGCGAGCAGGCTCGTTCCTACAGGGGGTTGGGGAATCTTCAGGAGATGGGTTGGCTGTCAGGGCGCCTTCGCGGGCAAGCCTCGCTCCTACAAGGTCAAGGGCATCTGGCCCCTGCGAGGGGCCGGACGCCGGGGCAATTTAATGCGCGGTCACCCGCACTCGCGAGCCCGCAACGCCGGGCGACAACGCCAAAGCGAGCTGCGTGCGATTGTGCATCTGCGTCAAGCGCAAAACCTGCGACACATACAACTTCACCGTGTTCTCGGTAATGCCCAACTCGCAGGCAATCTGATAATTGGTCTGGCCCTTGCCCACCAGCCGCGCCACATCCAACTGCCGTGGTGACAACTGATCAAAAATCGCCGGCACTTCTACCGAATCAGCATCAGCCGCAGCGCCATCCGCCACCTCTGGCCCACGCCGAACCTTGTCCAGATCCTGATAAAGGTCATCAATCGACTCAGACAAAAACTGCAGTTTTCGATTCAAATGGCCCAGCTGCAAATCCTTCTGCCGCTCCTGCAACGCCGCCTCTTGGCGCCGCAGCCCCTCGAGCATCTCATCGAGATCAATCGGCTTCTGGTAGTAGTCAGCAATCCCGGCGCGCAATGCCTTGATCACATCCTGCTTGTCAGCGCGCCCGGTCAACATGATCGCCTCGAACGCGCGCTCGCGACCGCACAACTGCTGCAACGCCTGGACCAGCTCGATGCCATCCATGTCCGGCATGTGCAAATCACACAACACCAGACCAATCTCCGCGTCATCGGCAAATCGCTCAAGCGCCTGCGCACTGGATTCGCACGGCACGCAGCGATAACCGCTGCTCTCAAGGAACTCACACAATTCCTCGACAATCAGCGGCTGATCATCGACCACCAGGACCTTTACTGCAGACCTTGACTTGTTCACGTGCCACTCCATGCAAAGTCATAACCCTGACCATTCCTGTACTAATGAGCACCTGCTGTACAAGTACTCCAGTTTGAAAGTAGTCGGACTTTCCCAGTCTGTACACATTGAAATAGACGCGTTGCGATCAATGGATCCAAATCAGCGTGGCGAGCATGCCCAGCCATACAAACGGCGCATAGGGCAGTTTTTTTGACGAATTCGCCGATAAATGCTGGATTTGCCCGTTAAGTTGTTGACCCATATAAAGCCAGACTTTTGGCGCAAGCAGCAGCCAGAGCAAACTGGCGACGCCCGCGCCGATAAATGCCCCGAGCAGATGAATACCGTCGGTCGCCAAAGCCAAAGCTGTCATTAGTTTCACATCGCCGGCGCCCATTCGCTTTAGCGCATAACCCGGCAACGTCAATGCCAGCGCCAGCAAAAATGCCCAACCGCCCTGCGCCGCCTCCGCGCCAATCCAGGTGCGCCCGGTCCACAGCAAATAGCCCAACGCCAAACTGCCCGCGCCGAGGGTCAGCACATTGCTGATCTGCCGATGGCGCGCATCCTGCGCCGCACACAGCGTTAACCAGATAATCAAGACAAAGCTCTGCATCCGGTAAAAACCGTCCGTTTTGGCTGAATGATTCTATGCTGACATTACGCAGTGACTGTCAGGGTAGACGCACTCATGAAAGCAGGCCTCCCCAGCAAGCAAAAAGGCGCCGTGGCGATAGAGTTCGCCGTGGTGTTCGTGATTTTCTTCGCGGTGTTTTACGGTGTGGTCAGCTACAGCCTGCCGTTCGTCTTGATGCAGTCGTTCAACCACGCCACCGCCGAAGCCGTGCGTCGCAGCGTGGCGGTCGATCCGAACACGCCGGGCTACGCGACGGTGGTGCAAAACACCGCCACCAGCACGCTGCAACAGCAATTGTCGTGGATGCCCTCGGCGCTCGATCTGGTGATTGGCGCCGACACCAGCGCGGTCTACAACACAGGCAACGGCACGCTGACGGTCTCGGTGAATTACCCCACGCGCAAACTCAATCGGGTCATTCCGTTTCTGGTGTTGCCGGGCGTGGGCAGCGTGCCCAATTTGCCGGCCAACCTCAGCGCCACGTCGAGTCTGCAATTTTGACCTCCGGCGATCACCTGTTCGCGCGCCTGCTCAAGCGCTCTGACACCCCGAGCACCGAACGGCCCGAACCCGCGACAGTGCAGCCGGCCGGCCTGCATCTGCACCTGAATCACCATGGCCAGGTGCTGCACATGACCGGGTCGCTGCGGCACTTGCTCGCCCAGCAACTGGCGGCCGATCAACCATTGCCGCTGCACGACTTTGTTCTGGCGCACAGCACGCTGGTGCTCGAAGGCCTGCCCGACGACTGGCAAGGACAGATGCTCGACCTCGACTTCGCCGGCCTCGGCGACCAGACCCTGCACCTGCGCGGTTGGGTACAGCCGTCAAGCGAGGGTTGGTTGTTGCAGTTGATCGACATCGGCGATTTGCTGCTCGAACGGCATCAGGCGCGCAGCCGCGAAGAATGTCAGGCAATGGCCGCACAGATCAGCGAGCACCTGCGCGCGTGCAGCCTCGCGCGGTTGCCGGCGATCGTCGACGAACAATTGCAGACCATTGCCCAACGCTGGCACATGCCCTGCGTTGCGCTGGCGTTGCTGGATGATGAGGCGCAAGGCTGGCAAATCCATCGCCAGTTCGCCGCCCACGACGCCCCTGCGCTGTGGCACAACCAGCAGGCGCTCGGCAGCCTGCTCGACAGCCTCAACGGCACCGCGCCGCAGCATCTGAGCGGCAATCAGCCGGGCATCCATCATCCAGGCATTAATCAACCAATCGCTAACCAACCGTTGTTTGATCAACAACCGCGGTTGCAGGCGCTGTTCGGTCACGCCGATGGTTTTGCCGTGCCTTACAGCGATGATCGCGGGGTCGCCGCGTGGCTGCTCTGCGGGTTTTATTCGGCCCAGGAAAAAGCGCCGGAGCTTGGTGATCGCGATTGGTTGCTGCTGCTCAGCGCACTCGCCGGGCCGCTGCTCAGCCGCTTGCGCGAGCAGCAACATCATCTGCAATTGGAACGCATGGAATTGCTCCAGGCCTTGCTCGGCACCGGTTGGTGGGAGGTGTTCGGCGCCGATGAAATCCACCTCGCGCCGTCCCTCGCCAGCGTCCTGCAACTCGACGACACGCGGCTGTCGCTGGATGCCTGGCTGCGACAAATCCACCCCGCCGACCGCGAAGAATTGCGCAGCCGCATGCACGCCTTGCAGCAGCATGACGAGCCATTGAGCCTGTGCGTGCGCCTGCACCGTGGCGACGCGCAGCTGAATCCACCGCATCTGGATAAACAGCAGCAACCGCTCTGGTATCGGTTGCAAGGTCAGGCTATCGGCAGCGGCGACAGTCGGCGGCTGGTGGGTTTTATGCTCGACATCAGCGACATGAAAAATCAGCAACAACACACCGCCGCCGCCCATGCGCGCCTGGACAATCTGATCGCCAGTTCGCCAGCGGTGATTTACGTCCAGCGCTATGTCGAAGGCGCGCTGATACCGACGTTTTTCAGCGCCAGCCTCGGGCCGTTATTGGGCTGGAATCTTGAAGACTGCGCCGCCGCTGCGCTGATCGAACGCGTGCACCCCGAGGACCGCGACCGCTACTTCGAGCGCACCCGCCATTTGTTGCGCGAAGGCTCGGTGCGCTCCCGCTATCGGCTGCGCGACAGTCGCGGCGATTACCACTGGTTGCTCGACGAAGCCAAGTTGCTGCGCGACGACCTCGGCCTGCCGGTGGAAGCCGTCGGCCTGTGGCTGGACGTCACCGAAGCCACCCTCGCCGCCGAGCAGGTCAGGCAAAGCGAAGAGCGCTACCGGATTCTGGTCGAAGACTCGCCGGCGATGATCTGCCGTTACCGCCCGGACCTGACCTTGAGTTTCGGCAACCGGCCACTGGCGACGTATATGGAGGTCGAACCGGCGCAACTGCCGGGGGTCAACCTCGGCAGCTGGATGTCCGAGGAACAGCGCGAAGCGTTTCTGCAGCGCCTGAGTTTGCTGACCCCGGAGCTGCCGGTGAGCACCGCCGAAATCAGTTTGCAGCTGCCGGGACGCGAGCATGCGTGGTGGGTCTGGTCGGATCGCGGAGTGTTCGATGAGCACGGTCGTTTGCTGGAAATTCAGGCGGTCGGCCGCGACAACACCGAGGTGCGCCGCTCGCAGCAGCAACTGACCCAGAGCGCAAAAATGGCCACCCTCGGCGAAATGGCCACCGGGCTTGCGCATGAAATCAATCAGCCGCTGAACGTGATGCGCATGGCCATCGTCAACGTGCTCAAGCGCCTCGACAACGGCGATGTGCAAGTCGATTACCTCAGCGACAAACTCAAGCGCATCGACGCGCAGGTGCAGCGCGCGGCGCGGGTGGTCGATCACATGCGCGTGTTCGGCCGGCGCTCGGAAATCGAGCAGCAGCCGTTCAATCCACTGGATGCCATCGAGGGCACGCTGTCGCTGCTCGCCGAAGGTTTGCGCGGCAAAGGTGTGGAACTGCGGGTCAGCGAAAACACCTTTACGGCGAGCGTGCGCGGGCATGTCGATCAACTGGAGCAGGTGTTGATCAACCTGCTGGTCAACGCGCGGGATGCGCTGTTGAGCAAACGCGAGGCGGATCGAGGGTTCAAGCCGTGGATTTCGCTGACCGCCGAACGTGACGCGCAGTCGGTGCGGCTGTGGGTCGAGGACAACGGAGGCGGGATTGATGCGCGGTTGCTGGAGCGGATTTTCGAACCGTTCTTCACCACGAAACCGATTGGCGTCGGCACCGGATTGGGCTTGTCGGTGAGTTACGGCATCGTCGAAAACATGGGCGGACGCTTGAGCGTGGCGAACTCGCTGGAAGGCGCGCGGTTTTGCATTGAGTTGCCGGTGGTTGCCGAAGTTTGAATGCGCGCGACTAAATCACCAGATAGGCCCTGCCGGTCTGGCCGCAGGTCATGTTGGCGCCGACCTCGACGTCCATCAGATTGATCCCCAGACCTTTGAGCAAATTGTTCAGCAATGGGTCGAGCAGCGGGTTCAGCAGATTGCTGATCAGCGGTTGGAGGATGTTGCTGACGTCGCTGATCAGACCGCCGACGCCCGCGATAATTGACCCCAGCGGGTTGCTGCCGACCGGTTTGTAGACGATCAGATTGATCCCCGCGAGGGTGTTCGCCAGGCTGGCGACGATGTTGGTCGTCGGTGCGACGGCCTGAATGCTCGGCGCCAGTTTGAGGTTGGCCGGGGCCGCGAACGGCGTGGTGCTGGAGTAGAGCAAATCCTGACTGTTCTGGCCGACGCTGCTCTGCGCCATGATCGCGATGCCGCCGCCGGCAAAAGCGGCACGCGCCGGGCCGCAGGTGCCGATACCGAGGATTTTGCGGCAGGTCCAGATGCCCAAGTCGATCAGCGGCAACGGCGTGACGGTCGGTGCAGCGGAGGATGAAAACGCGTGGGTTGCGTCGATTTTGCCGACCTTGAGGTCGGCCAATGAGGTGACGGTGTGCGCGGTCAGGCTTTTGCTCCCGCCGCTGCCGACCGGGCAACTGAAATCGGTGACGTAGCTGACGGCGCCGCCGGCATCGAGGCTGATGTCGATTTGCGGGGTCGGCAGTAATCGCGGATCGAGTTGCTCGCAACCGGCGCCGAGCAGGCACAGCGCGGAATTGATGGTGGCCGCGAGGTTGAGGCTGAGCAGGCTGTTGAGCGTTGGGGTCAATGTGCCGACCAGTCCGAGCACGGCGTTGGTCAAACCGGTGACGCCGGTCAGCACCGGCAGGTTGAGCGAGATCAGCGTGCGCACTTGGGCGGTGCGCACGTAAATGCGATTGGCCCCCAGCGGATCGGCTTTGGCCAGCGCCGGATTGCCGATCGCGGAGAATTGCGCCGGCTCGATCACTTTGACCCGCACGGTGACATTGGCCAGGCCCAACACGTTGACCGGCAACGTCGCGGCCACCGCACTTTTGCTGTTGGCCAATTGCACCACGCCTTGAATCAGTTGCAGCAATTGCACGTTGGCGTCCAGCCCTGCGTCGGGTGTGCCGGTCTGCAATTGCAGGATGTCGCCGAGCTTGATCTGCGTGGCATTGGCGGTCGCCGCGACTTGCAGGTTACCGAGTGCGGCCAATACCTCGGCGGTGGCGCCGTTGAGTTGCACGGCGCTGACGGCGGCCTGGATCAACTGGGTGACGGTGGTTTGGGTGTTGAGCAGTTGCGTGTAGTCACCGGCCGCGACGTTGAGTCTGATCGCCAGTTGATCGAGATAGCCGAGCAGGTTGACGTCGGTGTTGAGCAGCCCGTTCCAGCCTGCCGCCGTCAGGCTGACGTTGCCGCCGAGCAATGCGCTGAATAACGGATTGAGGATGTTCGATTGCGCGGTGCTGATGTTGAGCAGCGTGCTGCGGATGTTCAGTTGGGCGACGGTGGGCAGCGGTTTGGCGGCGACGGCGGAGGCATTCAGTTGCGTGGTGAGGCTGGCCGGCGCGCCGCTGAACAGCGCCTGGATGCCGCCGGCGAAACTGTTGGTGAGGGTGTGGCTGGCGACGACTTTGATCGCGGCAGCCTGGGTGGCGTCGAGGGTGAAGGTGCGCAATCCGCTAGCTGCGGTGACGAGCGTGCCGCAGGTGGTGGCGAGGCTGTTGCCGGTCTCGACCGGGAAGCCGTTGCGCGTAGCGCTTTGCCGGGCGAAATTGGCCGCGCTGAGGCCGGCCAGGCAATTGCCGCCGCGACTGACGGCCTCCAGCGCGGCAGTGTCGACCACGCGCTGCAATTTGCGCTGCTCCAAATAGAGCCGTCCGGTGTCGACCACCAGCAGCATCAACAGCAGCGCCAGCCCCAGCGTCACCGCCGCCACCAAACCGATAGCCCCGCGCTGCCGGGCCGGACCGCGAAACCGCAACATCGCGCACTCCTTCGCTGGCGCACCCACAAGTGCTGCCTCCATTGATGCAATGCAGTGTAGACGCGGAATGTGGGCGCAACACGAATCCCTGTAGGAGCTGAGCTTGCTCGCGATGGCGGTGGGTCAGGCCAATTAGCTGGGAATGACACACCGCTTTCGCGAGCAAGCTTTGCTCCTACAGTTCAGAGGTGATTGAGGGATTTGTGCACGACGCAGATCCCTGTAGGAGCTGAGCTTGCTCGCGAAAGCGGTGGGTCAGTCGAAACAGCTGTGTCTGGATTGACGTCATCGCGAGCAGGCTCACTCCTACAAGGGATTTGTGGTGGGCGGAAATCTGTGTGGGAGCTGAGCTTGCTCGCGAAAGCGGTGGGTCAGGTAATTATCTGGGAATGACACACCGCTTTCGCGAGCAAGCTTTGCTCCCACAGCTCAGTGGTGGGTGAGGGATTTGTGCACGACGCAATTCCTGTAGGAGCTGAGCTTGCTCGCGATGGCGTCGGGTCAGGTCAATATCTGGGAATGACACACCGCTTTCGCGAGCAAGCTTTGCTCCTACAGTTCAGTGGTGGTTGAGGGATTTGTGCACGACGCAATTCCTGTAGGAGCTGAGCTTGCTCGCGAAAGCGGTGGGTCGGGCAAATATTTGGGAATGACACACCGCTATCGCGAGCAAGCTTTGCTCCCACAGTTCAGTGGTGGGTGAGGGATTTGTGCACGACGCAATTCCTGTAGGAGCTAAGCTTGCTCGCGATGGCGTCGGGTCAGGTCAATATCTGGGACTGACACACCGCTTTCGCGAGCAAGCTTTGCTCCTACAGCTAGTGGTGGGTGAGGGATTTGTGCACGACGCAATACCTGTAGGAGCTGAGCTTGCTCGCGATGGCGGTGCGTCAGGCCAATTATCTGGGAATGACACACCGCTTTCGCGAGCAAGCATCGCTCCTACAGGGTGGGTGATCAGTGCGGGGGGTAGTTGGCGAGGATTCGGCCGACGGTTTCGCGTACGGCGTTGGCGCGGTCGGTGGGGTTGGGGGAGCTGCTGAGCATTTGCTCGTCGCTGCCGCGCCAGACCAGTTTGCCGTCCTTGCCGTCGAGCAAATCGACCTGGATGGTTGCCACTTTATAAGTGATGTTGCGCGTTTCGTTGTACATCGGCGCGCCCCAATAGCCGTTCCACGGGCCACCCCAGCCGCCGCCGTAATTGGTCGTCACCTGCTGCTGACGATCTTCGACGATCAAGTAGGCCTGCACATTTACATCACCCTTCTGCCCCGCGCCGGCCGGGCGCAAACCGCGTTGATCGAGCTGATCGGACACCGCCTGACGGATCCGCTGTTCGGTCAGATCACTTTTGATCCGAGGATCATCGGGACGGTATTGCAGCGCCGGGTCCTTCCAGCTCCAACTGCGATACGCAGCAAAATCGCGGCTGGCGTCGAAGTCATGATTGACCTGGCGGCCAGCGCAGGCACTGAGCAGCAGGGCGACAGCCATTACAGCGAGAGGACGGAACATGATGGTTCTCCGGTGGCAGACATCAACCTGTGGGAATTATTCTCAACTGGGAGGATACGCCGCCATGGCTTTTTCCACAGCCTCGCGAATCGCCTCCGCGCGCTGGCTCTGACTGCTGCGATTGCTGGTCTCGGCGCTGGCGCTCCACACCGGTTGGCCGGTGCCGGCGTCAAACAGATCAACCCGCACCACGACGACCTGTTCTTCATACGTGCGCACGATCGGTACCGTGTTGTACATGCCGTAACCACTGCCGTACCGGTTGTAGCCGCCATAGCCGCCACCATAACCGCCACCGTAATAACCATAGTCGTCCTGCACCTGACGCAAACGGGTTTCCAGGTGCAGCGCGGCGCTGACGAACAGGTCCGCCGGCCGGTTATCGTGCAGCGGGCGCAACCCGCGCTGGTCCAGCGCATTGCTCACCGCTTCCGCGACTTGCGCCGAATCCGCCCACGCGGTGCCCGGCGGCAGGCGCCCGTTGAGCCACGCCCAACTGCGGTAGCGCCCGTAATCGCGTGGTGGCGCGGGATAAGCGCTGCGGTCAAACGTGGTCGCCGCTTGTGGCGGCGCCGGCGGCAAGGGTTTCGACGTGGCCACGTAAGGGTTACTGCCCTGACAGGCGGCTAACCCCAGACACATCAGCAATAACCCGGAACGCGCGTTCATTTCGTTCTCCGATCAGATCGGCCGACAGATCCAGTGCAAATAGCGCCCAAGCCCGGCAAAACCTGGGTGACGACGGTGGGCCAGCTCCATTTCCAGCAAGTCCACCAATTCGGCGCGGGCCTGGAACTCCACCGGCATGTAGTCGTGGAAAACCCGGACCCCGCTCTGAGTTTCGACCCGCCACAAACCCTCAAGTTGCGCCGCAAGTTCGCGCGGATCAAGAGGCTGCTGCGGGGTCAGGCTCTGCTTCTCGCCGGCCATGTCATTTTTGCGCATCTTGCGAAAATGCCCTTTGAGCAGATTGCGGTAGATCAGCGCGTCGCGGTTGTAGAACGCCAGAGATAACCAGCCGTCGTGCTTGGTCAACTGGTGCAATACCGGGAGGATCGCATGCGGCTCGGCCAGCCATTCGAGCACGGCGTGACACAGCACCAAGTCATAGGGTTCGGTGAGCTGCCCGAGCAGATCCTGCCACGGCGCCTGAATAAACGTCGCGCTCTGCCCGGCGTCGGCGAAACGCTGGCGCGCGCCTTCGAGCATCGGCTCGGCGGGTTCGGCGAGGGTCACGTCATGCCCGCGCTCGGCCAGCCATAGCGACATGTGGCCCAGACCGGCGCCAATATCGAGGACACGCAGCGGGCGCTCGGGCAAGGTTTCGGCGAGGTCGGCTTGCAGCACCGCCAGGCGAATCGCGCCTTTGGCCCCGCCGTAGATTTTTTCGGCGAAACGCGTCGCCAATTGATCGAAATGACGGTCGCTCATCAGCTGAACCGCCGTTCGCTGTCCGCGAGTTTGCTGCGCACCACTTCGTTCATGTCCACCCCCAACTCGCTGCACAGCAATAGTAGATAAAGCACGATGTCGCCGACTTCCTGCCCGGCGTGGGCGAGTTTATCGGCAGGCAACTGGCGCGACTGGTCTTCGCTGAGCCACTGGAAGATTTCCACCAGCTCGGACATTTCCACACTCGCGGCCATGGCGAGGTTTTTCGGGCTGTGAAATTGCCGCCAGTCATTGCGATCACGGATGGCGTGCAGGCGTTCGGTCAGTTCAACAAGGTTCATCGGGCTCTCCTGAAGGCGTATAGCTTCGGGGGGATGACGGGTGAAGGCAAGTGTCGCAAGTCGCTGGCGCACTGGTGGGAGCGAAGCTTGCTCGCGAAGGCGTGGATCTTTGCGCCATACTCAGCCGATGCCGGGCTCAGGGAACTCGGCACCGCGATCCATGGCCCAAGCCTAGGCGCGGCAACCGTGCCACCACTCTCATCAGGACGCCCACATGCAGGTAGAAAGTTTTTTTGAATGGCTCGGCCAGGCAATCGGTTCGGTCATCCGTTTTATCGTCGACGGCCTCAGTGGCCTGTTCAATCTGCTGAGCAACGCCGGCGGCAACTTCGTTGAAGGGCTGTCGCGCACGCTGGGGATGGACACGTCGATCATCAGCATCATCGCGTTGATCGTCGGGCTGATGCTGCTGTGGTCAGCCATCCGCGCGTTCATGAATGCGTCGATCATCATGGGGATCATCTGGTTGCTGCTGGGGTTGTGGTTGCTGAGCTGGATCATTCACTAGCGCTCTCACCCTTTCCCTTTCCCCTCCCCCTGCACCTGATCGTTCCAGCGCACTGCGCCGGAACGATCTGCATTCTCTGATCGATATCTGCCGTTACAATGCCGCTCCACCAAGGAGCCTGCATGTCCAACCTGATCGCCGACTGGCGCGACCGCAAAACCCACCGCAAGGTCTGGGCACTCGCGGCGCCGATGATTCTCTCGAATATTTCCGTACCGCTGGTGGCGCTGGTCGACAGCACCGTGATCGGCCACTTGCCGCATGCCCATCAACTGGGCGCCGTCGCGGTCGGCGCCAACCTGTACACCTTTCTGGCGTGGGCCATGGGTTTTCTGCGCATGGGCTCCACCGGTTTCGCCGCCCAGGCCGCCGGGCGCGGGGATGGCGCGGCGTTGCGCCAAGTGCTGCTGCAAGGTCTGCTGCTGGCGCTGGGTCTGGCGATTGTGCTCGGCGCGCTCGGCGTGCCGTTGAGCGGTATCGCGCTGCACTTCATGCAACCGTCGGCGGAACTCGACCAACTGACCCGCGAGTTTTTCCACACCCGACTTTTCGGCCTCCCCGCCGCGCTGGCCAGTTATGCGCTGGTCGGCTGGTTCCTCGGCACCCAGAACGCGCGGGCGCCGCTGGCGATTCTGCTAAGCACCAACCTGGTCAACATCGCGCTCAATTTGTGGTTCGTTCTCGGGCTGGATTGGGGCGTGGTCGGTTCGGCTCGCGCCTCGGTGATCGCCGAATGGACTGGCGCACTGATCGGCCTGCTGATGACCCGCAAAGCCCTGCGCGCCTACCCCGGCCACATTGCCTGGGCAGCGCTGAAGCTGTGGCAGAGCTGGCGCCCGTTGCTGGCGGTGAACCGCGACATCTTCATTCGCAGCCTCGCGCTGCAATCGGTGTTTTTCCTGATCACCGTGCAAGGCGCGCGGCTCGGCGATGCGACGGTGGCGGCGAATGCGCTGCTGCTCAACGGTTTGCTGCTGACCGCGCACGCCCTCGACGGCCTCGCCCATGCGGTCGAAGCCCTGTGCGGGCACGCCATCGGTGCGCGTGATCGGCAAGCGTTGCGCCGGTCACTGGTAGTTGCCGCAGGCTGGTCACTGATCGCCAGCGTCGGTTTCGCCGTGCTGTTCCTGTTGGCCGGGCACTTGTTTATCGAGATGCAAACCGACATTCAGAGCGTGCGCGACACTGCGTTCATTTACCTGCCGTACCTCGCCGCCCTGCCGCTGATCGCAGTCTCGAGTTACCTGCTCGACGGCTTGTTCATCGGCGCCACCCGCGCCCGGGAAATGCGCAACGGCATGCTGCTCACGGTGCTGTTGCTGCTGCCATTCGCCTGGGCGCTGCAAGGTCTGGGCAACCACGGCTTGTGGATAACTTTCCTGCTGTTCATGGTGCTGCGCAGCGTGACGCTCGGCATGATTGCCTGGTATCTGCAGCGCAACGATGGCTGGTTCAGCGGCCGCGCTCACTGAGCCGGCGCGGTTTTGACGAACACGCTGATTTCCTCCAGCACCGGCGCCAAACCACGCATCGGCCGCGACAGCGTCGCGACCAGCGTGGCGTGGCCGGTGCGCGAGTAATAACGATCCTGCACCGGCACGCCCGCCGCCCGCAGCTTGCTCGCCAGGCCTGCGGTATTGCGCGTCGGGTCGACCAATTTGTCCTCGGTGGCCGCCATCAGTAACGCCGGCGGCGCGCCATGCCGCACCAGATTGATCGGCTGCGACTGCGGCGGCGAGTTCGGCCAGAAAAACACTGGGCGCACCTGTGGATTCTCGATCGGCAGAAAATCATACGGCCCGGCCAGGCCGATCCAGCCACTCAAATCCTTCGGCGACATGCCCTGCGCGCCGAGCAATTTCGGCTCCAGCGCCAGCATCGCCGCGTTGTAAGCGCCGGAACTGTGGCCCATCACGAACAGCCGTTTCGGGTCGCCGGAAAACTCGCCAATGTGCGCGTGAGCCCAGGCCACCGCGCTGGCGCTGTCGTCCAGAAACAGCGGATAACGCACCTGCGGATACAAACGATAATCCGCCAGCACCACGACGATGCCACGAGACGCGAGCGCCTCGCCGACAAAGCTGTAGTCGCTGCGCGAGCCGCTGTTCCAACTGCCGCCATAAAAAAACACCACCACCGGCGCATTCGCTACGTGCTGTTTGGGCGTATACACATCGAGTTTTTGCCGTGGATCGCTGCCGTAAGCGATGCCTTCGGTCTTGTCGAACGTGTCGTCGGGGGTCAGTGCATTCAAGGTTTTCAGCGGCGAGCACGCGGCCAGCGCGGTTAATAATGTCGCGCCGATCAAAGCCGTGAACAGTTGCCGGATTGCGCTCGCCATGTGGGTGAATCCTCGTTATCAGGGAAAATCGCCCTGCCAGAACCGGCGCAGGTGCTCAAGTCGTTCGCGCTGGCCCAGCCCCGGCAGAAAGGCCTGCTCGGGCAGCGCATCGGGGCATTGCAGGCGCAACCACAACCAGTCATCCAGCACCGGCCGCTCGCTGAAGCCCAGCGCCAGGCCTTCCTGAACATGGGACCACAGGCGGTTGTAATCAGTGCCAGTGGATCGACTCCAATGCCAAGTGTGTTGCTCGAGCAAACAACACTGCAGTCTTTCCTGCTGGCGAACGCTGAGGTTTTCCTCGATGGCCAGAGGGCTCACCGGTAATTGCGGATTGACCAGTTGCTGCCAGCCCTGACTGCCAATCGCGAGATCAGCCCAAGTGCCGCCAAACCAGCGTAACTGGCTGATCGGCCCAAGCCAGCGGGTCAATTCCTCGGCATCGCAGGCATCGAAGAAATAGCTCGCGCAGTGCGGATTGTAATAATTGAGCAACGCCCGATGGTGCAGGCCGACGCTGACCATCAGCATGCGCCGCAGGTGCGCGAGCAATTGCGCCACCGAGGCGTCACTTTCCAGCAGCAGACCTTGCCACGCACGCGGCTCGGCGTAGCAGCGCTCGAGCAATTGCGCCTGATCGCGCAATTCGACCAGCGCCGGACCTTGTTCGCGCAGCGGATGCAGCTCGGTGCCTTCGAACAGCCAGAAGCAGCGCAAACCGACGAATTGATCCTGCAACAGCGCCGCCATTCGCGGCGCACCCGGCACATCCAGCAGCAACCAATGCGTGGCCGCCGCCGGCGTCTGCACGCCGATCATGCCGCACCGCTCTGGCCAAACAGCGTAGCGGCCCGGCAGGTGCAGACAGTTTCCGGACAATGCCGAAAACTGCCGCCGCCGGGCAGCAAACACAGCAACACCAAGGGTTCGCTCGATTGCAGCAAGGCCAGCAAACCGTCGGGCGCCTCGCTGGGCAGCGGCATCGGCGGTTCAATTGCGTCGATGGCTAACGGGCTGTTGAGCAGGCCGGTGATCAGCGGTTGATCCGGATCGCCGCCGATGAAGCTGACCACCACTTCAGTCCCCGCCGGCCATGACGCAAACGCCGCACTTTGCAATTCGGGCGCCAACGCCAGCCAACAGTGATCGGATTTGGCGCCCTCGCCCTGATAGAGCCAGTCGAACTGCACGGCAATCGGTCGAGACGGATCGGGACGCAGTTCTTCGACCTCCACCACCCAAGCCCTTTGCAGGCTGAGCATGCGCGGCTTCGCCAACCGCTGCGGCGTGATCAACGGCGCCTCGCAGGGAATCGCTCGGATCGTATTGGCGTAGGAAAACTCGGGTTCCTGGGTGCCGCGATGTTCAACTTCGATCAGCCGCCACAGGCGATTGCGCTGGTTGAATGGCTCAGTGGACAGCGGCATCAATTGACCGCTGCGCAACGTCGCCAACTCGGTAGAGCCCTCAGTTACCGGGACCTTTTGCACGCCCATTTGCACTTCAAATCGGCTGAGCAACACCGGGTCTCCGTGTTCGTGGAAGACCAGTTCTTCAGCAGTTTCCGAAGGCGCCTGAGCGTCACTGACTATCAGGCAATGCCCGCGCCGGGAATGTTCGAAGTGGTAGTGCAGACCTTCTTCGGCGCACAGACGCTGGAAAAACTGCAGATCCGACTCGCGATACTGCGTGCACAAGTCCCGCACCGGATACTCCGCGCTCAATTGCAGACGCCAATCCTTGCCGACAATCCCGTGCTCCTTGAGCACTTGGCCAAGTATCTGCGGCACCGAGCGCGCACTGAAAATCCGTTGGCTGAAGCGCTGGCCCAGGCACGCCAGTTTCGGCCCCATGCGCACCCGACACAGCCGCGAAGCGTGGCCATGCTCGCGTTGTTCGATTTGATGAAATTGGCCGTGGATACCGTTTCCCGAAGCGTCGAAGTGCAAAAACGCTGCGCGGTACAGCAGGCTGGCGAGGTCAAGGGAGGGGTCATTGATGAGTAACTCCACCTCGAACACAAACGGTTCGCTGATGGCTTCATTGCCGGTAAAGGCCAGGACCTCAAAGGCGTCGGGCAGGCCCGCGACATCCAGACGAAATAACGGTTCGTTGACTGGATCGAACATCGGCGATTCTCTACTGGAGGGGCGGCTGGGGATTCTCGCTGAGAGACATGGCCGCGTAGAGTGCCGAAATACAACTTAGGAAATGACCTACGTGAAAAGAAGACCACATCGCTTTAATAGCCGTTGAAGTCAGTTATTTCGCGTCAAAACAACGAATCGTCGCACCAGGTCATCTGAAATTTCCCACTAAGCGCGGGACACATTCAGACAACCCGGTGAAACGCTGCCTTACCTCAGGAAGAGAGGTAGGAAGAACGGGTCAGGCCCAGACGCAGAGCGTCGAGGAACTGCGTGCGCTCGCCGGCAGTGATGCGCGCGCTGGCGCACTTGTCGCGGTAGTGAGTCATCAACTCTTCCGGCGACAAATGCACGTAACGCAGCATGTCTTCGATGGTGTCGTGGGTCTCGATACCGGCGTGGTAAACGCTGCCATCGTCGTTCTGGTAGATGTTCACCGAATCGGTGTCACCGAACAGGTTGTGCATGTCGCCGAGGATTTCCTGATAAGCGCCGACCAGGAAAATACCTAGCAGGTAGTCTTCGCCCTCATTCAAACCGTGGACCGGCAGGCTGGTCTCGATGCTTTGCTCGTCGACGTATTGCTTGATCTTGCCGTCGGAGTCGCAGGTCAGGTCCTGCAATACCGCGCGGCGCAGCGGCTCTTCGTCGAGACGGTGCAGCGGCAGGATCGGCAGTACCTGGCCGATGGCCCAGGTGTCCGGCAGGCTCTGGAAGACCGAGAAGTTGCAGATGTACTTGTCGGCGAGCTTGTCGTTGAGTTCGTCGAGCACTTGGCGGTGCGAACGCTGACGCGCTTTCAACGAATTGTGCAAACGACGGCACACGGCGAAATAGCACTGCTCGGCCAAGGCCTTCTGTGCCAGGGTCAGCTTGCCATCGGCGTACTGGGCGGCGATGTCACTCATGTAGTGCGTGGCGCGCCAGTAGGTTTCGGTGACCATTTCAATGTCGGTCGGGCCCAGCAGGTCCACCAGCCACTGCACGGTTTCCGGCAGTTCTTCCTTGTTTTCGATCTTCGGCACGTCGTCGTTGTGTTTCTCGACGTCGGTGACTTGCACCACCAGCATGGCGTGGTGCGCGGTCAGGGAACGGCCGCTTTCGGAGAAGATGTTCGGGTGCGGCAGGCTCTGCGCGTCGCAGAATTCCTTGAGCATGCCAACCACTACACCGGCGTAATCGTCCATGTCGTAGTTGATCGAACTGGCATTACGCGAGTGCGTACCGTCGTAGTCGACGCCCAAACCGCCACCGACGTCGATGTGATCGACCGGCAGGCCAAGGTTGCGCAATTCGCCGTAATAACGGATCGCTTCCTTGAAGCCATGCTGGTAATCAGCCAGGTTGGCAATCTGCGAACCCATGTGGAAGTGCAGCAGGCGAATGCCCTGGTCGAGGCCGGCAGCGCGGAAACGCTCGACCACCGACAGCAACTGCGCCGCCGACAGACCGAATTTGGATTTCTCGCCGCCGGTGTCCGCCCACTTCGACGATGCCAGCGACGACAGGCGTACGCGCAAGCCAACCTGCGGCTTGACCTTCAGCGAGGCGGCTTCTTCAATCACCAGCTCAACTTCGGATTCTTTCTCGATGACGATGAACACGTTATGGCCGAGTTTCTGCCCGATCAGCGCCAGACGGATGAACTCGCGGTCCTTGTAACCGTTGCAGACGATGGTGCCGCCCTTCGGCGCCAATGCCAGCACGGCCAGCAGTTCAGGCTTGGAGCCGGCTTCCAGACCGATGGAAACGTTCTGGGTGGCGATGATGTTCTCGATCACCGCTTCCTGCTGGTTGACCTTGATCGGGTACAGCGCGGTGTATTTGCTCTGGTACTCAAGACGCTCGATGTTCGAATCGAAGGCGCCCGTCAGCTGACGCACGCGGTCTTGCAGGATGTCCGGGAAACGCACCAGCAACGGCAAGGACAAGCCGCTTTTGCGCAGCAGGTCGACTTGTTCGAAGAGGTCGATAGGCGAACTGGTCGGACCGTTCGGACGGACTTCTACGCGACCGGCTTCATTGATCGCGAAATATCCGGCCCCCCAATGGCGGATCCCGTAAACACTGCGGCTGTCCGCAACTGTCCATTGGCTGCCATCGTCTTTGCGTGTGCGTCGTACGGACATTGAAGTCCCCTATAAAGAAGTCATAGAGCGTCGCCTGGGTTCAGGCCGGCGCAGTCTAAAGAGTGAAAATGACGATTAGCCTGCATGTAAGGGCCATAGACCTCACATTCAGCGCTGAGTTTAGTAACCGGTCATAACAGGCTCTGTGAAAACCATGTGGGCGACGCCAGTCCCGCGTGCATTCGAGGCTGGATCAAGCCGAGGGTGGTTTTCACAGAGGCTGCTAGCCGCCGGACTTCTTCGCTTTGAAACCGTGTTTGATCAGCTCGGCCAAGAGTAGCTCGACATGATCGCCCTGGATCTCAATGATTCCGTCTTTCAGCGCCCCGCCGGTGCCGCAACGCTTTTTCAGCGTGGTGGCGAGCTCCTTGAGCGCCTCTTCGGCCAACGGCACGCCGGTGATGGTGGTCACCGTTTTGCCGCCACGGCCCTTGCTTTCGCGACGCACGCGGGCAATGCCGTCGCCGGCCGGGATCACGGTTTGTTTGCAGATACAGGCGTCCACCGGTTTGCTGCAATCGGGGCAATGACGACCTGCGTCGGTGGAAAATACCAGGCCACCAAGGGCGGCGAAGGATGCGGCTTTTTTGGCCACCGGCAATCCTCTTCGGAGGACAAAGACTGGCCGCGGCAACCCGGGAGGGCGCCATCGACCGCGAAGCCCCACTCAGGCAGGGGCAGCGCTACTGAACCGGTAAACCCGGCAGGAGCGAAGCTTGCTCGCGAAAGCGGTGTGTCAGGCCCAACCATTGTGGATGTGCCGCCGCCTTCGCGAGCAAGCTTCGCTCCTACAAAGAGCAATACCGGTTAAAGAGCAATACCGGTTCAGTTTGAAAAGGTCGCGCAGTGTAACGGCAAAAAGCCGACTTGCTAAGAGCCAATCGGCGCCATTTCATGCCTCTTTTGCGACGTGATTTTCCTGCGCCTTGAGATAACGCTTGAGCGCGGCCAGAGAGTCCGGGCAATAAGGCTTTTGCTGGATTTCCTCAAGCACCTGATCGACGGGAATAAAGCGCGCTTCGAGCACCTCTTCCGGTTGCAGGATCAATGGGCCATCCCACACCGCCGAAAACGCCGAACACCAGAGCCGACTCTCGCTGTCCTCGAAGTAAAAATGGTCATGAGCGGTCAGTTCAACGCCGCTCACGCCCAATTCTTCTTCGAGTTCACGGGCCGCCGACTCGGCGTAAGTCTCGTCGGCCTGGACCATGCCGCCCGCCGCCACATCCCAGAACCCCGGATAGATGGCTTTGCTCAGCGTGCGCCGGTGCACGCACAGTTCACCGGCCGAGTTGAACAGCATGATGTAGGTGCCGCGCCCGATCAGCCCGCGCTCGCGCAAGTCGCTGCGCACCAGGCCGCCGAGCAGGTTGTCGTGCTCGTCGACCCAAGCGATCTGTTCAGCATCCGAGGCCGCGCGATGGGCGGCCTCTCTGGCGTTATCAACCATCTATCAGCCCTGGTTGAGCAGTTGACGCAAATCGATCACGGCCGCGTTGGCCCGCGAAATGTAGTTGGCCATGACCAGCGAGTGGTTGGCCAACACGCCGAAGCCGCTGCCATTGAGGATCATCGGGCTCCACACCGGTTCTTGCGACGCTTCCAGCTCACGGATGATCTGGCGCACGCTGACCGTGGCGTTCTTCTTCGCCAACACGTCGGCGAAGTCGACTTCGATGGCACGCAGCAAATGCGACAAGGCCCAGGCCTGACCGCGCGCTTCGTAGAACACGTTATCGATCTGCATCCATGGGGTTTCGACGATTTCTTCGTCAACCTGCGGCACCTGTCCCGGCACGATCACTTCGGTTTTCAGCGAAGTGTTGAGCTTGACCCGACCGACACTGGCGGACAGGCGTTGCGACAACGAACCCAGACGTGTGCCCACATCGCCGAGCCAGTTGTTGAGGTTGTCGGCGCGGGCGTAGAACAGTGCGTTTTTCTGTGCAGGATCCGACAGGCGAGCCTGATAACGGCTCAGGGAATTGATCCCTTCCTGATATTCCGACTCGCTGGAAGGCAGGATCCAGCTCTTGTTGTCGAAGTTGAAACGCGGCTCAGCGCGCGCCAGATCAGCGTCTTCCGCCGACTGCGACTGCGAACGGGCGAAGTCTTTGCGCAGTGCCCGCGTCAAGTCGCGGACCTGGACCAGCACGCCATATTCCCAGCTCGGCATGTTGTCCATCCACAGGCCCGGCGGGAAACGATCGTTGGAAATGTAGCCGCCCGGTTTGCTCAGCAACGTGCCGGCCACCGATTTGAGGGTTTCCACCGTGGTGTAACCCACCACCATCTGCCGACCGTCGCGTTCAGCGGCGACCTGGGCATTTTGCTGCACCGGGAACAGGTCGGGCTCTTCGCTCCAATACCAGCCCAAACCAATCGTCACCAACAGATAAATGGCAATCAGCGTCAGCAGCGCTCGGCTGAACAACAGGCCGCTGACATAGCTGCGGGTGGCCGATTTCGGTTCAGCGGCACGTTCAGGCGCACTGCCCGCGCGGTTCTTCCAGTCCAGCATGGCGATATCCTTTCAATCACTTGAGTTCATCGGTTCGACCACAACCCTACGCCATCGTGCCGCTGATTACCGCGCCTAAATCTCGCGCGAAACAGCGAGCCATACAATCGCGCCGTGGCCGCCCAACTATAAATGAAGCACAGTCTTGTAGCAGCTGCCGAGCCTGCGAGGCTGCGTTCGGCTGCGCAGCAGTCGTGAAACCTGTGCACGAGGTCTTCCTGGAGCACCGAGCTGCCTGATTTCACGACGGCTTCGCCGCCGGACGCAGCCTTCGGCAGCTGCTACAAGGAATCTTGGCGACCAGTCGGTCACGAACTGAATGAGGTCGCTTTCGAGATTATTGACGTGCGACACTCATGTGATCCAAAAGAGATGCTAGCATAGAGCCACCAGTCGATCTCAGCATGCACCCTAACTAGTAGTCAGGATATGACCGAGCCAGAAGACCCCAGCCGTGAGCGCCTCAAGCACCATTTTGCCCAGCGGGTAATTCATCAGGCACGTCAGATTCTTGAGATATGGCAGCGCCTGCAACGCAGCGAGTGGTCCACCACCGATTTGTCCGAGCTGAGCGAAGCCAATCTGCGCCTGCTGCGCTTCGCCGAGCGCTTCGAACAACCCGAGCACTCGCAACTGGCGCGCCTGATCGGCCAGTCGCTGGAAGCCGTGGACGCCAATCGCGGGCGCCTGAGCAGCGGCCTGATCACCGACCTCAACCGTTTGATGCAGCGCCTGTCGCGCACCGGCCTGCGTCACGGCGATCAACTCGACCAGACTTTTCTGCCGCCACTGCGCAAGCCGATCTACGTGCTGCTGCAAGATCACGATCGCGCCGAGCGCCTGGCCAAACAATTGGAATTCTTCGGGCTCAGCGCGCAATCGCTGGACAGCGTCGCGGCGTTTCGCTCCTCGATGGTCGAACGCTTGCCGGCGGCGATCGTCATGGATGTCGACTTCAGCGGTCCCGGCGTCGGCCTGCAATTGGCCGCCGAGGCCCAGGTCGGGCTCGACGAGCCGCTGCCACTGCTGTTCTTCAGCCTGCTCGAAACCGACACCCCGACCCGCCTCGCCGCAGTGCGCGCCGGTGGCCAGGAATTTCTCACCGGCACCCTCGAAGCGTCGAGCCTGCTGGAGAAAATCGAAGTTCTGACCTGCGTCGCGCAGTACGAACCTTATAAAGTGCTGATCATCGACGACTCCCGCGCCCAGGCCCTGCACACCGAGCGCCTGCTCAACAGCGCAGGAATAGTCACGCGGACCTTGATCGAGCCGATTCAGGCAATGGCTGAACTGGCGGATTTCCAGCCCGACCTGATCATCCTCGACATGTACATGCCGGCCTGCACCGGCACCGAGTTGGCCAAGGTGATTCGCCACAACGACCGCTACGTCAGCGTGCCGATCATCTATCTGTCGGCCGAAGACGACCTCGACAAGCAGCTCGACGCGATGAGCGAGGGCGGCGACGACTTCCTCACCAAACCGATCAAGCCACGTCACCTCATTACCACCGTGCGCAACCGCGCGGCGCGCGCGCGCAATCTCAAGGCGCGGATGGTGCGCGACAGCCTGACCGGTTTGTACAACCACACGCACATCCTGCAATTGCTCGAAGACTGCTCGTTCCGCGCCCGCCGCGAAAACAAGCCGCTGAGTTTTGCGATGCTCGACATCGACCACTTCAAACGAGTCAACGACAGCCACGGCCACCCGATGGGCGACCGCGTGATCAAAAGCCTGGCGCTGTTTCTCAAACAGCGACTGCGCAAGACCGACTTCATCGGCCGTTACGGCGGCGAAGAATTCGCCATCGTCATGCCCGATACCGATGTCGAATCGGCGCACAAGGTGCTCGACGAAATCCGTCAGCGCTTCGCCGAAATCCATTACCCGGCCAAACCGCAGGACCTCTGGTGCACGTTCAGCGCCGGGGTGGTTGAGCTGCGCGAAGATTCCGACAGCCTGATGATGGCCAGCCAGGCGGACGAAGCGCTGTACCGCGCCAAGCACGCCGGACGCAACCGCGTACAAGCTGCGCACGCGTCAAAGCAAAGTGCCACTTTTTCATCGGAATTCACTGGTTCGGTCATAACCCTGTAATACAAACGCAATAAATTCAGGCGCTTACCATTCTGCCGTTGGTAGATCCGATATGCGCCTGAAGCTCCTGACCAACCTCAATACCCTCCTGCTCGTCGCCGTGTGCGTCGCCCTCGGCGCCACTTTGTGGTGGTCGCAAAAAGCTCTGGAGCGCCCTTATCTGTTGATGGAGCGTTACCTCGGGCTGTCGCAGCAATTCCAGAATGAAGTGGCACGCAACGTCGAGGACTACCTGTCGAGCGGCGATGCCCTGCGCCTGAGCAGCGCCAGTCAGGCCATCGAAGGATTGAACGGCGAACTCGCGCAACTGCCGCCAGCGCTCGCCGACACCTTGCGCCCGAGCCTGTCCAGCCTCGAAGCCTTCAGCAAAACCGACCTGCTGGCCGCCGGCAAACTCGCCGGTAATCCGCAGGCGTTGCTGCTGCAAGCCGAACGCGAACTCAGCGCCAACCTCGAGCAACTCAGCCAGTACGCCAGCGCTAACGCGACGTACCTGGCGCCGTTGCTTAACGCTTCCCAGCATTTGGGCAAACTGTCGCTGGCGCGGGACAAACTGGTCAGCAGCGGCCGCAGCGAATTGGCCGCCGACGTCGAGCGCGAAGTCGCCAACATTCGCGCACAAGCGCAGTTGCTGGAGGCATTGCCGCTGCTCGGCGTAGCCAGCAGCAGCGAATCGAACACTGACGATTTCGCGAACATGATGGGCCTGGAGAGCAATGAAAAAACCGTCGCCGAAGATGCGGGCGTCGGCCTCAAACGCGAACTCAACAGCTTGCTCACGCGCTACCCCGCCGAACTGGCGCGCACTCGTGAGCAAATCCAGAAACGTGCCGAACTCAGCGCCGCGACGCATGTGAAAATCGCCGCAGTGCAGCAAGCCATCGCCGGCCTGGAACCGGCGGTGCGCGCCCAGCACGGGCAAATTCAGGGCGAAGTGCGCTTGATTCAGGGATTGATGATCGGCCTGATCCTGCTGATCGCGCTGCTCATCGACACTTTGCAGCGACGCCTGGCGCGCACGCTGACCAATCTCGCGCCCGCGCTCTCGACCTGGGCCGAGGGCGATTTCAGCCAGGACATTCAACTGGGCAAAACCAATCGCGAATTGCATGACATCCAAGCCTCGCTCAATCGCTTGCGCGCTTATCTGGTGGATCTGGTCGGGACCATTCGCTTGAATGCCGAACAGGTCGCCGGCAGCAGCCGCACCCTCGCCGAGTTGAGCAACGACCTGCACAGCGGCGCCGAACATCAGGCAGGTGATACTGCGCTGATCCGCGATTCGCTGGGTGAACTGGAAGCGACCATCCAGCAGGTCGCCGGCGATGCGAGCCAGGCCGCCGACGCCAGTCGCAATGCCGGACTGGCGGTCGAACAAGGGCAGAAGGTCATCGGCCTGAGCCTCACCGGGTTGCATGCGCTGGTCGGCGAAGTGCAGGGCAATGCGCAGATGATCGAACACCTGGCCGAGGAGTCGGCGACCATCGGCGGTGTGCTGACGGTGATTCGCTCGATTGCCGATCAGACCAATCTGCTCGCGCTCAACGCTGCGATCGAAGCCGCCCGCGCCGGGGAAATGGGCCGGGGGTTTGCGGTGGTGGCCGAGGAAGTGCGCTCGTTGGCGCAGCGCACCGCCGGCGCCACAGCGGAAATCCAGACCTTGATCGCCGGCCTGCAAACCGCCGCGCGGCAATCGGTGGAAGGCATGCGCGCTCAGGTCGAACACGCCGAAGCCACCGCCAATCAGGCGCAAGCGGCGGACGGCGCGCTGGATAAAATCGTCGGCGCGATCCAGACCATTGCCGACACCGCCGTGCGCATCGCCGATGTCACCGCGCAGCAGAGCGGCGCGGTCAGCGAGATTCGCGACCACAGCGAGCGGATCCACCAATTGGGCGGGGATAACCTGCTGCGGATTGGCGAGGGGCGCGAGCAAGGGGAGAATCTGCTGGTGCTGGGCGGGCGGCTTCACACCGCCGTCCAGGCTTTCCGCGTCTGATCGATCGCTATCGCGAGCAAGCTTGCTCCCACAATGGAATGCGCCCCCCTGTGGGAGCGAGCTTGCTCGCGATGGCGTCAGAACAATCACCACAACACTCCCGGCCCTGCACACCCGCCGACTGTCCGCTATCATGCCCGCACTTCCGACACGCGAGATTGTCATGCGCCGTTTGCTTTGCCTGCTGCTTTTAGTGCTCGCCCTGCCGGCCTCCGCCGCCGGGTTGCTCGACACTCGGCCCAGTTCGACGTTGGGCTCGATCAACAACAGCGCCGACTTCCTGCCGGTGCGCGAAGCCTTTCAGTTGAGCCTGGTGGAAAGCACCGCGCAGACCATCAAGCTGCGTTTCGTCGCCGCCGACGGTTATTACCTCTACCGCCACCGCTTCCAGTTTCGCGCCGACCCGGCCGACGTCGCGCTCGGCGCCGCGCAATTGCCCAACGGTGAAAAGAAGCACGACGAATACTTCGGCGACGTCGAGGTGTACCACGCGATTCTCGATGTCGAACTGCCGCGCAGCGATCCGCGCGCCTTCACGCTGGTTGTGACCTATCAGGGCTGCGCCGACAAAGGCCTGTGTTATCCGCCGGAAACCGAGCGCTTGCGCATCGACGGCGCTGGCGCCGCTGCCGCTGACCCAAGTGCTGCTACGACAGCCAATTGGAGCTGGCGTGAACTGGCGCTGTTTTTCCTCGCCGGTCTGGGCCTGACTTTCACGCCTTGCGTGCTGCCAATGCTGCCGATCCTCTCCAGCGTGGTGTTGCGCGGGCAGATCGGCGGGCTGCGCGGCTTCAATCTGTCGCTGGCTTACGTGCTGCCGATGGCCGCGTGTTTTGCCCTGCTCGGCGCATTGATGGGGATGTTCGGCGCGCAGCTCAATCTGCAGGCGCGGCTGCAATCGGCCTGGGTTCTGGTGCCGTTCGCGACGTTTTTTGCGGTGTTTGCGCTGGCGATGTTCGGCGTCTTCGAGCTGAAACTGCCGCACTTCATCAGCAGCCGCCTCGACCGGATTGCCGGGCGCACCGAAGGCGGCTCGTTATGGGGCGCGGCAGTGCTCGGCGTGGTCTCGAGCCTGCTGGTGTCGCCGTGTGTTTCCGCGCCACTGGCCGGCGCCTTGCTGTACATCAGCGCCAGCGGCGATGCGCTCGGCGGCGGGTTGAAGTTGTTTGTACTCGGCTTGGGCATGGGCACCCCGCTGCTGTTGGTTGCGACCGGCGGCGCGGCGTGGCTGCCGAAAAGCGGCCCATGGCTGATCTATGTGAAAAACGCGATCGGCGTCTTGCTGCTGGCCTTGGCGATTGGCTTGCTCAGCCGTGTCGTACCGGGCCAAGTCACATTGCTGCTGGTCGGTTTGCTGTGGGGCGGCGTCGGTCTGTTCCTCGGCGCGTTGGAGTTCGTCTACAAACCACCGCGCAAACGCCTCGGCCAATTGCTTGGCTTGTTTCTGCTGTTTTACGCAATGGCTTGCTGGTACGGCGCGTTCAGCGGTCAGGGCGATGTGCTCAATCCGCTCGGCCGGACCGCGGCAGTAGCCAGCAACGGGGCGGCGCCGTCGGCCAGTAACTGGCAAACCGTGACCACCCCGGCCGACCTCGATCACGCGCTCGCTGAGGCGAAATCCTCCGGCACGCCGCTGCTGCTGGACTGGTACGCCGACTGGTGCATCAGTTGCAAAGTCATCGAACACCAAGTGCTCAACGACCCGAAAGTCGTCGAACGGCTGCAAGGTTATCGGCTGATCCGCTTCGACATCACCGCCAGCAACGCCGAGCAAAGAACACTGCTCGACCGCTACAAATTGTTCGGTCCCCCAGCGTTGATGTTCTTCGGCAAGGACGGCGCCGAACTCACCGACGAGCGGGTGATCGGCGAGATCAATGCGCAGGACTTCGCCGAACGTGTCGCGAAGGCAAATGACCGGATTTAATCAGGCAGTCACAAATTTTGCGCAAACATCGGCCATCGTGCTGGCTATTGCATAGAACTGGACAGTCACAAAGGCTTTGCGGCATAGTCGCCGGGTTCTGACAACTGCACTCTGACAATTGCACCTGAATAACAAGGAACAGCAGATGGCAACGCTACTGGTTCTGCACGGACCCAACCTGAATTTGCTCGGCACCCGCGAACCGGGCACCTATGGCGCTACGACACTGGCGCAGATCAACCAGGACCTGGAACGCCGTGCCCGTGAAGCCGGCCATCATTTGCTGCACTTGCAGAGCAACGCCGAGTACGAATTGATCGACCGCATCCACGCTGCTCGCGGCGAAGGTGTGGACTTCATTCTGATCAATCCAGCAGCATTTACTCACACAAGTGTCGCATTACGTGACGCGCTGCTGGCGGTGAGCATCCCATTCATCGAAGTGCATTTGTCTAACGTGCACAAACGCGAACCTTTCCGCCATCACTCTTACTTCTCCGACGTAGCGGTGGGAGTGATCTGCGGCCTTGGCGCCAGCGGTTATCGACTGGCCCTGGAGGCCGCCCTGGAACAGCTTGAAAGACCGGCAACGGCTTGAACCACAAGCGTTAAACGCCCCTGACCGACCCTTGGGAGTTGATGATTCATGGATATCCGTAAAGTTAAGAAATTGATCGAATTGCTGGAAGAGTCCGGCATCGACGAGCTCGAGATCAAGGAAGGCGAAGAGTCCGTTCGCATCAGCCGTCACAGCAAGACCCCGGCTCAGCAGTATTACGCTCCTGCGCCAATGCACGCTCCGGCCCCAGCGCCTGCCGCTGCTGCCCCGGTTGCTGCCGCCGCCCCTGCTGCACCGGCCGCACCCGTGCTGAACGGCACTGTTGCCCGTTCGCCGATGGTCGGCACGTTCTACCGCAAGTCTTCGCCGTCCTCGCCGTCCTTCGTTGAAGTCGGCCAGACCGTGAAGAAAGGCGACACCCTGTGCATCGTCGAAGCCATGAAGATGATGAACCACATCGAAGCTGAAACCAGCGGTGTGATCGAATCCATCCTCGTCGAAGATGGCCAGCCGGTTGAGTACGACCAACCCCTGTTCACCATCGTTTGAACCGCGGAGAGACTTTGATGACTGCGAAGTTGGAAAAAGTTCTGATCGCCAACCGCGGTGAGATCGCCCTGCGGATCTTGCGTGCCTGCAAAGAGATGGGCATCAAGACCGTCGCCGTTTATTCCACGGCTGACAAAGAGCTGATGCACCTGGGTCTGGCGGACGAATCCGTCTGCATCGGTCCGGCATCGGCTGCAAAGTCTTACCTGCACATTCCGGCGATCATCGCCGCAGCTGAAGTGACCGGCGCTACCGCCATTCACCCAGGCTACGGTTTCCTCGCGGAAAACGCCGATTTCGCCGAACAGGTCGAGAACTCCGGTTTTGCCTTCATTGGCCCGAAAGCCGACACCATTCGCCTGATGGGCGACAAGGTTTCGGCCAAGCACGCCATGATCGCTGCCGGCGTGCCGACTGTTCCGGGTTCTGACGGCCCACTGCCGGAAGACGAAGAAACCGCTCTGCGCATTGGTCGCGAAGTCGGTTACCCGGTGATCATCAAAGCCGCTGGCGGCGGTGGTGGTCGCGGCATGCGCGTTGTGCATAAAGAAGAAGACCTGATCGACTCGGCCAAACTGACCCGCTCCGAAGCAGGCGCGGCGTTCGGCAACCCGATGGTCTATCTGGAAAAATTCCTGACCAACCCACGTCACGTGGAAGTCCAGGTACTTTCCGACGGTCAGGGCCACGCCATCCATCTGGGCGACCGCGATTGCTCGCTGCAACGTCGTCACCAGAAGGTTCTCGAAGAAGCGCCGGCACCGGGCATCGACGAGAAGGCGCGCCAGGAAGTCCTCGCCCGCTGCGTCAAGGCGTGCATCGACATCAACTACCGTGGCGCCGGCACTTTCGAGTTCCTGTACGAGAACGGCGCGTTCTATTTCATCGAAATGAACACCCGCGTTCAGGTTGAGCACCCGGTTTCGGAAATGGTCACCGGCATCGACATCGTCAAGGAGATGCTCAGCATCGCCGCTGGCAACAAGCTGTCGTACACCCAGGAAGACGTCGTCATCCGCGGTCACGCACTTGAATGCCGGATCAACGCCGAAGACCCGAAAACCTTCATGCCGAGCCCAGGCACGGTCAAGCATTTCCACGCTCCGGGCGGCAACGGCGTTCGCGTCGATTCGCATCTGTACAGTGGTTATGCGGTTCCGCCGAACTACGATTCGTTGATCGGCAAGCTGATCACCTACGGCGCAACCCGTGAAGAAGCCATGACGCGCATGCGTAATGCACTGGACGAAATCGTCGTCGACGGGATCAAAACCAACATCCCGCTGCACCGCGATCTGGTCCGTGATGAAGGCTTCTGCAAAGGTGGAGTCAACATCCACTACCTGGAACACAAGCTGGCCGAACAGCATTAAGACGTGATCCAGACCAACAAAGCCGCTTTCGAGCGGCTTTGTTGTTTCTGCAGGTTTCATCCATTTAACTGCTCGTTATTGGAGCGTCGAGGCTGGCTATACTCGCGCTCTACTCAACACAACGTTGACGAACCAGAGCCTGCCCATGCCCGGAAAACTGCCCATCAATCTCAACGATCTCTTGCGCCAGCGGACAGTGGAAAGCGAACGAATCGAATACAAGACAGGCTGGAATCCTGATCCGATCATTCGCACGCTCTGCGCCTTTGCCAATGACTTTGAAAACCTGGGCGGCGGGTATGTGGTGATTGGGCAAGACTGCGATGCCAACGGCCAGCCGATCTTCCCTCCGAAAGGGCTGGCCGATCATGTAATCGACAAAATCCAGCTCGAACTGCTGGAAGCGTGCCAGTTGATTCAACCCTCTTACTTTCCAGTATTGAGCGTCGAAAGAGTTGAAGGCCGCAATCTGATCGTGTTGTGGGCACCGGGAGGACAAAACCGCCCATACAAAGCTCCGGCAGCAGTGACCGCCAAGCATCGAAGCCTGCATTACTACATCCGCCGCTACACCAGCACAGTTGAAGCCAAGGGTGAAATCGAACAGGAGTTATTGAGCCTTGCTGCCAAGGTGCCTTTCGATGACCGCTTCCACCAAAAAGCGCGTATGAGCGACCTCTCCAAAACACTGATGCACAACTTCCTGCGAGAAATCGGAAGTGCCCTCGCGCAGGATGCCGACGAGCTGAGCATCGAGGCATTGGGCCGCCAAATGAACGTGGTAGGCGGGCCGACCGAGTCGCCATGGCCGAAAAATGTCGGCTTGATGTTCTTCAACAACACCCCGGAAGGGTTTTTTCCCGGTACGCAAATAGATGTGCTGTGGTTTCCAGAGGGCGCTGGTGGTGACCGCTTTGACGAAAAAGTCTTCAAGGGCCCGCTGGCAACCATCACTCGCGAGGCGCTGGCGTAAATCCAGCGCAATTATTTGCATCAAACAATCATCAAGCATCCGGACACTGCTGAAGCAACACGAGTTTGGAACTTCCCCTACGCCGCGATTGAAGAGGCGCTGGTCAATGCCGTTTATCACCGGTCTTATGAAGAGCGCGAACCGATCGAGGTTCGCATCAGCCATGACGAGCTGGTGATCCTGAGTTTCCCCGGGCCTGATCGCTCGATCCGCCTGGAAGATCTGAGGACCGGCCGCGCGGTAAGCCGCCGCTATCGCAACCGGCGCATTGGGGGATTTTTGAAAGAGCTGGATCTGACCGAAGGCCGTTCCACCGGAATCCCCAAAATACTCAAGGTTATGGCCGCCAACGGCTCACCCGCCCCGCTGTTTGAAACCGACGATGACAGAATTTCCTATGTCGTGCGCCTGCCCGCACATCCCCAATCGCGCAGCTCTGACGCAGTAAACATGGAAGTCACCATGGAAGTCACCGTGGAAGTCGCCATGGAAGTCGCCGCTCTGCTGAAGGTGCTAGTTGGCGCTATGAGCAGACAGGAACTTCAAACCACCCTGCACCTGAAAAACGCCGAGCATTTTCGCAAGGCCTACATACTTCCAGCCATTGCGGTCGGAGTTGTCGAGATGACGCTACCTAATCAGCCCAACAGCCGATTGCAACGCTACCGAGCAACCAGCAAAGGGATGAGATGGCAAAAAGCCAATAATTTGGGCATCCAGCATTAAGACGTGATCCAGACCAACAAAGCCGCTTTCGAGCGGCTTTGTTGTTTCTGCAGGTTTCATATCAACCGCAACAGCCTCATGTAGCAGCTGGCGAAGCCTGCGTTCGGCTGCGAAGCAGTCGTGAATAGAGGCAGTGCGGTGTTTCAGGAAGACCACTCACTCAGGGTTTACGACTGCTGCGCAGCCGAACGCAGGCTTCGCCAGCTGCTACAGGGGTATAGCGTTTCAACTGAGCGGCATTCGGAGCTGTCCACTCCCACAAACCCTCTGTGGTCGCGTAAACTTGCGCGCTTCTCGCAGCCCGCTAGGCTGCAATCAATATTTTTCAAAGGTGCCCGCCATGCCTTGGCTGCAAGTCCGTCTCGCCATCAGCCCAGAACAAGCCGAAACCTACGAAGACGCTTTCCTTGAAGTGGGCGCGGTGTCGGTGACCTTTATGGACGCCGAGGATCAGCCGATCTTCGAACCGGAACTCAACACCACGCCGCTGTGGTCGCACACGCATTTGCTGGCGCTGTTCGAGGACGGCACCGAGGCTGCCAGCGTGCTGGCGCACATGGAACTGCTGACCGGCGGTCCGCTGCCCGAACATCACAGCGAAATCATTGCAGACCAGGATTGGGAACGCAGCTGGATGGACGGTTTCGAGCCGATGCGTTTCGGTGAGCGTCTGTGGATTGTGCCGAGCTGGCACGCCGCGCCGGAGCCGGATGCGGTGAATCTGCTGTTGGATCCGGGCCTGGCGTTTGGCACCGGCACTCACCCGACCACCGCACTGTGCCTGGAATGGCTTGACGGCCAGGACCTGAAAGACTGCAACGTGCTCGACTTCGGTTGCGGCTCGGGGATTCTGGCGATCGCTGCCCTGTTGCTGGGCGCCAGGCAAGCGGTCGGCACCGACATCGACGTGCAAGCGCTGGAAGCTTCGCGCGACAACGCCGGGCGCAACCACATCGCTGAAGAACTGTTCCCGCTGTACCTGCCGGAAGATCTGCCGCAGGTGCAGGCCGACGTGCTGGTCGCCAATATTCTGGCCGGCCCACTGGTGTCGCTGGCGCCGCAACTGTCCAGCCTGGTCAAGCCCGGTGGGCGTCTGGCGCTGTCGGGGATTCTTGCCGAGCAAGGCGAGGACGTCGCCAAGGCTTACGCGCAAGACTTCGATCTGGACCCGATTGCCAATCGCGATGGCTGGGTGCGCATCACTGGCCGTCGGCGCTAGAATGAGCGCCTGCATAATCCGGATCGCCGCATGACCGACAGCTTCGTCACCCAATGCCCGCATTGCCAAACCAGCTTCCGCGTCAGCCATGCTCAATTGAGCGTGGCCCGTGGGGTAGTTCGCTGCGGCTCCTGTTTGCAGGTGTTCAACGCCGCCAAGCAACTGCTTGAGCAGCAGGCCGGCAAGGATGCGGAGAAAGCGCTCGACGCCAGCGTCGTCGAACCGCCGGTGCGGGCCATCAGCCAAAAGCAATGGTCAGCCACCGAGATGGACCTCGACACGCTCGACCTCGATCAGGAACTGGCGCGGCTCGAACAGCGCGAAATCCAGCCCGTCAAGGATATCGGCCAGCGCCGCGAGAACGGTCTGAGTGCGCGCCGCGATTCTATCGAGCACGACGATGAACCGTGGTCCGACAGCCTCTTCAGCGAATCGGCAGCGGACCGCGCCCAAGCGCTCGACGTCGAACAACGGCAAACGCCGCCAGAACCAGGCAAGCACTCGCGCACCGAACCTTCGTTCTCGCTGGAACCGGTCGATCTGGACGACGAGCCGCAAGTGCCGCAGCTGTCGCACCTGCGCCTGAATGATCCGCTCGATAAACCCCAGCGCCACGATCGTCTGTCGGCCACCGATGCCGTTGACGACGACCTGCCGCCGATCGCGCCGCTGCGCAAACGCCACGAACGCAGCGCCGCGACCGAACGTGACGAAGCCCTGAGCGACCTCAGCGACGACCCGCTGCAACTCGGCTGGCAAAAACGCCGCTCGCCGTGGGGCCGACGGATGTTGTGGCTGGCGTTGATCGTGCTCGCCGCCGTCGCACTTGCCGGCCAATACATTGCTTACCATTTCGACGAAATGGCCCGTCAGGACCAATACCGCCCGTGGTTCCAGCAATTGTGCCCAAGCCTCGGTTGCACAGTGCCGTCCAAGGTCGACATCGCCAAAGTCAAAAGCAGCAATCTGGTGGTGCGCAGCCATCCGGACTTCAGCGGCGCGCTGGTGGTGGACGCGATCATCTACAACCGCGCGACGTTCTCCCAGCCATTTCCCTTGCTGGAACTGCGCTTCGCCGACCTCAACGGTCACTTGATCGCCAGTCGTCGCTTCAAACCCGGCGAATACCTGAATGGCGACCTCGAAGGCATGGCGGAAATGCCGCCGCAAACGCCAATCCACATCGCGCTGGATATTCTCGATCCAGGTCCAAAAGCGGTGAACTACAGCCTGAGCTTCCATTCGCCCGAGTGAAACGGTTCAGTGCTCGCGCATTGACGTCGTATTTCTGACTGCACCCGCCCGGACAGAACTGCTGGCAATAACAAAATAACTGTTCAGATTTTGTTCAATTCAGCCTTTATCCAGTCATCGAGAGCGGGTATCATGCCAACCCTTTTTCGAACTCTAATGATCCGGCCCCACAACAGGGAAGTCCTATGTCGGCGGTACGCATCGGTCCATATACATTGCACAACGGCTTGATCCTCGCCCCAATGGCGGGCGTCACCGACCAGCCCTTTCGTCAGCTGTGCAAGCGACTGGGCGCAGGGCTCGTAGTCTCGGAAATGGTCACCAGCGACATGAGCTTGTGGAACACCCGCAAATCGCGGATGCGCATGATTCACGAAGGTGATCCCGAGCCACGCTCGGTGCAGATCGCCGGTGGCGATGCGCAGATGCTGGCGGATGCGGCCCGGGCCAACGTCGAACTGGGCGCACAGATTATTGATATCAACATGGGTTGTCCGGCGAAGAAGGTCTGTAACAAGGCCGCCGGCTCCGCGTTGCTGAAAGACGAAGCACTGGTGACCGAGATCCTGCAGGCCGTCGTGGCTGCGGTTGATGTGCCGGTGACCTTGAAGATCCGCACCGGTTGGGACCGCGACAACAAGAACGGCCTGACCGTGGCGAAGATCGCCGAGCAGGCCGGGATCACGGCGCTGGCGGTGCATGGCCGCACCCGTGCCGACCTGTACACCGGCGAAGCCGAGTACGACACGATTGCCGCGATCAAGCAGGCCGTGTCGATGCCGGTGTTTGCCAATGGCGACATCGATTCACCCGAGAAGGCCCGGTACGTGCTCGACGCGACCGGTGCCGATGGCCTGTTGATAGGCCGGGCTGCCCAGGGGCGGCCGTGGATTTTTCGTGAGATCGATCACTTCCTGCGCACCGGCGAAAAACTCCCGGCGCTGGCATTGATCGAGGTGGAACGCATTCTGCTAGAGCATCTGGCTGCGCTGCACGTTTTCTATGGAGACGTGATGGGCGTACGGATTGCCCGCAAGCATGTGGGCTGGTATCTCGCAACCTTGCCGGGCGCCAGGGAGTTTCGCGCCCACTTCAATCGTTTGGAAGATACGGAAGCACAATGCGCCAACGTTCAGGGCTACTTCGCCGAACGTTACAAGAGCCTGACAGGGGACGGAGACGAGGTGGCCGCATGACGATGATGACCGAGACTTTAGTGAGTGGAACAACACCCGTGAGCGACAACGTGAATTTGAAACAGCACCTCAATACGCCGAGCGAAGAAGGTCAGACCCTTCGCGGGAGTGTCGAGAAGGCGCTGCACAATTATTTCGCCCACCTTGAGGGCGCTGCCGTCACGGATGTGTACAACCTGGTGCTCTCCGAAGTCGAGGCGCCCCTGCTCGAATGCGTGATGAACTACGTCAAGGGCAACCAGACCAAGGCCAGCGAGCTGCTCGGACTCAATCGAGGCACGCTGCGCAAGAAACTCAAGCAGTACGATTTGCTGTAAGCATTCAATCAAACCAGAAAGGCGCCCGCGTAAAAACGGTCGCCTTTTTTGCTGACTCCTTTGCTTTTGATGGAAATTGAAATGACCGACCAGACTACCCGCCTGCCGATCCGCCGCGCCTTGATCAGCGTTTCCGACAAGACCGGGATCCTCGAGTTCGCCAAGGAGCTTGAAGCTCTGGGCGTCGAGATCCTCTCCACCGGCGGAACGTTCAAGCTGCTGCGCGACAACGGTGTTGCCGCAGTGGAAGTCGCGGACTACACCGGTTTCGCAGAAATGATGGACGGTCGGGTGAAGACCCTGCACCCGAAAATCCACGGTGGGATCCTCGGTCGTCGCGGTATCGACGACGCGATCATGAACGAACACGGCATCAAGCCGATCGACCTGGTTGCAGTCAATCTTTACCCGTTCGAAGCCACCATCAACAAGCCTGGCTGCGACCTGCCGACCGCCATCGAAAACATCGATATCGGCGGCCCGACCATGGTTCGCTCGGCAGCCAAAAACCATAAAGACGTGGCCATCGTGGTGAATGCCAGCGATTACGCCAGCGTGCTCGAAGGCCTGAAGGCCGGCGGCCTGACTTACGCGCAGCGCTTCGACCTGATGCTCAAGGCTTTCGAACACACCGCCGCCTACGACGGCATGATCGCCAACTACATGGGCACCGTGAACCAGAGCGCTGAAACCCTCAGCACCGAAGGTCGCAGCGAGTTCCCGCGTACGTTCAACAGCCAATTCGTCAAGGCTCAGGAAATGCGCTACGGCGAGAACCCGCACCAGAGCGCGGCGTTCTACGTGGAAACCAAGCCTGCCGAAGTCGGCATCGCCACCGCGACCCAACTGCAAGGCAAAGAGCTGTCGTACAACAACGTGGCTGACACCGACGCCGCGCTGGAATGTGTGAAGAGCTTCGTCAAACCCGCCTGCGTGATCGTCAAGCACGCCAACCCGTGCGGCGTGGCGGTGAGCCCGGACGCCGAGGGCGGTATCCGTCAGGCCTACGAACTGGCTTACGCCACTGACACCGAATCGGCGTTCGGCGGCATCATCGCGTTCAACCGCGAACTGGATGCTGAAACCGCCAAAGCCATCGTCGAGCGCCAGTTCGTCGAAGTGATCATCGCCCCATCCGTCAGCGCAGAAGCCCGCGCCATCGTCGCGGCGAAAGCCAACGTGCGCTTGCTGTCCTGCGGCGAGTGGTCAGCTGACCGCGCCGCCGCGTGGGACTACAAACGCGTGAATGGTGGTTTGCTGGTGCAGAGCCGCGACATCGGCATGATCGGCAGCGCAGACCTGAAAGTCGTGACCAAACGCGCCCCGACCGAGCAAGAGATCAACGACCTGATCTTTGCCTGGAAAGTCGCCAAGTACGTTAAATCCAACGCCATCGTCTACGCGAAAAATCGCCAGACCATCGGTGTCGGCGCGGGCCAGATGAGCCGCGTGAACTCGGCGCGGATTGCCGCGATCAAGGCTGAACACGCTGGCTTGCAAGTCGCCGGTTCGGTCATGGCCTCCGACGCGTTCTTCCCGTTCCGCGACGGTCTGGACAATGCGGCCAAGGTTGGTATCACTGCGGTGATCCAGCCGGGTGGTTCGATGCGTGACGCCGAGGTGATTGCTGCGGCTGATGAAGCCGGCATCGCCATGGTATTCACCGGCATGCGCCACTTCCGTCACTAATATCATCAGGCCTGCTATGCGCAGACCTGTAGGAGCACGGCTTGCCCGCGATGGCGTCCTCGAGATTGCCATCGCGGGCAAGCCGTGCTCCCACAACCGAGGTTTTTTGAAATGAATGTTTTGATCATTGGCAGCGGTGGCCGTGAACACGCACTGGCCTGGAAAGTGGCTCAGGATCCGCGTGTGCAGAAAGTTTTTGTTGCACCGGGCAACGCTGGCACCGCCATTGAAGCCAAGTGCGAAAACGTCGCCATCGACGTGCTGGAACTTGAGCAACTGGCCGATTTCGCCGAGAAGAACGTTTCCCTGACCATCGTCGGCCCGGAAGTGCCACTGGTCGCTGGCGTGGTCGATCTGTTTCGCTCGCGTGGCCTCGATTGCTTCGGTCCGACTGCTGGCGCGGCGCAGCTGGAAGGCTCGAAAGCGTTCACCAAGGATTTCCTCGCGCGTCACAAGATCCCGACCGCCGATTACCAGAACTTCACCGAAATCGAGCCGGCCCTGGCTTACCTGCGCGAAAAAGGCGCACCGATCGTGATCAAGGCCGATGGCCTGGCCGCCGGTAAAGGTGTGATCGTCGCCATGACCCTGGCCGAAGCCGAAGACGCCGTGCGCGACATGCTCGCCGGCAACGCTTTCGGCGACGCCGGTTCGCGCGTGGTCATCGAAGAATTCCTCGATGGCGAAGAAGCCAGCTTCATCGTCATGGTCGACGGCAAGAACGTCTTGCCGATGGCCACCAGCCAGGACCACAAACGCGTCGGCGACGGCGACACTGGCCCGAACACTGGCGGCATGGGTGCCTACTCCCCTGCCCCGGTGGTGACTGCCGATGTGCACCAGCGCGTCATGGAGCTGGTGATCTGGCCAACCGTGCGCGGCATGGCCGATGAAGGCAACGTTTACACCGGTTTCCTCTACGCTGGGCTGATGATCGACAAAGCCGGTAACCCAAAAGTTATCGAGTTCAACTGCCGTTTCGGCGACCCTGAGACCCAACCGGTGATGCTGCGCTTGCAATCGAGCCTGGTGTTGTTGGTCGAAGCTGCCCTGGCGCAGGCCCTGGACAAGGTCGAAGCGCAATGGGATCCGCGCCCGAGCGTCGGCATCGTTCTGGCGGCAGGCGGCTATCCGGGCGACTACGCTAAAGGCGTGGCGATCAACGGTCTGGACGCAGCGGCGCAACTGGAAGGTAAAGTCTTCCACGCCGGCACTGCGCTCAAGGATGGACAAGTGGTAACGGCCGGTGGTCGGGTGCTCTGCGCCACGGCGATGGGCGCCAGCGTTGATGCGGCGCAGCAGCAGGCGTACAAACTGGCGGCGAAGATCGATTGGGAAGGCAGCTTCTATCGCAAGGACATTGGCTACCGCGCCATTGCCCGCGAGCGCGGCGAAACTCAGGAATAAGCCAGCCATTCGGCCAGGCAAGGGCTTGAGGCCCTTGCCGGACTATTCCGGGGCCGCGCATAGTAATAATCTGGCATCAACCTACGAAGGGATTTCGCCGTGCGCTGGCTCAGGATTGCCATAGGTCTTACCGTCACTCTGTTGACCTTGCTCTGCATGCTCCCGGCCCAGGCCGCGCAAGGCAGTGCCTGGTCGGTATTGCTCGACGAACAGGGCGACCTGGCGCTCAGCGATATCCGTTCCGCCCGCTACACCAATCAATTCAGCCCGATCGAACTCGACCGCCTCACCGCGGCCGAGCCCGACGGCGCGTTATGGCTGCGCTTCAAACTGGCGCCGGGCAAACATGAGCAATTGCTGCGCGTGTTCGCTCCCGACCTGTCGCACCTCAATCTGTATGTGCTGGACGGCGACACGCTGGTCGAGCAACTCAACACTGGCACCCAACAACCGCAAGCCAATCGGCCTTTGCCGAGCAGCGACTTCATGTTGCCACTGCCGCAAGCCGACAAACCGCTCGATGTCTACGTGCGCCTGGTTTCGCAACATCAGTTGCGGCCGTACATCACCCTGCAAGCGGCGGTGAACAGCGCGGCCAATCAGAACCTCACGCTGGTCTACGGACTGCTGTTCGGCTGCATCGGCATGCTGATCCTGCACAACTTCGTGCGCTTCGCCTACACCCGCTCGCGCAGCAGTTTATGGCTGGCGGCGTGCGAATTGCTGCTGATGCTCAGCGTGATCCTGCTGCTCAACCTCGCCGGGCCGTGGCTGCCGAACTGGCACGCGATCCAGACGCCGGGCGCCTACCTTGCGCTGTTGCTGACCGCGCCGTGCGGGTTGATGTTTGCCTATCGGTTCTTTTCCCCGCTCGGCCCGCATCCGCTGAACAAACTGCTGCTGGGCGACATTCTGTTTACCGTGGTCTGCGGGTTGCTGCTGCTGTTCGTCAACACCTTGCCGCTGAACATCATTACTTACCTGCTGGTCGCGCTCGCCGGCCTGAGCATGTTGTTCGTCAGCGCTTATCACTGGCAAAAAGGCTATCGCCCGGCGCGGCTGTTCGTCGCCGGCATGGTGGTGTTCAACATCGGCGCGCTGATCATCCTGCCGGCGCTGCTGGGGCTGACGCTGGTGCCGCCGCAAGGCCTGATCATCATTCTGCTGGTGTTCATCTGCGTCAGCGGTTTGCTGATGAGCGTGGCGCTGTTCGAACGCCATCGCAGCATCACCGAAGACCGTTTCAGCGTCAGCCGCGACTTGGCGGCGAGCAACGCCGAGATCAACGCCAAAGCTGAATTCCTCGCGAAGATCAGCCACGAAATCCGCACACCGATGAATGGCGTGCTGGGCATGACCGAGTTGTTGCTGGGCACGCCGCTGTCAGTAAAGCAACGCGATTACGTGCAGACGATCCACAGCGCCGGCAACGAGCTGCTGACCCTGATCAACGAGATTCTCGACATTTCCAAACTCGAATCCGGGCAGATCGAGCTGGATGACGTGCAATTCGACCTGAATGCGTTGATCGAAGATTGTCTGAGTATTTTCCGCGCCAAGGCTGAACAGCAGAACGTCGAGCTGATCAGCTTCATTCAGCCGCAAGTGCCCCGCGTCATCAGCGGCGACCCCACACGCCTGCGCCAGACGCTGCTGAGCCTGCTGGAAAACGCCCTGAAGAAAACCGACGAAGGCGAAATCCTCATCGTCGTTGCGCTCGACGACCGCAGCGCCAAACCGCGTTTGCGCATTGCCGTGCAGGACAGCGGTTTGCCGATGGACACCGAAGAACGCGATGCGCTGATGCACGCCGAGCTGCACAGCAAGAACTTCCTGTCGGCCACCCGTCTGGGCGGCAATCTGGGACTGGTGATCGCCCGTCAGCTGATTCGCCTGATGCAAGGCGAGTTCGGCATCAAGAGCGGCAGCACTCAGGGCAGCACGTTGTGGCTGACCTTGCCGCTGGACCCGGATCGCCTCGAACATCCGACTTCCGATCTCGACAGCCCGCTGCAAGGCGCGCGCGTGCTGGTGGTCGACGACAACGACACCTGCCGCAAAGTGCTGGTGCAGCAGTGCAGCGCCTGGGGCCTCAATGTCAGCGCGGTGCCGTCCGGCAAAGAAGCGCTGGCGCTGCTGCGCACCAAAGCGCATCTGCGTGATTATTTCGACGTGGTGTTGCTCGATCAGAACATGCCCGGCATGACCGGCATGCAGTTGGCGGCGAAGATCAAGGAAGACCCGAGCCTGAACCACGACATCCTGCTGATCATGCTCACTGGCATCAGCAATGCGCCGAGCAAGATCATCGCGCGCAACTCGGGGATCAAACGCATCCTCGCCAAACCGGTGGCCGGCTACACGCTCAAGACCACCCTCGCGGACGAGTTGACCCAACGCAACAAAGGCCTCGCCGTCACGCATAACCTGCCCAGCGGCCCGACCTTGCCGGTCAAGGTGCCCAGCGATTTCCGCATTCTGGTGGCCGAAGACAACAGCATCTCGACCAAGGTGATTCGCGGCATGCTCGGCAAGCTCAACCTGCAACCGGACACCGCGAGCAATGGCGAAGAAGCCCTGCAAGCGATGAAAGCGCAGCGTTACGACCTGGTGCTGATGGACTGCGAAATGCCAATCCTCGACGGTTTTTCCGCAACCCAGCAATTGCGCGCGTGGGAAGTCGGCAACCAGCGAATCCGCACGCCGGTGGTGGCGCTGACCGCGCATATCCTCGCCGAGCATAAAGAACGCGCGCGCCAGGCCGGCATGGACGGGCACATGGCCAAACCGGTGGAGTTGTCGCAACTGCGCGAGTTGATCGAACACTGGGTTGCGCAGCGTGATCAGCAGAGCCGCGCGACCACACAAACCTCCTGAGCCGACAGGCGCCAATGCGCCTGATAGACTGCGCCTCGACTTCCCCAGCCAGTGAGCCCGTCCCCATGCTCCATGTGTTGTTCAGTGTTTACCTGAAGATGCTGGTGCTCTACAGCCCGTTCTTCGTGTTGTCCTGCTTCATCAGCCTGACTCGCGGTTATTCGCGCAAGGAACAACGACGCCTGGCCTGGAAAGTCGCGACCGCGACCCTGGTCTCCAGCGTTTTGCTGTACCTGTTCGGGCGGGTGATTTTCAGTGTGTTCGGCATCACCGTGGACGCCTTCCGCATCGGCGCCGGCAGCGTGCTGTTCATCTCGGCGCTGGGCATGGCGCAAGGCAAATCGGCGGTACAGACCGACAACGTGCAGCAAGACGTGACCATCGTGCCGCTGACCATTCCGCTGACCGTCGGCCCCGGCACCATCGGTGCGCTGCTGGTGATGGGCGTGAGCCAGCCCCACTGGGACGACAAACTCACGGCCATTCTGAGTATCGCGTTGGCCAGCCTGACCGTCGGTGTGGTGCTGTATATGTCCAATCGCATCGAGCGGATTCTCGGTGATCAGGGTTTGCAGATTGTCAGCCGCCTGATGGGCCTGTTTGTCTGCGCGCTCGCGGCGCAGATTATCTTTACCGGCGTCAGAGGTTATCTGGTCCCGTAAAAGCGCAAAGGCTGAAGGTTATTAACCTTCAGCCTCGTTGTTTATTGCTTTGCGTTACTTAGCTGATTGCATTTCTGCGTCGCTGAAAGCGTTTGTTCAGCGCAGCTTTGTAGTATTGGCCCAGATACTCTTCGAGTTCAGCTTTGAGTGGCGCATAACGCGTCGGGTTAAACGTGATGTAAGTGCTGCCCTGAAAGAAATCGCGGCCGGCGGTTTTCCAATTGAAGAACAGCGGGTTGGTTTCCTTGCTGCCACCGAGGCTGTCAATCGACGACAACGAAGTCAGGATAATGCCGTTAGCCAGTTGGTCGCACGGCATGATCGCCAGCCGGACGCCTTGACTGCTGATCACTTCACGGTTGAACAGATTGATGGCTTCAGGGGTCTTTTTCATCGAATCCAGGGTGGTGTCAGCAATTGCGCTCAACACGGCAGCTGCGGGGATGGCGGTCTTCGCGGCAGCAACGCCGGCCTGGACGATATCGACAACAATGTTCTCCATCGTCAACTGCATCGAACTCTTTTTGTAAGCGTTGTAACTCATATCGGCAACGAAACAGCCCGATTCGTCCATGCAAGTCAGAAACGCCATGTACCACGCTCGTGGATCATCACCCGGCACTTCGAAAGTCGCTTCCAACTTCGAAAACTTGATCAGGTTTTCAATAATCGCCATGTTATCCAGCGAAATATTATCGCCATAACCCACCAGGGTATTTGCCAGCACGACGGCATTCAGTTCTTTGCTCGGTTTGGCTTCGGAAGTGACTGCAAGGCTCCGGGCGCGGAGCATTGGCAGCAACGATGCTTTACGACTACGGATGCGTGCCAGCACCCGATCAGTACAAACGTCAACGTTCGCATTACTTTCCATGATATCCATATTCAACATATCAGAACTTCCATTCAAATTAAGTAACGGCCTCTTGGGCACCCAACAAAACTAACTCAACCGCGCGCAATCAGACTAACCAAAATTGAATTCCTTATATGTAATTAACAGACAATATCGATAAATAAAGACCTACATATCAAGACTGATTTTAATTGGCACTCTTTATTCGCGCTCTGGATCTACCCCTGTAAGCTTTTGAGTTTCACTGACAACAGTAATGTTCTGTCAACGCTATCAATTGCACTTAGCTTCAGGAGCGACTTATGACTAATGAACTACCGTCCGGACTGGTGACGGGCCCTAACCTTATTTCATGTATCGGCGAACTCACGCTTCAAGACTTCGATGATTTGACTGACTCCACCCATATCGCCACTCAATCGGCTGACCTTGCGCACTACCGTTTTGCCAATGCACAAGGCTGGCTCGAAGAGTACGTGCGCACGCTGATGTTCCTCGGTTGGTCGCTGCACGAGGGCGCCATCACCACCCGCACGCGCTCGGACATCTCCGGGAGCGTGGCGGATTTCCTGGTGCGCAAGGCACAAGCGATCAATGACCCGCGCCAGGGCAATGCCATGATCGACACCCTTGGCGCATTCAAGTCAGACACTCCAGCCATCTATTCGCTGGACAAGGAAAGTCTTGAAGGTCAGCGCTTCCAAGTAGTGCCCGCGCGTTATGACAGCGCTGGCAACTTGAACATCGCGGTATTCAACCTGTCGTTGGATGCCGGCACAAAAAACAGCAACTTTATGTTTTGGCCATGGCAACGACAAACCGCCGTACTGGTGCAGCAAAGCGCTTTTCTGAAACTTGATCGCGCGATACTTGCCACCCGGCGAGCGTTGATGGCAAAAAAACTTCGTGAAAAAGTCATGCAGCGTTTTGCCCTGAGAAGAAAGCGCGCCACGGTATAACGCACACTAAAAAGCCCCTTCACACGCAACCGCTGTGAAGGGGCAAACGTTATGACTCAGACCGGCAGCGCTGTTACTTTCGCTAGTCGGGCGATCACTGCATTGAGCAATTCTCCACTACTGACATTTGACCGGTCCGCCAGCAGCGTGACCATTGAAGCAACAGTGAAAGGCTGATAACCACTGATGGCCAGCACCATGTCCCCGCGCAGCGTCACATCGGTAGCATTGGCTTCGCGCAGGATCAGGCTGTGACAAGTGTCCGGATCGAGGATGACCACGTGTTCATCCACCAGATTGATGATCAATCCCGCAGGCGTATCCAGCCTCCATTCGAGTTTCGCCGCAGCGGCCGCCGAGCTTGCGGACGCCGAGCCTCCCAGCGAAGGTCGGCAATCAATGATCACTGACTCGAGGCGACGCCAGACGTCCTGTGACAATCGGCAAACCGTGCCTTCGCCACCCAAACGCAGAATCAGCGTGCTGACATCATCGGGAATCAGCGGCAGCAGATCATCCAGCGTCTGCGCACTGTCCACGGTCAGCAGTTCGGCGTCGCGTTGCAGATAGCTGAGCGGCCCGAGCACAGCGTGCAGCGGATAACGACGCAGCAATCCGTCGGCAGCATCGAACAACAACACGTTGTTCTGCTGCTGCGTACCCACCGCAACGGTCACTTCGGGATGGGCCAGGCTGGCCGCTTCAAGCAAGCGTCCAGTGCCTGTGACAAACCATTGCTGGCCGCCCGCACTCGCCACCGTCAGCAACGGCGCACATCGCGGCGAGTCAGCCGCCAGCGCCTTCAGCTGCTCGGCCAGCGCTGCGGCGTGTTCGCGCGCCCATTGACGATCAACGCCGACCAGCAACGCCGGCTCCTGATGATTGAGTTGCATCTGCAGACCTTCCACGGTCGTGGCGAGCAGGCCAGCGCCCGAGCGTTTGACGTCGCTGAACAACCATTCGGTCCACAGCGATTGCGCTGCCGGCAACGCGTCAGCCGCCAACAATTGCGAACCATCACCAAAAGCCACCGCCAATGTCACTTCGGGCACAAATACCTGCCGACAAATCTGCCCACGGCTGACATCAAACAACCACGCGGCGGCGTTATCCGGGGTAACCCCGAGCAAGCGCACCGCCGTGCCGCCGCCCAGATCCGCCAGCAGCAAGCGCCCTTCGACATACCAGGCGCACAACCGCGCATCGCCGCTGGCATTGCTCAAGCCGATCAGCGTCAGCGTGCTGAAAGGCGCTTCAGCCACCAGCGCCGGCAGCTGCGCCCACCATTGCGGGCGCTCCTTGAACCAGACTTCGTTCACCCCTGCCAATTGCAATTCGCCCTGCGCCGTCAGCTCGTAGAACACCCCTTGCTCCGTCAGCGCCACGCAGCCCTCCTCGGTGGCCAGCACATTTTTCAGATCGGCCAGAGTCTTCCATTCGATTGCTACGTTGACCTGTTCGTCAACAATCACGCAGCGCTGCACGCACAGGCGCGGGCTGTCGCGGGTATAGACGGCAAATACGTCGCCCTCGGCCCCGCCCGGCGCCAGCAGGTTTGACTGGTTTTTGTCCGTGTCAGAATCACGCCAGCCGCGCGCATGCCCGCGCTGCGGCAGTGGCCGAATGATCAGACCATCGCTGCTGCGCACCCAGCTCATGTCGGAGCTGCTCGCGTCCGGTTTCCAGTGAATCGAAACGAACACCGCCAATTGCCAGATTGAGGTTTCGAAACGGTATTCAGAAGGCACGTTCGGCCATGCGATGTAATCGCCCAGCAAGGATTTCCAGTCAGCCAGCAATGGCGCTTGCCCGAGGATATCTTCGAGCGTGTGATCGACTTCGCGCGTCAGCGAGGTCAGGAATACCCCTTCGTCAGTCAGCAAATAGTCAAGGGTCAAGCCTTGTCCGTCTTGTGCAAAATGCTGCACCACCCGGACGCCGCCGCCCGGCACCGCAACGCATTGCTTTACCGTCGATTCGCCGGGCCGCAGCATCAGCCGATAGCGATGGATGATCAGCCCGCTGACCACGTCGGTCTGGTAAATCTCGACACCCTGCGGATGGTAGAAATACGCCGAGCCATCCACCACTGCGCCCAATACCGGGTTTTCCGGGACCAACGCATCGTCGTCCTGAATGTACAAAAAGCGCTCTTCGCCCGCGTCGTAATAGGCCGTGGTGAAGCGCTCCTCTGCCGGGTCATCGAATGGCACCAGAAACTTGTGCACAGGGGTAAACGGCAGCTCCAGCCGATGTTCGCGGGCCAGTTCCTTGAAGTGCTTTTGCAGTGCCGGTGCCGACGTGCCCGGCTGCTCGGCGGTCTCTTGAAGGAGCAGCACTTTGCGGCGCGGATCGACGACAAACCTGGTGTTGCCCGCCAGGTGCAAAGTGAAGTCGAAGAGCGCTTTGCCGCTGTAGCTGATAGTCACGTCGCCAATTTTCAAGCCTGCGCCGGGGAGCAATTGCACGTCGCTTTCCGTTGCCCATGGCGCCAGCAGTGTCCAGTGCAAGGTTTTCGACAACTGCGATTTGAGCATCACGTTGACGCCTTGATTGAGCATCAACCGGCCCGCTGCATCACCTGCTTCAATTTCATAAACGATCTGCCCCTGCCAGCTCTTGAGCAGCATCGGCACCACCAGTGTGCGGGGCACATCGTCGAGCACCACTTGAATGAATGTCGGGCTGTCGGGCTGAAAAACCGGATGGATCGCCTGAACAATGTATTCGCCCGGGAACGAATAAAACGAGAAGCGGAATTGCCAATTGCCCTGGGCGTTTCTCTTCTCCAGACGACGGGCGACATCAAAACCGAGGTCATGGCGCTGCAACGCGAAGGGTAGCGAGTGATAGTCGTAGCCGTAAAACGTTTGCGGTGTGCACGGCAGGATGATCACCTCGTCAGGCGCAGGCGCGAATTTGCTCGTTCCTGGTAGCCCAAGGCTTTGCCGCACATTGATCGCTCGCCCGTAGTCCACGTCGAAATCCGGCACGCCAAAATGATCGCGCAATGGAAACAGTCGCTGACTGTCGTAGAACACCCGGCCATCACGCAAGTTGATGCCTTTGATCATCAGCCGGGGGTGCGCCTGCCAGGCATTCTGGTGCGTGTTCCAAGTGAAAGCGGGGCCACGATAGGCTTGGTCCAGTTCGTGGAAAAATATCCCGACCTGCTTCGACCTTTCGGCCACTTGGGAAAAGCCCTCAGCCAACGCCCCGATACCCACCGCCAAGCCCCCGATGATCACTGACGCGCCGCCGAGAAACGCTGCCGCCGTGGCTGCCGACGCCAACCCTGCGCCCATGGCCGCTGCGCCAAGCACCACACTCGCTGAGTCGAAGGCCAGTTGCGTGCCGAATCGCGCGACGTCGGCGTCGTTGTCCGATTCACTCAACTGGTAAATATCGAACCCGACATTGACGAGCCCCAATACCGTGCCGACGCCTTCACCCGCCACATGCCCGAACGCTTCGCCGACCGCCGTGGAACTGGCCTGCGCAATCAGCCGTTCCTGGGCCAATCCCTGGCGTACCAGATTGACGATGCCGGCCATGTCGCTGACCAGACCGTGGAGCAACTGCGCATAGTTGACGTAAGCATGCAGGCGCACCGCGAGGGTCAAACTGCGTGCTTCGCCCTCGCGACCGCGCAAGGCGTTCATCAAGGCCTGAATGGCAAACCCGGCGTTGAGCGTGTGCACCGCGCCGGCGCCAGTCGGGTCGAGCGGATTGAGGCGCCGCGCGGTCAATTTTTCAAACAGTTCGGTCAGGTGGTTTTTGATCCGCAGAAAGCGCGGATCGTTGGTGCTGACCTGAACCGTTTGCTCGGCGCCTGCGTTTTTTTGCGGTTTGATCATCGTCAGGTGATAGCCGCCGTCGGGAGCGATTTCGAGGGTTTCAAATACCGGAATAAAGTCGGGCGTGAGCCCATTTGCAGTCAGCAGTTCGCTGCTCGCCTGATTGATCTGTTCGCCCCACCAGTGGCTGTCGAGCGACATCAGGCTCTTGCCCAGTTTCGGGTTGTGCAGCAATGATTCGCCCCGAGCGCTGGCCAGCCGATTGCGCACATCGGCGGCGGGAACACCCTTCAATTCGCCGGGCAACAACACCTGTTCGACGAGCAGGCCGGACGACAATTGAGTCTGCGCGATCTGCTCACCGTGCAATTCGATCAGATCAAAGCTTGGCTGCGTGGGTTCGCCATAAGCACCATAAAAAACCGCCATACCGCGCTCTTCAAAAAAGCCCTTGAGCGCGCTGTGCATGTCTTCAGGATTGCTGAAGCCGATAATCCCCAGGTTCGGATCATAAAAGTGATAAGTGTTCACTTCACCGACCCAGGTCCTGGCGAGCAACATCGAGTGATTGTCGGAGTTGAGCAACAACGTGCTGGTGGTCGTGCGCAACGCCAGCAGATCCACCACTTGGCGCAGCGTCGAGCGTCCCAGCACGTTGCCGACATCGTGCTCCTGCACACTGTGCAGCTCGTGAATGGCCTGCACGAATGTGCGCGAGTCGATGTCTTCTGGCGCCACCACGCTCATGAAAAACCGTTCGCGCAACGTTGTGATCGCCGCGTCGCCCCGCGCGGCGGCGGCCGCCATCGCCAGCACCAGCGGGTAGCAGCGCCGCCCGATGGTGTCGCCGAAACCATCGAACAATAGATCCTGAGGCACAAACTTGGTGGTCCCGACGTTAAATCCGTCCATCAATTCACCGGCGCGCACCACCAGTTGCTCACGAAACTCGTCCCGCGCCATTTGTTGAATACGCGCCCCCGCCGCGCCCCACTGACGCAGGCTCAGAGGCTTTTCGATGGCGTTTTTTTTCAGCATCAACGCAGTTTCGCCATGCTCTGCCGGCCTCCTGCCCGTTGAAGCAAGCCCGGCCACGAACTCGCTCGACTTGTACTTGTAGAGCTGTTCCTCAATCACCGCGTAGCGACCGGCGATGCCTTTATCGCTGATTTTATTGGCCAGGTTGTCGAGCTCGCCGGCAACCGCGGCGAAGCTGCGATTGTCCAGCGAGGCAAGGCCAAGCAACTGGCCCAGTTGCAAGCGTTGAGCAGAAGTCAGTTGCTCGATGGGCATCGATTGACTGGCAATACGTTCGAGCACTTCGATGATGGAAAGAGCTTGCGTCGTCGCGTCGCTGGGTGGCGCCGGCGCAAACGTCCTGGTGTCCTGCGCGAGGATCGCCTGGCGATCATCAAAGCTCAGCGGCAACAATGTGTCGAACGTCACCAGAGCATCACTGCCCTCGCTCATCGCCCGCAGAAACGGCGCGCCAAGGTGATTGAGCAACTGCTGAAGGATGGCGCTGGACAGCACGTGCCGGCCTTCGATCAACGGCCATCCGGCGTCGAACTCGATGCTGTGGCGGTTGAGTAACTGCGCCAGGTCGCCCTTGTAACGCGTCTGGAAATTGCCCTCCTGCCAGCGTGCCTGCTCAGCCACCAGCCACTCATGGGCCGACGGCGCCTGCTCCTTCCATGAATGGTCCTGTTCTTCCTCGGTTTGCCGATTGACGGCGCTGTTGCCCTTGATGCCGATGAGCAGGCGCAGCTCCTCGGCAGACCTCGGCGTCAGGTTGCTTTTCTCGTAATCACCGACCCCTTCAATCATCGCGATTGGCCCGGTCAGATAGATCGTGCTTTCGCTGCCGGGAATAACCCCATCGCTGTAATAGTCGGCGGCTCCCTGGGCCATCTCTTCGACAGAAAACTCCTCTATGTCGGGCAGTTCGTGCAACGGACCGAACAGTTCGGCCGCCGCCGCCAATGCCAGCTTCAACATGGCCGGATTATCCGCAGGACTGATGTTCTGCTCCACCGCACGCCGCGAGGTATTTTTTACAACCTCGTAGTTGATCAGGTAACGATCAATCACCGCGCCAAGCGATCTGGAACCCGCGTGGGCCGCCATATAACTGTTGCTGACGGCGCCGCCGACGGCCACGGCACGCAGACCATCTGGCCGCACCAGAATGTTCTCCGGCAATTGGAAAACCTCGTGCAACTGCGGAGCACTTTGCGCATAGGTCAGAAGTGCCGCCCGGTGCTCCTGCGGAATCGAATCAAAATAACGGGTGTAACGCTGCGCAAGTTTTTGCCGACCTGGCATCCAGTCTGGATTGTTATCCAACAATAACTGCAAGACGCCCAGCCGAGCGTCTTCGCCAAACTGGCTGATATTTACGCCGCCGATTGTTTCCAGTAGCGGCGGAAGATTATCCACATCGCTGTACAACCCACCCTCAATGTAGAGAACTTCAGCGCGCACCACGTCCGACGCCCCGGCAAAGTTGCCACGCAAATTAAGTTCGCGTTGATAGATATCCGCCACCCGCAACGGCCCGGCAACTTTGCTCAGGTCGCGCAACAGCAGATCCTTGCTTTGCATCGCGGCCATATTGTTTGCATGTTTTTCACGCAACGCCCGCAGTGCAACTTCATCCTGGCCATAACCGTGGACCAACAGTTGGATGCGCGCCTCGTCAGCACTGCGGCCCGAGGCCTGCGCTCTCTGCAAATGAATGAACAGCTGCTCTTTGAGCGGGATCAGCCGCTCGATGTACAAATCGCGCAAATCCCTTGGATTGGCAAGCGTCACGCCGCCCGCAGCCATTGCGCTGGCCTTGGCCGCCTGAACAATGACCCGGTGGATTTCGTAGGCAAGAAGTCCGTCGGCGTCATACCACAACATCATTTGATAGCCATCGCGTGCCATCACCTGCTCCCAGACCTTGATGTAATCACGCTGAATTTCCCCGACACCGCCGCCGAGCCACACAAAGTGCAATTTCTTCGGGACGGCGGGCAGTGTGCTTCTGAGGGTATCGACACTGGTCGCAACACGTTCGCCGTAATCGCTGACCTTCTGATGAATACCGAGAATCGCCCCATCACCGCCATCGGCCGGCTGCGACTGTTCGGAACCACGCCGTCGGCGCACTGGCGGCAACAGTGTCGCCAGGGCTTCTTTCAACAGCGCGAGTGGACGCTGCAAACTCTGGTCGTCCGGCGCGTCGATGCAACCGTCGTAGTAACGAAAGATCGCGGCATACAGTGCGTTGTTGTGATAAGGCTCAAGTACGCGCTCCAGCATCGAACGTTCCAATAGATCGGCAATACCGACGTATTCATCACCGCTTACAACTTCCTGTTGACTCATGATTGAGCATCCACAATTAACAAAGCAAAACATTCACGCACAGGCGAAGCATTCAAGCTCCGCAAGGCAACGCTTGAAACAAGTTCATCAGAAAATAATAGTTGAGTGCGATTGGTTAACTGGCTATCCGACTCGACCGACGGGATTCGCGCTGCCGCCAAACTAACTATTTGGGTCGCGCTTATCAAACCCCAAAGATATTCAACAAATGTCTACACAACTTGAAACTTCGACCAAGGCAACTTGCCATCTAATAAGTACGAAATATTAGAGCAAAAAAAACGCCTCCGAAGAGGCGTTGGTTTTTTGCGTCAGCCGCAAGGCTTGTCGCCATACCAGCGCGGCGTATACACCCACTCCCCGCCGCCGGCGCGCGGGAACACACATGTGGTGGATGAACCGATCAGCACCATCGTGCGCATGTCCACTTGATCCGCGGTCAATTGGCCGAGCGTGGTCACGCGCAAGGTCTGCCCCGGCCGGCCGATGTCACGCCCCAATACCACCGGCGTTTCAGCCGTGCGGTGCTGCGCGACGATCTCCAGCGCACGGCCCAATTGCCACGGCCGCGAACGCGAGATCGGGTTGTAGAACGCCAACGCCAGGTCAGCCTGCGCGGCGAGGTCCAGGCGTTTTTCGATGATCGACCACGGCTTGAGGTTGTCCGACAGCGACATCACGCAGAAGTCGTGACCCAACGGCGCACCGGCCTGGGCCGCCGTGGCCAGCGATGCCGAGACGCCGGGCAGTATCTCCAGTTCGACGTTGTGCCAGTGGGTATCGCTCGACTCGTGCAACGCTTCGAGCACCGCCGCAGCCATGGCAAACACGCCCGGATCACCGGACGACACCACCACCACCGAGCGCCCCTGCGCCGCGAGTTCGAAGGCGTGGCGGGCACGCTGCATCTCTTCGCGGTTGTCGGTGCAGTGCAGCACTTGATCGGCGCGGAACGGCCCGGCCATGCGCACATAGGTTTCGTAACCGAGTACGTCATTGGCGCGCGCCAGTTCGGCTTTGACTGCCGGCACCATCAGTTCGGCAGCGCCGGGGCCGAGGCCGATCACCGCGAGACGCCCGCGCGCACGGCCGATCAGCAGCGGATCAAACGGCTCGGCCGCAACCACGATGGCCAGCGAATCGTTGAGCGTAATTTCACTCAGCGGCGCGCTCACGGCGCTTCGTGCCAGCTCCAGCACGCTGCCGGAACGCGGCTTGAAGCGCAGCGGCACGCCCAATTCCAGCGCCGCTTCGCGCAACGTCGGGTTGGCCATGTCGCTTTCATCGGCCAACAAGCAGGCCAGCGATTGCACGGCGATATTGGCCTGGTGCAACGCCGCGCGAATGGCGTGCGCCGAGCCAGCCGTCAACGCCACCAGCACATTACGCGGATAGATCAGCAGTTCATTGGCATCCGCTTGCCGCGCGGCATGCCCGACATGAATCGCCAGTCGCGCCTGCAAATCCTGCGGCAATTGCGCATCGGCCAGCCACGGCGCCGCGCCTTCGATGCGCACGGTTTCGCCGCTGAGCAAATCGGCAACGAAGCGTTTGCCCAACTCCAGATCGCCCAAGGCATAACCGCTCGGCGGGTTGAGCAGGCACGTGCCAAAACGCAATTCGCCGCTGGTGGTAATCGCTGGCGAAACCTGCAGCGCCGCAGCGATTTCGCGCGCCAGCAGGTTGACCCCGCCGAGCCCGCCGAGCAGCGGCACCACCGCGCTGCCATCCTCGGCGACGGCGAGTACCGGCGGCTCGGCGCCCTTCTCCAGCAACAACGGCGCCAACGTGCGGATAACAATCCCGGCGGCGCACAGGGCGATGATCGGCGTGTCCTGTTGATAGAGTTCGCGCAGGGTCGCGCCGAATTCCTGATAGCTGCGGTCGGCGCCGTCGACGCGCCCCGCCAGTCCATAAATCATCGCGTCCGGGTAGTGCTGCTGAATTCGTCGCGCGGTGGCGAGGCTGCCATTGCCGAGGATGACAATCGCCGGAATAGGACGGCCGCTCACCCTTGCCACCGTTCACCGGGGACGATGATCAGCGAGAAGTACGGCGAGGACATCGGCTCGACTTGGTCCAGCGCGACGATTTTCTGATTGGCCATGGTTGCGCGCTCGACGTACAGCGCGCGCTCGGCCAAACCGAGTTCTTCGAGCACCTGACGCACCTTGGGAAAGTTGCGTCCCAGCTTCATGATCACCGCCGCGTCGGCATCCGCCAGCCGCCGTTTCAGCTCTTCGTGCGGCAACACGCCGGACAACACCGACAAGCTCTGATTGCGATACACCAGCGGCGCCCCCAGCACCGACGCGCCACCCAGCATCGAGCAGACGCCGGGCACCACTTCGGCGACGTAACGTTCGGCCAGACGGTCGTGCAAATACATGTAGGAACCGTAGAAGAACGGGTCGCCTTCGCAGATCACCGCAACGTCACGGCCAGCGTCCAGATGCTCGGCCAGTTGCTCGGCGGCGCTGTCGTAGAAATCGCTGATCACTTGTTCGTAGGACAGCGGCGCCGGCAGCGCTTCGGTGGTCACTGGGTAAACCAGCGGCAAGAGGTTTTGCGCTTCCTGCAAATGCGCTTCGATGATGCCGAACGCATTGCCCTTTTTGCCTTTGGCGACGAAGTACGCGACCACCGGCGACTCGCGCAGCAGGCGCAGGGCTTTGACGGTGATCAGTTCCGGGTCACCGGGGCCGACACCGAGGCCGATCAAGCGTCCAGGTTGCTGCATCATTCGACCTCCGTGGCGAGGGCATTCACCGCAGCGGCGGCCATGGCGCTACCGCCGAGCCGGCCCTGCATGATCACGAACGGCACACCGCGACTGTCCGCTGCGAGCATCGCCTTGGATTCGGCGGCGCCGACAAAACCGACCGGGAAGCCGAGAATCAGCGCCGGTTTGGGTGCGCCGGCATCGAGCATTTCCAGCAGGTAAAACAGCGCGGTCGGCGCGTTGCCGATCACCACCACGCTACCCTCCAGGTGTGGGCGCCACAGCTCCAGCGCGGCGGCGGAACGGGTGTTGCCCAACTCGCGGGCCAGCTCCGGGACGCCGTCATCGCGCAAGGTGCAGATCACCTGATTGTTCGCCGGCAGGCGCGCGCGGGTCACGCCTTCGCTGACCATCCGCGCATCGCAGAGGATCGGCGCCCCGGCGGCCAGCGCCGCGCGGCCAGCCTTGCCGGCGCCTTCGGAGAATTGCAGACCGTCGATGGCCTCGACCATGCCGCACGCGTGGATCACCCGCACAGCGAGTTTTTCCAGGTCGGCGGGAATGCGCGCCAGGTTGGCCTCGGCACGAATGATCGCGAAGGAGTTGCGATAGATCTCCTGACCGTCGCGGATGTAATCAAGCATCTAGGGGGCTCCGTGAGTGGTCGTCGAGCAAACTCGCGACCGCTTCAATAGTAAGGTTGCGTGCGTGCAACGCGCCGAATCCCGGCAACGTTGCATCGCGAAAATAGAGGTCGTAATGACCCGGTGAAACCGCCAGCAAGGTCACTGGCGCACGGTGCGCGGCGGCGCAGGAACGCGCGCAGCCGGACAGGTGCACATCGAGAATTTGCCCATGCCGTTGCAGCAGCGCCGCCAGTTGCAGCGCATCGCCCTTGGTTTCGGCCAGGCCTTTGGCGCAACCAGCGGCGCCGGTGCAGGCGATCACGTGGGCCAGCGCGTCGGCGGTGGAACAACGCAGACCGAGTTTTTCCAGATTGTGGATAACTTCAGCGGCGGCGCTTTCGGCGATGTTCGGCAGCAACAGGCTTTGCCACGGGGTGAAACGCAACGTGCCGTCGCCGTGCTGGCGAGCCAATCGCGCCGCGCCGCGCAGCATCGCCGGATCGAGCCGGCCCAGCGGCGGCACCGCGCCGACATACACACGCCCGGTCTGCCCCTGCGGGTGCGCGCCGATGTGCACAGCGCTGGCAATGCGCGGCGTGTAATCGACGGGCAGCAGCGGCACGCGTTCGGCCAGTGCTGCGACGAAATCTGCCAGCGGATACTCGCCGAGCAAATGCCGCATGCGCGTCTGCTCGGGGCGCGCCAGGTCGAGGAACAACTCAAGCACCGCGATCACCAGCGCGTGCCCCTGCGCCAATGGCACCGCAGCAATCGCCGTATCGCTTGGGCAGCCGGCCAGTCCAAACGCGAGCAGGTATTCGCCATCCTGTTCAACCGCGCTCAGCCACAAATCATGGTGATGTTCGAGCATCGCCAGCGCTTCGCCGCCGTCCAGTTGCACGGCGAACTTGGCGCTCAGCTCATGGAAACGCGGATGGCTTTGCAGGCTGCCAAGAATCTGTTCGGCCAAGGGCCGCGTATCGATCAGCATTTGCCGATCAATGCCGGCGCCGGGGCTGAGCATCAGGTTGCGCACGTCATCGCCCGCCGCCGTGCGCGGGCCCAATCCGGCAGCCAGCAGGCTGTCGATCAGCGGCGTCTGTTCGCGGCCAATCCCGCGAATCTGCAGGTTGGCGCGGTTGGTCGCCTCGATTACGCCAGCGGCAAAACGCTCGGCGGCAGCGGCGACTGCATCAGCCTGATTGGCACTGAGCGCGCCGCCATTCAACTTGATCCGGCAAATCCCGCCATCCAGCGCCTGGACAATACGCAGCAACCCCGGGCAAGCCGAGGGGCGTAGGGCGCAGGACAACGGACGTGGGTTCAAAGGGCAGACCGGCAGAGTGGCGAAGGCGCTTCGCGGGCGAAGGCGCGGTATTATGCCTGCTTTGTTCGACGGCATGAAAAGCCTGCCCGTCGGATCAGTCCGTTTCAGGACTATTTTTGAGGACGGCAGATGCAGCCCTGGCTGACAGTAGTAGGTATCGGTGAAGACGGTTTCAAGGGCCTGGGCAAGCACGCTCGACGGGCTCTGCTGGGCGCTTCGCGGATCATTGGTGGCCAGCGCCAACTGGATTTGTTGCCGGTGTGCATTCGCGGCGAGCGGCAATTGTGGCCGAGTCCGTTTTCCCTGGCGCCGGTGCTGGAGCACGCTGGCGAAGCGATTTGCGTACTGGCCAGCGGCGATCCGATGTTCTTCGGCGTCGGCGCCAGCCTCGCGCGTCAGGTGCCGGCCGAGCAGATGCTGATTCTGCCGGCGCCGTCATCCTGCTCGCTGGCGGCGGCACGCATGGGCTGGCCGTTGCAGGACGTGGTAACGCTGTCGGTGGTCGCCCGCCCGGTGGCGGCCCTGAATGCGCAGCTGTTCAGCGGCGTGCGTTTGCTGGTGTTGAGCAATGACCGCAGCAGCCCGGCGGCGGTTGCCGAGCTGTTGCGCGAGCGCGGTTTTGCCCCCAGCCGAATGACCGTGCTGGAGCATTTGGGCGGCGAGGCGGAACGGCGCATCGACGGTGTCGCGGCTGATTGGGCGGTTGCTGATATTGCCGACCTCAACCTGATCGCCATCGAGTGCCGCGCCGAACCCGGCACCGCGCGCCTGTCACGCCTCGCCGGTCTGGCGGACTCAGCGTTCAAACATGACGGGCAACTGACCAAGCGCGATGTCCGCGCCATCACCCTCGCCCGCCTCGCGCCGATACCCGGCGAACTGCTGTGGGACGTCGGCGCCGGCAGCGGCTCGATCGGCATCGAATGGATGCGCGCGCACCCGAGCTGCCGCGCACTGGCAATCGAGGCCGATGATGGCCGCCAAGCCTTGATCGAACACAACCGCGACGCGCTTGGCGTGCCCGGTTTGCAATTGATTCGCGGCAGCGCGCCGCACGTTTTGGCCGGGCTCGAACGCCCGGACGCGATTTTCATCGGTGGCGGCGTCACCCGCGAGGGCGTGCTCGACAGCTGTTGGGCGGCGCTCAAACCTGGCGGTCGATTGATCGCCAACGCCGTGACCCTGCAAAGTGAAATGACCTTGATGGCCTGGCGCGAACAGCATGGCGGCGAGCTGACGCGCATCCACGTCGCCCAGGCCCAGCCTTTGGGCGAGTTCGATACTTGGCGCCAGGCACTGCCGATCACTTTGCTCGACGTGACGAAGCCGTTCGATGCGTGACGAAACCGCCGAACAACCCGCGCCCCTGCGCAGCGGCCTGACCACCGGCAGCTGCGCCACCGCCACCAGCCTAGCCGCCGCACGCCTGTTGCTCAGCGGCTTGGCGGCGGACGCGGTGCAGATCGTGTTGCCCAAAGGCAAGCAAGTGCAGATGCGCCTGGAGTTCTGCCGTTTGCACGATGACGGCGCCGAGGCTGGAACGATCAAGGACGCCGGCGACGACCCGGACGTGACCCACGGCGCGTTGCTTTACTCGCACGTGCGCCTGGGCGCCGCGCCGGGGATTCGTTTTATCGCTGGCCGGGGCGTCGGCACCGTCACCCGGCCGGGTCTGGTGTTGAATGTCGGTGAACCGGCGATCAATCCGGTGCCGCGCAAAATGATCACCGATCATCTGACGTCGCTGGCTGCGGAGTTGAGCTATGGCGGTGGTTTTGAGGTGACGGTCAACGTCGAGAACGGCGAGGCGCTGGCGTTGAAAACCATGAATCCGCGCCTGGGGATTCTCGGCGGTTTGTCGATCCTCGGCACCAGCGGCATCGTCCGGCCGTTTTCCTGCGCGGCGTACATCGCCTCGATCCACCAAGGCATCGACGTCGCCAAAACCAACGGCTATCAGCACATCGCCGCGTGCACCGGCAACGCCAGCGAAGACACCATGCGCCGGGTCTACGACCTGCCGGAAATCGCCCTGATCGAAATGGGTGACTTTGTCGGCGCGGTCCTTAAACACCTGCGCCGCGTGCCTGTGGATAAGTTGAGCATCTGCGGCGGCTTCGGCAAGATCAGCAAACTGGCGGCCGGCCACATGGATTTGCACAGTCGCCATTCCAGCATCGACCTGCCGCAACTGGCGCAATGGGCAGCGGCGATTGGCGCCGATGAGGTGTTGCAGCAATCGATCCGCGCCGCCAACACCAGCCAACAGGCGCTGGCCATGGCCAGCGCGGCGGGAATCGCGCTGGGCGACCAAGTGTGCCGACACGCGTTGGAGTTTGCCCGCAGCGTGGTGCCGGCGCAGGTTCAGGTCGAAGTGTTCGCGATCGATCGTCAGGGCGGGATAGTCGGGCATGCAGGCATCCCCTGACCACTGAGCACCCGTGGCGAGCGATGAGCCCCCGTGGCGAGCGAGCTTGCTCGCGTCTGAGGGCGCAGCACTCACAGGATTTTTGCCGCTGCGCAAATCCTTGGGGCCGCTGCGCAGCCCAGCGCGAGCAAGCTCGCTCGCCACGGGGGTTGGGTTGGTCGTTGTTTTTTGTGCACTGCCAAGATTTGGCTGTCGGACCAGGCTGGAAGTTGACGTAAACCTCCCGGCCAATGAGCACCCGTGGCGAGCGAGCTTGCTCGCGTTTGAGGGCGCAGCACTCACAGGATTTATGCCGCTGGGCAAATCTTTGGGGCCGCTGCGCAGCCCGGCGCGAGCAAGCTCGCTCGCCACGGGGGTTGGGTTGGTTGCTGTTTTTGCTTTGCCATGCAGGAGTTTTTGATGAAACGTGTGTTGTTGCTTGGTGGTGTGACGGAGGCGCTGGCGATTGCCCGGACGCTGGGGCGGCAGCACATCTATAGTCTTGCCGGTGTCGGTCGGGTGCCGACGGATTTGACCTGCCAGGTGCGTGTTGGTGGTTACGGCGGGGCTGAAGGCCTGGCGCAATTCATCCGCGATGAACGGATTGATCTGCTGCTGGACGCCACCCACCCTTACGCCGCGCAAATCAGCCAGAACGCCGCGACTGCCGCGCAATTGAACGGCATCCAATGCTGGGCGTTGCGCCGCCCGGCGTGGCAGCCACAGGCTGGTGATGACTGGCGCGAAGTCAGCGATTGGGCCGAACTGATCGAGGCGCTAAAGCCCTTTCGTCGACCACTATTCACCCTCGGCCGCGAGCCCTTGCAGCACCTCGACGACATCCCCCCGGAGCAATTCTGGACACTACGCGCCCTCGACGTTTACCCCGGCAACGAGCGATGCGAAATCATCGGCGCGCGCGGCCCTTTCCTGCTCGAGGACGAACGCGAGCTGTTCCAACGCCGTCAGATCGACGTGCTCATCAGCAAAAACAGCGGCAGCACCGCCACCGAGCCGAAACTCGAAGTGGCCCGCGAGCGCGGAGTGCCGGTGCTGGTGTTGAAGCGGCCGGTGTTGGCGGCGGTTGATCGGGAGTTTGGTTCGGCAGATGAAATCCTTTGGGCTCTGACTGAACATGGACTGCGCTGAAAGCTGCGAACGGCACCTACTGCCTTCGCGAGCAGGCTCACTCCCACAGTAGCTCTTAGTGTCATGCAATCAATGTGGGAGCGAGCCTGCTCGCGAAGGCGATTCGACTGACGACGCAGAACGCCAAGTGCCCCGCAACTCGCCCAGGCAATCCGAATTGAAGCCGCTACACTCTTTGAAAGCATGCTGCGACACCACACCGCACACCGCTTTTTTACTTATCGGCCCTGATCAGGCTAAATAGCCGCGCCTGATCGTCCACCCACCGGATTTGTCTCATGTCCCGACAACGGCTCGCATTTGCCTGGATCGCCTGCTTTGCAGTGCTGTTCAATATGCTCGCCATGCCGATGACCGGGGCGATGGCGCAGTCGGCGAAGTCACCCGCCGAACAAATATTGTGGGGCAGTTTTTGCACCTCCAGCGGCAGCAAAATGGTCGCTATATCAATCGGTCCGACTGACCAGCCAACGCCGCAGAATGACGATCACTCCAACATGCAGCATTGCTGGTGTTGCTCCGGCTCGGCACCGTTGGTTGCGTTGCCGGGGCATGTGCCGCAGCTGTATTTCGCCCGGTTCGAGGGCCATCAAACCCAGCCCGCGGCGACGCTCGACACGCCGACACCGCGCCAGCAATGGCCAAGTCTCAATCCCCGCGCTTCCCCTCTGGGGTGATTCCTTCTCGCAATCGACCTGCGTTTTGAATCGTCCTGGAGATCTGCCATGTTGAACAAACTCATCGTTCTGGCCGCGTTGCTGCTGCCTGCCTGCTTCGCCAATGCTGATGATTTCAAGGCCGGCGAATTGCAAATCGCTCATCCGTGGTCGCAGGAACTGCCGCCCAACGCGCCGACCGTCGCGGCTTATTTCGTGATTCACAACAGCGGGAAAACCGCCGACCGTTTGCTCAGCGTCGATTCGCCGATTGCGGCGCAAGCGCAGCTGCATGAGCACATAAAACAGAACGACCTGATGAAAATGCAGCAAGTGCCTAGCGTTGAAATCCCGGCCGGCGGCGAGGTCAGGTTTGCGCCGATGGCGTATCACGTGATGCTGCTGGACCTGAAGGATCGCAGCCTGTTGACTGACGGCAAACGCTTCCCCTTGACCCTGCATTTCGAGAAGTCCGGCGACCTGACGGTTGAAGTCACGGTGCAGAAGCAGCCGCCGCAAGACGCGCAAATGCACGCGCACGCCCAGTAAGCACCTGAGCCGATAACGCCATGCGCCCGCCTCGCGCCAGGACCTCCGCCCATCGCCATCAGACGTTAAGCCTGACGCGCGGGAGCTGGATCAGCCTGTTCGCCATGCTGATGATCTTCATCGGACCGCTGATATCTCAGTCGATGCCGATGGATCAACGCGCCGCCGCAATGACCTCGATGTCCATGTCCATGTCCAAAGACATGAGCATGTCGATGGACATGGGCGCGGATGTCCACGGCGAACACGCGCAGCAACCAACCGCCGAACATTGCCCGCCCGCTGCCGAGCACCATGCGCTGTGGGAGAAATGCGGTTATTGCAGTCTGCTGTTCAACTGCCCGGCGCTGACCGGCGGGCAGACTTTCGTCGCTTTTGACACACCACCCGCCAACACTTTCACCACACCCTCCCCTCGCTTGGGTCACGCCCGGCCAACGTTCTTCCCCGGCGCCCGCACCCGCGCGCCGCCCATCGTCGCGTAAACACTCACCCGATCTCACACGGTTTGCAGACAACTGAAGTAACCCTGTGGCAACGGGCTTTTGTGGCGAGGGGGCTTGCCCCCGTTGGATCGCGAAGCGGTCCCCAAACCTCTGACTGCGGTGCATCCGGTGCTCCGCGTGCACTGGTTTCACGACTGCTTCGCAGCCGAACGGAGGCAAGCCTCCTCGCCACACGAGCCCGCTTCTACAAGGACTCACGCAGCTTGCCGGCCGTGTCGTTTACGACTGTTCGATGGAAATTGTCATGTCCAGGTTTTCTGCTGACACACGTTTTTGCTACACCCGTTTTCGCTACTCGCCTTTTAGCTGCATCCACGTCTCCGCCGTCCTGTGCGGGGTAATGCTGAGCCCGATGGTCTTGGCCGATGATCACGCCGGCCACGCCGAAGAACTAAGCCCGACGGTCATCACCGCAATCGCCCCGAGTTCGCCGCTGACCATCGTTACCAATCCCAAGGACCCGCGCCAACCGGTGCCGGCCAGCGATGGCGGCGATTACCTGAAGACCATTCCCGGCTTCGCGCTGGTGCGCAATGGCGGCACCAATGGCGATCCGGTGCTGCGCGGCATGTTCGGTTCGCGGCTGAACATCCTCACCAACGGCAGCATGATGCTCGGCGCCTGCCCTGGCCGGATGGACGCGCCGACGTCGTACATTTCACCGGAAACCTACGACAAACTCACCGTGATCAAAGGCCCGCAAACCGTGCTCTGGGGACCGGGTGCCTCGGCCGGCACGATCCTGTTTGACCGTGACCCGGAAAGCTTCGGCGAACTCGGCACGCGGGTGAATGCCAGCGTATTGGCCGGCTCCAACGGCCGCTTCGACAAAGTCGTCGACGCAGCGGCGGGCGGGCCTTTGGGCTACGTGCGGGTGATCGGCAACACCGCGCATTCCGACGACTACAGCGACGGCAACAACGACACCGTTGCCTCGCGCTACAACAAATGGAACGGCGACGTCGCGCTGGGCTGGACGCCCGACGCCGACACCTTGCTGGAGCTGACCGCCGGCAAGGGCGACGGTGAAGCGCGTTACGCCGGGCGCGGCATGGACGGTTCGCAGTTCAAACGCGAAAGCCTCGGTCTGCGCTTCGAAAAGTCCAACATCGGCGAGGTGCTGGACAAGGTCGAGGCGCAGGTCTACTACAACTACGCCGATCACGTCATGGACAACTACACCCTGCGCACGCCGTCCGGCACCGGCATGATGGCTGGGCCGATGGCTTCCAACGTCGACCGTCGCACGCTCGGCGCGCGGATCAAAGCCACCTGGCGCTGGGCCGATGTGCAGTTGATCAGCGGCATCGACGCGCAGACCAACGAACACCGCCAGCGCAGCAGCATGGGCATCGACACCTATAAAAACCTGCCGTACAGCAAGGACGCCGACTTCCACAACTACGGGGTTTTCAGCGAACTGACCTGGTACGCCGCCGAACGCGATCGGCTGATCACCGGCGCGCGCCTGGACCGCGCTTCGGCCAAGGATTATCGGCAGACCAGCGGTTCGGGAATGATGACACGGGCCAATCCGACCGCGGACGACACCCGCGCCGACACCCTGCCCAGCGGTTTTGTCCGCTACGAGCATGACCTCGCCGACAGCCCGACCACGCTGTATGCCGGCCTCGGTCACAGTCAGCGCTTCGCGGATTACTGGGAACTGTTTTCGCCGAACTCGGGGCCTGCCGGTTCAGTGAATGCCTTCGATTCGATCAAACCGGAAAAGACCACTCAGCTGGATGTCGGCCTGCAATACAAAACCGCAGATCTTGAAGCCTGGGCCTCGGCTTACGTCGGCCAGGTGCGCGATTACATCCTGTTCAACTACACGCCGGGGATGATGGGCGCGACTTCGCAAGCGCAGAACATCGACGCGCGGATCATGGGCGGCGAACTCGGCGCCGCGTACAACCTGAGCGATAACTGGAAGGCTGACGCGACGCTCGCTTACGCATGGGGCAAGAACAGCAGCGATGGCACCGCATTGCCGCAGATGCCGCCGCTGGACGCGCGTTTCGGCCTGACGTACAGCGAACAAAACTGGAGCGCCGGGGCGTTGTGGCGTGTGGTCGCAGCGCAAAATCGCATCGACCGGAACAAGGGCAACGTGGTCGGCAAGGACTTCGACAAGAGCTCGGGTTTCGGCGTGTTCTCGCTGAATGGCGCGTACCGCATCAACAAGCACTGGAAGGTCAGCAGCGGCGTCGACAACCTGTTCGGCAAGAATTACGCCGAGCATTTGAACCTGGCCGGTAACGCCGGTTTTGGCTACCCGGCCAACGACCCGCAAGCCATCAACGAACCGGGGCGCACGCTCTGGACCAAGGTGGATATGAGCTTTTAACAGTATGCAAAACCTGTGGGAGCGAGCTTGCTCGCTCCCACAGGGACTGCGGTGAAACAACACAAGATCCAAGCCAAGCGGAGCACACGTGATGACACAGCCCAAACCGAATTTCTACAACCTGGCCTGGCGTTGGCATTTTTATGCCGGGCTATTCGTCGCGCCGTTCATGGTGATGCTGGCCCTGACCGGCCTGATTTACCTGTTCAAACCGCAACTCGATCCGCTGATGTACGGCAGTCTCATGAACGTCCCGGCCGGCCACCACACGGTGTCCGCCGATGAACTGATGAAGCGCGTCAAAAACGCTTATCCACAGGGCCAGATCACCCAATACCTGCCGCCGGTCAACGCCGAGCGCAGCGCCCAATTTGTCCTGATCAATGCCGGCAACGAACTCAACGTCTTCATCGATCCGTACCACGGCGACATCCTCGGCGAGCAGGACGCGAAGCAAAACCTGCAAGCGCTCGCACGCTCGATTCACGGCGAATTGATGATCGGCACCGTTGGTGATCGGCTGGTCGAATTGGCTGCCGGTTGGGGCGTGGTGCTGGTGGTGTCCGGGGTTTTCCTCTGGTGGCCGCGCGGGCAATACGCCGGCGTGCTGTGGCCACGCATGCGCAGTCGCGGTCGCGTGCTGTGGCGCGATTTGCACGCAGTAACCGGGTTCTGGGGCGCAGTGTTTTTGCTGGTGATGTTGCTCAGCGGCATGACCTGGACCGGCTTCTGGGGCAAGCAATACGCCGACCTCTGGAACACCTTTCCTGCAGCGATGTGGAACGACGTGCCGAAGTCCGACGTCGAGGCCCGCAGCCTCAACACCGCGACCCGCCAGACCGTGCCTTGGGCGATGGAAAACACGCCGATGCCAATGTCCGGTGATCACGCCGAACACATGGCCCACGGCGCCGCACCGGTCGGGCCCGCAGCGCCGACCATCAGCCTGCAAGACGTACAAAACATCGCCCAACAACGCCAGGTCGAACCGGGCTACAGCATTGCCCTGCCGACCACCGCCACCGGCGTATTCACCATCGCCGTGTTCGCCGACGACCCGCGCAACGACGCCACGCTGCACGTCGATCAATACACCGGCAAGGTCCTCGCCGATGTGCGCTTCGAGCACTACAACACCGTCGCCCGCGCCACTGAAATCGGCGTGATGCTGCACGAAGGCAAGATGTTCGGCGTGTTCAACCAGATCGTGGTGATGCTGATCTGCCTGATGATTCTGCTCAGCGCCGTCAGCGGCGTGGTGATCTGGTGGAAACGTCGCCCAAGCGGAAAACTCGGGGTGCCGCCACTGCGCCACGACCTGCCGAAATGGAAAACCGCGATGGTCATCATGTTCGCGCTGGCGGTGATATTCCCGTTGGTGGGCGCCTCGCTGATTGTGGTTTGGCTGCTGGATCGGGTGGTGCTGTCGCGCTTCAATCGCCAACCTGAACCTGCCTCACCTTGATCATGAAACAGCCGAGATGCGCGTTTTAGAGGGATCTGTACAATCCGCGCGCTTATTGCCCGGTCATTTTCAGTGTTGCTGTATACGTCAATGCACCGCCCCGCCCGCGACAGGAACGTCGCGGGTTTTCTTTTGCAGAAGTGATTCACCGCCCCGATGAACAAGTACCTCTTGTCCAGCCTTTGCCTGCTCGCCATCAATAATCATGCTTGCGCCGAAGCGCTGACCTTGCCTACCGGCACCATCACCGCGCCGCTGGTTGATGACGAAACGGTGCACCTCGACACGCCGACCACCGCCGGTTCGCGGCTGAATCTGACGGCGCTGGAAACCCCGGCCAGTGTCGAAAGCCTGAGCGGCGCGCAGGTCCGCGCGCGCGGGGATCGCAGCGTGCAGGACGCGGTATCGCGCAGCACCGGGATCAGCCGCACAGGCACGCCGGGTGATGGCGGCACCTCATTGTCGGCGCGCGGGTTTACCGGGCAGAGTTCGGTGATGCAGTTGTTCGACGGCAACCGCCTATACGCCGGCATGGGCACCGGCACGTTCCCGGTCGATACCTGGTCGGTGGAGCGCGTCGATGTGCTGCGCGGGCCGGCGTCGGTGTTGTATGGCGAGGGCGCGACCGGTGCGGTGGTCAACGTGATCCCGAAAAAGCCTTTCGCCGGCGAGATCGAAAACCACCTGCGCCTCGGCTACGGCTCCTACGACAGTCAGCAGCAAGCGTTCGACAGCGGCGGTTCGCTGACCGACACCTTGAGCTATCGCTTGAACCTCAATCGCCTGCGCAGCAATGGCTGGATCGACCGTGGCGACGCCGCCAGCGACTTCATCAGCGCGGCCCTGCGCTGGCAGGCGACGGACGATTTGGCGTTCACCCTGGCACACGATTACGGCGATCAGAAACCGATGAATTATTTCGGCACGCCGCTGATCAATGGCCGCTTCAAGCACAGCCTGCGCGACAAGAATTACAACGTCAGCAACGACCAGCAGCACTACAACGATCAATGGACGCGGCTGACCAGCGACTGGCAGATTTCCGATGATGTCAGTTCGAGCAACGAGCTGTATTACCTCAAGGCCCAACGCCGCTGGCAGAACGCCGAAAACTACAACTTCGACCCCGACACTCAACAATTGAGCCGCAGTGGTTATTTCGGCATCGGCCACACGCAGGAGCAGCTCGGCGACCGGCAGACGTTTACCTTCAAGCACAGCCTGTTCGGCCTCGACAGCCAAACGGTGACCGGCGTCGATTACAACCGCATCCGCTTCCAGCTCGAAAGCAATTCGCCGTTCAACGACGTGCTGCCGAACGGCCAAGCGCTGGATCTGTATCACCCGCAACCGGGGCAATTTGAAAGCAGTAACCCGTACCGTGGCCAGTTTCAGTCGACGACCAAACAGATGTCGGTGTTCGCCGAAAACCGTACGCAACTGAGCGAGCGCTGGTCGCTGGTGACCGGCGTGCGCCGCGATTATGTGCACATCGACCGTACGGATCTGACCAACGATAGCCGCAGCGACAAGACGTTGACCGGCAATAACTGGAAGGCCGGTCTGGTGTTTGCGCTGACCCCGGATACTTCGTTTTACGGCCAACTGGCGACCAGCACCGATGGTGTCGGCGGGCTGATTTCCCTGAGCCCGGGCCAGCAGCAATACGACTTGGCGAGCGCTCGGCAAAGCGAAATCGGCATGAAGCAATTGTTCTGGGATCAGCGCGGCGAGTTCACGCTGGCGGCGTATCGCATCGTCAAAAAGAAATTGCTGACCGACGACCCGAGCAATCCGACGCTCAAACAACAGGTCGGCCAACAGTCGTCAAATGGCCTGGAAGCGAGCCTGGATCTGCAACTGCCGCACGCTTGGCAATTGCAGGCTAACGCCGCAATCGTCAAAGCCAAGTACGACGATTTCGAAGAAATGCTCGGTGGTGCCCCGGCGTCGCGCAACGGCAATCGGCCGGTGGACGTGCCCCGGCGCACGGCCAATCTGTGGCTGAGCAAAGCGCTCAGCGATGAGCTGCAGGCCGGTGCGGGCGTGCGATATGTCGATGCGCGATACGCCGACATGGCCAACCGCAACGAACTGCCGAGCTACACCGTGGTCGATGCGACGCTGTCCTGGAAAGCCCTGCGCGATACCACGCTGGGCTTGCAGGTGAACAATCTGTTTGACCGCCAGTACGCGCAAAGCCAATACAATGACGGCCAGCAGTGGATCCTCGGCGAACCACGGTCGTTTTTCGTTACCGCTGATTACACCTTTTGATTCAAAAGCCACCCCTCACCCCAACCCTCTCCCCAGAGGGGAGAGGGGGAAAGGGAGCCGATCGGGGGCTTTTCTGAATCTGAGTAGGACTCGGTTTTTCAGAACCTGAGTTCGACTCGGTTTTTCAGGTCGATGTAGATCCAAAGAACACCTCGGTCAGTCCCCTCGCCCCTTTGGGGAGAGTGAGGGAGCCGATCGGGGGCTTTTCTGAATCTGAATTCGACTCGGTTTTTCAGGTCGATGAAGATCCAAGAGCACCTCGGTCAGTCCCCTCGCCCCTTTGGGGAGAGGGTTAGGGTGAGGGGACCTATTCAACTGACACACATAGCAATCACAATCACCACCCAACGGAAACCTGCATGACCTCGCTCAACCTCACTAACCTCGCCTGGACACCCCTGGGCCACGGCCATTGTCATCACCAGTTTCAACTGCGTGATGCCTCGCTGCACGTGGCCGCCGGCGAGTTTGTCGGGTTGATCGGGCCCAACGGTAGCGGCAAGACCAGCCTGCTGCGCTGCGCCTATCGCTTCAGCAAACCCGAGAGCGGCGAGGTCCAACTGGACCACCACAACGTCTGGAAACAATCCTCGCGCTGGTGCGCGCAACGCATTGCGGTGGTGTTGCAGGAATTCCCCGACGCCTTTGGCCTGACCGTCGATGAAGTGGTCGCCATGGGCCGCACGCCGCACAAAGGCCTGTTCGATGGCGACACGCTCGACGACCGCCAACTCGCCACCCAAGCACTGGCATCGGTCGGCCTCAGCGGCTTCGAAGACCACGCTTTCGCCACGCTCTCCGGCGGTGAAAAACAACGCGTGATCCTCGCCCGCGCACTGGCGCAGCAACCGCAATTGCTGATCCTCGACGAGCCGACCAATCACCTCGACCCGCGCTATCAGCTCGAATTGCTGCAACTGGTCAAACGCCTGAACATCGGCACCCTCGCGAGCATCCATGACCTCAATCTGGCCGCGGCTTTCTGCGATCGGCTGTACGTGATCAACCACGGGCGCATCGTCGCCAGCGGCACGCCGCAACAAGTGCTCACCGCGCCGCTGCTGCGCGAGGTGTTCGGCGTCGAAGCGTTGATCGACGACCATCCCCTCCACGGCTACCCACGAATCACCTGGATAACCCAACCATGACTGTGCGTTCCCTGTTCTGCGTCGCCCTGTTACTGGGCAGCGCCCACGCGTTCGCCGAGGCGACGAAATACCCGCTGACGGTGCAGAGTTGCAACCGCGAAGTGACTTTCAAGCAGGCGCCGAAACACGCGGTCAGCCACGACATCAACATGACCCAGATGATGCTCGCCCTCGGCCTCAAACCGAGCATGGCCGGTTACAGCGGCGTCAGTGGCTGGAAATCGGTCACCCCCGACATGCAATCGCTGCTCGACGGTTTGCCGGAACTGGCGGCCAAATATCCGTCGGTGGAAACCCTGCTCAATGCCAACGTCGACTTCTTCTTCGCCGGTTGGGATTACGGCATGCGCGTCGGCGGCGACCTCACGCCGCAAACCCTGCAACCGCTGGGCATCAATGTCTACGAGCTGACCGAGTCCTGCGCGTTCGTCATGAAGCGCCCGGCCGCGACCCTGGAAGACACCTACAACGACCTGCGCAACCTCGGCAAAATCTTCGACGTGCAGGACCGCGCCAACGCGCTGATCGCCGACATGCAGACAAAAGTCGCCGCCGTGCGCAAAAACCTTCCGGCAGACGTTCTGGCAAACAAGCCGCGCGTATTTCTCTATGACAGCGGTGAAGATCGGGCCATGACCTCCGGCCGTCTCGGCATGCCGCAAGCGCTGATCGACGCGGCCGGCGGGCGCAATATTCTCGACGACGTCGAGGCGAGCTGGACCCGGGTCAATTGGGAAAACGTGGTCGAGCGCAATCCGCAAGTGATCGTCATCGTCGATTACGGCGAAGTCACTGCCGCGCAGAAAAAACAATTCCTGCTCGACAACCAGGCGCTGCAATCGGTGGACGCGATCAAAAACCAGCGCTTTATCGTCATCCCCTACGTGCAAGCCACGCCGGGCATCGACAACGTGCTGGCGGTGGAAACTCTGGCCAAAGGCTTTTCGATCAAAGAGCCTCAGCGCCCATGATCAATCGCCGCTACGCTTTGTTGCTGATCGCCCTCGGCGCACTGTTGCTGGTGTCGTGCGTGGTGTCGCTGGGCTTCGGCCCGGCGCGGGTGCCGGTGGACGTGGTGTGGCGGATTCTGCTGTTCAAGGTTTTCGGTCTCGGCGAACAGAGTTGGAGCGCCGGGCAGGAACATATCGTCTGGCTGATCCGCGTGCCGCGCATGCTGCTCGGCGCATTGGTTGGCGCCGGGCTGGCGTTGATCGGCGCGGTGCTGCAAGCGGTGACGCGTAACCCGCTGGCCGATCCGCACCTGCTCGGCGTCACCTCCGGCGCGACGCTGGGCGCGGTGATTGTGGTGCTGCACGTGGGCAATATCGTCGGGTTGCTGACCTTGCCGATTGCCGCGTTCATCGGCGCATTGGCGAGCATGTTGATGGTGCTGATGATCGCCAATCGCAATGGCCGGCTGGACAGTGATCGCTTGCTGCTGTGCGGCGTGGCGGTGTCGTTCGTGATGATGGCGATTGCCAATTTGCTGCTGTTCATGGGCGACCATCGCGCCAGTTCGGCGGTGATGTTCTGGATGCTCGGCGGCCTCGGGTTGGCCCGCTGGGAATTGCTCGCGGTGCCGGCCGCCAGCGTGTTGCTGGGCCTGGTGTTATTGCTCGGCATGGCACGGCCATTGAACGCCTTGATGGCGGGCGAGCAGACCGCCGTGACCCTTGGGCTGAATGCTCGCACCGTACGTTTGCGGGTGTTTTTGATTGCGTCGCTGATGACCGGCGTGCTGGTGTCGATCAGCGGCTCGATCGGTTTTGTCGGGCTGATGGTGCCGCACATTGCCCGGCGCCTTGTCGGCGCCGAACATCGGCGGTTGCTGCCGGTGTGCGTGCTGCTCGGGAGCATCTTCCTGGTGTGGGTCGATGTTGCCGCGCGCACCTTGATCGCCCCGGAAGACTTGCCCATCGGCGTCGCCACAGCTGCGATTGGCGGTCTGTTTTTCATCGGCCTGATGCGCCGCCGCTGAGCTTGGCGAAAACTATAGCTCGTCGTGTTTCAGTGGTGCCTGCTCAATCGAGTAAGGCACCTGCGACGAACCGACCCGTCCCGGACGCTGCCAATACGCGTCCACATCCAGCACCTCAAGCTTGCTGATACGCGTCAGTCGCTGGAAAAAACTACTGACATCCGCGCCCATGTCTTCATCCAGCAATCGGGTTTCTTCGGCGGTGTAATTCGGCGTGAACTTGAGCAAGGCCCCGCCGCGACTGCTCAGGTAACAGCAGGCTCCCGGTTGCGCATTCTTTTGCAGCACCTCGACGCTGAAGCGCAAATCGGCCAGCGCCAGGTTGTCCATCAGCCGTTGTTCCTGAGCATTGGTTGGGCTGATCACGCGGGTGACTTTGTAAAACTGATGAACGGCGGCGAGCTTGAAGCCGCTCGGCAAAACCGGGATCGACAGCGGTTGCGCGCCCGGTCCGCTGACTGACGCAATCGGCCCGCCAGGGCCTGAATAAAACAGCCGTGCCGCAGCGTGACTGCCCAGGCTGTCCTCCAATGGCTGAACCGCGGCCCACAACTGCGCGTCCGGTTTGCACACAATTGCACCGAGGTATTGCTTGTCGGTGAAGGGACCGAGTTTGAATTGGGCAGCACGCGCGGCATCGTCGGCATGCGCGAACAACGGCCCGAGTGCGAGTCGTTTGTCCTTCGGCCAGCGCACCACGCCGATTCCGCTTTTCACACCGGTGGCATCCACGCGCAGCGGCGACCAATAACGACTGCGCTCCAGCACACGCAAACCACCGACCTTGATCAATTTGCGGACGAACTCCAGCAACGACTCGTGACCTGACTGCAGTTGTTTGTCGTAGGCGATGATCGCCGGGAAACTCGACCATTCGGCGGCCGTCTGGTCGGCGCTGTAGTGCAACAACGCGCCGTCGGCGCAGCACGCATACACGCCCAGATAGGTCGTCGCCTGGGCGCTCGAAACCCTGACAGCATCAAGTGCCCGAGTCAGGTCACCGGCCGAGATAAAGCTGCGCTGAACGTCCATCGATGAGGCGGCCGAAGATGTCGGAGCCAGCAAATACAGGCCGTGCAGTGCAAAACCTGTCGGCAGCAAACCCTCGGGAAATACCCGTTCGAGCGTCAGCGCGCCCTCACCGCCGGCCACGGGCAACGTCAGCACATAACACTCATCGGTCAGCGACTTGAGCAGATAACCGAACATCATCTGCTGGCGCTCTTGCGCCAAACCATTCACGTGGCGTGCGGCATCGTCGGCCTGGCTGAACAGCGGGCTCAGCGCCGGTTCGCTGACGGCAAAGCGCAGCAATGACTGCGCCGAGGTGTGCACGCCCGACCACTGCAGCACTCGTCGCGGGCTGCCCCAAATCGCGCTGCCCTCAACCACCTGCAACTGACCGGCCTGCGCCAGCCGATCAACCAGATCAGTTGGTTTCAGCGTGCCGTTGCGCATTTGCAATTCCAGCGGGGTTTGCCGCTGTTGCAACAGGCTGGGCGCGGCCAATGAAGCGCTCAGTTGCTGGGCGAGCGCGCTGTTGCCGAGTCGATAACGAATCAGGCTGCCGTCGAGGCCGATCAGGTATTCATCGCCCGGTGACAGGTGCGTGGCGTTGATCGAGTTCGGCAGGATGGCGGACAGAAAATCCGTGGAAAACAGGTTCAGGTACAAGGCCCGCTGTTCGCTGGTCAGCGCAAAAACCGGCTCAACGTGGCGCCGCGAATGATAGCGCGCAACTACGGTGCTGCCGGCCAGGAATACGCCTTGATCGACCAGCTGATCCAGCCGAATCCAACCCGGCGCAAAGTCCTCGATATCCACTGCGACCGGCAATGTCGCGACAAATCGGCCATCGTTGCGGCGCAGCACCAGGCCGCCGTAGACGCGCTCGCGGTCCGGGCCGATATGAGCCATGGCGAAGAGCACGGCATCATCCTGCCAGAGGAATACCGGGCTGAGTTGACGGCGCTGAATCAGCGCAAAGGGTTTCCATTGCGCCGCCACCACGCCCCGCTCGTCCCAGCATTCACTGGTGATCCGCACCTGCAATTCGCCGCCCGTGGCAATTCGGTTTACCACCGACCGATACGGCGGCGTGTCACGTGTCATCAGCGCCAGCAAATCTTCAGTGCCCGTGCCGCCCTGGGCCAGATCAAACAAGGTCGAAGTACTGGAAAAGCGATACCGCAACAACGCGCCGTCGAGGCAGGCGATGTACAACGTGAGGTCTTGATGATGGGTCAGGCGTTGCGTGCCGTTGTCGGCGTAAAGCGCTGCGAACAGGTCGTTGAGCGCGATGAAATGCCGGGCGAACCAGCCATCGGCGGTGGACAGGTCTCGGGGCAACCAACTGGCGGCGTAATACACGCTGTGCGTGCGAAATTCGTCGATCAACACTTGGGCGCCAAAATCGCTGGCGTGGTTCAAACGGTCCAGGGCATTGGCGGCGACTGTTTCGGTGGCCACGTATTCTTCACGGGTTTTATGTTTGAGGATAAAACCGAGCCCGCAACGGGCCGCGCGATAATCGCCTCGGGCGCGTTTTCGAGCGTCGAGCACGGTCAATTCAGCGCTGGCAAATCGTGCGCCGAGCAGCGGCGCTTGCGCAGCTTTTTGCGCGCCGCCGCCGAGCACTGTGCCGCGCACGCCCCACGTGTCGCTGCCGACGATTACGCTTACTTCGCCGGTGCCTGCCAACTCGGTCGTCAACTCGGTGACGGTCAGCGGCTCGGTCAGGGTCGTGGCGAGCCGTCCTCGCAACCGCGCACGCGCCGCCAGCGCTTGCTGATCGCCGCGATACGCCAGCAGGCTATCGGCTGCTCCAGAGAGATAGGCGACTATCACGCTGTTACGGCTATCGAGCAGCGCCCGAATATCGCCATCCGTGAACATTTGCGCTGCTTCGGCACTGAGCATTCGCGCCCCGTCGTGCCTGCGCGAGGCGTACATGCCGTGCAGCGCATAAGTGCTGTGCAGCACGATGGGCGCGCCGTCGGCATCGCGTGGACACAAGCGGTCCAAAGTAAATCGCGGCCCGTAGGCGGGCACCGGCAATGTCGCGACGAAACCGTTGTCCGCCGATTGCAGGATCAACCCGACGTACGCCTGATCCCGCAGGCTGCCAATGGCTTGATGGGCGAAGCGTGCGGCGTCGTCCGCCGTAACAAACACCGGGCTCAGATTGTGCGCTGCGGCGTAAGGCTGCCAATCGGCGCCGACGCGCCCCGCGACGTCCCACAACGGACTGCCGTGGATCACCGACAATTGGCCATGACTCGCCACATTGCGCACGTAGTCCGAGGGTTTGAGCGCGCCACTGCGCAACTGCTGGTTGAGGCCTGCGTTATCGCGCAGTGTACGTTCAGCGACGTCGAGCGCAGGGTCATATTGCAGCACCGCGCCGTCGCGGGTTGCGGTGTACAGACGCAGTTCATCGCCATAGTCGCGTCGATGGCTGTTTTCATGCGCGAACTGCAATCCTGCCGCCAGTTCGTCCGGCGTGAAAAACCGCTGAGACAGCCACGGTTCTTCAGCGCTGCCAGGCGTATCGGCACGCGAGATGAAGTACACGCCGTCGAGTTCATAACCCGCTGGCTCGGCGAGTTTGAGCGTGTTGACGTTGTCGAAACGCAACACCCGGAACATCTCGCTGGTCGCCGCAGCCGAGGCCATCGGGTAAGTGGCGAGGCGCTCGCGACTGTTGATGCGGCGCAGGACAAATCCCAGATAACCGGTATTCGGCAGCAGCGCGAGCACGCTGCTCGCCGCGAGGATCGCCTGGCTGCTTGAGTCGGCGACCGGCGCGTAGAACATTGTGTCGTCATGCACGGTTCTGTTGACCGCCGGTTGGCCCGGCGTCCAGTTGCCCGGCACCGTGCCGACGCGCCCACCCCATGCGGCGTTAGCCACCAGCACACTTAAAGTACCGATTTGCGCGAGCCGCTGGATCATCCGTTCGATATCGCTGAACGGGCCGATTGTGGTGGATTGGGACGTGAGCAATTGCCGTTCGCGACCGGGCTCGGTGGACTCGTATTTGATCAGCGAGCCGTCCGGCCCGGACAAGTAGTGACGCTGGCCATACGGCCCCGGATCCTGGAGAAAACTCACCAGATGTCCGATAAAAAAGAACCCGAGGTACAGGGTGATCTGCTCTTCGGTCCACGTCGGGTGCAAGCGTCGCGGTTCAGCACGATCGGCGGCGTGGGCAATGAAATAAGCCACGCCGACATAGCCTTCAGGAACGAAGAAATGCCCGGTGGCCGGATCTTTCTCCAGCAAGTCGTCGAAGCTGAAATACAAGGTGCGCTTGCCGATGACCGGCCTCGTCGCCCGGTATTTGCCGTTGGCGCTTTGCACGATCACCGCGCCGAGGGCCAAGTCCCGGCGGCCGCCAATTTGCAACTGCGCCCAATAGGCGGCGTCGTCGGCGCTGTTGAAGGTCGGGCTCATTGCCGGGAAATCCTTGCTGCCGACGGCCAAGGGAGAAATCGAAGTGCTGTCCATGCGCTGCTCACTTGAAGAGGAGCGCGGATGATCAGCAATCTGCGAGCGGTGCGTGCGGTACATATGTATCGCTCGCTCCCACAGGGATTTGCCGCCCTGCGCCCCGATGTGGCGCATCCTGACGCACCGTCGCCCCCGCTCCGTCCTCTTCTGGTGCGCCCTCCTCCCCGCGCAACCGCTCTGACACGACATTTACCTATCAAAACCCGACCGGGCACAGCCTTTGCAAAACAGCCTTCAGTAGTCCGCCTCTGCCAACCAAAAAAAATACTGATGTTCACGGAGATCGCACCATGAAGCGTCGCAGCTTGATCAAGGCTTTCACACTCACGGCAAGCATTGCCGCGATGGGCATGACCTGGACAATCCAGGCCGCCGAGACCATCAAGGTCGGTATTTTGCATTCGCTGTCCGGCACCATGGCGATCTCCGAAACTTCGCTGAAAGACATGGCGTTGATGACCATCGACGAAATCAACGCCAAGGGCGGCGTCAACGGCAAGATGCTCGAACCGGTGGTGGTTGACCCGGCGTCGAACTGGCCGCTGTTCGCCGAAAAGGGCCGGCAGTTGCTGACGCAGGACAAGGTCGCCGTGGTGTTTGGTTGCTGGACCTCGGTGTCGCGTAAATCGGTGCTGCCGGTGTTCGAAGAACTCAACGGGCTGCTGTTCTATCCGGTGCAATACGAGGGCGAAGAAATGTCGCCGAACGTTTTCTACACTGGCGCGGCGCCGAATCAGCAAGCGATCCCGGCGGTGGAATACCTGATGAGCGAAGAAGGTGGCAGCGCCAAACGCTACTTCCTGCTCGGCACCGACTACGTCTACCCGCGCACCACCAACAAGATTCTGCGTTCGTTCCTACACTCCAAAGGTGTGGCGGACAAGGACATCGAAGAGGTCTACACGCCATTCGGTCACAGCGATTACCAAACCATCGTCGCCAACATCAAAAAATTCTCCGCCGGCGGCAAGACTGCGGTGATCTCGACGGTCAACGGCGACTCCAACGTGCCGTTCTATAAAGAGCTGGCCAACCAGGGTTTGAAAGCCACCGACGTGCCTGTCGTGGCGTTCTCGGTGGGCGAAGAGGAGCTGCGCGGGATCGACACCAAACCGTTGGTGGGCAACCTCGCGGCGTGGAACTACTTTGAGTCGGTCGAGAACCCGGCGAACAAGAAATTCGTAGCGGACTGGAAAGCCTACGCGAAGAAACACAACCTGCCGGGCGCCGACAAAGCGGTGACCAACGACCCGATGGAAGCGACTTACGTCGGCATCCACATGTGGGCGCAAGCGGCGGAAAAAGCCAAATCGACCGACGTCGACAAGGTCCGTGAAGCGCTGGCCGGGCAGACGTTCGCGGCGCCATCGGGCTACACGCTGACCATGGACAAGACCAACCATCACCTGCACAAACCGGTGATGATCGGCGAAATTCAGGCCGACGGTCAGTTCAACGTGGTGTGGCAGACCGAAGGACCGATCCGCGCCCAGCCGTGGAGCCCGTTTATCGATGGCAACGACAAAAAGCCGGATTACGCGGTGAAGAGCAACTGAGGCGGATCCGGGTTTTGGGGAAGACTTGAAATCCACCCCTCACCCCAGCCCTCTCCCCAGAGGGGAGAGGGGGAAAGGGAGCCGATCTTCATGCTTTTCAAAGCCCGAGTTCGCCTCGATTTTTTCAGGTCGCAGCCTGTCTGCCAAACGCCTCGGTCAGTCCCCTCGCCCCTTTGGGGAGAGGGAAAAAGGGAGCCGATCTTCATGCCTTTCAAAGCCCGAGTTCACTTCGATTTTTCAGGTCGCAGCCTGTCTGCCAATCACCTCAATCAGTCCCCTCGCCCCTTCAGGGAGAGGGGGAAAGGGAGCCGATCTTCATGCTTTTCAAAGCCCGAGTTCGCCTCGATTTTTCAGGTCGCAGCCTGTCTGCCCAAACGCCTCGGTCAGTCCCCTCGCCCCTTTGGGGAGAGGGGGAAAGGGAGCCGATCTTCATGCTTTTCAAAGCCCGAGTTCGCCTCGATTTTTCAGGTCGCAGCCTGTCTGCCAAACGCCTCGGTCAGTCCCCTCGCCCCTTTGGGGAGAGGGTTAGGGTGAGGGGCCGATTCAAAGCCCAACACAGTCTCATCGGCCGCCGCTGAACAGGACACCACTAATGCCCACCGCCCTCTACCGCCTCATTCTCGCCATCGCATTGTTGCTGCCGATGGCCACTTTTGCCGGCGACGCCGAAGACTTTGTCGCGGCCAATCCGATGCAGCAAGCCAAGCTTCTGGAAGCCTGGGCAGCGCAGCCCGATCCGGCGCGTATCGAACTGATCAACGCCCTGCAACAAGGCGAATTGACCGTCGATGGCCAACCGAAAACCCTGCGCCTGAACAATCGCCTGCGGGGTCTGATCGACACCGCGCTGGCCAGCCACCAATTGCTCGCCGCCGACGCCAAAATCCGTCTGGCCGCCGCGCAGCAATTGCAGAAAAGCGCCAAACCGGCGCAGCTGAAATTCCTCGACCAGCAACTGGCTGGCGAAAGAGATGAAAGCGTGCACGCCGCCCTCAGCCTCGCGTTGGCCAATCTGCAACTGGTCGACAGCGACCCCGCCGTGCGCCTCGCCGCCGTGCGTTTGCTCGGTGAAACCGGCGATCCGCTGGCGCGCACACGCCTCGAGGGTTTGCTCGAACCGGGCGTCGAAGCCGATTCCGGCGTCCGCACCGCCGCCGAAACCAGCCTGGCGCAAGTCAAACGCAAACTGCTGATCGGCGAGTTGCTCGGCCAGGCGTTCAGCGGCATGTCGCTGGGCTCGATCCTGCTGTTGGCCGCGCTCGGTCTGGCGATCACGTTCGGCCTGCTCGGCGTGATCAACATGGCCCACGGCGAGATGCTGATGCTCGGCGCCTACTCGACGTACGTGGTGCAGCTGATGTTCCAGCGCTTCGCCCCGCAAGCCATCGAGTTCTACCCGTTGATCGCGCTGCCGGTGGCGTTTTTTGTCACCGCCGCGATCGGCATGGCGCTGGAACGCACGGTGATTCGTCACCTCTACGGCCGACCGCTGGAAACCCTGCTCGCAACCTGGGGCATCAGCCTGATGCTGATCCAACTGGTGCGTTTGCTGTTCGGTGCGCAAAACGTTGAAGTGGCCAACCCGGCGTGGTTGTCCGGCGGAATTCAAGTGCTGCCCAACCTCGTGTTGCCCTACAACCGCATCGTCATCATCGCGTTTGCGCTGTTCGTGGTGGTGCTGACCTGGCTGCTGCTGAACAAGACGCGCCTCGGTCTGAACGTGCGCGCGGTCACCCAGAATCGCAACATGGCGGCCTGCTGCGGCGTGCCGACCGGGCGCGTGGACATGCTCGCGTTCGGCCTCGGCTCGGGCATCGCTGGCCTCGGTGGCGTCGCGTTGAGCCAGATCGGCAACGTCGGCCCGGACCTCGGCCAGAGCTACATCATCGACTCGTTCCTGGTGGTGGTGCTCGGCGGCGTCGGGCAGTTGGCCGGTAGCGTGTTCGCAGCCTTCGGCCTGGGCATCGCCAACAAGATTCTCGAACCGCAGATCGGTGCGGTGCTCGGCAAAATCCTGATCCTCGCGCTGATCATTCTGTTCATCCAGAAACGTCCGCAAGGCCTCTTCGCACTGAAAGGACGGGTGATCGACTGATGAACCAGCCCCTGATGCTCACGGCCTCGCAAAAGGCCGGCCCCAAAGTCACCCTCGCCGTGGGCGTGGTGATTCTTGTGCTGCTGCTGGCGCTGCCATTGCTGTCACTGTTGCCGGCCGACAGCGCGTTGCACGTCTCGGCGTATACGCTGACGCTGGTCGGCAAAATCCTCTGTTATGCCATCGTCGCTTTGGCGCTGGATCTGGTCTGGGGTTATGCCGGTCTGCTGTCGCTGGGCCACGGTTTGTTCTTCGCCCTCGGCGGCTACGCGATGGGCATGTACCTGATGCGCCAGGCCTCGGGCGATGCCTTGCCGGCGTTCATGACGTTCCTGTCGTGGACCGAATTGCCGTGGTACTGGACCGGCACCAGCAGCTTCCTCTGGGCCATGTGTCTGGTGGTGTTGGCGCCGGGATTGCTGGCGCTGGTGTTCGGGTTTTTCGCGTTCCGCTCGCGGATCAAAGGCGTGTATTTCTCGATCATGACCCAGGCGCTGACCTTCGCCGGGATGCTGCTGTTTTTCCGCAACGAAACCGGTTTTGGCGGCAACAACGGTTTCACCAATTTCCGCACCATTCTCGGCTTCGGCATCACCGAACCGGGGACGCGCGCGGTGCTGTTTTTCGCCACGGTGCTGTTGCTGGTGGCGAGCCTGTTTATCGGTTGGCGCCTGGCGCAGAGCAAGTTCGGCCGTGTGCTCACCGCACTGCGTGACGCGGAAAACCGCCTGATGTTCTGCGGCTACGATCCGCGGGGTTTCAAGTTGTTCGTCTGGGTGTTGAGCGCGGTGCTCTGTGGTCTGGCCGGCGCGTTGTACGTGCCGCAAGTGGGGATCATCAACCCGAGCGAAATGTCGCCGACCAACTCTATCGAAGCCGCCGTGTGGGTCGCTTTGGGTGGTCGCGGCACGCTGATCGGGCCATTGCTGGGCGCGGGCGTGGTCAACGGCATGAAGAGCTGGTTCACCGTGGCGTTCCCGGAATACTGGCTGTTCTTTCTCGGCGCGCTGTTCATCGTCGTGACCCTTTACCTGCCTAAGGGCGTGATTGGGCTGCTGAAAAAGAGAGGTGAACAATGAGAGTCACTGCGACGGCGGAATTTATGCTCGAACCAGCGTTTTTCCCGGTGGAACCGAACAAGGACGCCGGCACCAGCCGCGACAGCATTGGCTTCGGCCAACGCGTCGGTCCCGGCCTCGACACCCGCCACGGCACGATCCTGACCCTGGAAGACATCAGCGTCAGCTTCGATGGCTTCAAGGCTTTGAACAATCTGAACCTGTACATCGGCGTCGGCGAATTGCGCTGCATCATCGGCCCCAACGGCGCGGGCAAAACCACGCTGATGGACGTGATCACCGGCAAAACCCGGCCAAGTCATGGCAAAGCCTGGTTCGGCGAAACCCTCGATTTGACGCAGATGAGCGAAGTGCAAATCGCCCAGGCCGGCATCGGCCGCAAGTTCCAGAAGCCGACGGTGTTCGAAGCGTTGAGCGTGTTTGAGAACCTCGAACTGGCGCAGAAAACCGACAAGTCGGTGTGGGCCAGTTTGCGCGCACGGCTGAGCGGCGAGCAGAAGGATCGGATTGCCGAAGTGCTGGAAACGATTCGCCTGACCACCTCGGTCAATCGCCCGGCGGGGCTGCTGTCCCACGGGCAGAAGCAGTTTCTGGAAATCGGCATGTTGCTGATGCAGGACCCGCAATTGCTGCTGCTCGACGAACCGGTGGCCGGCATGACCGACGCCGAAACCGAGTTCACCGCCGAGCTGTTCAAGCGCCTGGCCGGCAAGCATTCGTTGATGGTGGTGGAGCACGACATGGGCTTCGTCGGCTCGATTGCCGACCACGTCACCGTGCTGCATCAGGGCAGCGTGCTGGCCGAAGGGTCGCTGGAACAGGTGCAGGACAATGAGCGCGTGATCGAGGTTTATCTCGGTAGATGATTTTGCTCCCCGTAGGAGCGAGGCTTGCCCGCGAAGCTTTTGGCGGCATTGAGGTCCCCTTCGCGGGCAAGCCTCGCTCCTACAGGGATTTGAGGAGAGTTCACCAATGCTGCAAGTCGACAAGCTGCATCAGTATTACGGCGGTAGCCACATTCTGCGTGGCCTCACGTTTGAGGTTAAGGTCGGCGAAGTCACCTGCCTGCTAGGGCGCAACGGCGTCGGTAAAACCACCCTGCTCAAGTGCCTGATGGGTCTGTTGCCGGCCAAGGAAGGCGCGGTGAATTGGGAAGGCAAGCCGATCACCACGCTCAAGCCGCATCAACGGGTGCACGCCGGCATCGCTTACGTGCCGCAGGGTCGGGAGATTTTCGGGCGGCTGACCGTCGAGGAAAACCTGCTGATGGGCCTGTCGCGTTTCCCCGGCAGCGAAGCCAAGGAAGTCCCGGCGTTCATCTACGAGCTGTTTCCGGTGTTGCTGCAAATGAAGCAACGGCGTGGTGGTGACTTGTCCGGCGGCCAGCAGCAACAATTGGCCATCGGCCGCGCGTTGGCCAGCCGTCCGCGCTTGCTGATTCTCGACGAGCCGACCGAAGGCATTCAGCCGTCGGTGATCAAGGAAATCGGCGCGGTGATCAAGAAGCTCGCAGCACGTGGCGACATGGCGATTTTGCTGGTGGAACAGTTTTACGACTTCGCCGCCGAACTGGCCGATCAATACCTGGTGATGTCCCGAGGCGAGATCGTCCAGCAGGGTCGCGGTGAAAATATGCAAGCCGAGGGTGTGCGCGGGCTGGTTACGATCTAATCTGCTGCGTCCTGACGATAATCAAAAACCATGAATTTACCTGTCCCCACTGCCCTGTTTACCCCGAGTTGGCACGCCGAGCTGGAGCTCGGCTACGCGCGTTTCGGCGCCAGCACGCGCCCGGTTCAGCGTCGCCACAAAGGCCCGCTGCGCGTGCAAAAACACCTGTACGCCGAAGGCCCGGAGGTGTGTCAGCACATCATCGTTCATCCGCCGGGCGGGATTGCCGGCGGTGATCGGCTGGATATCTCGGCCAGCGTCGGCGCCGAGGCCTGGGCACAAATCACCAGCCCCGGCGCGGCCAAATGGTATCGCGCTGCCGGTCCGGCTTATCAGCAACTGGAATTGCGCGTGGCCGCTGGCGCGACCCTGGAATGGCTGCCGCAGGAGACGATTATTTTCAGCGCGGCGCAGGCTGAGCTGAGCACTTCGATTGAGCTTGAGGGCGATGCGCGATTGTTCTATTGGGACGTGGTGGCGCTGGGTCGCCCGGCCAGCGGCGAGCGTTTTGACCTCGGGCATTTTCAGGCGCAGCTGGACATCCGCCGCGACGGCCAGTTGCTCTGGCACGAACGCCAGCGCATTGTCGGCGCTGATGGTTTGCTTGATTCGCCGATCGGGTTGGATGGCCAACCGGTATTTGCGACGTTGCTGGTGACCGGGGAAATCGACAGCGATCTGCTGGAAATCTGTCGCTCGCTGCCCAACGAGGTGCGCGGGGATTTGACCCAGTTGCCGGGATTGCTGGTGGCGCGGTGTTTGGCCTGTGAGGCGTTGCTGGCACGGGGTTGGCTTATAGATTTGTGGCGCTTACTCAGACCTGCATTACTCGGACGAGAAGCCCTCGCCCCCAGAATATGGAGCACCTGAAGGCCACCCCTCACCCCCCGCCCTCTCCCCAGAGGGGAGAGGGAGCCTGACCGAGTCGTACTTGAAAATTTCACATGCTCAAAAAATATTGCTGACCGAGTCGCAATTAAACATCTCAAATGCTCAAAAAATATTGCTGACTGATCCGGCCATAAAAAACAACCGAGATCAGTCCCCTCTCCCCTCTGGGGAGAGGGCTAGGGTGAGGGGTGGTTCAATTGACACACCCCACACCGTAAGAACCTCACAAAAACTGCCGATATGGATCCCCGACGATGGACCTGACCCCACGCGAAAAAGACAAGCTGCTGATCTTCACCGCCGGCCTCGTCGCCGAGCGACGTTTGGCGCGCGGCGTGAAACTCAATTACCCGGAAGCCATGGCCTACATCTCTGCCGCGCTGCTCGAAGGCGCGCGGGACGGCCGCACCGTCGCCGAGTTGATGCACTTCGGCACCACGCTGCTGAGCCGCGAACAAGTGATGGAAGGCATCCCGGAAATGATCCCGGAGATCCAGGTTGAGGCGACGTTCCCCGACGGCACCAAACTGGTCACCGTCCACCAACCGATCGCTTGAGGCCGCGCCATGACTTATCACATTCGTGATGCGCTGCACGCCGACCTGCCAGCCATCCGCGACATCTACAACGACGCCGTGCTCAACACCACGGCGATCTGGAACGAACAGGCCGTCGACCTCGGCAACCGCCAGGCCTGGTTCAGTGCCCGGCAAGCTCAGGGTTATCCGATTCTGGTGATCGTCGACGCGGACAACAGCGTGCTCGGCTACGCTTCGTTCGGTGACTGGCGGCCCTTCGACGGCTTTCGCCACACCGTCGAGCATTCGGTCTACGTGCGCAACGATCAACGCGGCAACGGCCTCGGCCCGCAACTGATGAGCGAACTGATCGAACGCGCCAGAGGCTGCGCCAAACACGTGATGGTCGCCGCCATCGAAAGCGGCAACGCCGCGTCTATTCGCCTGCACCAGCGCGCCGGTTTTGTCATCACCGGGCAGATGCCGCAGGTGGGCACCAAGTTCGGTCGCTGGCTCGACCTGACCTTCATGCAACTGACCCTCAATCCTGGCGCGGAGCCGCCGCTCGCCAACAAGGAGTGACACCGATGAACGCCGCCCAATTGCGTCGCGTCAATGTTGAAAGTTTTGCGCACTATCGCCAGGGTTTGATCGATTTGCTGCTGGACGCCGTGGGTTATGGCGCCAGCGTCGGCTTCATGGCCGACCTCGATGCAGCGCAGGCGCGGGCCTATTTCGACGAGGTCGAAAGCAACCTGAACAAGGGCAATGTGCTGCTGTGGGTGGTGGTCAAGGACGAGCAGGTGCAGGCCAGCGTGCAATTGATTCTGTGCCAGAAAGCCAATGGCCTGAACCGCGCCGAGGTGCAGAAACTGCTGGTGCGCGAGCAGGCGCGGCGCCGTGGTCTGGGCCAGCAATTGATGAGCGCGCTGGAGCTCGCCGCGCGCCAGCACAAGCGCGGCATGCTCTACCTCGACACCGAGGCCGGCTCCCCCGCCGAAGATTTCTACAAGGCGCTGGGTTACACCCGCGCCGGACAGATCCCCGATTACGCGTGCGACCCGGCCGGCAACTATCGGCCGACCGCGCTCTATTACAAAGTTCTTCAAGGAGTGAATGGATGATTCCCGGCGAATACCAGATCCAGCCCGGCGACATCGAACTCAATGTCGGCCGCCGCACCATCAGCCTGAAAGTCGCCAACAGCGGCGACCGGCCGATTCAGGTCGGCTCGCACTATCACTTTTTCGAAACCAATGACGCGCTGACCTTCGACCGCGCCGCCAGCCGTGGCATGCGCCTGAACATCCCGGCCGGCACGGCTGTTCGGTTTGAGCCGGGACAAAGTCGCGAGGTTGAACTGGTGGATCTGGCCGGGCATCGCCGCGTGTTCGGCTTCGCCGGCAGGATCATGGGTGACCTCGACTGACACCGCACCTGTGGCGAGGGGGCTTGCCCCCGTTCGGCCGCGCAGCGGTCGTAAAACCGGTCACCTCGGTTCATCAGAAAAACCTCATCACCCAATTTGCGGGCGCTTCGCACCCGAACGGGGGCAAGCCCCCTCGCCACACTAAATTTGTGCAAGGAATTGCGATGAAGATATCCCGTCAAGCCTACGCCGACATGTTCGGCCCCACTGTCGGTGACAAGGTCCGTCTGGCCGATACCGAACTGTGGATCGAGGTCGAAAAAGACTTCACCACCTACGGCGAAGAAGTGAAATTCGGCGGCGGCAAAGTCATCCGCGACGGCCAGGGCCAGAGCCAATTGCTCGCCGCACAAGTAGTCGACACCGTCATCACCAACGCGCTGATCATCGACCACTGGGGCATCGTCAAAGCCGATGTCGGCCTCAAGGACGGGCGCATCGCCGGCATCGGCAAGGCCGGCAACCCGGACGTGCAACCGAACGTGAGCATCGCCATCGGCGCGAGCACCGAAGTCATCGCCGGTGAAGGCATGATCCTCACCGCTGGCGGCATCGACACGCACATTCACTTCATCTGCCCGCAGCAAATCGAAGAAGCGCTGATGAGCGGCGTCACCACCATGATCGGCGGCGGCACCGGCCCGGCCACCGGCACCAACGCCACGACCTGCACCTCCGGGCCGTGGCATCTGGCGCGGATGCTCCAGGCTGCCGACGCTTTCCCGATGAACATCGGCCTCACCGGCAAGGGCAACGCCAGCCTGCCCGAACCGTTGATCGAACAGGTCAAGGCCGGCGCCATCGGCCTGAAACTGCACGAAGACTGGGGCACCACCCCGGCGAGCATCGACAACTGCCTGAGCGTCGCGGACGAGTACGACGTGCAAGTGGCGATTCACACCGACACGCTCAACGAGTCCGGCTTCGTCGAAACCACCCTCGCTGCGTTCAAGGGCCGCACCATCCACACCTATCACACTGAAGGTGCCGGTGGCGGGCATGCGCCGGACATCATCAAGGCCTGCGGTTTCCCCAATGTGCTGCCGAGTTCGACCAACCCGACGCGGCCGTTTACCCGCAACACCATCGACGAGCACCTCGACATGTTGATGGTCTGCCATCACCTCGACCCGAGCATCGCCGAAGACGTCGCGTTCGCCGAAAGCCGCATCCGCCGCGAAACAATCGCCGCCGAAGACATCCTCCACGACCTCGGCGCGTTTTCGATGATCAGCTCTGACAGCCAGGCCATGGGCCGCGTCGGTGAAGTGATCACGCGCACTTGGCAGACCGCCGACAAGATGAAAAAGCAGCGCGGCGCGTTGCCTCAGGACGGCGAGGGCAACGACAACTTCCGCGCCAAACGCTACATCGCCAAATACACGATCAACCCGGCCATCACCCACGGCATCAGCCACGAAGTGGGTTCGATCGAAATCGGTAAGTGGGCCGATCTGGTGCTGTGGCGCCCAGCGTTTTTCGGGGTCAAACCGACGCTGATTCTCAAGGGCGGCGCGATTGCCGCGAGCCTGATGGGCGATGCCAATGCCTCGATTCCGACGCCGCAACCGGTGCATTACCGCCCGATGTTCGCCAGTTATGGCGGCTCGCTGCACGCCACCAGTCTGACCTTTATCAGCCAGGCTGCGCAGGACGCCGGGTTGCCCGAAGCGCTGGGATTGAAGAAGAAAATCGCCGTGGTCAAGGGCTGCCGCGACGTGCAGAAAACCGACCTGATCCACAACGATTACCTGCCGCACATCGACGTCGATCCGCAGACTTATCAGGTCAAGGCTGACGGCGTGTTGCTGTGGTGCGAACCGGCCGAATCCCTGCCAATGGCGCAGCGTTACTTCCTGTTCTGACTTCACCCAAAACCCGTAGGAGCGAGGCTTGCCCGCGAAGGCATCAGCACATTCAAGATTGATTTTGAATGTGCCGATACCTTCGCGGGCCAGCCTTGCTCCCACAGGATTGCGGTGATCCTGCGGGGATGGTTACCAGGGCGCTTCTTCGCGCTGCACTTTGGCGATGTCCATCGCGCGTTGGGTCAATGTGTGGCGCAGTTGGTTGATCTGCGTTTCGACGCTGGCCAGTTCGGCGGCATAGGCCTCATCCGTCATCACTTCGCCGGGCGCGATAGCGCTTTCCGGTTTGCCCAGTTCAAACGCGAGAATCCGCAGATGTTCTTTGCGTTTGTCCCGCGCGCGCGGTGTCAGGTCTTCGCCGGCGGCGCGCTCGTCCAGAGCGATTTTGAACGCCGTGATGTGGTGGTAGCGCTCCTTCAGCACCTTGAATTCGGCACGGTGGGTGGCCTCAATGAAGCTCTGCCAAAAGTCCACTTCGACTATCGCCTGGCGCAAACCATTGTCAGCTTCAGCCGCTATCACATAGTCGTGGGCGTCATTGATCATGACGTCGGTGACCCCGGCGAGGTTGTCGAACAGCATGCTGCGCGGCTGCCAGGGCAGGTCCAGGCGATCGGCCAGTTTGAGTAGATATTTGAGGTGTACTTCGAGCACGTCGATCGTGCCCTCGATATTGCCCTCGGCATTCACCCGCCGCAGTGTCTCGCCAGCAGCGAGCCGTTCGCCCACCTGTTTGCGGGCGATGCTGTTGACCTTGTCGATGCGTGATTTGCCCTTGGCCAACTCCACCAGTTCGGCCTCGATCAAACCGCGATTGCCCAACTGTTTAGCCTCGTGGACCAGCACCCGGATCCCGAAATCGTTGAACGCCTGAATCGCGCCGTCGCGGCAATTGGTCGGCACCGAGGCTTCGGCGAACAACGTTTCGCGCAGTTCGGCATCCTCGTGCATCGCCTCCAACATCCGCCAGACCTTGGCCGTGAGGTCCGCCCGATAAGCGCCGCCCGCGCGAAAATCAGCGGTCTCCGTGAGGTCTTCGAGCAAGTCGAAAAAATGCATCGAGCCAAATTCGTCTTCCACGGCGTTCCAGATTGGCTGACGCGCTTGCCACTGTTTCTCGCTGATGCCCTCGTCCCATTTAATGCTGTCGACGGTCCCGCGAGACGGATACAGACGTTGCGGATCGAGCCCGACCGACTCGGTATACAGCGCAATCTGCCGCAGCGCCTGATCGCTCATCGGCGGTGACGTGCGCTGCATATGGGCGCGCGCCAACAGTTCGGCATTCACCGAGCCTGGGGCCACTTGCGCAACCTGACTGACAGGATTACCGCGCAGGTCCAGATAGAAATGACGTGGCCGCGGCCGGCCGAACAGACCGACAGGAAAACCATCGAGCTGCGTGTTATCCAGCAGCAGAACATGCAAATGACGCATCTGGCTGATGTCCGGCGCCAGGCCGAGCGGGTTCTCGGACAGGGACAACGAACGCAACCCGGTCAGCGACCTCAGCCGCGCCACGGCGTCGGGCGTCAGGGTGATCTGGTTGCGGCCAAGTATCAGGTCATTGAGGTGGCGCATGTGGGCGATTTCTTCGGGCAATTCGGTGAGCAAATTGTCCGCCAGGTTCAACAGCCGCAGGCCTCGGAACGAGCCGAGGAACTGCATCTGGCCGCTGAACACGCCAGTGTCACGCAGGCTGAGGCTGGTCACATGGTCGAAATTCGCCTCCAGCCTGGGGAAAGTACGCAGGTGCCGATCCATCGGCATGCCACGAAAATCCAGCGCCTGCGGATGCGCTTCGCCAATCACTTCGACGCCGCGCGGGCCGGTGCGTTGCCAGCACTGGCGGAGCATCTTCGCCAAGCGATTTCTGGCCTGCCATTGCGCGACCCCGGCGGGGCTGAAACGCATGGCTTCGGTGGGCGATTCCTGCCAGCGGTGCAACTGATGGCACAGCGTGTTGAACTCATCTTCAAGCGCCGTGACATGCTGTTGCAGGGGAATGTTGCGTCGGTACAAATCATCAACGATCCGATCAACATCCAGTTCTTCAAACCCCCGATACAGACTCTGCAAACGATCGCGCACAAACGCTTCACCGGGGATAAACCGGAAGCCACTCGGCATGCCGCCACGCAGCTTCATGGTCTGCGGGTCATACGCCGGTTTGCGCAGCGGCGTCTGGCGCAACTGAGTGGAAAAAACTTCCCGAGACAGTGGCTGTTCGAACACTTTGGCCCTGAGTTGCGCACCTTGGGAAATCTCGAACCCCAGCGCCGTGCGCTGCTCGTCAGGCAAGGCATGCAGCAGCGCTGCGAACAGATCATCGGCGCCATGCAAGTGCTGGTCTGCGCTGTCGCGCGCCTCGAATGAACCATCGCCGTTCTCCACCAATACCTTGCGGATAGCGGCGTCCTCGGCGCCGACGCTGTCGCGCAAAACGCCGTTGAACGAACCTTCACGCACTTCAATGCGCACCTTGTTCGACCAGCCGGGCAACGCCGCCGCGCTGTGCAGCGCCAGCCGATCACTGTCCGCCGTGGCCAACCCGTCGAGGTACAAACCCTCGTAGGCACGGCTCACGCGAACCTCATGCAAGGCTTCGCGCGCCTGAGTCTTGAGGCGCAACGGCAAGCGTGATTTCTGCTCGATGAATTGCACATCGTCGCGGCTGGCCTGCTCCAGAATCTGCCGAGCGAACGGTTCGGGCAGCGTCGAAAACTCCTGTTGCAGCAACAATTGCCGAGGCTCGCTGACATCGCCCAACGCGTACATCGAATCAAACACTCGGCGCGTCTGGCGTCCCGCGTGCATGGCCAGACGCGCACGCAGTGCCTTCAGACGCTCTGCGCGCAGCGGCGAGATCTGCCGCCCCAGTAACGCGTGGATTTCGTCTTCGTCCAGCGCATCGAGCACCCGCTCGGTGAGCTGGCCGGCGCGCAATTGCGCGCGACTGATTTTCAGGGTCTGTGCGGCAGTGGCGTCGAGGTTGCCACTTTTACTCGAAGCGCCGGACAACGCATCGCTGTCGAATACTTCCACCGCCCTCGATTCCGGCCAGCGTGGCAGCTCAGTGATGAACGTCGGCAAAAAACCTTCGAGCGACGGCGCAACGTTGTTCTCAAGGATCTGTTCAGCCAACCCCTGCACATCGGCATACAACTGAAAGCGCCTGAGCGTGTCGACGAGCATGGCCGGCGCCGCTTCCTGCTCGGCGTACATCCTGCGCAGCACTGTGTGATCCACACCGCTGACGGTGCGGATCTGCGTCTGGCGCTCGACCGGCAGTTTTTCAAGCGAATGGCCGAGGCGTTGCCAGACTTTGTCCGGGTCCCAGTTCAGCGGTTTATCCAGCTCGGTCAGCCAACCGCCGATGCCGTTGTTCGACAGTTTCGGCCGGTAGGCATTGCTGCGCGTCGGGTGCTCGATGCAAGGCTCAGCGCTGGCCGGGTCGGCGCTGACGTTGAAGTGCTGATTTTCCAATCTCAAGACCTGATTGCCTTGATGCGCATGCAACCCCAGCTCGTCGGCGCGCGAATCCTGCGCCAGCACCGGCCCGAGGTCATAGGGCTGCAGGTCGGGTTGCCACAGACTGAGCTGGCCGTCGGGCAGTTGCACCGGGCGCAGGCCGTCGAGCACCGGCGAGGGTTTGATCGCCGTCAAGCCACGCGCCGGCAGCACATGCCCGGCGCCCATCATCGCCAGTTGCGCGCCGTTGATCAGCACCGAAACCAGGTGCCCCGCCGCCTCATCGCGATCACCCTTGCGCCAGTCTTCGAGGCCTTCGACGAGTTCTTCGAGCAACTGCGCGGCCATGACCGCCAGCACCGCTTCGCCGACGCCAGGCACCAGCATGGCGGCGAAGTTGAAGACGTTCCAACCGATGCTCAGATAACTGCTCAGGCGTTTCCAGCGACTCTGCGCGTCTTCGTCATCGGTGGGCACGGCAAGTTGACGGGCGTCGGCGATCAGTTTGTTCAGGCGCTTGGTGTGCAAGTTGCTCCAGAGGTCGCCAGTGATGACGTTGGTGACAGGTTCGGGGTCAGGATTTTCCACTGCGGTTTGCCGCCACCACGGGCCCATGTCCAGCGGTTCGAGCTGGCGCCAGGTGAAGGTGCTGAAGCGCTCCCTGGCGCGCGCGATGAATAAGCCCTGGTCCTGTTGCCGGACAAAACGCTTGAAGAATTTCTGGTAGTGCGGACGGCGCAACTGGCTGACCAGCGTTTTCATGAACTCGGTGAACGAGGCGTATTCCTTCAACGGATGATCGGGGTCATCCGGGATGTAAACGATCAGGTTGCCGGCCAGATGGCTTTGCGCGTAGGTGTCCTGCTGCCGGGCCATGGCTTCGGTGACACTTTTTGGCCCATTGGCAAAAAAATCCTTGAGCAACTGGATCCGCTGCAAATCCTGCGACGGCAGAATCGGCACGTCCCTGGAGAGGCCCAGCACCCATTTCAGCAACGGGCCGCTGAGGACGTCGGTGGCTTTTTTCGCCCAGCCCGGTTCCGCGACGGCGCTGAACAGGGTGATGCCGCTGATTTTGAAGCCCATCAGCGACAGTCGATGGTTGAGCATCGGCACGCCGTAGAAACGCCGATCAGGCGTCGCATCGTGAACTTTCAGCAGGCAGGCATAGGCGTGGTAAGTAATGTCGCCCTTGAGCACTGCCCGGAGTGCCGTATAGGCGAACTCGGCTTTCTCAGTGGCGACCGATTGCTCCTGCAACTGGCGGCGTGCGGCTGCCGCCGGCGGCTGCAGGATTGCAGTGAGATGGGCCTGGTATTTGGCGCCCAGGTCGAGCCGTCGGCATAACGTGACGAACGGCGCAATCGCCAGCGAATGCCGGACCAACTGGCCCTGATCATCACGGGTGAAAATGCCCGAGCCGTCGCGAAAGGCGTCGGGTTTGGCCTCGTCGGCCTCGAAATTGTGCAACGCGGCGTCCAGCAGGCTGGTCTGGCGCACACGACTGGCGCCCAGGTCGATACCCGGTAACACGGTGTCGCGGATATACAGATGCAACTCCGTCGCGCGCACATCCAGGTTGAGGTTCAGTGTTTCTTTTAATGCCTTGGTTAATAACGGCTCGGCAAATTGATGTATATCCTGCTGCAAACCACCGATCAATTCGTCGAGTTGCCCCTGCAATAACCAGCGCCGGCCGAACAAGTCTTCAAAGTATTCGCGATCAATCTTTCGGGCCCGCAAATACCAGTCCGGAAAGTTGACTTGCGCCGCCTCGCTGGCCAGCCGGATTGTCGGCGGGCCCAGGCCCCGTGCGGCTTCAATGGCAGATTGGATGCGTTCCCGGGTAAGCGTGGCGTTTCGGCTCTGCGCGGTGTAAGTGACACTTGCGTCATCGCTGGAAAGTGAATCGTCCATATAACAATCGTCCATGATCAATTGAATAATCAGGCTAGCGATTATTACGTCTGAACAATAATTCAAAAGATGATTGATTCTGCCTCGGCGAACCGCTCGGACACTTCGACAATCAGCAAGTCGACACTCTATAAATACCACCTGCGACCTTCACATTTATGCAGTGTTGCCCTGAGCCATAAGGGGCTAAGATGCTGCTCACTTTCCGCCGTCCCTGCTCAGGATTCTGCTCTATGCGCTTAAGCGAATTCATCGTGGTAGAGGTTGATCGTGTCGTCGATGAATGGGAGGAATTCGCTCGCGCGATCACCCCTGACGACAATCTGGATCGCACGACATTGCGCGATCACGCCCGCGCCATCCTGCTGGCCGCCGCGCGGGACATGACCACCGCGCAGACCGCCGCAGAGCAGGCCGCGAAGGCCAAGGGCGATGGCCCGGAAAAATCCCCGAAACTGGTCGAGGCCGCCGCAAGCCATGGCGAATTGCGCCACATCGTCGGGTTCGATCTGGTGCAAATGACGTCAGAGTTTCGCCACTTGCGCGCCTGCGTCATTCGCCTTTGGGTCGCGAGCTTGAAAACGCCGAACTTGGCCTACTTCCAGGACATGATCCGTTTCAACGAAGCGATTGACGAGGCGCTGGCCGAATCGACCGCCGCTTATGCCGAGCGGGTCAACCATTCGCGCGATATGTTCTTGGCGATCCTCGGCCACGACCTGCGCGCGCCGTTGCAAGCGGTGAGCATGTCCACCGAGATGCTCCTGCGCAAAACCGATCTGGACAGCAATGCGTTGACGTGCGTGAAGCACATCAAGCGCGGCACGCTGCACATGGCGGCGATGGTCAGCGATCTGCTTGAACTGGTACGCAGTCGGCTCGGCAAGAGCCTGCCAATTGCCCCGGCGCCGATGGACCTCGCCGATGCCGCGCACGAGGCGATTGCCCAGGCCTGCGCCGGTAACCCCGAATGCGATCCGTCGATCACGGTGAAGGGCGATACCCGAGGGTCGTGGGATGGCGGGAGGATCAATCAACTGCTGCAAAATCTGATCGGCAATGCCTTGCAGCATGGCTCGAACAAACGTGACGTTACCGTGGAACTGATGGGCGAAGGCGAGGACGTGCGCCTGACCGTGCATAACTTTGGCGTGCCGATCCCGCCAGAGGCGATTGCGACGATTTTCGACCCGCTGGTGCGCAGCGTTGACGAAACACTCGGGCAGCCGTCGACCAGCCTCGGTTTGGGGTTGTTTATCGTCAAGGAAGTAGTCCGCGCGCATGGCGGGACGATTGAAGTCAGTTCCAACGAAGTGGACGGAACATTGTTTACCGTGGTGCTGCCGCGCGGAGTTTGACCTTTAGCGCTGCGCCATCTTCATCGCGAGCAAGCTCGCTCCCACAGGGGGCTCGGTTGTCAGCAGACACCGCAAAACCCTGTGGGAGCGAGCTTGCTCGCGATGGCAATTGAACCAACACCCCAATATTCGGGCTGTTACTCAACCACCAACCGGCCCAACCGCTGTTTCAACATGCGGTTCTCCGCGCGCAGTTGCTGGACTTCTTCCAGCAGGTCCAGCGCCAGCGCGACGCCTTCCCACTCCAGCTCCAGATCATGCCGCAGCTTGGCCGCGCGTTTGGCCAGGGCCAGTTCGTAATCGTTGAAACGCCAATCCTTGGGCGCGGAGCCCTGAGGTTCGAGGATGCCGTGTTCGACGATTTCGATCACGTAGACGTCCGACAATTCGGTCGCCTCACAGAATTCTGCCATGTCCAGTTGAACGATCAGGGGACTGCTCATCGTCAGTATCTCCAGGTTCTAGCGGATCAAAAATTTTCTCTCGGGTCGAACGCGGCTTTCTTCGCCAACTCTTGCCACAACGCCTTGGTTTCGTCGTCCGAGGTTTTCGGCATTACAGCCTTGAGCTGCACGAAAAGGAAACCGCGCTCGCCTTTCTTGTTCAGCAAACCGTGACCCTTGGCGCGCATGCGCTGGCCATTCTGGCTGCCGGCCGGGACTTTCAGGTTGATCTTGCCGGTCAGCGTCGGCACCGCCACTTCAGCGCCCAACGCCAGTTCCCACGGCGCCAGCGGCAAAGTGATGATGAGGTTTTCACCCTCGACATCAAATTTCGGGTGCGGCGCGAAACGGATGATCAGGAACAGGTCGCCATTGGCGCCGCCACCGATGCCCGGCGCGCCCTGACCCTTGAGGCGAATGCGCTCGCCGTCGGTCACGCCGGCGGGGATTTTTACGTTGAGGCTTTTTGTGGTGTTGCTGACGTGCTGGCCGGCCGCGTTGTATTGCGGGACCTGGAACGTGACCTTCTTCGATTCGTTGGAGAGCGTCTCTTCGAGAAATACTGCGAGTTCCATTTCCACGTCTTGCCCTCGACGTCCGGCGCTGCGGCCCGACTGTCCACCACCAAAACCGGGACCACGGTTGCCGAAGATCGAACTGAAGAAGTCCGAAAAATCGCCCGTGTCCTGACCACCACCAAAACCACCGCCGCCACGGTTCTGCCAACCCGGCGGACCCTGGAACGGCTGGCCGTGCTGGCCATATTTGCGCAAGTCGTCATATTCGGCGCGCTTGTCGGCACTTTTCAGCGCTTCATAAGCTTCCGAGGCGTCCTTGAACTTTTCCTCGGCGTCTTTTTCCTTGCTGACGTCGGGGTGGTATTTGCGCGCGAGCTTGCGATAGGCGGCTTTAATCGTCTTATCGTCAGCGGTCGGCTCCACACCGAGAATCTTGTAATAGTCTTTGAAGTCCATCTGAGGATCACCATCCGTTATCAAAATCGCGCCGCGAACCCCAAGCATGCACCTATAAGTCGCCGCTGGGTTGACCGATCTCAAGGTTGTGACCGGGCTGCGCATCAGAAGTTTATCGGCAGCGGTGGGCGGTTCTTTTGACCATCCCGGGGCTGCCAGGGTCGATGCAGACAAGTTTGGGGCATGCGGGCAGCTTATCAAGGCGCTATTACCGTTGATTTAGCGGATAGTCGGCCTTCGAATCTTCGCCGCACTGGCATACACTGCGCGGCCGTTTTTTAACCGGAACTCGAAAGACATGAAAAACGCATCCCCAGCCCGTGCCTGCGGCATCGACTTCGGCACGTCCAACTCCACCGTCGGCTGGCTGCGCCCCGGCATGGAAACGCTGATCGCGCTGGAGGACGACAAGATCACCCTGCCCTCGGTGGTCTTTTTCAACATCGAAGAACGCCGCCCGGTGTACGGCCGGCTGGCGCTGCACGAGTACCTGGAAGGCTACGAAGGCCGGCTGATGCGCTCGCTCAAGAGCCTGTTGGGTTCCAAGCTGATCAAGCACGACACCAGCGTTCTCGGCACGGCGATGCCGTTCAAGGACCTGCTCGGGTTATTCATCGGCCAGTTGAAGAAACGCGCCGAGACCGCTGCCGGCCGCGAATTCGAAGAAGTGGTGCTGGGCCGTCCGGTATTTTTCGTCGATGACGATGAGTTGGCCGACCAGGAAGCCGAAAACACCTTGGTCGATGTCGCCCGCGCCATCGGCTTCAAGGATGTTTCGTTCCAGTACGAGCCGATTGCCGCTGCGTTCGACTACGAGTCGACCATCGAAAAAGAAGAGTTGGTGCTGATCGTCGACATCGGCGGTGGTACGTCCGACTTCTCGCTGGTGCGTCTGTCGCCGGAGCGGCGCATGCACGACAACCGCCACGACGACATCCTCGCCACCGGCGGCGTGCACATCGGCGGGACCGATTTCGATAAGCAACTGAGCCTGCAAGGCCTGATGCCGCTGTTCGGCTACGGCAGCCGCATGAAAAGCGGCGCCTATATGCCGACCAGTCACCACATGAACCTGGCGACCTGGCACACCATCAACTCGGTGTATTCGCAGAAGTCGACCCTGGCGCTGGGCAGCATGCGCTACGACATCGAAGACACCGGCGGCATCGATCGCCTGTTCAAGCTGATCGACCAGCGCGCCGGGCACTGGCTGGCGATGGAAGTCGAGGAAACCAAGATTCAGCTGACCCACGCCGACAGCCGTCACGTGCCGCTGGACCGTATCGAACCGGGCCTGAGCGTGGAACTGACCCGCGCGCTGTTCGAATCCGCCATCAACAATCTGCTGGAGCGCGTGCGCAACAGCGTCACGCAACTGTTGAACGACGCCAACGTGCGGGTTGATCAGGTTGATACGGTGTTCTTTACCGGCGGTTCGAGCGGCATTCCGGCGCTGCGCAACAGCGTCTCGGCGATGCTGCCAAACGCGCGGCACGTTGAAGGGAACATCTTCGGCAGCATCGGCAGCGGTTTGGCGATTGAAGCAATGAAGCGCTACGGCTCGATGGACTGACCCGAAACCGAGTCGCGCCCTTCGCGGGCAAGCCTCGCTCCTACAGGATTTGTGCGATCCCCTGTGGGAGCGAGGCTTGCCCGCGAAGGCATCAGCTCAGGCACTACACCTTTAACTGATCAAACCATCCCCACCTGCTTCAGCTCACTCTTCAGGTACGCATAATAAATCGGCCCCGCCACCACGCCCGGCAGGCCGAATGCGGCCTCGAACACCAGCATTGCCAGCAGCAACTCCCACGACTTGGCACTGATCTGCCCGCCGACGATGCGCGCGTTGAGGAAGTATTCGAGCTTGTGGATAAAAATCAGATAACCCAGCGCCGCCACGGCGACCCAGATCGACAGTGACAAACCGACGATGGTGATCAGCGTGTTCGACATCAGGTTGCCGATCACCGGCAACAAGCCGAGCAGGAACGTCAGCACGATCAGGGTTTTGGTCAGCGGCAACTTGATGCCGAACATCGGCAGGATCACTGCCAGGAAGATCCCGGTGAAAAAGGTGTTGAGCAGGGAAATCTTGATCTGCGCAAAAACGATGTTGCGAAAGGCCTGGACCAGCAGGTGCAATCGGTCGAACAACGCGGCCGCCAGCGGTTTGCGTTTGGTCACGTCCGGCACCCGCTGCAACGCGATAATCGCGCCCAGCACCATGCCGATCAGCAATGTCACGAACATGTGCGCGGCGTCTTTGCCGACCAGTTGCAGGTCGCTGAGGTGTTTGCTCATCCACGCGCCGATGGCCACGCGAAATTCCGCAGCACTGGCCGGCAAGTAGGCGTCGATGAACGGCGGCAGTTGCCCGCGTGCGCGGTCGACCACGTGCATGAATTTGTCGAGGGAGGCGCCGGGGTTTTCCGCTTCGTGCAGCAGGAAGCTGATCGCGCCAGCGAAGATCAGTGCCAGCACGCTGACCACTAAAGTGCCGAGCAACGCCACCGCCAGCCACCGCGCGCGGCGACCTTCGATCAGGCGCTGCAATTGCGGGGTGAGCATGTTGACCAGTTCAAACACCAGCAAACCGGCCAGCAGGCTTGGCAGCAAGCGCAACGGCAGCACCAGCAGCAACCCACCGAAAATGATGATCCAACTGATGAACAGCAAGACTTGGCGTTGAGAAAACGTTGGCATACAGCCTCAAAACGAACGGCGTAAAAGGACCGGCAGTCTGCCAGCGTTCCGGGATCAGCACTAGGAAATGTGCAGGGCGAGCTGACGGACGCCATCGCGAGCAGGCTCACTCCTACAGGGGACCGCGCCGGCCGCGGCAAAACCTGTCAAATGCAGGAGCGAGCCTGCTCGCGAAGGCAGACTCACATTCAACATCTGATTCGCCTGACCCGACGCATTCGCGGGCAACCTGCTCCCACACCGAATTGTGCTTATCCGGATGGCTTACTTTTTCTTCAAACAATCACTCATGAAGGTTTTGCGCGCATCGCCCGTGAGCGCTTTGGTCTTGGCGTCGGCGTTGCAGGTTTTCATTTTCTCTTGCTGCGGCGTCAGGACTTTTCCGTCATTGGCCGCTGGCGCCGCTTTCAGGCAGGTGCTCATGTAGGCCTTGCGCTCATCGCCCTTGAGACTTTTCGCAGTAGCGTCGGCATTGCAGGTGGTCATTTTGTTCTGCTGGGCGGTGGCGGCGAAGCCTTGGGAACAGAGCAGCAAACCGATCATCAACAAAGGCACACGCAACATCTTCATGGAGTTTTCTCCTTGTTGCCGCACCGATGGATGCGGCCTCGCCCTGAGTGTAGACAAAGCCTGTTACACCTTCCTGCCGTCGAGATGACTGCGCCGATATTGCTCCGGCGTGCACTCGGCCTGGCGTTGAAACATCGCGATAAACGCCGAACCGCTGCTATAGCCGAGGTCGAAGGCGATTTCCTGAATGCTGCGCGCGCTGCCGAGCGCTTCGATCGCCGCGAGAAAGCGCAGGCGCAGGCGCCATTCGCCGAAACTCATGCCCAATTCGCGAACAAACTGCCGCGCCAAGGTGCGCTCGCTGACGTGAATCTGCGCCGCCCATTCGGCCAATGGCCGGTTATCACTAGGCTCGGCCTGCAACGCTTCGAGGATCCCGAGCAGCCCCGGACTGCTGGCGTACGGCAAATAACAGGCATGCTCGGGCGCCTGCTGCAATTGGTCCACCAGCACTTGGGCGAGACGAACATCGGCGTCCTGCTCGGGAATCTTCACATCGCGGGCGGCGAAGTCCTTGAGGATTGCCTTGAGAATGTCGCTGATCGCCAGCGTGCACGCTTGCTGCGGCAACTCCCGGCACAGCGACGGCGCCAGGCACACCGCGCGGTAGTTGATCGGCTGGTTGCTGTAGAAGCTGTGCTCGGTGTGCGGCGGTACCCAAACCGCGTATTGCGGCGGCGACATGAACCGGCTGCTGCCGATTTCCATGTGCAGCACGCCGCTGGAGGAATATTCCAGCGTGCCCCACGGGTGGCGGTGCGCAGCGGCATATTCGTGGGTGTCGAAGTCGGCGTAGCGGAAGTACACCGGCGCCGGTAGCTCGCGGAAATCCAGAAGATCAATGTGTTTGCGGCTCATGCTGTCCGTCATCAGGGGCAGGTTGTCTGGATCGAAGTATAGGCGTGCATCCAGACAAGCGGATAATTGCCCTTCATTTACGTTCTGGTTGTTTGCGATGCAATACGCTTATCCCTTGCTGGCCATTTTCATCTGGGCCGGCAACACCGTGATCACAAAAATGTCGGCCGGGGCGATTTTCCCGGCCGAGATCGGTTTCTATCGCTGGCTGCTGGCCGGATTGCTGTTCACCCCTTTCATGCTCAAACCGGTGATCGCGCACTGGCCGAAGATCCGCGCTAACCTCGGCAAAATCTTCGTCCTCGGCGTGCTCGGCATGGCGGTTTATCAGAGCCTGGCCTACTTTGCGGCGACCCGGACTTCGGCGACCAACATGGGCATCATCCTGTCGCTGATGCCTTTGATGTCGCTGACCATGGCGATTATCAGCCTCGGCCAACGCCTGACCGCCGGCGCGTTGGCCGGTGCGGTGCTGTCGTTCGCCGGGGTGCTGGTGGTGGTGTCGTCCGGCAGCCTCGGCGTATTGCTTGAACACGGGGTAAATCTGGGCGACGCGATGATGTTGATCGCGACGCTGGCCTACGCGATTTACAACACTTTGCTGAAAAAATGGCAGCTGCGCCTGCCGCCGCTGGTGTTGCTGTACATGCAGGTGTGGGTGGCGGTGATTGTGCTGTTTCCGCTGTTCGCGGTGTCGCCGAAAATCGGCCTGACCGCGCAAAACATTCCGCTGGTGCTGTACGCGTGCCTGCTGGCGTCGATGGTCGCGCCGCTGGTGTGGATGCAAGCCGTGGCGCGCCTCGGCCCGAGCCGCACCACACTGTTTTTCAACCTGCTGCCGATCATCACCGCGTTGATCGCGGCGGTGGTTTTGCATGAGCAATTGGCGATGTATCACCTGGTGGGCGGGATGTTGACGCTGGGCGGCGTGATACTTTCCGAGCGCTGGACAACAGTGCTGGGCCGCAAGATTCGCGTCGCCTGACCTGACGCCATCGCGAGCAAGCTCACTCCCACAGGGATCCCCGAAATCCTGTAGGAGCAAGGCTTGCCCGCGAAGAACGATGACGCGGTCTGGATTCGCGTTGCCTGACCGGACGTCATCGCGAGCAGGCTCACTCCCACAGGGATCCCCGACAACCTGTAGGAGCAAGGCTTGCCCGCGAAGAACGATGACGCGGTCTGGATTCGCGTCGCCTGACCTGACGCCACCGCGAGCAGGCTCACTCCCACAGGGATCCCCGAAATCCTGTAGGAGCAAGGCTTGCCCGCGAAGAACGATGACGCGGTTTACACCCCCGCCGCTTTCAACCGCGCGGCGTGCTCCACAAACAGCCGCAGCGGCTGCGCGCCTTTGCCGACCAGGCCCAGCGACTGGTTGACGATGTCGAAGTGATCCATCGGGAAGTCGTCGCCAATCACCGTGCCGAGGTGCGAGCTGTAGCGCCCGACCATTCCGTCGCAATGCCCCGCTTCGCGCACGAAGGTTCTGGCGAACAACCGGCAACTGCGATTGGTCCCGTCAAACAAATTGCCGCCGCGATCGGTCTTGCCCGGCTGCAAGGTCCCGGACCACGAGTAATAACGCACGCCGCTGACCTCTTCCGGCCCCTGCCCGCCCCACGTGTCTGGCAACCCTTGTGGATAACGCTGATTGAACAGCGCCACCCCTGCGGTCGTCAGCGAATGGTGCGAGGCGGGAATGTCCACCGGCAACTTCGGCCCGTGATAACCAGTGTCCAGCAGCGCCATCACCGCGCCGATCACCCGCAGCAGCACGCCGAGCAAACGGCCTTTGGCGCTGTCCGCCGGGTAATGTTTTTGCAGGTAATCAGCCAACTCCGAGCCGTGATTCGGTCCGGCCACCGAGGTCACGGAAGCCACCAGATCCGGACGTTGCGCAGCCGCATAACGAGCTGTCAACGAGCCTTGGCTATGGCCGATCAAGTTGACCTTCTGCGCCCCGGTCTCGCGCAAAATCTCAGCAATTCGCGCCAGCAACTGCTCGCCTCGCACCTCGCTGGAATTGAGCGGCGACACCTGCACCGCGATCACCACCGCACCACCACGGCGCAGCGCCGCGATGATTCCGTACCAGTACGGATACAGCACCAGGCGAATAAACCCGAGCATTCCCGGGACCAGCACCAACGGGTAACGCGTTGCGCAATCTTGCGACATGGGCGGACATCCTTGTGATCAGTGAGATGACGCCAGAGCCGATGCAAGACCTCAGCCAGGCATCGCCAGCGTGCTCGCGCAGTTTATGCCATCCGCCCTGTTTCAACCCGGCCACGATCTACCCAACCGAGAGCACTTTCGGCGTCGGGCACAGCGCGTTCTGCGTGACCCAAGTCAACAAATGTTGACCGCTGGACCAATTTCATAAAACTTTCTGCCGCGCGTGTTACTCCCATCTTAAGTAGCGATCACGTCCCCGAGAGGCGTGACGCAAACCGGATTAGCCTCCAGGAGATCGAGATGAGCGACATGCATTTGTCTGACAAAAACACCCTGCGTCAGCGGGCCCGCCAGAACGTCGAAAACGGTGCCGTGACCGAAGGCTACAGCGCCGACCGCGAAGAAGTGCTGCGCCTGCTCAACGAATCGCTGGCCACCGAACTGGTCTGCGTGTTGCGCTACAAGCGCCACTACTTCATGGCCAACGGCGTGAAAGCGCACGTGGCCGCCGAGGAATTCCTCGAACACGCCAATCAGGAAGCCGAACACGCCGACCGTCTGGCCGAGCGCATCGTGCAGCTGGGTGGCGAGCCTGAGTTCAACCCCGACCTGCTGTCGAAGAACTCCCACGCCCAATACGTGGCGGGCAATACGCTGAAGGAAATGGTCTACGAAGACCTGGTCGCCGAGCGCATCGCCATCGACAGCTACCGCGAAATCATCCAGTACATCGGCGAGAAGGATCCGACCACTCGGCGCATCTTCGAAGACATCCTGGCCCAGGAAGAAGAGCACGCCGATGACATGGCGGACATTCTGAACGACCTGTAACACCTGATAGATCGCCTTCGCGGGCAAGCCTCGCTCCTACAGGGTCAACACCATACCTGTAGGAGCGAGGCTTGCCCGCGAAGGCGTTTTCATGAGCGCCGCAAAATGATCGTACCCACGATCCAGACCAGTTATTTGCTCGGCTTGACGGTCACCGGTGCCTTGCCTGCTTTCATCTGTTGCAGCAATGGCTCGCACTGGTTCGGTTCGCCGCCACTCGGTGCGATCAGCGCCAGCAAGCCTGCCGCCGGGGCAGCAATCACGCCCAACGCAACCATCCCCGCGCCACGCAGTACCAGCGGCACGGCTTTGACGCCGGCGTCCGGTTTGATGAATTTGCCGCGCACGTACAGCGGCGAACGCAGCGATATCAAGCGCCAGCCTTTCGATTCCGGCGTCACCGTCAGGTCCAGTTGCTCGGTGGCCATGTTGGCGTTGCCGTCGATGTAGATAATCGCGTTCTCGGTATCGAAGACGAACAACTGCGTGGTCGCCAGGCCGGTTTTGATATCAAAGTCAGCCGCCGCGCAATTGATCTTCACTTCCTTGTCGCCAAAGATCTTGCCGACCACGTAGTTGCCGACGTTAAGCCCCGCCAGTTCCATCAACTCACGGCTGATCGCGCCGTCATTGATCAACATTTTCAGTTTGCCGTTGGAGCTGCCCAACAACGCCGCGACGGAATTGCCGCGCCCGGCGATATTGGCGTCGCCATTCAGCTCACCGAAACTGGTTTTCATCGGTTCAAAGGTCGGGAACAGCTCCTTGAGCTTGAAGCCGCGTGCCGTCAGTTTTGCCTGGCCTTCCAGCGGTTCGGTGCGGCCATTCAGGCGAATCTGCGCATCCAGCTTGCCGCCGGCGACGCCGAAGCGCAGCGGTTCGAGGCTGAGCACGCCGTCGGTCAACACCACGTGGGTATAGAGGTCATTGAACGGCAGTTTCTCGCTGTGGACGATGCGTTTGCCGGTGAATTCGACATCGGCGTCCATGTCGCGCCAGCGCTCGGTCTTGAACTCCTCGACCGGCAACACCTTGTCCGTCGGCTGCTTGCTCTCGCCGCCACGGGCCTTTTGCTTGGCGTTGGAATCGGCACCAATCAGCGGCGCCAGATCGGCGAACAACAGTTGATTGGAGACCAGCGCGCCGCTGAGTTTCGGCCGAGGTTTGCTGGCGACATACGCCAGATCGCCATGGATATCGCTGTCGCCGATCTTGCCGTTGAAGCCTTCGTAGCGGAACTGCGCGCCGTTCGCGTCATGCAGTTTGGCGATCAAGTGACCGTCGGTGGCATACGGCGGCGAATCCGGCAGCGTCACGCCGGTCAGTGGATACAGATTGGCCAGGCTGCTGCCGGCGAGCTTCAGCCGCAGGTCCAAAGCACCCAGGTTGAGCGGATCAGTCAGCGTGCCTGCGAGCTCGACACGGGTATCGGCGATCTGCGCTTTCGCTTGCAGCGGAAACGGCTTGGCCGCGTCCTGCAAGGCGAGCAAACCGCCGATCTTGCCTTCGCCGGTGAGTTTCTGCTGGTGATATTGGCCTTTGACCTTGATCGCAAACGCGTAGTCCTGCGGCGCTGCGCCCTTCTCCACGGCAGTTTTCGCGGCTTTGTCACCGACGATGTCACTGAACGGAATCGGCTTGCCCAGCGGGTCGATCAACACGTCGAGCTGGGTTTTCAAACTCTGGTCGTCCAGCGTGACGTGGCCCTTGTCGAAACCGATGGCGCCGATGTCGACCACCCAATTTGACGGCTCGGCGTTCGGGTCTTTCGGGTCGAATTTGAACGTCCAGTTCGCGCGGCCATCGGCCAGGCGTTGCAGCTCGGCGTTGGGTTCGGTGAGGTCAATACGCGGGATGACCACGCGCTGCGCCAACAGGGCCAGCGGCGAGATGCGCAGTTCGACGCGCTTGAGCGTGACCATCTGCGGCTGTTTCGACCAATCCGGGTTGCCCAGGCTCAAGTCCTCGGCAACCACGTGCGGCCACGGCACCCATGAGCGCCAGCCGGCCTCATCAAGTTCACGGCGCCACACCACCGCAAGGTTGCCGTTGATGGCGAACGGTCGGTGCAGCTCTTCGGAAACTTTGGCGTTCAACGGCGGTTTGATCCGGTTCCAATCGAAGAACACGATGACCAAAACCAGGATCGCCAACAGCACGACAAGGGTGGAAAGGGTCCAGGTGATTATTTTAGAAGTGCGCGTCATTGCACAGGGCTCCTGAATACGACTGAGCGCCCTGACTGCGACGCATGTGTGAAACGTTAGGCCAGAACTGGCCTGCCATGAAATCTACGACTGAAAAACGCCGCTCAGGTTTAACCGGATTGGCGCTTAACGTTGAAATAATCCTCCGCCGACACAGTGCGCACGCTTCAAGCGTTACCGGTCCCGCACTGTTGTGCGGCGCGAATGGGTCGAAACTACCCACCTCGGTGCAAAACCGCCCGCCTGAAACGCCCGATCTAGAGCCTCTGCGCAGAACAATCAATTCTGTTGATTATTACCATTGCGTTTATGAACTTTTATATCGACTTATCGAGAGTAGCATTGCCCTCGTACCCAATTTATCGCCCTCCCAAGGAGCAACCCATCATGAAACGCCAATTACTGCTTAGTCTTACCCTCTCGATGCTGGCCAGCACTGCTTTCGCTCTGCCAGCCGCCGAACAAGCCACACCACAAGTCAAAGACAGCCACTCGGCTTACAGCCACACCGTAGCAGCCGACGGTTCGGACCGCACTCCACAAGGTCAGACCCTCGCTGAAGGTGGTAATGATCGCCTGAAAGAGAAAGGCTTGATCACCGAAGATGGCTACGACAAAACTCCACAAGGCCAGTCCGTTGCCGAAGACGGTTACGACAAAACTCCTCAAGGTCAGGCAGTCGCCGAAAACGGCCGCAACCGTCTTGAAGAAAAAGGTCTGGTTGAAGATGGCTACGACAAAACCCCACAAGGCCAAGCCGTTGCCGAAGGTGGTGGTGATCGTGTTATCGAACGCAACAGCGCAGTGAGCTGAGCCCATGGTGGCCCAGAAAAAAAGCCCAATCACCGGATTGGGCTTTTGCCTTTTATAGCCACACTCAATAGCGCCACCCTCGTTCCCCGCTGCAAACCCTGATTCCCGTTCGACGCCAGCAAAGCCGATTTGCTAGAGTGCGCCGCAGTCCTCTCCAGAAAACACTTTTGCGATGCTGCCCCGCGCCGAACAGAAACAACAGACCCGCAACGCCTTGATGGACGCCGCTCGGCATCTGATGGAGTGCGGCCGAGGATTCGGCAGCCTGAGCCTGCGTGAAGTGGCGAAAACCGCCGGGATCGTGCCCACCGGTTTCTACCGGCATTTTGCCGATATGGACGAATTGGGCCTGGTGCTGGTCAGCGAAGTCGGCCAGACCTTCCGCGAAACCATCCGCCTGGTACGCCATAACGAATTTGTCATGGGCGGCATCATCGATGCCTCGGTGCGGATCTTTCTCGATGTGGTCAGCGCCAACCGCTCGCAATTTCTGTTTCTCGCCCGCGAGCAGTACGGCGGCTCGATGCCGGTGCGTCAGGCGATTGGCCGTTTGCGCGAAGACATCAGTTCCGACCTCGCGGCCGACTTGTCGCTGATGCCGAAATTGCAGCATCTGGACCTCGCCGGGCTGAATGTCATGGCCGACCTTATCGTCAAAAGCGTGTTCGCAACCTTGCCGGACATTATTGATCCGCCCGTCCAGGCACTGCCCGAGCACCTGACACCTCAGGCGAAGATTACGCAGCAATTGCGTTTCATCTTTATCGGGCTGAAGCACTGGCAAGGCCTCGGCAGCACTGAATAAAAGATAAAACCGTAGGAGCGAGGCTTGCCCGCGAAGGCGTCGGCACATTCAACAATGATGTCGACTGGTAATCCGCTTTCGCGAGCAAGCTCTGCTCCTACAGGTTATTGCCAGTCAGAGTATCGCTAGCCCTTCTCCCGCATTTGGTGCATGAACAATTCTTCACGCACCAACATCGCTCAAATCCCCGCAACATCCTGCAACAACTACTATTCTCCGTCAGGGTTTTCCTACAGATCGTGCGATTGGCAAGCCCCTTGCTCTAACCAGAGCATTGTCCTTTGCTGGAAGCTTTCCGATGCTGGTGATTCATCGCAGAATCGACCCTCAACCCGTCTGGGCCGCCGAGTTGCACCTGACCTTCGAAGCCCGGAGCAAAAGTCGTTTGCGCTGTTTCAGTGCCGAACAGGAAGACGTCGGGTTGTTTCTGGAGCGCGGCCAACCGCCGCTGTATGACGGCGAATGCCTGCAGGCCGAAGATGGCCGAGTGGTGCGGGTTTGTGCGCGCCCCGAACAACTGCTCCATGTCACCTGCGCCAACAGCTTCGAACTGACCCGCGCGGCGTATCACTTGGGCAACCGCCACGTCGCGTTGCAGGTCGGTGACGGCTGGTTGCGTCTGCTCGACGACTACGTGCTCAAAGCCATGCTCGAACAGCTGAATGCCAATGTTGAAAACATCGAAGCGCCGTTCCAACCGGAACACGGCGCCTACGGTGGCGGCCATCATCATTCGCGGCACGGCGACGAAGATTTCAACTATCCGCCGAAACTGCACCAGTTCGGCGTGCGTTTATGAACCCAGCCTGGGCGCTGCTGCGCCTGGCCAGTCCGCAATTGCCGATTGGCGGCTACAGCTATTCGCAAGGCCTGGAAATGGCCGTGGATAACGGCCGCGTGACGGACGCCGAGAATGCGCGGCGCTGGATCAGTGATCAATTGTTGCTCAACCTTGCGCGTTTCGAAGCGCCATTGCTGCTCGCGCATTGCGTCGCCGCCGCCGACGACAATTGGTGCGAACTGTTGCAACGCTGCGAGGAGCACCGCGCCAGTCGCGAAACCCGTGAACTGCATCAGGAAAGTCGCCAGATGGGCTACTCGTTGCAGCAATTGCTCAATGGTTTGCCGGAACTCGACTTGCCGGCGCGGGCCTTTCTCGAACAACGCTCCGAGCCGCATCTGGCACTTGGCTGGGCCTTAGCCGCACGCGCCTGGGGCATCACGCCGCAAGACGCCTTGGCCGCGTGGCTGTGGAGTTGGCTGGAAAACCAGTTGGCGGTGCTGATGAAAACCCTGCCGCTGGGCCAGCAAGCCGCGCAACGCCTGACCAGCCAATTGCTGCCGCTGCTGCAACAAGCTCAGCAGCACGCAACGCGCATCAATCCCCAGCACGTGGGCAGCGCCGCATTCGGCCTGTCCCTGGCGTGCATGGGCCACGAACGCCAGTACAGCCGCCTGTTTCGCTCTTAGGGCGCTTTATTTTATTTCTGGAGAAGCACATGAACACACAACCTCTGCGCGTCGGTATCGGCGGCCCGGTCGGCTCCGGCAAAACCGCGCTGACCCTGGCCCTGTGCCTGGCGCTGCGCGAGCGCTATAACCTGGCCGTGGTCACCAACGACATCTATACCCGCGAAGACGCCGACTTTCTGGTGCGCAACGAAGCTTTGGCGCCGGAACGCATCATCGGCGTTGAAACTGGCGGCTGCCCGCACACGGCGATCCGCGAAGACGCCTCGATCAACCTCGAAGCCGTCGACCAGTTGAACCGGCGCTTTCCGGGGCTGGACCTGATCATCGTCGAGTCCGGTGGCGACAACCTCTCGGCAACCTTCAGCCCGGAGTTATCCGACCTGACCATCTACGTGATCGACGTTTCGGCCGGCGACAAGTTGCCGCGCAAGGGCGGACCGGGGATCTGCAAATCCGATCTGCTGGTAATCAACAAGGTCGACCTCGCACCGTTGGTGGGCGCCTCGCTGGAGTTGATGGACAGCGACACCAAGCGCATGCGCAACGGCAAACCATTTGTCTTCAGCAACCAGAAAACCGGCCTCGGCCTCGAAGACATCATCGCTTTCATCGAACGCCAGGGCTTGCTGACCGCAGCCTGATCACGACTTATCAACAAGGAAGCTTTTCCATGACACTCAAACGCATCCTCGGCGCCCTCGCCCTGCTGCTGACTCCGGCGATCGCTTTCGCCCATCCGGGCCACGGCGACAACGGCTTGATCGCCGGGATCAGCCACCCGATTTTCGGCCTCGATCACTTGCTGGCGATGCTCGCGGTGGGTTTGTGGGCAGCGCAGCAACAAGGCGCGGCGCGTTGGGCGCTGCCGTGCACGTTTGTCGGCACCATGCTGATCGGCGGGATGCTCGGTTTTGAAGGGCTGGAACTGCCGGCGCTGGAAAGCGGGATTGCCGCATCGGTGCTGGCGCTGGGCCTGGCCGTGGCGCTGGCGGTGCGTCCGCCGCTGAGCATGGCGGTCGGTGCGACGGCGTTGTTTGCGCTGTTTCATGGCGTGGCACATGGTCTGGAATTGCCCGAGATGTCCAGCCCATGGGCCTATGCCGGCGGTTTTGTGGTGGCGACTGCGGCGCTGCACGCGGCGGGTTATGCGCTGGTGCGCGTGTTGCCGACAGCGGCGGCGCCGGTGATTCGCGTTGCGGGCGCGGCGTCGGCGGCGACCGGGGTGTGGCTGCTGGCGGGCTGAGTTTTTATCTGCCCGCAACTGATCGTTCCCATGTTCTGCATGGGAACGATCAATGCGCTCACTCTGCTAACATGTCGCGCAATCGCCCCTGCCGTGACGACGCCAGCCAATGCTTTCTGTTTCCCGCTCTGCCTCCCAGCCTGAATTGACCGCCCTGTTCGCCTCGGTGCAACAGCATTTCGAGGACGTGATCGTGCCGCTCTGGCAAGGTCCCGGCTGGAACGCTGACATGGCGTTGCCGTATGAAGCGCTGGACGCCGAGCATCAGCCGTTGCCGCCGCAGCGCTATCGAGCGATGGCTTGCGCGCGTCAGCTGTACCTGTTTTCCAGCCTCATTGGCCAAGTGCCGGCGGCCGAAGAGCGCGCGGCGGCGCTGTTCCGCTCGTTGCAGCAGCATTTTCACGATGCCGAGCACGGTGGCTGGTTCTACAGCATCGATGCGCAAGGCGCGCCGCTGGATCAGCGCAAAGACCTCTACACCCACGCCTTCATCCTGTTCGCCTGCGCCCATTATTGGGACAAGGTGCGCGAGCCACTGGTGGAATCGGTGCTCAACGCCGCGCTGCAAGTCATCGCGCAACGTTTTGCCACGGCCGACGGTCTGTACGAAGCCTGCCTTGAGCGCGACTGGTCGTCGCTGCACAGCGGCCCGCTGCAAAACCCGCTGATGCATCTGGCCGAAGCCTTCCTCGCCACGCTGTCGGTGCGCGAAGACGCTGGCGCCGAGGACGCGCTGCTGAAGTTATGCACAGCCATGCAGGAGCAATTTGTCGATCCGCAGACCCGCGTGTTGCTGGAGAAACCGTTGGGCACTGTGGACAACTGGTTTGAGCCGGGGCATCAGTTCGAGTGGTATTTCCTGCTGGAGTCCTCGCCGTTGCTGCGCGGTTCGCAGCTGCATGAATCACTGGACCGGGCCTTCGCACTCACCGAGCGCCTGGGCGTCGATGAACACAGCGGCGCGGTGCTGGCGATGCTTGATCTGCAGGACGGTGGCCGCGCCAAGGACTCGACTCAACGTATTTGGGCGCAGGCTGAATACCTGCGCGCGCTGACGTTGCGCCCACACAGCGAAGCGCCGGTGCTGCGCCAGTTGCAGGCGCTGCAGCAGCGTTTCCTGCATGTCGGCGGCTGGTTCGAATGCCGCGATGAAGCGGGCGAAGTCAGCCGCAAGGACATGCCTTCGACCACGCCTTATCATTTGGCGACGTGTTATCGTGGGTTGGTCGAGTATTTGCGCTGACTGACAGATTGCTTTCGCGGGCAAGCCTCGCTCCTACAGGGAAATGCATTCCAATGTGGGAGCGAGCCTGCTCGCGATTGACCTCGAAGAGGTCTCTAAGCCCTCACGCAATCCACTTTCGATCCCCGGTAAAGCTGATGGTCAACCAACGCGCCGCATCGGCCTGACCCAGCTTCGCCGAAATCTCCTCGCGCAACGCATCCAGTTGCCCGACGCCCTGCAGCGGATAATCCGCCGGCAACACCACGTGAATCTCGATAAACCGCGCCCGCCCGTGCTTTTGCACGTAGGAGCTGTAGTCGTCGAAACCGTGCTCGACCTTCGCCGCTTCCATCACCTGGCGCACTTTGTCGTCGAGTTGATCCGGGGCAATCCCCAGCACGTCGCGCAGCGCCGGACGCAGAATCTTGAACGCCGGCGGCAGCATGCTCAGCGCCAGTACGATCAGGATCAGCGGGTCGACATACACCGCCCACTCGTTGTAACCCTGCGAGGTCAGCAGCAGCGCCGTGAGGAAACTCACCAGCAGCCCGACCGAGAGCATGGCGTCGACCAGCCAACTGATGTTGTCGAACTGGATCAGCGTAGATCTGAGCTTGCGGTTGCGATGGCGAACGTAGAAGAAATAGGCGAACTCAACCACGGTAAACACCGCAGCGTAGATGATCACCAGCCCCAGCTCGATCTCGCGGCCACCATTGATGATGCCGAACACGCCATTAAGGAACGCGTAAATCGCAATCAGGAACAGGAAACTGCCTTCGATCAGCAACACCATCGGCTCCAGGTGCCAATAGCCGAACTGGAAGCGGTGGTTACTTTCTTTGGCGATAAGTTTGGCGGTGATCAGCATCAGGACCTTGATGAAGGTCGCGATCAAAGAGAAAAAACCATCGAACAGGATGGATTGGGCACCTGAAACAAAACCGGTCACGATCCCGGCGATCGCCACGGCGAACATCAGGATGGTCGATTGTTTGAGCAGCGACTGCTCACCTCGGTTACTCACGTAGCCTCCTCTGAAAACTGGGTTGTGGGCAGGGAGTCTACCTGATGTGCGGTTGTCGCCTGTTATGGCCTCATCGCGAGCAAGCTCGCTCCCACAGGGGTTATCGGTCGTGCCCATCCCGGCGCACGCCACCCAACCTGTGGGAGCAGAGCTTGCTCGCGATGGCCGTTACCCGGTCTTACGCCTTGCCACCATTGCGCTCAATCGCAAAACCGGCCCAGCTCTGGCTCACCGGCATCAGCTCCAGACTGTTGATGTTGATGTGCGCCGGCGCGTTCATGACCCAGAAAATGGTCTCGGCAATGTCCTGCGGCTGGATCGGCTCGGCGCCGGCGTACGTGGCGTCGTAACGCTCCTTGTCACCGGCAAAACGCACCAGCGAAAACTCGCTCTCGCACAGCCCCGGCTCGATATTGCTGACGCGTACGCCAGTGCCTTGCAGGTCGCAGCGCAGGTTCACCGAGAACTGTTTGACGAACGCCTTGCTCGCGCCATACACGTGGCTGCCCGGATACGGGTAGTTGCCGGCGACCGAGCCAAGGTTGACGATGCCGGCGCCACGACCATGGGCAATCAGGCGCGGCAACAGCAGCCGAGTGCTGTACATCAGGCCTTTGATGTTGGTATCGACCATGGTGTCCCAGTCGTCCAGATCACACTTGGGCGCCGGGTCCACGCCGAGTGCCAGGCCGGCGTTGTTGATCAGCCCGCGCAGCTTGGCGAAGGATGGCGGCAGGTTGGCAATCGCCTCCTCCATCGCCTTGCGATCGCGCACGTCGAGCACCAGGCCATGCACTTCGGTCTGCTTCGACAGCTCGGCGCACAGGGCGTTAAGGCGCTCTTCACGACGGCCGGTCAGCACCAGTTTCCAGCCAGCCTCGGCAAAACGACGGGCACAGGCTTCGCCAAAACCGGACGTTGCGCCGGTGATAAACAGGGTGTTGGACATCGTGTTCTCCTTGCTTCGGCTGACCGGCAGCCATTGGAATAGAAAATCAGCGGCCAGCATGCCCGCGCGCGCCGTCAGCGGCAACCTTGTTGCCGGGAGTTTTCTGTACGAAAAACGATCAACCGGCGCAACGCCTTGTGCGTCGTGGCTTGCAGCCATGTGCGCGCACGTTATCCACAGGCCGGTCCACAGTCTTTGGGGGCAAGTGCAAAAGCTGCAAGCCGCTGTGTATAAGGCTTTGCGGGCAGAATCGAAAGTTTTTCGCTTGACCCTGAACACCCCACCGTGTAGCCCATGGCATTTTGCACGATCGACCGGTCGAACCAACGATGGCGCCAAGCCAGTAACGACGGCCCTCAGCGCAGTCTTTCCAGAGTTTAACCACAGACTTATCCACAGGCTGACCCACAGCGAATTCGGCCGTTTTGACCCTCAACAAAAAGGTTGACAACAGCCGCTGTCAGTCCCGCAAAAACGCCTGATCAAAAAACAACCATCCTTCTGCAAGCCACGGTTTGCAAGGCCTGTAGCCAGCTACTCCCACGTTATTCACAGCCAGCTCCACAGCAAACGGGGACAAGTCAAAAGCGTGACAAAACAACTATTTGCAGCGGCTTTATGTCGCGGTTTCAGAGCATGTGAATATTGTTTTCCACAATTTCGCAAAAGCCCTGCGCGGACACCTGTAGGAGTGAGCCTGCTCGCGATGCGCAGGCTCAGGCGCCGCGATATCGACTGGTAAGACGCCATCGCGAGCAGGCTCACTCCTACGGGGGATTTTCAGTGTATTGAAGGCGTAAAAAAGCCCCGGCGATTGCTCGTCGGGGCTTTTCTGTCTCAGCAGCGTACCGTCAGTGTCCGCCGAGGTAAGCGTTGCGCACCTCTTCGTTGACCAGCAATTCCTTGCCGGTGCCGGTGAGACGAATCTCGCCGTTGACCATCACGTACGCGCGGTCCGACAGCTTCAGCGCGTGGTTGGCGTTCTGCTCGACCAGGAAGATCGTCATCCCGGTTTTCGCCAGTTCGCGCAACGTCGCGAAAATCTGTTTCACCACAATCGGCGCCAGGCCCAGGCTCGGTTCATCCAGCAACAACAACTTCGGTCGGCTCATCAGCGCACGCGCGATGGCGAGCATTTGCTGTTCGCCGCCGGACATGGTCATGGCCCTCTGGGTGCGCCGCTCTTCGAGCCGTGGAAACAGCTCGAACATCCGTTGCATGTCTTCCTTGGCGTACTTGTCGCCGATGGGAATGGTGCCCATCAGCAGGTTTTCCTCGACGGTCATGTCGGGGAACACCCGCCGCCCTTCCGGCGATTGCGCGATGCCGTGCGAGGCGATGTAGTGCGACGACTTGTGGGTGATGTCCACGCCTTGGTAGATGATTTGCCCGCTCGCCGCCCGTGGCTGGCCGAAGATCGACATCAGCAGGGTCGACTTGCCGGCGCCGTTGGAGCCGATCAGGCTGACGGTTTCACCTTCGTTGATTTGCAGCGAGACTTTTTTCAGGGCCTGGATCGGCCCGTAAAACACATCCAGATCCTTCAGTTCGAGGATGGGTTGGCTCATAGCACCACTTCCTCTTCATCCGCGCCCAGGTAGGCCGCGATCACTTTCGGGTCATTGCGAATCGCCTCGGGGCCGCCCTCGGCAATGACGATACCGTGGTCGAGTACCACGATGTGGTCGGAAATGCTCATGACCATGCCCATGTCGTGTTCGATCAGCACCACGGTCAGGTCGTGCTCGTCGCGCAACAACCGGATCATCGCGCTCAGCGCTTCGGTTTCCTGCGGGTTGAGGCCCGCTGCCGGTTCGTCGAGGCAGATGATCTGCGGCCGCGTGCACATGGCCCGGGCGATTTCCAGACGACGTTGCTGACCGTAGGACAATTCGCCAGCCAGACGGTTGGCGCAGTCCACCAGGTCCACCACTTCCAGCCAATAGAAGGCGTGGTCCAGCGCATCGCTTTCAGCCTTGCGATAGCCCTTGGTGTTGAGGATGCCGGCGAGCATGTTGCGGTTGACCCACATGTGCTGCGCCACCAGCAGGTTTTCCAGCACCGACATTTCCTTGAACAGGCGAATGTTCTGGAACGTGCGCGCCAGGCCTGCGCGGTTCACCAGGTGGGTGCCGCCGAACATCTTGTAGTACATGCGACTGAGAAAAGATTTCGGCGAAACGAAATCCACCGCTTTGAACGATTCACCGAGCAACTGGATGACGTTGGTTTGCTGGCCACGCACGTTGAGTTCGATCTTGCCGCCCGAGGCCTTGTAGAAACCGGTCAGGCAGTTGAACACCGTGGTTTTGCCGGCGCCGTTGGGGCCGATCAGGGCGAAGATCGAGTTGCGGTGGACTTTCAGGCTGACATCGCTCAATGCCTTGATGCCGCCGAAGTGCATCATCAGTTTCTCGACCGAGAGTACGACTTCGCTCATGGCGCTACTCCTTTACGCGGTGTCACACCGGTACGACTGATCCGGATCAAGCCACGCGGGCGCCAGATCATCATCAACACCATCAGGATGCCGAACAGCAACACTCGATATTCGGCAAAGCCGCGCAGCAGTTCCGGGGCAACGGTCAGCACGAACGCTGCGATCACCACGCCGATGGTCGAGCCCATACCGCCGAGAACGACGATGGCGAGGATCAGTGCCGATTCGAAGAAGGTGAACGAGGTCGGGTTGACGAAGCCTTGGTAAGTCGCAAAGAACACCCCGGCCAGACCCGCCGTCGAAGCGCCGATGGTGAACGCCGAGAGCTTCACCAGCACGTGGTTCAGGCCCATCGAGCGGCAGGCGATTTCGTCTTCACGCAGCGCTTCCCAGGCGCGGCCGACCGGCATTTTGACCAACCGATGCTTGATGTACAGCACGGCCAGAACCACCAGGAACAACACCGCGTAAATGAAGTAATACTTCACGTCCGGGTTGTAGGCGATGCCGAAGAACTCATGGAACGGGACGCCGCCCTCCTTCGCACGTTTGCCGAATTCGAGGCCGAAGAATGTCGGCAACGGTGCCGCCATGCCATTCGGGCCGCCGGTCAGCGACAGCCAGTTGTTGAGCACCAGACGGATGATTTCACCGAAACCCAACGTCACGATGGCCAGGTAGTCACCGTGCAGTCGCAACACCGGAAACCCGAGGATACAACCGGCCAGGCCCGCAGTGATCGCCGCCAGTGGCAGCACGGTCCAGAAGCCCAAGCCGAGGTATTGATAACCGAGTGCCAGACCGTAAGCGCCAATCGCGTAGAACGCCACGTAACCCAGATCGAGCAGCCCGGCCAGACCGACCACGATGTTCAGGCCCAAGCCCAGCAACACGTAGATCAAACCGAGAATGACCACGCCCAGCAGGTAGGAGTTGGAGAAAAACGGGAACACCACGGCGACGACGATCAGGATCGGAATGATCCAGCGCAGTCGGGTTTTGTAATCGGGCGGCAGTACATGAACCCCGGAGCCAGTGCTTTCAAAGCCTTCGAGAATGCGCAGGCCTTTTGACGTTTGCAGGAACAGGCTCAGGGCAAACCGACCAGCCATGACGATGGCGACAATCCACGCCACGCGCGTGGTTTCCAGGTTGAAGCCGTAGCCGTCGAGGACCACGCCGACAATCGGGCCGAACACAATCAGGGCAACAAGGCCGGCAAGAATCGCGTCAACCAGGCTTTTTTTGACATCAATGCTTTTTTGAGTGGTTGAAGACATCGCTTACACCTTCGACACAAGAGGACGGCCGAGCAGGCCTTGAGGCCGAAAGACCAGAACGAGAACGAGCAGCGAGAAGCTGAAAACGTCTTTGTAGTCCGAGTTCACCAGACCGGAGAACAGCGACTCGGAAATCCCCAGAATGATCCCGCCGAGCATGGCGCCGGGCAACGAGCCGATGCCGCCGAGTACCGCTGCGGTGAACGCCTTGATCCCGATGATGAAGCCGGCGTAGAAGTCGAATGTGCCGTAGTTCATGGTGATCAGCACGCCGGCCAGGGCCGCCATCGCTGCACCAATGATGAACACATAGGAAATCACCCGATCGGTGTTGATCCCCAGAATCGAGGCCATTTTGCGATCTTGCTGGGTCGCGCGGCACATGCGGCCAAGCTTGGTGTACTTGATGATGTAGGTCAGCAGGGCCATCCCGGCAAACGCTGCGACCAGAATGAAGATTTTGGTGTAAGTCAGTTGCACGAAACCTGAGCCGACTTCGACGCGCCACGCCCCGGTCAGCAGGGTTGGCACCCCTTGTTGCTTGGCGCCCTGAGCGATCTGGGCATAGTTTTGCAGGATCAGCGAAATACCGATGGCGCTGATCAGCGGAGCCAGTCGGGTCGAGTTGCGCAGCGGTTTGTAGGCGACACGCTCGATGACCCAGCCATACACCGCCGTGACGATGATGGTGAAAATCAGGGTGCCGAGCATCAGCAGCGGGAAGGATTCAATACCGAAGTAAGCCAGCAGAGCCAGACTGATCGCCGCGAGGTAAGCGGAGATCATGTAAACCTCGCCGTGGGCGAAGTTGATCATGCCGATGATGCCGTAGACCATTGTGTAGCCGATGGCGATCAGGCCGTAGACCGACCCGAGGGTCAGGCCGTTGACCAGTTGCTGCAGGAAAATACCATCCATAACGCAATCTCACGCAGTGAGAACCTGCACACCGGGGGTGTGCGGTTCTTCTAAGGAAAATACAGATATACGTGGGAGCAATGTCAGTCAGGATCAGGCTGCACACCACCGCCCCCTTCAGGAGCGAGCCTGCTCGCGATAGCGGTTGAACATTCAACAGAGTCGTCGTCTGTCAGTCCGTCATCGCGAGCAGGCTCACTCCTGCCAAGAGCCAATGGATTCAGCTGATCGAGTCAGCCCTTACTTCTGTTTTTCCAGCTGGTGGTATTTGCCGTCCTTGTCCCACTGGTAAACCACGTAGTCGGAGACTTTCAGGTCGCCCTTGGCGTCCCAGGTCTTCTCGCCCATCACGGTTTTCACCGGGTTTTTCTTCAGCCATTCAGCCGCTTTCTCGCCGCTGTTGGATTTGGCGCCGTTGAACGCGGCAGCCAGGGTCTGAACCGAGGCGTAGGCGTACAGGGTGTAGCCTTCAGGCTCGGTGCCGGCCTTGCGGAACTCGTCCACCACGGTCTTGCTGTCCGGCAGCAGGCGCGGGTCGGCACCGAAAGTCATCAGCACGCCATCGACGAATTGCGGGCCGCCAGCGGTGGTCACCAGTTCGTCGGTGACGATGCCGTCGTCGGACATGAACTTGACGTCTTTCAGGCCTTGCTCACGCAGTTGACGGACCAGAGGGCCGGCTTCCGGGTGCAGACCACCGAAGTACACGACATCGGCGCCAGCGCCGCGGATCTTGGTGACGATGGTGCTGAAGTCTTTCTCGCCACGGGTCAGGCCTTCATACAGCACAGGCGTTACGCCGCGCTTGGCCAGTTGCGCCTTGGTTGCGTCCGCGAGGCCTTGGCCGTAGGTGTCCTTGTCGTGCAGCACCACCACTTTTTTGCCCTTGAGCACGTCGACGATGTAGTCGCCGGCAACGATGCCTTGCTGGTCGTCACGCCCGCACATACGGAACATTGCGCTCAAGCCGCGCTCGGTGACGGCTGGGTTGGTCGAGCCTGGGGTGATAGCGATGATGCCCGCTTCGTCGTAGATCTCGGAGGCCGGGATGGTCGACGAGGAGCAGAAGTGACCGACCACGCCCGCGACTTTCTGGTTGCTCAGGTCCTTGGCGACCGTTACAGCCTGTTTCGGCTCGCAGGCGTCATCGCCCTTCACCAGAACGATTTTTTCCCCGTTGACGCCGCCCGCTGCGTTGACCGCATCGGCTGCTGCCTGTGCACCCTTCATGTACTGCTCGCCAAATGCCGCGTTGGCGCCCGTCATTGGACCCGCCACACCGATTTTTACGTCAGCCTGTGCAAACGCAGAAACACCCAACGCAGCTGCCACTGCGAGGGCCAGAAAGCCTTTTTTGTAAAACGTCTGGGACATGAGGTGGTGCTCCAAGGTTTTTTTTAGTTGGCACTGCGACTTCTCTGAATGCTCAGAGCAAGGGCCGTGCCATCGGTTTTTTATTCTTCAAAAAGTCGCTGCTTTCTTGTTATTTCGACTGTTTCGTTCCCATTTTCATTGGGCGTGCAACCGTCTAAACCGCGGAAGGTGAAACCAGATTTTTCAAAAGGCGCAACCCGCACGCGCCATCATTGCAACCGCGGCGCCAAACGACGTGCAACCCCCCTGTAACAATGTGCGTCACCGAAGTGCACACTGCTGGTGCGCAACTGCTACAACCCGCACCTTTTACAGGCTAGTCGCTGCGCGAAAAAGCGCCGCTCCCAGCAACAAATTTCAACAAGTCAGATAACGATCCGCAGGCACTGGCCTGCGTGATACAGGGAAAAACCCGCCTCGTATAAACAGCTGCGCAGGCCGACACCGGCCAATGGCTGCATCGGCGCGAAGGGAATCGGCAGTGCCTGAGGATTTCCGTTACACAAATAATCGGCAAACGCCTTGCCGACCACCGTCCCGGTAGTCACGCCGCGCCCGTTGTAACCAGTGACGGCCACCAGTCCCGGCGCCGGTTCGAACAGGCGCATCAGGTGATCCGGAGTAAACGCGATGCAACCGGTCCAGGTGCATTCCCATTCAACCGGTTTGAGGTAAGGGAAATAGTGCTGCTGGACGCGATCGGCCCAGGCCTTGAGGAACCACGCCGGTTTCTGATTGCCATTGCCGAGACTGCCGAGCAGCAGCCGCCCGTCCTTGTCGCGGCGAATGCTGCTGAGCACTTGGCGCGTGTCCCAGGAGCCTTGGCCGCCGGGCAGAATCTGTTGCGCAGCATCTTCGGTCAGCGGCACCGAGGCCACTTGGTAGTAATAACCGGGGAAGAAATTGCGCCGCAGTTCGGTCCAGTCGCCTTCGGTGTAGGCGTTGGAGGCGATCACCACTTGATCGGCGAGCACCGAGCCTTGCGCAGTTTGCACTGACCAGCGTTGGCCCTGGCGTTCGAGGCGAGTGACCGGCGAATGATCGAACATCTGCGCGCCGAGGTTTTTCGCGGCGTTGGCCAGCCCGGTGGTGTAGGCCATCGGGTTGATCGTGCCGGCACGCCGATCGAGCAGCGCGGCGGCGATTTTCCGGGTTCCGGTCGCTTGTTCGCAGGCTTGCCCGGTCAACAACTCGACCGGCGCGCCGCGGCGTTTCCATTGTTGTTCACGACTGCGCAAATCGGCTTCGCCACGGGCGTTGTGCGCCATGTGCAGCGTGCCTTCGCGGCGCAACTGGCAATCGATTTTATATTTGTCGACCAGGCTGAACACCAGCGCTGGCGCGGCGCCGAGCATGCGGTTGAGTTGGCTGCCGACCGCTTCGCCAAAACCGGCTTCGATCTCGTCCGGGGGAATCCACATCCCGGCATTGACCAGCCCGACGTTGCGCCCGGAACCGCCCTGCCCGGCGCGATGCGCTTCGAGCACGCAAACGCTCTTGCCCGCCTCGCGCAAATGCACCGCCGCCGACAACCCGGTAAATCCGGCGCCGATGACGCAGACATCAACCGTTACTTCGCCCTTCAGCGCCGCGTTGTCAGGCCTTTGCGGCGTCAGTTTTTCCCACAGACACTCTTCGCGTAACGGCATTGCCAGACTCCAGTCAGAAACCTAACAAACAACAAAGCAAAAGCTTCGCGGGCAAGCCTCGCTCCTACAGTTGAGTGTCGTTCCCACGATCACGGAACGTCGACAACCTGTAGGAGCGAGGCTTGCCCGCGAAGGGGCCGATCAGTCGAACGTAATCCCCTGCGCCAATGGCAATTCCAGCGAGTAGTTCACGGTGTTGGTCTGGCGGCGCATGTACCCGCGCCATGCATCCGAACCCGACTCGCGACCGCCGCCGGTTTCTTTCTCGCCGCCGAATGCGCCACCGATTTCCGCGCCGCTCGGGCCGATGTTGACGTTGGCGATGCCGCAGTCGCTGCCGACGTCGGACATGAATTGTTCGGCTTCGCGCACATCAGTGGTGAAGATGCACGACGACAAGCCTTGCGGCACCGCGTTGTTCAGGCGCAACGCTTCGGCGAAATCACGGTAGCCGACCACGTAGAGAATCGGCGCGAAGGTTTCGTTGCAGACCACGTCGCTCTGCTCCGGCATTTCAACAATCGCCGGCGACACGTAGTAGGCATTGGGGAATTGATCCTGCAACTGACGCTCGCCGCCAAACACCCGGCCGCCTTCGCTCAAGGCCTGCTCCAGTGCTTCCTGCATGTTTTCGAAACTGTTTTTGTCGATCAGCGGGCCGATCAGATTGCCTTCCAGCGGGTTGCCGATGCGCACTTTGGAATAGGCGGCTTTCAGGCGAGTGACGATTTCTTCCTTCACCGATTCGTGGGCGATCAGGCGACGCAAGGTGGTGCAACGCTGGCCGGCAGTGCCGACAGCGCTGAACAGGATCGCGCGCACGGCCATGTCGAGGTCGGCGCTTGGGCCGAGGATCATCGCGTTGTTGCCACCGAGTTCGAGAATGCTGCGGGCAAAACGCGCGGCGATTTTCGGCGCCACTTCGCGGCCCATGCGCGTGCTGCCGGTGGCGCTGATCAGCGCGACACGCGGGTCGTCGACCAGTGCTTCGCCGGCATCGCGGCCACCGATCACAACCTGGCTCAGGTGCGGTGGCGCATCGCTGAAGTTTTTCAGCACACGATCGAACAGTGCCTGGCAGGCCAATGCGGTCAGCGGGGTTTTTTCCGACGGTTTCCAGATCACCGGGTTGCCGCAGACCAGCGCCAGCGTGGTGTTCCAGGCCCAAACCGCAACCGGGAAGTTGAACGCGCTGATCACCCCGACGATGCCCAGCGGGTGCCAGGTTTCGCGCATGTGGTGGCCCGGGCGCTCGGACGCAATGGTCAAACCGTACAACTGGCGGGACAGGCCGACGGCGAAGTCGCAGATGTCGATCATTTCCTGCACTTCACCCAAACCTTCCTGAGTGATCTTGCCCGCCTCCCAGGACACCAGCTCACCGAGATCGGCTTTGTATTCACGCAGGATGTCGCCGAGTTGCCGCACCAGTTCGCCACGGCGTGGCGCCGGAACGTTGCGCCACAACTCGAACGCATGATCTGCACGACTGATGTGCTGCTCGACTTCGGCGGCGCCCTCCCAGTTCACAGCAGCGATCTGGCTGCCATCGATCGGCGAATGCACCGGCACTTTGCCGTTCTGGTACAGGGCCGGGTTCACACCAAGACGATCAAGCAATGCGGCAACCATGGGTCACTCCTCAAGCGAAAAACGGAAATCGTGCAGCCGCACATTCACGACTGATCAGGCCTGTAGTTGTAGCGCCGTCGAGACGAGCCAACAAACGACCATTAAGCGAGATATCATTCCGTTTATTCATGCTTCGCCTCAGTCGGTAACAGAAAAGCATAGAGCAACAAGAAAAAGGACCAGCCATGCTGAATAAACGCTACTTGCCGTCGATCACCGCGCTGCAGTGTTTCGAGGCCGTGACCCGGCATCTGAGCTTCACCCGCGCCGCCGAAGAGCTGAACCTGACCCAAAGCGCCGTCAGCAAACAGGTCGCGCAACTCGAAGAACTGCTCCAGCACCTGCTGTTCCGCCGCGTGCGCCGACGCCTGCAAATGACCCCGGCCGGCGATTTGTACCTGGTCGAGGTACGAAAAATCCTCACGCAAGTGGAGATGTCCACGCATTACCTGCGTTCCTACGGCGGCGACACTGAAGTCCTGCGTGTCTCGACGCCACCAACCTTCGGCGCACGGTGGCTGGTCCCACGCCTGAAAGGCTGGCGCCTGCGTCATCCGTCGATTCATCTGGATCTGTGCAGCGAGCAAGAGGCCGACGATTTGCTCCAGGGTCGCAGCGATCTGGCGTTCTACTTCGGCCAAGGCTCGCGGCCCGGCACCGAATGCCTGAAGCTGTTCAGCGAAGAACTGGTGCCGGTCTGCGCCCCCGGCAGCCTGCCGGACACGCCGTTTACCGACCCGACGCAACTCACCGACCTGGTCCTGCTGCAAAACGCCTCGCGGCCGCAAGCCTGGCACGACTGGTTCGACACTCAGGGCTACCACACCGAACACAGCTACCACGGCCCGCGCTTCGAAACCTTCTATATGTGCATCCGCGCCGCCCAAGTCGGCTGCGGCGTCGCGCTGCTGCCGCGGTTTCTGGTGGAAGAGGAACTCGCCGACGGCAAACTGGTGATCCCGTGGAAACACGCAATGCCCAGCAGCGACGCGTATTACCTGGCGTACCCCGAACATTCAGCCGAAGTGCCCAAGGTCCGGGACTTCGTGAAATGGATGCTGGAGCAGATTGATAGTCCGGATATGCCGCAACGTTGAGCCCACATCCGATACCTGTGGCGAGGGGGCAAGCCCCCTCGCCACACAAGCTCGCCCCCCCACCGGAATCAGTGCTGTCTAAAAAATCGCTGGCAATCCCCACCACTGATATGCGCCACTAGCCCCCATTCATTGAAACAGCTGAAACGTCGCGAGCACGGGCCGCGGCCAGCGTGGAGAATTCCTTATGAGCGAGAGCGTGTTTGGCGATCGCATCGTGCAGAACCTGCTCGACACCGACTTCTACAAACTGACGATGATGCAGGCGGTGCTGCACAACTACCCTAACGTCGAAGTCGAATGGGAGTTTCGTTGCCGCAACAGCGAGGATTTGCGCCCGTATCTGGCGGAGATTCGTTATCAGTTCGAGCGATTGGCCGAGTTGAGCCTGAGCGCCGACCAGTTGAGTTTCCTCGAACGCATCAGCTTCATGAAGCCGGATTTCCTGCGTTTTCTTGGCTTGTTTCGCTTCAACCTGCGCTACGTCTACACCGGCATCGAGAACGGCGAGTTGTTTATCCGTCTGCGCGGGCCGTGGCTGCACGTGATTCTGTTCGAAGTGCCGATGCTGGCGATTGTCAGCGAAGTACGGAACCGCTATCGCTATCGGGAAATCATTCTGGAGCAGGCGCGCGAGCAGCTTTATCGCAAGTTCGACTGGTTGACCGCCAACGCCAGCAGCGACGAATTGTCCGAATTGCAGGTAGCCGATTTCGGCACTCGACGTCGGTTTTCTTACCGCGTGCAGGAAGAAGTGGTGAACGTGCTTAAACACGATTTCCCCGGCCGCTTCGTCGGCACCAGCAACGTGCATCTTTCCCGCGAACTCGACATGAAACCGTTGGGCACAATGGCCCACGAGTGGATCATGGCGCATCAGCAACTCGGCCCACGGTTGATCGACAGTCAGATTGCTGCGCTGGATTGCTGGGTTCGTGAATATCGCGGGTTGTTGGGTATCGCCCTGACGGACTGCATCACCACCGATGCTTTCCTTGGCGATTTCGACCTGTATTTCGCCAAGCTTTTCGACGGCTTGCGCCATGATTCCGGGGACCCGGTGCTGTGGGCCGAGAAATCGATCGCGCACTATCACAAGCTCGGCATCGACCCGATGAGCAAGACGCTGGTGTTCTCGGACAGCCTGTCGCTACCCAAGTCGCTGGAAATATTCCGTGCGTTGCGGGGTCGGATCAATGTCAGTTTCGGTATTGGCACCAACCTGACCTGCGATATTCCGGGGGTTGAACCGATGAGCATCGTGCTTAAAATGACCGCCTGCAACGGCCAGCCGGTGGCGAAGATTTCCGATGAGCCGGGCAAGACGCACTGCAAAGACCCGAATTTCGTCGCCTATTTGCGACACGTGTTTAAAGTACCTGCCTCCATTTCCAGCCCATCTGGTATCCCCAGCAAGGAGTGAATTCATGCAAGCCGTACAGCGTGAGATTGCTGAGCAGCTCAAGGTTCAGCCGCCGTTCGCCGATCAAGCGGCGCTCGAGGCGGAAGTCGCCCGACGCATTACGTTTATCCAGGATTGCCTGGTCAATTCCGGGCTCAAGTCGCTGGTGCTGGGCATCAGCGGCGGCGTTGATTCGCTGACGGCGGCGCTGTTGGCCCAACGCGCAATGCGCGAATTGCGCGTCAGTAGCGGCGACGACAACTACAAGTTCATCGCCGTGCGCCTGCCGTACGAAACGCAATTCGACGAGAACGACGCCCAGGCTGCAGTGGATTTCATCGCCCCCGACGAGCGCCACACGGTGAACATCGGCCCGGCGGTCAAAGCCCTCGCGGCCGAAGTCGCCGCGTTCGAAGGCCAGCATGCGGTGTCGGTGGATTTCGTGTTGGGCAACACCAAGGCGCGGATGCGCATGGTCGCGCAATACACCATCGCCGGCGCCGCTCAGGGCCTGGTGATCGGCACCGACCACGCGGCGGAAGCGGTGATGGGTTTCTTCACCAAGTTCGGTGATGGCGCCTGCGACTTGGCGCCGTTGAGCGGTCTGGTGAAAAATCAGGTCCGCGCGATTGCCCGCAGCTTCGGCGCGCCGGAATCGCTGGTGGAAAAAGTACCGACGGCTGACCTTGAAGACCTGTCGCCGGGTAAACCGGACGAGGCGTCGCATGGCGTGACGTATGCCGAGATCGATGCGTTTCTGCACGGCAAGCCGGTGCGGCAAGAGGCGTTCGAGATTATTTGCGCTACGTACAGGAAGACGCATCACAAACGGGTTATGCCGTTCGCGCCGTGATTGCGGCGGTGCAAGTTCCGGTATAAGTGCCGGTGTAGGTGCCGACGCCATCGCGAGCAAGCTCGCTCCCACAGGGTTTTGTGTCGTCCACAGGACCAATGTGGGAGCGAGGCTTGCCCGCGAAGAACGATGACGCGGTCAACCGCCAGGCACAAAAAAAGCGTCCCACGTGGACGCTTTTTTATGTGCGCGATTCGATTACTTCAGGGTAACCGTGCCTTTCATCATCGAGATGTGGCCTGGGAACGAGCAGAAGAAACCGTATTTTTCCGCCGCGTCGAGTTTCGACACATCGAAGGTTACCGAGTCAGTTTCCTTGGCGCCGATAACCTTGGTGTGCGCGATGACGCGCGCATCACCTTCTTTCAGATAGTTCTTGTCGATGCCGGCACCCAAGCCGTCAGTGGCGATCGGCTGCATGTCGGCTTCTTTGCTCAACACGAAGTTATGGCCCATGACGTTCTTCGGCAAGTTGCCGGAGTGGGTCAGTTCAACGGTAAAGGTTTTGCAGCTCTTGTCGATTTCAATGGCCTTGGTGTTGAAGGTCATCTGGTCAGTGGAGTCGATGGTGGTCTTGCATTCGGCAGCCATCAGTTGGCTGCTGGCCAGCGTCAACAGGGATACCGCAACGAGTTTGGCAAACATGGTGAATCTCCAAGGCAGGGTTAACGAAATCGGGAATGGACAGAAGACTGCCTGAAATCTTCGCAAGTTCCTATGACTTGAGTCAAAAATTGTATACAACTTTGCGGCTATGACACTCATCGACACAATCTAACAGCCAGGTCTCTGCTGCGGCCCTATCCTCAGGTCGTCATCACCTATACAGAGCGCCTGTCATGTTATTCAACGGTCTGTTATGCAGTTTGCTCGCCGCTTATGCCTGCGGCGCCAGTGGCACCTACGAGACGATTCAACGCGAGGTTTAAGCCTTGGAGCGACGCGCCAGTGCCTTTACTCTGTGCCGATCCCGAGCATGGAGTAAGGCATGTCTATAGCGTCCGTTTGTGTATTCTGCGGTGCCAGCACCGGCACCAACCCGGCTTATCGTGAAGCGGCGATCGCCCTCGGGCGCGCATTGGCCGAGCGCAAGTTGACCCTGGTCTATGGCGGCGGCGCCGTCGGGCTGATGGGGATTGTCGCCGATGCGGCATTGGCGGCCGGCGGCGAGGTGATCGGGATCATCCCGCAAAGCCTCAAGGACAAGGAAATCGGTCACAGCGGCCTGACGCGCCTGGAAGTGGTGGACGGAATGCATGCGCGCAAGGCGCGAATGGCCGAACTCAGCGACGCGTTTATCGCGCTGCCCGGCGGCCTCGGCACGCTCGAAGAGCTGTTCGAAGTGTGGACCTGGGGGCAACTCGGTTACCACGGCAAACCGCTCGGTTTGCTCGAAGTAAACGGTTTCTACGGCCAATTGACCGCTTTTCTTGATCATATCGTCGGCGAAGGCTTCGTTCGCGAACCACACCGTGACATGCTGCAAGTGAGCGAATCGCCGCAGATTCTGCTCGACGCGCTGGATGCCTGGCAGCCGACAGTGGTGCCAAAGTGGGTCGAGCAAAAACCCAGCTAACGGCTCGGCCCCGATACAGGGCAGAATATGCGCCGCTCAACCTCACCTTCGACCCCAGAGGATCGCCCATGGCTAAACCTAATTATTCCTTCGCCAAACGTCAGAGAGACTTGGCCAAGGAGCAGAAGAAAGAGGAAAAGCTTCAGCGCAAGAAAGCTACAGCTGAAGAAGAAGCAGCAGCACTGAACCCGGATGCAGAAGGTGAAGTGGCCGCAGAAGACGCTGTTGATGCACCGAAAGATCAGGCGCCCGACGCCTGAGACCCTCCGAGCCCGATGATCTGATCAGGCTCACCGGATCTGTGTCCAGGGTCAGCAGCGTTGCTGCTGACCCTCACAGGCCCAACGCTTTGTTTATCGAATCGCGATAACCCTTGGGCAGGTTGGCCGGCAATTGCGCCGGATCGAACAGCCCGATCTCCTTGTGTTCATGACTGATCTTCGGCACAAATCCGCCCACCAACTGGCAGCGGTAGGTCGAGATAAACACGTGTTTGCCGGGGATCACCTCGAACAGATATGAATCCAGCGGCTCGCCCACACCCACCTCGACGTTCAGCTCTTCGGCGATTTCACGTGCCAGGCAATCCGGTGCGCTTTCGCCCAGTTCGATGCGCCCGCCGGGCAGTTCCCATTCGTCACGTTCGTTGAGTATCAGGACGATGAGGCCTTCGGGTGACTGCAGGACGCCTTTGATTGAAACCGGGAACATGGGGTTTCCTTTTCGATTGGGATTTACGGCCAAGGGTGGTTTGGATGATAGATCGCTTTCGCGGGCAAGCCTCGCTCCTACAGCGGGCGGTGCAGGTGATGGGGAATTGGACTACATGAGCGGGGAATGTTTCTGTCGGCGGCAGACGGGGCTGAGGCCGCGCTGAGGCCGATTCAGCGTTTGCCGCGCAAGTTGGCCAGCGTAGAGCGCTCGCCGCCGCTGTGGCGCGGATCAACCCACCGCACAATGCAAAACGCCAACCCGAAGGCTGGCGTTTTGTGATCAGCGCTCAGCGTTTAGCGGGGCACGACCGGTTTGCGCGCAGGCTTGGGACCTTTGCCTTTGGCCGCGTCCTTGCGATCCTTGGCGGCCTGCTGGTTGCGGGCAAACGCCGCAGCCTTGGCTTGTTCACGTTTGTCCCACGGGTTGCCGCCATCGCTGGCGCGCGGTGGCAGACCGGTGTGCTGGGTGAGAATCTTGGTAGTCTTCTCCCCCGCCACTTTGTGGCTGCCGGCCGGGGTCGAATTCTTGCGACGGGCGCTCTGGTAGCTGTCGGTAGCCGGTTGATGCAACGGAATCAACTGCGCCTTGCCCGGCCCGATCAGGTCGGCGCGGCCCATGCGGGTCAGCGCTTCACGCAGCATCGGCCAGCCTTTCGGGTCGTGATAACGCAAGAACGCCTTGTGCAGACGACGCTGCTCTTCGCTCTTGACGATGGTCACGGCGTCACTCTTGTAAGTGACCTTGCGCAGCGGGTTCTTGCCCGAGTGGTACATCGCGGTGGCCGTGGCCATTGGCGACGGGTAGAACGCCTGCACCTGATCGGCGCGGAAGCCATTGCCCTTGAGCCACAGGGCCAGGTTCATCATGTCTTCGTCGGTGGTGCCCGGGTGAGCGGCGATGAAGTACGGAATCAGGTACTGCTCTTTCCCGGCTTCCTTGGTGTACTTCTCGAACATGCGCTTGAACTTGTCATAGCTGCCAATGCCCGGCTTCATCATCTGGTTGAGCGGACCTTCCTCGGTGTGTTCCGGGGCGATCTTCAGGTAACCACCGACGTGATGGGTTACCAGCTCTTTGACGTATTCCGGCGACTCGACCGCGAGGTCATAACGCAGGCCGGAAGCAATCAAAATCTTCTTCACACCCGGCAGGGCGCGAGCGCTGCGGTACAGCTGAATCAACGACGAGTGGTCGGTGTTCAAGTTCGGGCAGATGCCGGGGAACACGCACGATGGCTTGCGGCACGCGGATTCGATTTCCGGGCTCTTGCAGGCAATGCGGTACATGTTCGCGGTCGGGCCGCCGAGGTCGGAAATGACCCCGGTGAAGCCTGGAACCTTGTCGCGGATCTCTTCGATTTCGCGAATGATCGACTCTTCGGAACGGTTCTGGATGATCCGGCCTTCGTGCTCGGTGATCGAGCAGAAGGTGCAGCCGCCGAAGCAGCCACGCATGATGTTCACCGAGAAACGGATCATGTCGTAGGCCGGAATCTTTTCCTTGCCGTACGCCGGGTGCGGAACCCGTGCGTAAGGCATGCCGAACACGTAGTCCATTTCGTCAGTGGTCATCGGAATCGGCGGCGGGTTGAACCAGACGTCGACCTCGCCATGCTTCTGCACCAGCGCACGGGCGTTGCCCGGGTTGGTTTCGAGGTGAAGCACGCGGTTGGCGTGGGCATACAGCACCGCGTCGCCACGGACTTTTTCCACCGACGGCAGACGAATCACGGTTTTGTCGCGGGTCATTTTCGGGCTGGCCAGGATCTGCACGACTTTGGCTTCGCTCGGGTCTTCAACCGGACCCTTTTCCTGCTCGATGGCGCAGGCCTGGGTGTCTTGGGTATTCACGTACGGGTTGATGATCTTGTCGACCTTGCCCGGACGATCGATGCGCGTGGAATCGACTTCGTACCAGTCTTTCGGCGTGTCGCGACGGATGAACGCGGTGCCGCGCACGTCGGTGATGTCTTCGATCTTGTGCCCGTAGGACAAGCGCTGAGCCACTTCGACGATCGCTCGCTCGGCGTTGCCGTACAGCAGAATGTCGGCGCAGGCGTCGATCAGGATCGAGTTGCGCACCCGGTCCTGCCAGTAATCGTAGTGGGCGATGCGGCGCAGGGACGCTTCGATGCCACCGAGCACGATCGGCACGTTTTTGTAGGCTTCCTTGCAGCGCTGGCTGTAGACCAGGCTCGCGCGGTCCGGGCGTTTGCCCGCCATGCCACCGGGGGTATAGGCGTCGTCGGAACGGATTTTCTTGTCGGCGGTGTAACGGTTGATCATCGAGTCCATGTTGCCGGCCGCGACACCGAAGAACAGGTTTGGCTCGCCGAGCTTCATGAAGTCGTCTTTGGACTGCCAGTCCGGCTGGGCAATGATCCCGACGCGGAAGCCTTGCGACTCCAGCAGCCGGCCGATGATCGCCATGCCGAACGACGGATGGTCAACGTACGCATCGCCGGTGACGATGATGATGTCGCAGGAATCCCAGCCAAGCTGATCCATCTCCTCCCTGCTCATGGGCAGGAATGGCGCTGGCCCGAAACATTCGGCCCAGTACTTGGGATAGTCAAATAACGGCTTGGCTGCTTGCATCATGTCGATAACCGGTGTTGGTTTTCATTGAATTTCGCGGGCGCGGAATATAGCACAAAAAATAACCAATTCCGACGGTAATGGTCGGAAATATCAGTGACGCCATCGCGAGCAGGCTCACTCCCACAGGGGAATGAATTCCAAGGTAGGAGTGAGCCTGCTCGCGATGGGGCCGGGACAGTCGCCGACAGAATTATTCGTCGTCGAAGTTATAGCTGCCCGGCGCGAGGTTTTCGAAGCGCGTGTACTTGCCGATAAACGCCAGCCGCGACGTGCCGATCGGGCCGTTACGCTGTTTACCGATGATGATTTCGGCGATGCCTTTATGCTCGGTTTCCGGGTGATAAACCTCGTCCCGGTAAACGAACATGATGACGTCAGCATCCTGCTCGATCGCTCCGGATTCCCGGAGGTCGGAGTTGATCGGGCGTTTGTTCGGGCGTTGCTCCAGGGAGCGGTTGAGCTGCGACAGCGCCACCACCGGGCAGTTGAATTCCTTGGCCAGGGCCTTCAAGGAACGCGAGATTTCAGAAATCTCGTTGGTCCGGTTGTCACCGCCGGAACCAGGAATCTGCATCAATTGCAGGTAGTCGATCATGATCAGCGCGACATCGCCGTGCTCGCGCACCAGACGTCGAGTCCGCGCGCGCATCTCCGAAGGACTGATACCCGCCGTATCGTCGATGAACAGCTTGCGGTCGTTGAGCAAATTGACCGCCGACGTCAGGCGCGGCCAATCGTCGTCGTCGAGGCGACCGGCGCGGACCTTGGTCTGGTCGATGCGCCCGAGCGACGACAACATACGCATGATCAGCGATTCGCCTGGCATCTCCAGCGAGTAAACCAGCACGCACTTGTCGCTGCGCAACACGGCGTTTTCCACCAGGTTCATCGCAAAAGTGGTTTTACCCATGGAAGGACGGCCGGCGACGATGATCAAGTCGGACGGCTGCAACCCGCTGGTCATGCCGTCGAGGTCGGTATAACCGGTGGACAGGCCAGTGATCGCGTTGTCGGTGTTGAACAAGGTGTCGATGCGGTCGATGGCCTTGGTCAGCAGGTCATTCACGCTCACCGGGCCGCCGGTTTTTGGCCGGGCCTCGGCGATCTGGAAGATCTGCCGTTCGGCTTCGTCGAGAATCTCTTCAGCGGTGCGCCCTTCCGGGTTGAACGCGCTGTCGGCGATTTCCGAAGCAATGCCGATCAGTTGGCGCAACGTCGCCCGAGCGCGGACGATCTGCGCATAGGCCTTGATGTTGGCGACGGACGGCGTGTTTTTCGCCAGCTCGCCAAGGTAACCGAGGCCACCGACCTGCGAAGTTTGACCTTCCTTGTCCAATTGCTCGGCGAGGGTCACGACGTCGATTGGCGAGTTCAGATCCGCCAGTTTGGCGATGGCGCGGAAGATCAAGCGGTGGTCATGTCGATAGAAATCACCGTCCGAGACCTGATCGAGCACGCGTTCCCAGGCGTTGTTGTCCAGCATCAAACCACCGAGCACAGCCTGTTCGGCCTCGATGGAATGCGGCGGCACCTTCAGGGCAGCGGTTTGCAGATCGTATTGCTCAGGAGCGGATATATCGTTCATGGCCACTTGTTGAATAAGAATTAGGAGAATCAGGAACTGCAGAAAGACAAAGGGCACGACCTGTAAACAGGATCGTGCCCGATGTTAACCGTCTGACGGACAAGCCGCCAGCCGATCAAGTGCTGCTTAAGCTGCTACCACGACAACGCGTACGGTGGCTTCAACTTCGGCGTGCAGGTGCACGGCTACGTCGAATTCGCCTACGTTGCGGATAGTGCCGTTCGGCAGACGAACTTCGCTTTTTGCCACTTCAACGCCAGAGGCGGTCAGTGCATCAGCGATGTCGTGAGTACCGATCGAACCGAACAGCTTGCCTTCGTCACCGGCGGTGGCAGTGATAGTCACTTCCAGCTCAGCCAGTTGGGCGGCGCGGTTTTCAGCCGAAGTCTTGCGGTCTGCTGCGGCTTTTTCCAGCTCAGCGCGACGCTCTTCGAACGCAGCCACGTTGGCAGCGGTCGCAGCGGTAGCTTTGCCGTAAGGCAGCAGGTAGTTACGACCGTAACCAGCCTTAACGTTCACTTTGTCACCCAGGTTGCCCAGGTTGGTGACTTTTTCCAGAAGGATCAGTTGCATGTGAAAATCCTCTTAACTTTTAACCTTCACCGTTCGCGTTATCGGCGTCTTTCGGCGCCAGACGACCGCGAAAATCAATCAGGCTGTCGACGATGGCCAAGACCACCAGCAACGGATAGATCAGCTGCATGAACAGCAACAGCGTTACGTACAACCCCACCAGCCAGAACCCGGCCAGACGCTTTTGCGCGACCAGCCCGTGAATCAGGGATAGCCCGGCGAACACCAGCGGTACACTGCACAACGGCGTCAACATCGCCAACTGGGAACCGAAGTTCGGCCCCAGCAGCATGAACGCCAGCAGTAACATCGCCAGCCCCAGCGGGAAGCGGATGGCGCGAAACTCGCGACCAAAACCACCCGGGTTGTACAACAACGCCTGCCAGTAGCGCCCGACAAGCAGGCTCAGCACACTGACGATCTGCAACAAAGCCGCAATAAGGCCGGTCAGGACCGGTGCAATCAGGGACGCGAAACGCGCTTGCTCATCTACCGACAACTTCTGGTAGACATCACCGAGTAGCGACGGCATGACCTTTATCAAGGCCTGCGCCAGCATCTCGATTTGGGGAGCAAAAGCTGTCCCCAGCACCACTGCAAACACCACTCCCATCGCTATGCTGACCAGCAGCACGCGGTTCCAGGACTCGCTTGCGCGCAAAACCAACGCAAGGCTCCAAGACCCCAGCAGCACCAGAAGGGCCCGTGGGTCATCGGAGTAAAACCACCAGACCAAGGCCGGCAGCAGTCCCAGAGCAAGTACGCCAATGGCGTCCTTCAATCCGCGCCGCAGGAGCACAAGGCAACCTGCGGCAGCACCCAACCAATACAACAACGGCAATGCCGCACATCCAGCCACTACCAGAGTGGCCTGCACGCGGCCTCGCATGATGAACTCAGCTATGGCGCGCATGCATTCAATCCTTTGCTACGTGTCGACTGCCCGGTCTCAGCGGCCGTGGCTGTCGGTGTAGGCCAGCAGGGCCAGGAAGCGGGCGCGCTTGATAGCGGTGGCCAGCTGACGCTGATAACGTGCTTTGGTACCGGTGATACGGCTTGGAACGATTTTGCCGGTCTCGGATACATAGGCTTTCAGAGTGTTGAGATCTTTGTAATCGATCTCTTTCACGTCTTCAGCGGTGAAGCGGCAGAATTTACGACGACGGAAGAAACGTGCCATGTAATAGGCTCCTCAAAAGGTCCGTGGATTACTCGTCAGCGTTATCGCTGTTGTCGCTGTCATCACTATCAGCGCTTTCGGCGCCTTCGTGCTCAGGACGGTCGCGACGCTCACGGCGCTCACTGCGGTTTTCTTCAGCCTTGAGCATCTCGGATTGGCCGGTAACGGCTTCTTCGCGACGGATGACCAGGTTACGGATCACTGCATCGTTGTAGCGGAAGTTGTCTTCCAGCTCGGCCAAGGCCTTGCCAGTGCATTCAACGTTCAGCATCACGTAGTGAGCCTTGTGAACATTGTTGATTGCGTAGGCCAGTTGACGACGACCCCAATCTTCCAGACGGTGGATTTTGCCGCCGTCTTCTTCGATCAGCTTGGTGTAACGCTCTACCATGCCGCCGACTTGCTCGCTTTGATCCGGGTGGACCAAAAAGATGATTTCGTAATGACGCATGAATGCTCCTTACGGGTTGTAGCCTGCCGTTCAAAAACGGTCAGACAAGGAGTGAATGACACTTATGGACTTGCTTGCGATAGACACATGCGTGCCTGCCGTCACAGCAAGGGGCGCAATTGTAGAGAAGGGACAGGAGAGGTGCAAGGCAATTGGTGATTATTTGAACAGTTGGTTCGCTCACCAATTTTTGCCTCGCCACAAACTACTGCGGGAGCGAGCTTGCTCGTGATGAGGGCGCAACATTCAACATTGATGCTGAATGTTGCTCCGTTATCGCGAGCAAGCTTTGCTCCCACAGAAAGCAGTGTGTCAGGACTTTTTCGAGGCAGCCTTGACGCTACGCTGGCGCTGCGCTTCGAACAGGCAGACGCCCGTGGCCACGGAAACGTTCAGGCTGCTGACGCTGCCGGTCATCGGCAAGTGCACGAGGTAGTCGCACAGATCACGCGTCAGACGACGCATGCCGCTGCCTTCGGCGCCCATGATCAGGATGGTCGGGCCGGTCATGTCTTGCTGATAAAGGCTTTGCTCAGCTTCGCCCGCCGTGCCGACAACCCACAAGCCGCGCTGCTTGAGCTTTTCCAGCGTGCGCGCCAGGTTGGTCACTGCGACCAACGGAATCACTTCCGCCGCGCCGCACGCCACTTTACGCACCGTCGGGGTCAGCGTGGCTGACTTGTCCTTCGGCACGATCACCGCCAGCGCACCGGCCGCATCGGCCGAACGCAGGCAAGCGCCGAGGTTGTGCGGATCGGTGACGCCGTCGAGCACCAGCAACAACGGCGAACCTTCGGAGCGATCCAGCAACTCGTCGAGCATCGCCTCGCCCCAGACCTGGCTCGGACTCACGTCCGCAACCACGCCCTGGTGCACGCCATCAACCCAGGCGTCCAGCTCGCGACGCTCGGCATTGCCGACCGCCACGCGATTTTCAGCGGCCAACTGGATCAGCGTCTGTACGCGCGGATCGCTGCGACCTTCAGCCAGCCAGATCTGCTTGACGCGTTTCGGGTGGTGACGCAGCAACGCTTCTACCGCATGCACGCCGTAGATTTTTTCCAACTGACTCATGACTTGGCCTTAGGTTTACGCGCCCCGCCGCTTTTCGCGGCTGGAGCCGAACCCGCTTTTGGCGGGCCTTTACGGTGTTTGCTCGGTTTGGCTGGCTTGCCGCCGGCATCCTTTTCAGGCGCCGACCGTCCGGTCTTTCCCCCAGACGCCGCTTTACCGCCGCTTTTCGCTTCAGACAAGAGCGCCTGTTTCAATTCACGGCTTTTGCGCAGCTCGGCATTTTTTGCCGCCGCATCGCTCGGGCGATAGGCCTCGGGCGCTTTTTCCTTGGCTGGACGACGACCGGATTTGGCCGGTGCCGGCTCAGCCTTGGCTGCAGTTTTGGCCGCTGGCGCAGAGCTTTCGGTGCCACGTTTCTTGCGACCGATCGGTGCGCTGATGGTTTTTTCAGCCATCTCGAAGTCGATCTTGCGTTCGTCGAGGTCAACGCGCATCACGCGCACTTCAACGGTGTCGCCCAAGCGGAAACTGCGGCCAGTACGTTCACCGGCGAGGCGGTGGTGCACTGGATCGAAGTGGTAGTAATCGCCCGGCAGCGCGGTGACGTGCACCAGGCCTTCGACGTAGATGTCGGTCAGCTCGACGAACAGACCAAAACCGGTCACGGCGGTGATCACGCCCGGGAACGATTCGCCCACGCGGTCTTTCATGAACTCACACTTGAGCCAGTTCACCACGTCGCGGGTCGCTTCGTCGGCACGGCGCTCGCTCATCGAGCACTGCTCGCCGAGTTGCTCGAGGGCCGCTTCGTCGTACGGATAAATCCGCGCTTTCGGAATGGTCATCGCGCCAGCACGGCGAACGTGCGGGGTGTCTTGCTTGGAATGGATAACGCTACGAATCGCCCGATGCGTGAGCAAATCCGGGTAGCGGCGGATCGGCGAGGTGAAGTGGGTATACGCTTCGTAGTTCAGGCCGAAGTGGCCCTGGTTATCAGCGCTGTACACCGCTTGGCTCAACGAACGCAGCATGACGGTCTGGATCAGATGGAAATCCGGACGGTCCTTGATGCTCGCCAGCAATGCCTGGTAATCCTTCGGCGACGGGCCGTCCTTGCCTTTGTGCAGGGACAGGCCGAGCTCACCGAGGAAGGCTCGCAGTTTTTCCAGACGCTCCGGTGGCGGACCGTTGTGAACGCGATACAGCGCAGGAATTTCGTGCTTCTTGAGGAATTCGGCAGTGGCCACGTTGGCCGCCAGCATGCATTCCTCGATCAGTTTGTGCGCATCGTTACGAACGGTCGGACGGATTTCGGCAATCTTGCGCTCGGTACCGAAGATGATTCGGGTTTCCTGCGTTTCGAAATCGATCGCGCCACGCACGTGACGGGCAGCCAACAGCACTTTGTAGAGCGCATAAAGCTGCTTGAGGTGCGGCAGAACGTCGTTGTACTCGCCGCGCAGTTGACGCGCTTCGGTGAGTTTCGGCGTTTCCAGCATTGCGCTGACTTTGTTGTAAGTCAGGCGAGCGTGGGAGTGAATCACCGCTTCGTAGAAGCAGTAGTCGGTCATCTCGCCGGACTTGGAGATGGTCATCTCGCAAACCATGGCCAGGCGATCGACATGTGGATTCAGCGAGCACAGGCCGTTGGACAGTTGCTCCGGCAGCATTGGAATCACGCGCTCGGGGAAGTACACCGAGTTGCCGCGAACCTGGGATTCGTTGTCCAGCGCCGAACCGATTTTCACGTAGCTGGAAACGTCGGCAATCGCCACGTACAACTTCCAGCCGCCGGAGAACAGACGCAGCTTGCCCGGTTTGGCTTCGCAGTAAACCGCGTCATCGAAGTCGCGCGCGTCTTCACCATCGATGGTGACGAACGGCAGATGGCGCAGGTCGATGCGCTTCTCTTTGTCTTTCTCTTCGACTTCAGGCTTGAGCTTGGCGGCTTCTTTCAACACCGCTTCAGGCCAGACGTGCGGGATATCGTAGGCGCGCAGGGCGACGTCGATTTCCATGCCCGGCGCCATGTAGTTACCAACAACTTCAACCACATCGCCTTGCGGCTGGAAGCGCGGGGTCGGCCAGTGAGTGATCTTCACCTCAACGAACTGACCGATATTGGCGTTGGCGTTGCGGCCCGGCGTGACTAGCACTTCTTGCTGGATCTTCGGGTTATCCGCGACGACAAAACCGATGCCGCCCTCTTCGAAGTAACGGCCGACGATGGTTTCGTGAGCACGCGAAACCACTTCGACGATCATGCCTTCGCGGCGACCGCGACGGTCCAGGCCGGAGACACGGGCCAGGGCTCGGTCGCCGTCGAACACCAGACGCATTTGCGCCGGGCTCATGAACAGGTCGTCACTGCCGTCGTCCGGGACGAGGAAGCCGAAACCGTCACGGTGACCGCTGATGCGGCCGAGGATCAAGTCGAGCTTGTCCACCGGCGCATAAGTGCCGCGACGGGTATAGATGAGTTGAGCGTCGCGCTCCATGGCGCGCAGGCGGCGACGCAGGGCTTCGATCTGGTCATCTGTGGTCAGACCAAACTCTTCCACCAGCTGCTCGCGGTTAGCAGGCGAACCTCGATCAGCAAGGTGCTGAAGGATCAGTTCGCGGCTAGGAATAGGGTTATCATATTTTTCCGCTTCACGAGCGGCCTCGGGATCGAGGGACTGCCAATCGGCCATTAGAGAGTTTTCACCTTGTCTATATGCGGGTTAGTTTGGCATAGGCGCAATGAAACGGGAAATTTCAGGCTCAGACATGCCATCTAAAGCTCTTTATCGACACCGCAAAGTTTAAAAAAATGCCGCTGGTAACATTTTCCGGATTTTTTTGATGCCAGGGGTTTACAGTTAAAATCACGCTCCGTATAGTGCGCGCCATCGACGACGCACTAGCGTTGCCGATACTGCCCAGATGGTGAAATTGGTAGACACGCCAGCTTCAGGTGCTGGTGACCGCAAGGTCGTGGAAGTTCGAGTCTTCTTCTGGGCACCAATTTCGAGCTTGAGATTAGATCAATTTCAAGGCTCACACAAAAACCCGCGAAAGCGGGTTTTTGCATTCTGGACTTCTGAATTATTAAAACCAAATCAGGGGTTTACAGATTAAAAGGCGCTCAGTATAGTGCGCCACATCAACAGCGGCGACGTTGTTGATACTGCCCAGATGGTGAAATTGGTAGACACGCCAGCTTCAGGTGCTGGTGACCGCAAGGTCGTGGAAGTTCGAGTCTTCTTCTGGGCACCAATTCAAATTTCAGAGTCGATCTGGAATTTACCAAAAACCCGCGAAAGCGGGTTTTTGCGTTTCTGGCCTCCAAAAAAATCTTTAGCGCCGCGTTCTGTGGGAGCAAAGCTTGCTCGCGAAGGCGTCCTCGAAATGGCCATCGCGAGCAAGCTTTGCTCCCACGTAATGATGTGAGGCCGGGGAAGCGCACTTGAGAAACAATATCGTTTATCATTGTTTCAAGTTTTTGCAATGCGACAGTGAGGAACCCTGCGAATGATGTTTCGAAATACCCTGCGCCGCGGCCTGACCTTTACGCTGCTTGGCCTGGCACTCGCCACTCCCCTCACCCAGGCCGCCGATCCGGTTTCCCTGACTCTTTATAACGGCCAGCACAAGGAAGTCGGTGACGCTGTCGCCAAAGCCTTCGAAGCCAAGACCGGCATTCACGTCAACGTGCGCAAGGGCAGCAGCAACCAGCTCGCCAGCCAGGTTGTCGAGGAAGGTGACCGCTCCCCCGCCGACGTGATCTACACCGAAGAGTCGCCGCCGCTGAACAAGCTCGGCGAACAAGGTTTGCTCGCCACCACCGACGCCGCCACGCTCGCCGTGCTGCCCAAAGACTACGTTGCGAGCAACGGCACCTGGATCGGCATCACTGCCCGCGTGCGCGTAGTCGCCTACAACCCGAAACTGATCGATGAAAAAGACCTGCCGAAATCGGTGATGGAATTCTCCGATCCGCAATGGCAAGGCAAGGTCGGCTTCGTGCCTACCAGCGGCGCCTTCCAGGAACAAGCGGTCGCGATCATCAAGGTCCACGGCCGCGATGCCGCCGAAGAATGGCTGACCGGCCTGCGCGCTTTCGGCAAAACCTACAGCAACAACATGGTTGCCCTGAAAGCCGTGGAAAATGGCGAAGTCGCCACGGTGCTGGTCAACAACTATTACTGGTTCGCCCTGCAGCGTGAAAAAGGCCAGCTCGATTCGAAACTGCATTACTTCACCGGCGGCGACGTCGGCGGGTTGATCACGGTTTCCAGTGCAGCCGTGCTGAAATCCAGCAAACATCCAAAAGAAGCTCAGCAATTTCTCGCCTACATGGCCAGCGAAGAAGGTCAGCGCGTGATCACCCAGACCACCGCCGAATATCCGCTGCACAAAGGCATGGAATCGGATCGCGGGCTCAAGCCGTTCAGCGAACTCGAAGCACCAAAAGTCACCCCGGCCGACCTCGGCAATGCCGAAGAAGCCCTGGACCTGGAACGTGACGTTGGCTTGAACTGATGAGCGCATCGTTAACCGCCCCCGCCGCGCGCGGGGGTTATGTGCCACGGCGCAAACGGCCGTCGATCTGGTTGCTGCTGCCGGTATTGCTGCTGGTAATCCTCAGCCTGTTGCCGCTGGCGTATGTCGGGCTGAAAACCTGGCAAGCGGGTTGGGCCGAGGCGTTGCACCTGTTGTGGCGGCCATATGTGTTCGGCCTGCTGCGCAACACGTTGTCGCTGATGGTTGGCGTCACCGTCGCTTGCGGCGTGATTGGCCTGTCGCTGGCCTGGCTGCTGGAGCGCAGCAATCTGAAGGGACGGCGTTTGTGGGGCGTGATCCTGTGCCTGCCGTTCGCGGTGCCGGCGTTTGTCAGCAGTTTTACCTGGGTTTCGCTCAGCGCGAATTTCGAGGGTCTGGGCGGCGCGATTCTGGTGATGACCCTGTCCAAATACCCGCTGATCTTTCTGCCGGTAGCGGCGACTTTGCGCAATCTCGACCCATCGCTGGAAGAGTCCGCGCGCACGCTCGGGCAGAACCGCTGGGGCGTGTTTTTCCGCGTTACCCTGCCGCTGCTGTGGCCGTCACTGCTGGCCGGTTCGCTGCTGATTGCGTTGCACATGCTGGTCGAGTTCGGCGCGCTGTCGATTATCGGCCTGCAAACGTTCACCACGGCGATTTACCAACAATTCGAACTGGAATTCAGCAACGCCAACGCGGCGATGCTCTCGGCGGTGTTGCTGGCGTTGTGTCTGTTGCTGTTGTGGCTGGAATTGCGCGTTCGCGGCAAGGGCCGCCACGTGCGCACCGGCCAAGGGGCGGCGCGGCGAGCGGAACAGGTTCGACTGGGGCCGTGGGCCGCCGCCGGACAGGTTTATTGCCTGGCGTTGGCGATCATTGGCAGCGGCATTCCGCTGGGGATGTTGGCGTACTGGTTGGCCGTCGGGTCCTCGGCAGCCTTCCCGGTCGCAGCGATCAGCGAAGCGTTGCTGTCGTCACTCGCCTTATCGCTGGGCGGCGCAGCGCTGTGCCTGGTGCTGGCGGTGCCGGTAGGTTTGCTAGTGGTGCGTTACAAAGGCCAACTGGCGATCTGGGCTGAACGCTTGCCGTATCTGCTGCACGCGCTGCCAGGATTGGTGATTGCGTTGACGCTGGTGTATTTCGCCCTGCATTACGTGCCGGTGCTGTACCAGACTTCGATGCTGTTGCTGATCGCTTATGCGCTGCTGTTTCTGCCGCTGGCGCAGGCGCCGATCCGCACCGCGCTGAACAAGGCTGCACCACAACTCGAAGAAGCCGCGCGCACGCTGGGCGCATCGTCGTTCAGCGCGTTTTGCCGGGTGACGTTGCCGATCATTTTTCCGGCACTCGGCGCGGCGTTTGCGCTGGTGTTTCTGGATGCGATGAAGGAACTGACGGCGACGCTGCTGTTGAGCCCGACCGGGTTGAATACGTTGGCGACGGAAGTCTGGGCGCACACCGCGAACGTCGAGTTCGCGGCGGCGGCGCCTTATGCGGCGTTGTTGATTCTGGTGTCGGGGTTGCCGGTTTATCTGCTGACGACGCGGATGTATTTGAGCCGCTGAAAAGCTTCGCGGGCAAGCCTTGCTCCTACAGGGATAACTGATTCCTTGTAGGAGCGAGGCTTGCCCGCGAAGGCGTCAACCCAATCAATACAAATCCTAAGCCCTGAACTGCCCCAGACTCGCCTTCAACTGCGCCGCCAAGCCATCCAGCACCTTGCCGCTGGCCGTGGTTTCCACCACTGCTTGAGCGGCTTTCTCAGCCTGCGCATGAATGGTTTCAACGCGACCACGCACCGCTTGCGCGCCTTGCGCCTGATGCGCCGCGGCCTGAGTCGCGAGGCCGATTGCCGCGTGCACTTGCTCGACCGACACCTGCACCGACTGCTGCAGCCGCGCACTGTCACGCAATACCAGCAAACCTTCGCTGGCCTGACGCCCGGCCTGACCAATCGCCGCCACCGCCTCACGCGCGCCTTGCTGCAACGCGACGATGTGCGCCTGAATGTCGCCCGTCGAGCTCTGCGTCTTGCTCGCCAGCGCACGCACTTCGTCCGCCACCACCGCAAAACCGCGACCGGTTTCACCCGCGCGCGCCGCTTCGATGGCGGCGTTCAGCGCCAGCAGGTTGGTTTGCTCGGCGATCCCGTGGATCACCGTCAACACCACTTCAATCTGCTCACTTTGCAGCGCCAGCCGCTCGATGACTTTCGCCCCGGTATCGACCTGCCCAGCCAGCGCTTCGATCAGGCTGCCGACCTTCGCCGATGTCCGGGTGTTTTCGTCGGTGGCCTGACGAATATCCACCACTTGCTGCAAGGCTGCCTGCATCGCATGGCTTTCCGATTGCGCTTCATCGGCCATTTGCGACAGTGCGCGCAGGCTTTCAGCCACTTCGTCGCGCTGCATGCCCGCCGCCGCATCGGCGCCAGCATTGCGCAAAGTCATCGCGCCGATTTCGACGCCGGTGCGCTGGGCCACATCGCCCGCTTCACGCACGATCGGCTGCAATTTGTCGACGAAGCGATTGACCGCCGAGGCCATGTCGCCGATTTCATCCTTGCTGTTGATCTGTACGCGTTTGGTCAGGTCGCCCTCGCCCGCCGCCAGATCGTCCATGGCCGCAATCAGCATTTTCAGGCGATTGACCACGCGACGGCCCAGCACCACCGCGAGCAACAGCAACACGCCGAAACCGACGAGCGCCAAGCCCAGGCCGATGCGCCAGCGCAACGTGCTGGCCGCTTCCTGCACGGTGCTGGTGGTGTTGGTTTTCATCTCGGCGGCGGTGGCTTGCGCCGACTGCAAACGCGCGCCCATCGCCGTGGCGCTCTCGGCGGCCGCACCTTTGAGACTGTCGCCGACCAGTTGATCGCTGCTGGCGATCAATGCCAGGAAGCGCTTGTCCAGATCCGCCAGATCGGCTTCCACCGACGCCGTCGAAACACCCATCAGGACCTTGCCGATTTCCACGCCGTTCGGGTTGATCGAGGCTTCGAGGTAGTAAACCGAGGGATCGTTCTTCGCCGCATCCAGCACTTTATCCAACGCGCGCTCGCCCTGACCTTTCTCGAGCAACGCCTTGTTGATCGGGTTTTCCCGGTTCAAATAGCGCGTCAGGTGTTGGCCGGTGGCGTCGTCGTAAACCACGAACAGCACGTTGGGATTGCGCTGGGCGCGACGGGCGAATTCGGAGAGGGTCGGCACGTCGCTGTCCCACATCGCACGCGGTGCGACCGAGGCCAGCAGTTGCGCCATGTCATTGGCCGAGTCCTTGAGGTCTTTTTCCAGCGTCGCCCGCAGCTGCGACTGCTCGTCCTTCAGGCGCGTCGACAAACCCGCCGTGAGGCGCTGACGGGTGTTGGTCGACAGGCTGTCGAGGCTCGACGTGACTTCACGTCCGGCCTGCTCCAGTTCACCGGAGAGCTTTTGACTGTCGGCGCCGAGGCGCACACCCAGATCGGCTTCCAATGCAGTCACCGTGCTCCGAGTCAGGGCGACGGCAACCAGCACTTGCACCAAAAGAGCGATACCAAGAGTAACGAACACTGGCCGCAATAGACGGCTTTGTAACAGTGAGAGAATGGCTGACACTTAAAATCCCTCTGCTTGGCGCCATTAAATTGATGGCGCACTGGAAGCGATGCTTTTATTCAACATCACAGCAAAGGTCGTGCCGTCTGACAGACAGATACGACAAAGGCCCCAAATGAGGGGCCTTTGCTTTTTACATCAACGATTTATTAAGCGAACGGGTGACGCAAAACGATGGTTTCGTTGCGGTCCGGACCCGTCGAAATAATGTCGATCGGCGCGCCGATCAACTCTTCAACGCGTTTGATGTAGGCACGAGCGTTAGCTGGCAGCTCTTCCAGGGTTTTTGCGCCCACGGTCGATTCAGTCCAGCCCGGCACTTCTTCGTACACCGGCTGCAGGCCGACATAGCTGTCAGCGTCAGTCGGCGCAACGGCATTGCCCTGCGCGTCTTTGTAGCCGACACAGATGTTGATGGTTTGCAGGCCGTCGAGTACGTCCAGCTTGGTCAGGCAGATGCCCGAGATGCTGTTCACATCGATAGCGCGACGCAGGATAACGGCGTCGAACCAACCGCAACGACGAGCGCGGCCGGTGGTAGCGCCGAACTCGTGACCTTGTTTGGCCAGGTGCGCGCCGACGTCGTCAAACAGCTCAGTCGGGAACGGGCCCGAACCGACGCGAGTGGTGTAAGCCTTGGTGATGCCGAGGATGTAGTCGAGGAACATCGGGCCAACGCCCGAACCAGTCGCAACGCCGCCAGCGGTGGTATTGGAGCTGGTCACGTACGGGTAGGTACCGTGGTCGATGTCGAGCAACGAACCCTGGGCGCCTTCGAACATGATGTCTTTGCCGGCGCGGCGCAGGTCGTGCAGCTCGGCGGTCACGTCGAGCATCAGCGGCTTGAGCAGTTCGGCGTATTCCTTGCACTCGGCGAGGGTTTTTTCGAACTCGATGGCCGGCTCTTTGTAGTAACCGACCAGCATGAAGTTGTGGTAATCCACCAGTTCACGCAGTTTGTCTTCGAAACGCGGCATGTTCAGCAGGTCGCCCACGCGCAGGCCACGACGTGCAACTTTGTCTTCGTACGCCGGGCCGATGCCGCGACCGGTGGTACCGATCTTCAGCTCGCCACGGGCCTTTTCGCGGGCCTGGTCCAGCGCCACGTGGAAGGACAGGATCAGCGGGCAGGACGGGCTGATACGCAGGCGCTCGCGCACCGGTACGCCTTTCTCTTCCAGCTTGGTGATCTCGCGCAGCAAGGCGTCAGGTGCAACCACCACGCCGTTGCCGATCAGGCACTGCACGCCTTCGCGCAGCACGCCCGACGGGATCAGGTGCAAGACGGTTTTTTCGCCGTCGATCACCAGGGTGTGACCCGCGTTGTGGCCACCTTGGTAGCGCACTACGGCGGCAGCATGTTCGGTCAGCAGATCAACGATCTTGCCTTTGCCCTCATCACCCCATTGGGTGCCCAGGACTACGACATTCTTACCCATAACACTTGTCCTCATTCGCGCAAACTTGGTGCCGGCAGCCGCCGGCAGGAAAACTCAAGAAGCCAGCGGCAATACTTGCCAAAGCCCGTTCTGCTGAATCAATTGCCGGTCGCAGTCCGCATCACGGGCGGCGGCCAATGGTTGCCCAGGCAATGCCTGAACAACACGCTGACCCTCACTGCGCAACTGGCAAACCTGCTGCCAGAGTGCCGCATCCGTACTGTCAGGCATCCAGATACCGCCGGACGGTAACTCGATCTCAGCACGCCCCAGGGTCACCAGGGTTTTCAAATCGGTGGAGAAGCCAGTTGCCGGACGAGCGCGACCGAAGTCGGCGCCGATGTCGTCGTAACGACCGCCCTGGGCGATGGACTGGCCAACGCCCGGCACGAATACCGCGAACACCACACCGGTGTGGTAGTGGTAGCCGCGCAATTCACCCAGGTCGAAGTAAAGCGGCAATTGCGGGAAACGCGTGGACAGACGATCGGCAATCGCCAGCAAGTCTTCCAGCGCTGCCAATACTGGCGCCGGCGCATGCGCCAGACGCTCGCGGGCCGCGCTCAATACTTCACGACCGCCGCACAGATCAACCAATGCGCGCAGCATGCCCGACAGTTCGGCAGGCAGGCCTTCGGTCAAGGTAATGACCTCGTCGATAGCCTTGCGTTGCAACGCATCAAACAGCTGCTGTTCGACTTCACCGGACAAACCGGCCGCGCGCGCCAGGCCGCGGTAGATGCCGACATGCCCGAGGTCCATGTGCACGTCCGGCACATCGGCCAGTTGCAACATGGCCAGCATCAGGCTGATGACTTCAACGTCGCTGCTCGGGCTGGCATCGCCGTACAACTCGGCGCCCAACTGGATCGGGCTGCGCGACGACGACAAGGCGCGCGGTTGTGCGTGCAGTACGCTGCCGGCGTAGCACAGACGGCTCGGACCTTCACGACGCAGGGTGTGCGCATCGATGCGCGCCACTTGCGGCGTAATGTCGGCACGGAAACCCATCTGCCGACCCGATTGCGGGTCGATAACCTTGAAGGTACGCAGATCCAGGTCCTGGCCCGCGCCGGTCAACAGGGATTCCAGGTACTCGATATGGGGAGTCACGACAAACTCGTAACCCCAGCTCTGGAACAGATCCAACACCTGACGGCGCGCTACTTCGATGCGCGCCGCTTCTGGTGGCAGTACTTCTTCGATGCCATCTGGCAGCAGCCAGCGGTCTACCGTTGCCATTACGCCATTCCCCTATGATCCGGGCGGCCAGCCGTCGGGCGAGCCTAGAGTGAAGCAGAAAATGGTCGGCTCATGCACAAACCACGCGCAAGAACGACGTGGCGAAAAGCCTGAAATCGGCTTCGCCAACCACTTTCCTCGAAAAACCTGTCGAGTCATTCAACTCGGGCGCCTGCCTGAACAACAGCAATCAAACATGCAGACGCAAAAAAGCCGGGAATTTCCCGGCTGCCGCATCATACACACGTTTTCCCAAAGGATCACCCCGCCGCAGTTTTTAGCCGCCAGGCGGGGATGATTCAGGTCAACGCGGTATCAAGGTTTGGCTTTTTCCAGGTAACGGAAGAAGTCGCTGCTTGGGTCGAGGACCATGACGTCGGTTTTGTTCGCGAAGCTTTCACGGTAGGCGCGCAGGCTACGGTAGAACGCGTAGAACTCCTGATCCTGACCGTAAGCCTTGGAGTAGATCGAAGCAGCCTGGGCGTCACCATCACCGCGAACCTCTTCGGATTCACGATAGGCTTCGGCCAGCAACACGCGGCGTTGACGATCGGCGTCGGCACGGATGCCTTCAGCCAGCTCGTTACCTTTGGCGCGGTGCTCGCGAGCTTCACGCTCACGCTCGGTGCTCATACGTTCGAACACGCTGCGATTCACTTCTTTAGGCAGGTCGATAGCCTTGACCCGAACATCGACAACTTCGATGCCCAGTTCTTTCTCGGCCATCTTGTTCAGCGATGCGGTGATGTCCGCCATCAACGCGTCACGTTCACCGGAAACCACTTCGTGCAGGGTGCGTTTACCGAACTGGTCACGCAGGCCCGATTCCAGACGACGGGACAAACGCTCGTCGGCAATCTGCTTGAGGCCCGAAGTTGCGGTGTAGAAGCGCTCGGCATCTTTCACGCGCCACTTGGCGTAGGCATCAACCATCACGGCTTTCTTTTCCAGCGTCAGGAAGCGTTGTGTCGGTGCATCCAGCGTCATCAGGCGAGCGTCGAACTTGCGCACCTGGTTAACGTAAGGCACTTTCACATGCAGGCCCGGCTGCACATCGGTCTGGACCACACGACCGAATTGCAGCATTACCGCACGCTCGGTCTGACCCACGATGTAGAAGCAGTTCCAGGCTGCGATCGCCACGACGACGCAGACAATAAGGGCGATCAGCGATTTATTGCTCATCAGCGACTCTCCCTGGTACGCGCTTGCTGTTGTTGCAGATCAGCGGCTGCACGCGCATTCGCTTCATTGCTGCCGGCGGCCGCGCCCGTTACCGGTGCGCTGGTGCTGCGGCCACTGTCGATCATCTTGTCCAGCGGCAAGTACAGCAGATTGCTCTGGCCATTCTTGTTGCCGGTCACGAGAACCTTGCTGGTGTTGGTGAAGACTTCCTGCATGGTGTCCAGATACAGACGCTCGCGGGTGACTTCAGGTGCCTTGCGGTACTCGGCGACCAGTTTGGTAAAGCGATCAGCCTCACCCTTGGCGCGCGATACCGTTTCGTCACGGTAACCGTTGGCGTCTTCAAGAATGCGCTGGGCCTGACCACGGGCTTCCGGCACGACGCCGTTGGCGTAGGTTTCAGCCTGGTTGCGCGAACGCTGCTCGTCTTCTCGTGCGCGGATCACGTCATCGAAGGCTTCCTGGACTTCACGCGGTGCCGCTGCGCTCTGTACGTTGACCTGAGTGACGGTGATGCCGGTGCGATAAGTGTCGAGGAAACGTTGCAGACGTTCCTTGATTTCGCTGGCCATCAATTCACGACCTTCGGTCAGGACCTGGTCCATGGCGGTGGAACCCACCACATGGCGCAAGGCGCTGTCAGTCGCGTGCTGCAGGCTGATTTCCGGCTGATCGACGTTCAGCACGAAATCCTGCAGGTTGCTGATTTTGTACTGCACGGTCAGCGGCACTTCGACGATGTTCTCGTCTTCAGTGAGCATCTGGCCCTGCTTGGTATACGCACGCTCACGCGTCACGTTTTCCATGAACTTCTTGTCGATCGGCGGGAAGTAGATGTTCAGGCCCGGGCCAACCGTTTCGTAGTACTTGCCGAAGCGCAGCACCACGGCTTGCTCCTGCTCGTCGACTACATACACCGCGCTGTACAGCCAGACTGCCGCGAGCACGGCGAGGCCGATGCCGAGAAGACCGCCGAAGCCGCCACTCCTGCCCGAACCGCCGCCGTCGTCGCCGCGTTTTTTACCACCACCGAACAACCCGTTCAGGCTTTCCTGCAGCTTTCGGAAGGCCTCGTCGAGATCCGGTGGCCCCTTGCGGTCGCCGTTATTGCGGCGCTTGCCACCCCAAGGATCCTGATTATTCGAGTTGCCACCCGGCTCATTCCAAGCCATAGCGCTCTCCATCTGATAAAGCAAAGACGCACCCACGGCGCGCCGACCAATGCTACAGAATGCCTGTCACCGCGGCACAACCGCTTTTTCAGGCTTTTATTGCAAAGTGTGTTGCTCGAGGAATTCCATCGGTTGCAAACCTTCGCGGCTCACCAGTCGATTCAACTCGATCCGTGGCAAGCGAACGGCCAGCAGGCTGATGCCTTCTTCGTCGTGTTCTTCTTTTTGCACCGCACCGAGTTCGAAAAACTGCGCACGCAGTCGAGCAAAACGTTGCGGCAAGCGCAAGGTGCCAATGAACAAATCAGTGCCCAACAGCTCGGCGATGGCTTGTTCAAGCAATTCCAGACCACTGCCATCACGCGCCGACAGCCAGACCCGTTGGGGCTTGCCGCTTTCGTCGCGCTGGATTTGTGGTTCGACGCCTTCGAGCAAATCGAGTTTGTTATAGACCTCGAGGATCGGCAAGTCCTGGGCACCGATCTCGCCCAGCACCACCATCACCTGCTCGATCTGCAACATGCGATCCGGCTCGGCCGCATCGATCACATGCAACAGCAAGTCCGAGTTGCTCGACTCTTCGAGCGTAGACCGGAATGCCTCGACCAGTTTGTGCGGCAAGTGGCGGATGAAACCCACGGTGTCGGCGAGGACAATAGGCCCCAGGTCGTCGAGTTCCAGACGGCGCAAGGTCGGGTCCAGCGTGGCAAACAACTGGTCCGCCGCGTACACGTCGGATTTCGTCACGTTATTGAACAGCGTGGATTTGCCGGCGTTGGTGTAGCCCACCAGGGACACGGTAGGAATGTCCGCACGTGAACGGCCGCGCCGCGACTGCTCGCGCTGACTGCGCACTTTCTCCAACCGGCCTTTGATCTGGCGCAGGCGCACCCGCAGCAAACGGCGGTCGGTTTCGAGCTGGGTTTCACCCGGGCCGCGCATACCGATACCGCCACCCTGACGCTCAAGGTGAGTCCAGCCGCGAACCAGCCGGGTGCTCATGTGGTCAAGCTGGGCCAGTTCGACCTGGAGCTTGCCTTCGTGAGTACGGGCGCGTTGGGCGAAAATATCGAGAATCAGCCCGGTACGGTCGATCACGCGACACTCGAAAACACGTTCGAGGTTACGTTCCTGACTGGGCGTGAGGACGTGATTGAAGATGACCAGATCGGCTTCTTCGGCGTGGACCAGATCGCGCAATTCGTCGACCTTGCCGCTGCCGATCAGGTATTTGGCGGTTGGCCGATGACGCGGCACGTTAACAAACGCGACGGTCTCGGCGCCTGCCGAATTAGCCAGCTCCTGAAACTCCTGCGGATCTTCGCGCGCCTCAGGGTCCTGTCCATCCAAGTGAACGAGGATTACTCGTTCACCACCACCGTGGCGCTCAAAGAACAAAGGAGACTCCTATCAGGCGTTACCTGGCTCAGCGTCACCTGCTTCGGATTCGGTTGCGCTAGGCAGACGAATTGGACGAACCGGCACGACTGTCGAGATAGCGTGTTTGTAAACCATCTGGCTCACGGTGTTTTTCAGCAGGATGACGAACTGGTCGAAAGACTCGATCGTGCCTTGCAGTTTGATCCCGTTGACCAGGTAGATGGACACCCCAACTTTCTCTTTACGTAAAGTATTCAAGTAAGGGTCTTGTAGCGAATGCCCTTTTGACATGTGCCGCACTCCTTTAAGGATTCAATATAAAAATAGGTAAACAGATGGCTTGTGCCGTCACACCCCCAAGGATAGACGGCAATTGCAAGGACTCAGCTCAATATGGAGATGGTCCCAAGGTATTTCAAGGCGCGCGGCAGATTGTCGCAATCCAGGCTGTCCAACCAATGCAGATCAGCCCAACTGCGCAGCCAGGTGAACTGGCGCTTTGCCAATTGGCGCGTGGCAATGATTCCACGCTCCTGCATCTCGGCTTGCGTCAGCTTGCCATCCAGGTAGTCCCAGACTTGTCGGTACCCTACAGCACGTATGGACGGCAACCCTGAATGCAAGTCACTTCTCATACGCAGGGCTACGACCTCGTCGATGAATCCCTGTTCCAACATAATTGTGAATCTTTGTTTAATACGCTCGTGCAGTACCTGACGATTTGCCGGGGCGATGGCCAAGTTCGCGACAGTATAGGGTAATTGTTGCAGTCCCGAAGCCGCTGCTTCAGTACTTTGCGCAGATTGTCGCAAGCGCAGTTCAGTCATGCTCTGACCGCTCACGCGATATACTTCCAGCGCTCGACTCAGCCGTTGCGGATCGTTCGGGTGAATCCGCGCCGCCGACACCGGATCAATCACCGCCAATTGTTCGTGCAAGGCCTGCCAGCCAAGGCGCGCAGCCTCTTCTTCGATCTGCGCGCGAACATCGGGATCAGCTGCCGGCATTTCCGCAAGGCCTTCGACCAAAGCCTTGTAGTAGAGCATCGTGCCGCCTACAAGCAGCGGAATTTTGCCGCGCGAAGTGATCTCGGCCATCGCCTCCAGCGCATCACGGCGAAAATCTGCCGCCGAATAGCTCTCGGCGGGGTCGAGAATATCGATCAGGCGATGCGGATGTTGCGCCAACAGCTCTTTAGAAGGCTTCGCCGTGCCGATGTCCATGCCGCGATAAACCAGCGCCGAATCGACGCTGATCAACTCGCACGGCAGAACTTTGGTCAGTTCGATGGCCAGATCGGTCTTGCCCGCAGCGGTCGGGCCCATGAGAAAAATCGCTGGAGGGAGCTGGCTCATCAACGACCGCGCAGGAACAGTTTGTCCAGATCGTCCAGGCCCAATTGGGTCCAGGTCGGTCGACCATGGTTGCATTGACCGCTGCGCTCGGTGTTTTCCATGTCGCGCAGCAGGCCGTTCATTTCCGGCAGCGCCAGACGCCGATTGGCGCGGATTGCGCCGTGGCAGGCCATGGTGCCAAGCAATTCGTTGAGGTGCGCCTGAATGCGGTCGCTGGTGCCGTATTCCATCAGGTCGGCGAGCACGTCGCTGACCAGCCGATTGGCCTCAGCCTGCTTGAGCAATGCCGGGATCTGCCGGATCGCCAGAGTTTCCGGGCCGAGGCGCTGCAATTCGAAACCGAGGCGCTGGAACCACGTAGCGTTCTCTTCGGCGCAATCGGCTTCGCGCTGGCTCACAGCCAGGGATTCCGGGACCAGCAGCGGTTGCCCACTCAAGCCTTCGCTGGCCATGGCGATTTTCAGGCGTTCATACATGATCCGCTCGTGCGCGGCGTGCATGTCCACCAGCACCAGCCCTTGGGCGTTTTCCGAAAGAATGTAGATGCCTTTGAGCTGCGCCAACGCGTAACCCAATGGCGGAACATCGTCCTGTCCGGCCGGCAACGCGACCGCATTGGCCTCGGGCAACGGCGCGAAAAATTCGCGATACGCAGCCTGCGCCTCAGCCGCCGGCACGCCGGACTGTGGTTTTGGCGAATATTGATACTGATAACCGGCACCCGCGCCCGAGCCCGCTGCCGTATTAAAGGTCGGCTGGCCTTGCGACTGCTCCAGCAGCGCGCTGGCCGCCAGACGCATTTCGCCCTGCGGACCAAACTCGCCAGCGTCAATTCCGCTTGGGCGGACGATCGCGGTGGCGACCGGCGCGGCCAGATGATCTTCCGGCCGTACGTCGCCGAGTGCCCGGTGCAAAGTGCCGTAAAGGAAGTCGTGGACCATGCGCCCGTCACGGAAGCGTACTTCGTGTTTGGTCGGGTGCACGTTGACGTCGACGCCCGCCGGGTCGACTTCGAAAAACAGCACGAAGGTCGGATGCCGTCCGTTGAACAGCACGTCGCGATACGCCTGGCGCACCGCGTGAGCCACAAGTTTGTCGCGCACCGCACGGCCATTCACGAAGAAATACTGCAAGTCAGCCTGGCTGCGGTTGAACGTCGGCAGACCGACCCAACCCCACAAATGCAGGCCATTGCGCTCGATTTCGATCGGCAGCGCCTGCTCCAGGAACCCCGAACCGCAGATCGCCGCCACACGCCGAGCGCGGGCCGCGTCGTCATGCGCTTCGTGCAGGCTGAGGATGGTCTTGCCGTTGTGGCGCAAGTGAAACGCCACGTCGAAACGCGCCAACGCCAAGCGCTTGATCACTTCTTGCAGGTGATCGAATTCGGTTTTTTCAGTCTTGAGAAACTTGCGCCGCGCTGGGGTGTTGAAGAACAGGTCGCGCACTTCCACCGAGGTGCCCACCGGGTGAGCCGCCGGTTGTACGCGCGGCGCCATGTCCCGGCCTTCGGTTTCGACTTGCCAGGCTTGATCGGCGTCCTTGGTGCGCGACGTCAGGGTCAGGCGCGCCACGGAACTGATCGAGGCCAGGGCCTCACCGCGAAACCCGAGGCTCATCACCTGCTCAAGGTCTTCGAGGTTGCGAATCTTACTGGTGGCGTGTCGCGCCAAGGCCAGCGGCAGGTCGTCAGCGGAAATGCCGCTGCCATCGTCGCGCACCCGCAGCAGCTTGGTGCCGCCCAACTCGACGTCGACATCGATACGCTTGGCGCCGGAGTCGAGGCTGTTTTCCAGCAACTCCTTGATCACCGACGCCGGGCGCTCAACCACTTCGCCAGCGGCAATCTGGTTCGCCAGGCGTGGGCTGAGCAGCTCGATCCGAGCAGCGTTGGTCAGCGCCTGATTCATTCTTTGGCCGCCAGTTCGGTGCCGGGAATGGTCAGGGTCTGACCGATTTTCAGCTCATCGCTGCGCAAATTGTTGGCGCTGCGCAGGGTGGCCGGGGACACCTGATAACGCACGGCAATCATCGCCAACGTCTCGCCGGGGCTGACGCGATGGTCGCGCGGGCCTTGGGCGATTTTGCCGGAATCACGCAGCCATGCAATGTAAGTGCCCGGTGGTGGATTCTGCTGGAAGAACTGGCGCACGCCGCTGCTGATCGACCTCGCCAGCGCTTGCTGGTGGTTCGCGGCGGCGAGTTTCGAGGCCTCGTTGGCGTTCGAGATAAACCCGGTTTCGACCAGGATCGACGGGATATCCGGCGACTTCAACACCATGAACCCGGCCTGCTCCACACGCTGTTTGTGCAGTGGCGTGACGCGCCCGATGTTGGTCAAAACTTTCTGGCCGACGTTGAGGCTGGAGGTCAGCGAGGCGGTCATCGACAAGTCGAGCAACACGCCCGCGAGCATGCGGTCCTTGTCGTCGAGGCTGACGTTGCCGGCACCACCGATCAAGTCGGAACGGTTTTCACTGTCGGCCAGCCAACGCGCGGTTTCGGAGGTCGCGCCGCGATCCGACAGGGCGAACACCGAAGCACCAAACGCAGCGGCGGAAGGCGCGGCGTCGGCGTGGATCGAGACGAACAGGTCGGCGCCTTTCTTGCGCGCAATTTCGGTACGGCCGCGCAATGGAATGAAGTAGTCGCCGGTACGGGTCAGTTCGGCGCGGAAGCCTTTCATACCGTTGACCTGACGCTGCAATTCACGGGCGATGGCCAGTACCACGTCTTTTTCACGTTGACCGCGCGAGCCAGAAGCGCCCGGGTCTTCGCCGCCGTGGCCGGCATCGATCACCACAATAATGTCGCGTTTGCCGGCCGGCGCTGGAGGCAGTTTGACCGGCGGATCAATCGGCGTGACCGGCACCGGGGCCACCGTCGCGACGTTGGTCGGCGCCGGAATCGGCGCGGCATCGGCCGGGTTGTCGAACAGATCGACCACCAGACGATTGCCGTACTGCGCGTTCGGCGCCAGGGTGAAGCTCTTCGGCGTCACGGCTTTTTTCAGGTCGATGACCACGCGCAAATCGGTCGGCGTGCGTTGCGCCGAGCGCATGGCAGTAATTGGCGTGTTGGCGCTGTTGACCTTGAGCGGCGGCCCGAGAGACGCGCCATTGATGTCGATAACCAGCCGATCCGGCGACGTCAGGGTAAACACACTGTGTTGCACCGGCCCCGTGAGGTCGAATACCAATCGTGTGTTATCCGGAGCACGCCACAGGCGAACGCTGTTGACCTTCGATTCGGCCACAGCGTCGACGGTTACCGCCAAAAACAACAATCCTACGGCAGCTACCATCGCGCGAAAGCGCATACCTGACCCCATCATTTAATTGGATTCCAATGCCAAAGCGGCACACCACGACTCGCCGCGCGAGCCCTGGGACAAAATTTTCAGCGAACGCCCGCTGTCTTGCGGGGTAATGGTAATGGTCAGGTCGGGCTTTGGCAAAAAGCCTGCACCCTTCTGGGGCCATTCGATCAAACACATGGCGTCGTCATCGAAGTAGTCGCGGATGCCCAAGTACTCCAGTTCTTCCGGATCGACCAGTCGATACAGGTCGAAATGGAAGGCGCGAATGTCGCCGATCTCGTAGGGCTCGACCAAAGTGAACGTCGGACTTTTTACCGCGCCGACATGCCCCAAACCACGAATGATGCCGCGCGACAGGGTAGTTTTGCCCGCGCCCAGATCGCCTTCGAGAAAGATCAGACCGTGTCCTTGAGTGGTTCGTGCGATACGCGCACCGAATGCGCTCATTGCTTCTTCATCAGCCAGGTACAGGGTTACTTCAGACACGGTGCTTGCTCCTCCAACAACTGACGAATGGCTGGGATCAGATCACTGGCCGCCAGCCCACGGCCGAATTTACCTTGTTGCAAACCTGCGTTGGCGTGCAGCCAGACCGCCAGGCACGCGGCGTCGAATGCCTGCATGCCCTGCGCCAGCAACGCGCCGACCAGTCCGGCGAGCACGTCGCCCAAACCGGCAGTGGCCATCGCTGGGTGACCCTGATGGCACAACGACAAACGTCCATCGGGGCTGGCGATCAAGCTGCCAGCGCCTTTCAGAATCACCACAGCTGTGTATTTTTTGCTCAACGCATGAGCGGCGGCGGCCCGATCGGCCTGCACCTCGGCGGTGCTGATCCCGAGCAAACGCGCGGCTTCACCGGGATGCGGGGTGATCACGCAATCCTTCGGCAGCGTTACCTGCTGCTCGGCGAGCATATTCAGCGCATCGGCGTCCCAGACTTGCGGCAGCGGCGCATTGGCCGCCGCCGATAACAGGCTGCGACCCCACGCAGCCTGCCCGAGGCCCGGGCCAACCACCAGCACGGAAACCTTTTCCAACAATTGCATCAACTGATTGGCCGACGAGGTGCCGAGCACCATTGCTTCAGGGATTCTCGCCAGCGCCGCCGGCACATGTTCGCTGCGCGTCGCCACCGAAACCATGCCGGCGCCACTGCGCAGTGCACTCTGCGCGCTCAGCAAAATCGCGCCGCCAAAACTACGATCTCCGCCGATCAGCAGCACGTGGCCAAACTTGCCTTTGTGCGAGGTTGGCGCACGGTGCGCCGGACGCGGAAGGTTGCCGGGATTGAGACGCCGCGCGGTGCTGGCGGCGTTTGCGAGCAACTGCGGATCGGCGTGCAGATCGTTGAACACCAGTTCACCGACGACATCCGCCGCGTCACCGGTAAACAGGCCGACTTTCAAACCGATGAAGGTCACGGTCAGATCAGCCCGAACCGCGACGCCGAGCACGCGACCGGTATCGGCGCACAAGCCTGAGGGGATATCCACGGCAACAACCGGCAGCTCATTGGCATTGATCGCCGCGATCACGCTGGCGTAGGGCTCTCGCACCTCACCGGTCAAACCGGTGCCGAGCAAGGCGTCGAGGACGATGCCGCGCAATTCGGATTGTGCAGAGCCGTTTTCGATTGGGACTTTTTCCGCCAACGCTTCGGCATATGCGCGAGCCGCATCGCCCTGCAAACGCTGTGGTTCGCCGACCGCCAGCACGCGCACTTGCCAACCGGCGCGCTGCGCGAGCACGGCGACCAGATAACCGTCGCCAGCATTGTTGCCGTGACCGGCCAGCACCGTCAGTTCGCTGGCCGTCGGCCACTGGCGAACCAGCGCCCGCCATGTTGCCCGGGCTGCGCGCTGCATCAATTCGAAGCCCGGCGTGCCAGCCGCGATCAGGCTCGCATCGAGCTCTCGCACTTGCGCGGCGCTGTACAGCGCGTCGGGTAAATCATCTTTAGTCTGCGGCATGCGTCTTCGGGCTCCGATGTCTGGCAGAATTATACGCACCTCAGCTCCGGTTTCTCTCGTCTCATGCCCGCTATTACCACAGACCTGCCCGCCCTCGCCCAATCCATCAAGGACTGGGGCCGCGAGCTGGGCTTTCAGCAAGTCGGCATCAGCGGCCTGGACCTCGCCGAGCATGAACAGCATCTGCAGCGCTGGCTCGAAGCCGGCTACCACGGCGAAATGGAGTACATGGGCGCCCATGGCAGCAAACGCTCGCACCCCGAAGAACTGGTGCCCGGCACGTTGCGGGTAGTTTCGCTGCGCATGGACTACCTGCCCGGCGACACGCAAATGGCGCAATTGCTCGCCCAACCGGAGAAAGCTTACGTATCGCGTTATGCCTTGGGCCGCGATTACCACAAATTGATCCGTAAACGCGTGCAACAACTCGCAGAAAAAATTCAAGCGGTCATCGGCCCGTTCGGTTATCGCGCGTTCGTCGACAGCGCGCCGGTGCTGGAAAAAGCCATCGCCGAGAAGGCCGGACTGGGCTGGATCGGCAAAAACACCTTGGTGTTGAACCGCAAGGCCGGCAGTTATTTCTTCCTCAGCGAGCTGTTTGTCGACTTGCCGTTGCCCGAGGACCCGCCGCACGCCACCGAGCACTGCGGCCGCTGCACCGCGTGCCTGGATATCTGCCCGACCAACGCCTTCGTCGGCCCTTACGTGCTCGACGCCCGACGCTGCATTTCGTACCTGACCATCGAACTGAAAAGCGCGATCCCGGAAGAATTGCGGCCCCTGATCGGTAATCGGGTATTCGGCTGCGATGATTGCCAGATCGTCTGCCCGTGGAACCGCTTCGCCCGCCCGACCGGCGAAAGCGACTTCAAGCCACGGCACAATCTCGACAACGCCGAATTGGCCGAATTGTTTATGTGGGACGAGGAGCGCTTTCTCAGCAGCACCGAGGGTTCGCCGCTGCGTCGCGCCGGTTATGAGCGCTGGTTGCGCAATTTGGCGGTGGGTCTGGGCAACGCGCCATCAAGCATTCCGGTGCTGGAGGCGTTGAAGGCGCGGCGCGAATATCCGTCAGAACTGGTCCGCGAACACGTCGAATGGGCGCTCAAACAACACGGCCTCATGTAGCAGCTGCCGAAGGCTGCGTTCGAGGCCGCAGGACTCGCGCGATATTTCAATATTGACGACTGCTTCGCAGCCGGACGCAGCCTTCGGCAGCTGCTACAGGGACGGAGTTGGTGTCAGGCTTCGTGGTGCGCCATCAAGTACGCCTGAGCTCAAAACGCCGCTGGTTCTCGAACATGTCGAGCGAGCTCAAACAACACGGCCTCATGTAGCAGCTGCCGAAGGCTGCGTTCGAGGCCGCAGGACTCGCGCGATATTTGAATAATGACGACTGCTTCGCAGCCGGACGCAGCCTTCGGCAGCTGCTACAGGGACGGAGTTGGTGTCAGGCTTCGTGGTGCGCCATCAAGTCCACCTGAGCTCAAAGCGCCGCTGGTTCTCGAACATGTCGAGTGAGCTCAAACAACACGGCCTCATGTAGCAGCTGCCGCAGGCTGCGTTCGAGGCCGCAGGACTCGCGCGATATTTCAATATTGACGACTGCTTCGCAGCCGGACGCAGCCTTCGGCAGCTGCTACAGGGTCGGAGTTGGCGTCAGGCTTAGTGGTGCGCCATCAAGTACGCCTGAGCTCAAAGCGCCGCTGGTTCTCGAACATGTCGAGCGAGCTCAAACAACACGGCCTCATGTAGCAGCTGCCGAAGGCTGCGTTCGAGGCCGCAGGACTCGCGCGATATTGAGTTTTGACGACTGCTTCGCAGCCGGACGCAGCCTTCGGCAGCTGCTACAGGGGCGGAGTTGGCGTCAGGCTTCGTCGTTGTAGACGAATTTGGGCATTTCCCAGTGAAAGCGGATTGCCAGCAGGCGCAGCAGGAACCCGCCGAACAAGGTGACCAGAATCGCCTGCTCGCCGGGCATTTGCAGGTAAATGCACAGCATGTAGCACCACGCCGCTGCGAAGGAAACGCTGGCGTAGAGCTCGCGGCGGAAGATCAGCGGGATGTCGTTGCAGAAGATGTCGCGCAGAATGCCGCCGAATACTCCGGTGATCACGCCGCTGACCGAGGCCACCAACATGCCGTGGCCCATTTCCAGCGCGGTCATGCAGCCGATCAGGGTGAACGCCACCAGGCCGACGGCGTCGAGCACCAGAAACAGCGAGCGCAGGTGGCGCATCCAACGCGCGGCAAACACCGTGAACATCGCTGCGACAGAGGTCAGGATCAGGTATTCCGGGTGTTTGACCCATGTCAGCGGGTAATGGCCGAGCAGCACGTCGCGCACCGAACCGCCGCCGAGCGCGGTGACGCATGCAATCAGCACCACGCCAAACCAGTCCATGCCGCGACGGCCGGCAGACAGCGCGCCGGTCATGGCTTCGGCGGTGATGGCGATCAGATAGAGCATCAGCAACATGGCGGCGGTCCTTGCAGGAAGGCGCGCAGTCTAGCCATTTCGGGGGCGCACCAGAAGAGGGCGAGGGATATCTGCCCAAGCATCGGAGGTGTTCCAGAGCAAGCCATCGCGAGCAAGCTCGCTCCCACAGAGATAACGCAATCCAATGTGGGAGCGAGCTTGCTCGCGATGAGGCCGGAACAGACGCCAGCAATCAGAACTTGATGAAATGCTTGCGGTAATGCTGCAGCTCGGCGATCGACTCGCGGATGTCGTCCAGCGCCAAGTGCGTGCTGCCCTTCTGGAAGCTGTCGCGCACGTCCGGCGCCCAGCGTGCGGCCAGCTCTTTGAGCGTCGACACGTCGAGGTTGCGGTAATGGAAGTAGCTTTCCAGCGATTTCATATGCGTATAAAGGAAGCGCCGGTCCTGGCAGATGCTGTTGCCGCAAATCGGCGACTTGCCCTTCGGCACCCACTTCTCGAGAAACGCGATGGTCTCGGCTTCCGCTTCGGCCATGCTGATGCGGCTGTCGCGCACCCGTTGGGTCAGGCCCGAGCCGCCGTGCTGGCGGGTATTCCACTCATCCATGCCAGCGAGAATCGCGTCGCTGTGATGAATGGCGATCACCGGACCTTCGGCCAACGTGTTCAAGTCACTGTCGGTGACAATGGTCGCCATCTCGATGATGACGTCGGTATCAGGGTTCAGACCGGTCATTTCCAGGTCGATCCAGATCAGATTCTGCGGGTTTTGCATGTGTCGGCTCCTAGGCAATGCTGCGCAGTTTAGCCTAGGCAACCGGCGGGGCGTGCTAAACTCGCGGCCGTTTTACCTAATCGCTGCATTCTTGATACGGAACACCCATGGCCAAACGCCAACTCAATCGTCGTCAAAACTGGCGCATCGAAAAAATTCAGGGCGAGCGCGCTGCCCGCGCCGCTAAACGCGAGTCTTCGGCCGTCGAGGCACTTGAGGGCGGCGACCTGGGCCCGGAACAGACCGGCCTGGTGATCGCGCACTTCGGTGTGCAGGTCGAAGTCGAAGCGCTCGAAGGCGAGTTGGCCGGTGAGGTGTTCCGCTGTCACTTGCGCGCCAACCTGCCTGCACTGGTGACCGGCGACCAAGTGGTCTGGCGTGCCGGCAACCAGGGCATCGGCGTCATCGTCGCGCAATTGCCGCGCAAAACCGAACTCTGCCGCCCGGACAGCCGTGGCCAGCTCAAGCCGGTTGCCGCCAACGTCGACATGATCGTGATTGTCTTCGCGCCGCTGCCCGAGCCGCACGCCAACCTGATCGACCGATATCTGGTTGCCGCCGAGCACGCCGGGATTCGTCCGCTGCTGCTGCTGAACAAATTCGATTTGATCGATGAGCAGAACGCCCCCGCGCTGAATGCCTTGCTCGCGGTTTACCGCACGCTGGGTTATCCGGTGCTGGAAGTGTCGGCGCATCACGGCAACGGCATGGAGCAATTGCAGGAACAACTCGACGGGCGCATCAGCGTGTTCGTCGGCCAGTCCGGTGTCGGCAAGTCGTCGCTGGTCAACAGCCTGCTGCCGGAAGTCGAAACCCGCGTCGGCCCGTTGTCCGAGCTGTCCGGCCAGGGCACGCACACTACGACCACCGCGCGGCTGTTCCACTTCCCCGGTGGCGGTGAGTTGATCGACTCCCCGGGTATTCGTGAATTCGGTCTGGGGCACGTCAGCCGTGCCGACGTCGAAGCCGGTTTTATCGAGTTCAACGACTTGATCGGCACCTGCCGTTTCCGCGACTGCAAACACGACCGCGAACCCGGTTGTGCCCTGCTCAAGGCGCTGGAAGAAGGTCGCGTGCAGCAGCAACGGATGAACAGCTACCGCTCGATCATCGCCAGTCTGCCGGAAAGCAGCTACTAAACAGACGCAACCGCGGCCCGACTCAATCGGGCTGCGGTTCATCTGTTCTACTGTTAAAAAATCCCCTTCGTATTAAACGTCAGACTTCTCTGTAGGCCTTACGCACGCCCGCGTGTAGGGCTTTTCTGTTTATCGCCCAAGGTCTTGCGACCGTCACGCAACCCCCTACATTCGAGCCCTCTTCGCTCTTTGGCGACACCGAGGGACAGCCATGCAAACCTATCATTTGTTCATCAGCCACTCGTGGAACTACTCCGACGCCCACGACAAACTGGTGAGCCTGTTGACCGCCCACCCTACATTCACTTTCAAGAATTTCTCCGTTCCGCCGCACAACCCGATCGTCGGTGCGCGCACCGACAAGCAGTTGACCGAAGCCATCGAAAACAAAATCCGGCCGTGCTCCGCCGTGCTGATCATGGCCGGCATGTACGCCAGTTACAGCAAATGGATCAACAAGGAAATCGAGATCGCCCAGCGCATGGGCAAAGTCATCATCGCGATCAAGCCGTTCGGTGCCGAACGGATTTCCGCCGTGGTGCGCAACGCCGCTCACGCCGAGTGCGCGTGGAATACCGCCAGCATCGTCAGCGCGATTCGCGCACAAACGGCGGTGTGACGATGCGCAAGGGACTGTTCATCGGCATCAATAATTACACGCACATTTCCTCTTTGAGCGGCTGCAACGCCGACGCCATGGCGATGGCTTCGGTGCTGAAAACCGACGCCAATGGCGACCCGAATTTCAAGAACGTGGTGCTCACCTCCGCCGAGGATCACTTGGGTCGTGGAAAACTCGAAGACCAGATCCGCGAACTGTTCTCCGGAGATTGCAGCGTGGCGCTGCTGTATTTCGCCGGGCATGGGGTTTTCGATGACGACACCAACGAAGGCATGCTGGTACCGCAGGACTACCGCACGGCCCGCGACGGGATTCGCATCAGCGACATCCTCAACTGGGCGTCGAAAGCGGTAAAAATCAAAAACAAAGTGATCATTCTCGGTTGCTGCCAGGGCGGCTCGGCGGGCGAAGTGCGTGCGCTGCGCAGCGAAAGCAGCGTGGTGGGCGAAGGCATGACCATCCTCACCGCGTGCAAAAAAGAGGAATCGGCGCTGGAGGGCGGCGGGCACGGCGTGTTCACTCGTTTGCTGCTGCAGGCGTTGCACGGCGGCGCGGCGAACATCCTCGGCAAGATCACCCCCGGCAGCCTTTACGCGTTCGTCGACAACGCCCTCGACGCCTGGGAACAGCGCCCGGTGTTCAAAACCAACGTTTCGCAATTCATCTCGTTGCGAGAAGTTTCGCCGCTGATCCCCAAGGAAATCCTGCGCAAATTGCCCGAATGGTTCGCCGAGGCCGAATCAACCTTCGCCCTCGACCCAAGCTACGAACCGACCGAACCGAGCTTCGACCCCGACCACGGCGAGGTCTTCGCGCAACTGCAAAAGTGCAACCGTCACAGCCTGATCGAACCGGTGGACGCCGAGCACATGTACTACGCCGCCATCAACTCAACCGGCTGCCGCCTCACCGCACTCGGCGCCTACTACCGCGAACTCGCGCTCAAGGGACACTTCTGATGCCCGTCTTTATCAGCTACCGCCACACCGACCGCCCACAAGCCATCGCCCTCAACGAACGCCTGAAACGCGCCGGCATCAAAACCTACCTCGACGTACTCGACGCGGAATCGCAAACCACCGACGACATCACTACCGTCATCACCCGCAACATCACCGAATGCACGCACTTGCTCGCCGTGGTCTCGGACAAAACCGCGCAATCGTGGTGGGTGCCGTTTGAAATCGGTGAAGCGACCATCAGCAATCGGCGGATTTGCTCGTTCAAGACTGGGAACAGTGAACTGCCGGAATATCTGGATAAATGGCCGAAGCTGGTTCAGGGCGCTGACATTGATTTTTTCATTGATGAGTATCATCGCGAGGTGAGCAACAAGCGCTCGATGCTGGATTCGATTACTGGCGCGGAGTCGGCGAAGTTGTTTAACAAGAGCAATGCGGATCGGTTTCATGCTGAGCTCAAGAACCGGATACGTCGGGGGTTTTGAGGCGAGTGGGATAGATGCGCAGCGATTGAAACTGGAAACGGCTTATTCCGCAGAAATGGATATGTACACCTGACACATACAAGTTGGCTGTCAGGCCGTAATCGCGAGCAAGCTCGCTCCCACATTGGATTTTTGTACATCTGAGAGAAAGAGGTCGGCTGGTAGGGAGCTATCGCGAGCAGGCTCGCTCCTACAGGGATTGCGCACAGCCGCGAGAACAGGTCGGCTATCAGGCCGCCTCGCGGTGCTGTTGCGGTGCCCGCCCCCTCGGGAGGCCGAGCGCAGGTTCTGCGCAGTGGGCAACCCGGCAAGGATGCCGGGTTAGCCGCCCCCGGCCATGGATGGCCGATGGCGGCGGGCCCACGGAGCAGGACCGGAGCGAGGGCATGCCGAGCCTGGGCGAGGCACCGAACGAAAGGGGCAAGAGCGCTTTGGTTACTTTCGCGCTTCTCGAAAGTGACTCGCTGTAAGAGCGAAACCCAATGCCGCCGTGACCGCAGAAATGGATATGTACACCTGACACAAACAAGTTGGCTGATAGAAAGCTATCGCGAGCAAGCTCGCTCCCACAATTGGATCTGTGGACATCTGAGAGAAACAGGTCGGCTGGTAGGGAGCTATCCGAGCAGGCTCACTCCTACGGTTGGAGTTGTGTTCACCTACACGGAATCAAGCGCAGAAAAAAGCCGACATCGCTGTCGGCTTCTCCGTCGATCACTGCGCCGGCGTTTCCGCCGGTTTCGCCGGGTCACCCGGCTTCGGTACCACGTCGTCAAACAAATTCAGACGCTCACGAATCTCATGCGCCGGCACCGGTTGCTTGTCCGCAGGCAAGGCGTTCGGGTCCACCGGCGTGGCTGGCGTGCCCGGCGCTTCACCGGGTGCGCCCTGCCCCGGAATTGCCGAAGGGTCTGCACCCTGCGCGCCTTCAATCGCCGTTTGAGCCCTCTTCGTCAACACCACAATGTCGATACGACGGTTCACCGGATTGAACGGATTCTCCCGATCAAACAGCGCCGACGAGGCATAACCGACTACTCGCGCCACTTGCGATTCCGGGTAGCTGCCGGCGACCAGCGCGCGGCGGGCGGCGTTGGCGCGGTTGGCGGACAATTCCCAGTTGCCGAAATCGCCAGCGCCAATGTACGGCTTGGCGTCGGTGTGGCCGCTGATGCTGACCTTGTTCGGCACCGCTTTAATGGTGTCGGCCATCGCCAGCAGAATGTCTTCGAAATACGGTTTCAGCCGCGCCGAGCCTGAGTCGAACATCGGCCGGTTATCGGCGTCCATGATCTGGATGCGCAGGCCGTTCGGGGTGATTTCGAACAGGATCTGATCCTTGAATTTCTGCAGTTGCGGATTCTCGTCGACCTTGTTCTGCAGTTCTTGCAGCAGCAGTTCCAGACGTTCTTTCTCGACCTGTTCGGCCATGCCTTCGACCTGATCGGTGTCGACCGTGACTTTGTCCGGTTGCGGCTGGGATTTCACCTCGGGATTGAGCGTGTTCTCCGGCGCCAGGGTCGGCGTGCCGCCCAGATCAATGATGTACGGCGTGCCGCTTTCGGAAAAGCCGACCGGGTCTTTGAAGTAACCGGCGATGGCGATCTTCTGCTCCGGTGTCGCGGTGGACAGCAGCCACAACACCAGGAAGAACGCCATCATTGCCGTCGCGAAGTCAGCAAAGGCAATTTTCCACGCGCCGCCGTGGTGCCCGCCGGCGATGCGCTTGATGCGCTTGATGATTATCGGCTGGTTATTTTCCATGACTTAACGCCCGCGAACCGCTTGTTCCAGCTCAGCGAAACTTGGGCGGTGCGCCGGGTACAAAACCTTGCGGCCGAACTCCACCGCCAACGATGGCGGCATGCCGGACGCCGAGGCCACCAGCGAGGCCTTGATGGCTTCGTAGATGTTCAGTTCTTCCTTGGCATCGTGTGCCAGGGAAGTGGCCAGCGGACCGAAGAAACCGTACGCCGCGAGAATACCGAAGAAGGTACCGACGAGCGCCGCGCCGACGTGCATGCCGATGGCCGCCTGGTCGCCTTCACCCAGCGAAGCCATGGTCACGACGATGCCCAAAACTGCCGCCACAATACCGAAACCCGGCAGGGCGTCGGCGATGCCGTTGACCGCGTGGGACGGGTGCTCGAGGTCTTCCTTGAGGCTGTAAAGCTCCATGTCGAACAGGCCTTCGAGCTCATGCGGCGCCATGTTGCCGGACGACATGATGCGCAAGTAGTCACAGACAAATGCAGTCATGCGTTCGTCTTTTATCACGGTCGGGTATTTGGCGAAGATCGGGCTCGCGGCGGCGTCTTCGATGTCGCCTTCGATGGCCATCATGCCTTCGCGGCGGCTCTTGTTGAGGATCTCGTAGATCAGGCCGAGCACTTCCAGATAGAAGGTGTGGCTGAAACGCGAACTGAACATGCTCAGGGATTTCTTGAGCACGTGCATGGTCATATAACCGGGGTTGGCCTGGAGGAATGCACCCAGTGCCGCGCCGCCGATAATCATCACCTCGAAGGGTTGAATCAGGGCGGCAATTTTGCCGTGAGAAAGCACGTATCCGCCGAGCACGCTCGCGAATACGACGATGATGCCGATTATTTTAGCCATAGGTAGGAGAGCACTTACTGAGTCGGGTTCAAGGTCATATTCGGAAGTTAAAAAATCTCTTCTTCTACTTATCGGCAAAACTGCGCCAGACTATAGCCCGTTGAGGCGAAAAGCCAATTTAGCCCGCGCCGGGCGTGTATGCAGCCAACGATGATCCCGTCCAGCCATGGCTAATGAAACCAATAATGCACCGGTAAAACCGACCACGCTCGAAGGCTGGATCAAGCTTCTCGACGGCGTGCGCCTGCCGGTTCCGCTTGAGAGTCACGAGCGCGTCTGCAAAGCCATCCGCAATAACCGCAGCTCGTTGCGCGAGATTGCCGATTTGATGCAGAACAGCCCGGCCCTGGCGTTGAGCGTGATTCGCGAAGCCAATCGCCACACCCATGGCAGCATGACCGAGCCCGCGGAAAATCTTGAAGTGGCGATCAATCGCCTCGGTTTGAAACGCACCGAAGAACTGCTCGATCGCCTGCCTACCGAAGCGCAATCGGCGATCCCGCAGGCCTTGCGCCAGTTGCAGTTGATCAGCCAGCACGCGACCCAACAGGCCAACGGTTTTTTCGCCGGTCGCCTCGCGCGGCTGTGGCAGGACATTCATTGGGGCAGCCTGCTGTTTCTCTCGCCGCTGTGGCCGATGGCGCTGGCGCAGCCGAAGTTGCTGGAGGAATGGGAGCTGCGCGTCATTCATAAAGGCGAGTCGGCGCGCAAGGTCGAGAAACAATTATTCGGCGTGCGTTTGCTGGATATCTGCCTCGCGCTGGTTGACCTGTGGCGGCTACCGATCTGGGTGCAGCAGGGTTATCGGCTGCTGCTCACCGAGCAACGCGAACTGGTGAAAGTGCTGCGCATCGCCCGCGACAGCGAACATCCGCTGCGCCAGCAAAATCGCCTGGACGACGACCCGACCCTGCGCCGCTGGCTCAACCAACCGGCCAACACCGTGTTGCTGGCCAACGGCTTGGCGCTGTCGGCGCAGCAATCCTGGGACGGCCCGCACAGTCAGCGCTGGCAGTTCCTGACCAGCCTGTACCTGCAAATTTCGATGGACGACGTGCAACAGCAATTGCACCAGCAAGCCGCCAATAGCGCCCGCCAGCATGCGATGCCGGACCTTTGGCACCCGGCGGTTTCGCTGCTGTGGCCGTGGGGGACAAATCGGGTTCACGCCGGCTTGCTGCCCGCGCCGGCACCGAACGCGGAAGACCTGACCAAGTGGCGCAAACAATGCGCCGAACTGCTGGTCGAGCCGAGTCGATTCACCAACGCGATGCACCTGACCACGTCTGCCCGCGATGCGCTGGTCGCGTGCGGCATGCGTCGAGTGATGATTTTGATGACCGATCGCACCCACGCCAATCTGCGCGTGCATCAAACGGCGGGCCTGCCCAAAGAAGCTGCCGGGCTGAATTTCCAGGTCAGCCAAAGCAGTGTTTTGCAACGTCTGCTTTCGCAGCAGGCGCAAGTGCGCATCACCCCGGCCAACAATGCGCAATTCTCGGCGTTGCTGCCCGCCAGCCTGCGCGCGCAGTTCAGCGGCGAACACTTGCTGCTGCGCTCGCTGGTCAATAATGGCCGGGTGATCATGATTGTGGTGGCGGACCAGGGTGGCGGGCAGTTCTCGGAAATTACCGTGCAGGCTTTCGGCAAAACCGCGCAGTGCATCGAAAAAGCCCTGCATAGCTTTAGCACCCGCGGCCAATGACCCTGCGCTACAATCCCTCCCTTTGTGCTCTGGAGACCTCACATGTCTGACTTCTCTGGCTTGCCGCTGGTGATCGAGCCGAGCGACTTGCTCCCACGGCTCGACGCCGGCCAATTGATTCTGGTGGACCTGACCAGCAGCGCCCGTTACACCGAAGGTCACCTGCCCGGCGCGCGTTTTGTCGACCCCAAACGCACGCAACTGGGCCAGCCACCGGCGCCCGGCCTGATGCCGCCGAAAGCCGCGCTCGAAGCCTTGTTTGGCGAACTGGGGCACAACCCCGACGCGGTTTACGTGGTGTATGACGATGAAGGTGGCGGTTGGGCCGGACGGTTCATCTGGTTGCTGGATGTGATCGGCCACAGCAAATATCACTACCTCGATGGCGGCTTGCCAGCCTGGCTGGCAGCAGGCATGCCGATGTCGATTCAGGTCCCGCCCGCCGTCGGTGGCCCGGTGAAGCTGACGCTGCACGACGAACCGACCGCCACCCGCGAATACCTGCAAAGCCGCCTCGGTGCTGCCGATCTGGCGATCTGGGACGCGCGCGGGCCGCTGGAGTTTTCCGGCGAGAAAGTCCTCGCCGCCAAGGCCGGGCACATTCCGGGCGCGGTCAATTTTGAATGGACCGCCGGCATGGATCAGGCGCGCAACCTGCGCATCCGCACCGACATGCCGAAGATCCTCGAACAGCTCGGGATCACCAAGGACAAAGAAATCATCACTCACTGCCAGACTCACCACCGGTCTGGCTTCACTTATCTAGTGGCCAAATCCCTCGGTTATCCGCGGGTCAAAGGCTACGCCGGCTCCTGGGGCGAATGGGGCAACCATCCCGACACGCCCGTAGAGATTTAAGTTTTTCAAGGACAGTTAATGAACAAGCGTCTGTTTATCCTCAGCCAATACCTGCTGCCTCACCACTTGCTCTCGCGACTGGCCGGCTGCGTCGCCGAATGCCGCGTGCGCTGGTTCAAGAATGCGTTTACTGCGTGGTTCGCCAAGCGTTATCAGGTGGACATGTCCCAGGCACTGGTCGAAGACCTGACCGCCTACGAGCATTTCAACGCATTTTTCACCCGGGCCTTGAAGGACGGCGCGCGCCCACTCGACCAGACTCCGGGCGCGATCCTCAGCCCGGCCGACGGCGCGGTCAGCCAACTCGGCCCGATCGAACACGGTCGCGTGTTCCAGGCCAAGGGCCACAGCTTCAGCGTGCTGGAACTGCTCGGTGGTGATGCGGCGAACGCTGCGCCGTTCATGGGCGGCGATTTCGCGACTATTTACCTGTCGCCGAAGGACTACCACCGCGTGCACATGCCGCTGGCCGGCACCCTGCGCGAAATGGTCTACATTCCGGGGCGGATTTTCTCGGTCAACCAGACCACAGCGGAAAACGTCCCGGAACTGTTCGCCCGCAACGAGCGCGTGGCGTGCATTTTCGACACCGAGCGCGGGCCGATGGCCGTGGTGCTGGTGGGCGCAATGATTGTCGCGTCGATTGAAACCGTGTGGGCCGGGCTGGTCACGCCGCCGAAACGCGAACTGAAAACTTTCCGCTACGACGAAGCGGCCCGTGCGCCGATTCATCTGGAAAAAGGCGCAGAACTGGGTCGCTTCAAACTGGGTTCGACTGCGGTCGTGCTGTTTGGCCCGGATCAAGTCAAATGGGTCGAAGGCCTGGGCGCGCTCTCGCCAGTGCAAATGGGCCAGGCGCTGGGTTTGCCGAACGCTTGATCCGCTAGTTCAGCCCCGCCGCTCTTCTGTGGGAGCGAGGCTTGCCCGCGAAGGCGACCTTAAGGACGCCATCGCGGGCAAGCCTTGCTCCTACAAAGCCAGACACATGTTGAAATACTGCTCACTGCCATAACTGCTACAGTCAGGTCATTCATCATCCATCACCCGGTTGGAGTTTTTCCACGGCATGAATGAGACCAAACCCCCGCTGCTGCTACGCGCCCCGATCCCCGCAGGCTCGCGCCTGTCATTCTGTGAACCGACCCCGCGCGACCTCAAGCGCTGGATCGCCAATCTGCCGAAAGCCAATATCGGCGAAACCGCTCGCCAGTTGTATCAAGGTTTGAGCGAACTTAACCAACTGCTCACCCCCAGCGACAATCGCCTGCAATTGCTCGAATTGCTCCGGCCCGAGGTGTATTACGTCTGCAAACACCTCGAACGGCATTTCCTCCATCAAGCGATTGTGCTCGACGAGCGTTCGCGCAAGATCGCCAACCTGTGTCAGGCGCTGCAAAGCCATTTGGCCATCGGCTACAAACAAATCGTCCTGCGCGTCGCGCCGCGTTTCAGCAAGGACCGCGCGCCGCTGCTCACTCAGGCGCTGCAACGGGCGATCCATTGCCTGAACGGCCCGCTGATCCGCGCGACCCAGTTGTATTGCCCGGTGCCGGAAGGCGTGTGGCTGGAGCTGCATCAGCTGTATCAAATTGGCTGCCAGCACAAGCTGCAACATATAAAGGTGCGCGATGAACTGGCCAGCGAGACGCCGGAACTGACCCTCGAGCAAACCTACGTCGCCGCTCTGCTGCTGGGCGCGGCGCGCTGCAATCAACTGCGGCAGAACCAGATCGCCCGCCTCGCCGAAGTGCTGGAACCCTGGAGCCGTTGGATCAAGCTGCAACCCGGCAAGCAGGGCAACGAGCTGTTTGCGGTGGCGCCGGAGCTGGATGTCGGCCCGCGCTACCGGACCAAGTTCCGCGCCGAACAGCAGGCCAATTTGCTCGGGATCGATCCGCAACCGCTGGTCGCGGCCATCGAAGCGCGCTTGCTCAACCCGACCGACACGACGTTACCCATTCCAGCGGGGCTCAACCTCGACACGCTGCAACATTTGCACGCGGCGTGGGGCCAGGCAGCCGAGCGCAGTTTTCAGCGCACGGTCGGTAATGGCACGTTGACGCTGTGTGTCGGCATGAGCGCGCTGCACTTTTATTTGGGCGGGCAACGCTCGTTCAGCGACATCCTGAAAAACCCTGCCGGCCGTCGCGCGCAGTTCGCCGCGACAACTTCGGCCGCCACCGGCAAAGACAACTGGAGCCACGCCTTCGACGCCGCGCCGCAGGAAAACCCTGACGCGCTGCTGCCTTACGAGGAAATCGAATACCCGAACCTGGAGAATGACGACAACCACGAGGCCAACGACCGCAACCAGCATTTCCCGACCTACGCGTTGCCGGTGATCAATCACAGCCCCGGCGGTTATTGCCTGGCCTGGCCGGGCGCGGTGCCCGCCGAGTTGCAGGCCGGTGAAATGGTCGGCATCGAAGATGCTGCCGGCCAGGGTTGGAGCATTGCCGTAGTGCGCTGGATTCGTCAGGTGCGTGGCGGCGGCACGCAGATGGGCATCGAGCAGGTCGCACCGTACGCCGAGCCTTGCGGCTTGCAATTGGTGCGTACGCGGGACGATCACAGCCAGTATTTGCGCGGTTTATTGCTGCCGGCGATCAGCGCGATTGATCTGCCGGCAACGCTGCTGGCCCCGCGCCTACCGTTTCAGGAAGGCAATAAAGTGCTGATCAACACCAACGGCCAGGAACGCCGCGCCGGGCTCGATCGGCGGGTGTCGAGCACTAACAGCTTTAACCAGTTCGCCTATCGATCGCTGGAAGCGAGCAGAACCGAAAACGCCGCAGGCAGCGGCGTGATTGGTGCGGAAGAGGATTTTGATTCGTTGTGGAAGACGTTGTGAGTCAGTGAGATGGCGGTGCGGCATTCGCGGGCAAGCCTCGCTCCTACAGGGCAATGCGATCTCCTGTAGGAGCGAGGCTTGCCCGCGAAGAGGCCCGCTTAGGCGACTACGATCTCAGAGCTGCCCATCACGATCACGGAAACCCAGCAAATACAGAACGCCATCCAGCCCAAGGGTGGAAATCGCCTGTTTCGCCGACTGCTTCACCAGCGGTTTCGCGCGGAACGCCACGCCCAAACCGGCAATCGCCAGCATCGGCAGGTCGTTGGCGCCGTCGCCGACGGCAATGGTCTGCTCCAGACGCAAACCTTCCTTGTGCGCCAATTCTTTCAGCAGATCAGCCTTGCGCTGCGCATCGACAATCGGCTCGACCGCCACGCCGGTGACTTTGCCATCAAGCACTTCCAGCTCATTGGCGAACACGTAATCGATGCCGAGTTTGGCCTGCAACTGCTTGGCGAAGTAGGTAAAACCGCCAGACAGAATCGCGGTTTTGTAACCCAGACGCTTGAGTTCGGCGAACAGCGTTTCCGCGCCTTCGGTCAGGCGCAGCGAAGCACCGATTGAATCCAGCACGCTGACGTCGAGGCCTTTGAGCAGCGCCAGGCGTTCCTTGAAACTGGCGCGGAAGTCCAGTTCGCCGGCCATCGCCCGTTCGGTGATCGCCGAAACTTGCTCGCCCACGCCCGCAGCTTTCGCCAGTTCGTCGATGACTTCGGCTTCGATCAGCGTCGAATCCATGTCGAACACCGCCAGGCGCCGGTTGCGGCGGAACAGCGAGTCTTCCTGAAATGCGATGTCGACATTCAGTTCTTGCGCAACGCTGAGGAATTCCGCGCGCAAGGCTTGCGAATCCGCCGCTTCGCCGCGCACCGAAAACTCGATGCAGCCCTTGCCCTTGTCGGCCGGGGTGTCCAGCGGCATGCGCCCGGACAAACGATCGATGTGATCGATGTTCAACCCGTACTTGGCGGTGATCGAGCTGACGGCCTGCAATTGCCCGGCGGTGACTTTGCGGGTCAACAGCGTAACGATGTGGCGTTTTTTGCCTTGGTTGCCCACCCATTGCTGGTAATCCTCTTCGGACACCGGGGTGAAACGCACCTGCTGATCCAGTTCATAGCCCTTGAACAGGATGTCCTTGAGCACCGACTTGCCTTGCTCCGTGTCAGGAATTTCAACCAGGATGCCGAACGACAAAGTGTCGTGGATCACTGCCTGACCAATGTCGAGAATGTTCACACCACCCTGGGCCAGAACGCCGGTAATGGCCGCAGTCAGACCCGGTCGGTCGACTCCCGTGATGTTTATCAGGACGATTTCGCGCAAGGCGCACCCCCGCAGGTGGAAAAAAACCGCATTCTACCCACTTTCAGTGACCATCGGGCACCGTCAACGCTTTGCCGGTCTGGGGCCTGTCGCTATACTGCGCGTCAACTTCACGGACAAAAGAGCCGAGCTCAAGTGAACCGGCCCACGCCAGTAAAAACCGATAACTTCTTCCTGCTGATCTTCCGTGCACTGCGCCACCGCCGTGTACCGATTGCATTGCGCATCGCCAGCCATAACGTGATCCTGGTCGCTCTGGCCCTGGTGATTTATGCCTGTGTGATGGGTTTGCAGTTCAAGCAGGCCATGCACGAGCAGGCTGATGCGCTGGGCGAAAGCCTGACCACGCAGACCGCCACCTCGGCCACCGAGCTGTTGGTGTCCAACGACATCCTCAGCCTCAACGTGCTGCTCAACAACCTGACGAAAAATAAACTGGTGGCTCACGCCGCCATTTATAGCGTGGATAACCGCATCCTCGCCGAGTCCGGCCAGCGCCCCAAGCACAGCCTGCTGGGCGAAGCTGAAGGCATGTATGAGAGCAAGATCACTTTCCAGGATGTCAGCGCCGGGCAATTGCGCATCAGCCTGGACATGGATCAGTTCCAGCAGCCGATGACCATCAGCCTGCAAAGCATGGGCATTTTGAGCGCGATTCTGCTGGCCTTGTCGCTCGCCTTGAGCCTGCGTCTGGGTCGCCATATCTCGACGCCACTGCTGCAATTGCGCGTGTGGCTGCGCAACATCGACGAATACACCCCGGCCACTGAGCGCCAGGATGAGATCGGCGACCTCGCGCGTCAGTTGCACGCCAATTTCGCCCCGGAACCGAGCGAGCCGGAGCCGACGCCCGAGCCTGAATTCGATGACGAGGATTACGACGAAGAGGCTGATCCAGCCTTCGAAGTACGTAACCTGCGCGATCCGAGCTTCGACGAGAGCAAACCGGTTGCTGGCCTCAAGCCTGCTCCGCGTCAGGTGGTCAGCACCGTTGAAGACGATGACGACGAAGATCCGTTCGCCGATCTGCGCGACGTAGCGGTCGATACCGCGCCGAAAACCCTGGCAAAACCGGTGATCTCCAACGTTCCGCAGCACAGCGCGGTGTTGGCCGTGCAGTTGGGCGCGCAGGATCAACTGCGTCGCTTGCCGCGCACGCGCCTTGAGGAACTGCTGAAGCGCTATCGCGATTGTCTCGATCAGGCCGCTTCGCTGTATCAAAGCGAGCTGCACACGCTGAACGATGGCAGCACGCTGATGCTGTTCCACACCGAAGACAGCGGCGACGATTACCTGACCAACGCGATTTGCTGCGGCGAATTGCTCCGCGCCTTGGGCCATCAGTTGCAGATTGAAGTCGCGGACAGTGGCATCACGCTGCAACTGCAATTGGGCCTGACGTTGGGCGACGAGTTGTTTGGCTTGAGCCAGATTGATCTGCTGCTGACCGAAGCGGCGCAGGACGCCTTGGCGCTGTCGCAACACAGCCGCAATCTGCTGCTGGTAGAGCGCAAGATCAGCGACGACGCCTTGATCCGCCAACGCGCGCGGATCCGCCCGATCGCCAGCCCGGAAGGCGCGTGCTGCGTGGAGCGGTTGATGGAGCCTTATCCATCGATGCTCGAGCGGCAACTGGCGCGGATGCACGAACGCCGGGCGTAGAAGCCCTGCTATAAAAAAACCCGCAGCCAAGTGATTGGTTGCGGGTTTTTTGTTGGGCTGGGATTGTATTTACTGCAAAAACCACCCCTCTCCCTAACCCTCTCCCCAAAGGGGCGAGGGGACTGACCGGGTTGTCCTCTCGAGTTACATCGACCTGGGATATCGAGTCGAACTCAGGCGTTGAACTGCATGAAGATCTGCTCCCTTTCCCTCCCCTTGGGCGAGGGGACTGATATCGAGTCGAACTCAGGTGTTGAACAGCATGAAGATCTGCTCCCTTTCCCCTCTCCCCCGTGGGGAGAGGGTTGGGGTGAGGGGTGACTCTCAAGCCGGACACCTGTTCCAGGCACACATCAGTCAATCCGCAGAAACAACAAAGCCCGCATCGCTGCAGGCTTTGTGTCGGGTCAATCCAGGCTTTAGAACCTGAACACTTCCATATCGGTGCGGATCGGCGAGGCCATTGGGATCTTCGGCTGCTTGTCCTGCTCCGCCGCTGGCGCTACAGGCTTGGGATTCTTTTTACGCGGTGCGTCAGCGATTGGCGGCTGGTTGGCCAATGGTTTCAGCGCCACCGACAGTTGCTCGGCCAGACGTTGCAGCAATACACCTTGCGCCTGCACCTGCGCCGCCGTGTCACCAGCGTGTTGCTCTTGCAGATGAATGATGCGGTTATCGCGAACCTGACCACGACGGTCGATCAAACGCCATTGCGCATCGAGGATCGCCGGTTGCGACTCACCCGAATCCAGACGAGTAATGGTCAGCAGCACCTGAACATCCGGAGCAAAACCCAATGTCGCTGGCGCCAGCACTACGCGTTGGCTGTCCAGATGACCGGCAACCTGACGCAGCAGCAGTTGATCGATGTCCGAAGACAGGCTTCCCGCCCAACGACCATCGGCTGAGGCCTGGAGGCTGCCGTCCGGTTGGCGTTGCAGCAGCGTTTCGCGTTGCAGGTAATCGGCAATCGTTACCGGGCCCAGCAGTACCGCCATGCCAGCGCTTTGCGCAGGCTGAGCCGGACTTCCGCTGTCCAGCTGATACAGCGACACCGGTTGGTGTGTGCTGCAACCCGCCAGGCCAAGAACACCGGCGAGCATCAAAATAAACGGAAGGCGCAGAGCGGTCATCGTCCCATCCAGGTGGCTGCCACAAGGCTAACCACAGTGAAAATACTCAATAAATATGAAGAACGCTCGGCCACGCCGGCGCTTGAAAGGCCATATCATCCGTGAATATGCGTTCCGACTCCAGCGCCAAAGCGTCGATCTACGCGTTAAATCGTAGATCGAGCGCTCTGGGACGCCTGATTGAGTTATTCGACGAGCAGCGCATCGACCCGCTGAAAGCCCCTTGGCAACTTGTTGCCGCGACGCCCACGCTCACCTTTGTAGTGTTCGAGGTCGTCCGCCTTCAGTGACAAGGTACGTTTTCCGGCTTGCAGCACCAGGGTGGCGCCTTCCGGCAGCACAGCGATGTCCGTGACATATTCTTCGCGACTGGCAACCCGCTCACCGGAAATCCCGATGATCTTGTTGCCTTTGCCCTTACCTAATTGTGGCAGGTCGCTGATCTTGAAGATCAGCAGGCGACCTTCGGTCGTCACCGACGCCAGCCAGTTACTCTCGCGGTCGGCCACCGGGCGCGGAAGAATCACTTTCGAGTTGTTCGGCAGGCTCAGCAGCGCTTTACCGGCCTTGTTTTTAGCCTGGAAGTCTTCACCCTTGACCACAAACCCGTAGCCGGCATCCGAGGCGATCACGTACAGCGAATCGTCCTCGGGCATCAGCACGCATTCAAAGGTTGCGCCGGGCGGCGGCGTCAGACGACCGGTCAGCGGCTCGCCCTGGCCACGGGCCGAGGGCAGCGTGTGCGACGGCACCGAATAGCTGCGACCGGTGGAATCGATAAACACCGCAAACTGGTTGGAACGTCCCGGCGCCAAGGCTTTGAAGCCATCGCCGGCCTTATAGGACAGCCCGGTCGCGTCGATTTCGTGACCCTTGGCCGAACGCACCCAGCCTTTTTCCGAGAGCACCACCGTGACTTTCTCGTTCGGCAGCAGATCGTGCTCGGTCAGCGCTTTGGCTTCGGCGCGTTCGACGATTGGCGAACGGCGGTCGTCGCCATAGGTTTCGGCGTCCTTGAGCAGCTCGGTGCGCACCAGTTTTTTCAGCTTGGCTTCGCTGCCCAGCAAGGCTTGCAGCTTGGCTTGTTCCTTGAGCAATTCATCCTGCTCGGCGCGCAGCTTCATTTCTTCAAGTCGCGCCAACTGCCGCAGACGAGTGTCGAGAATGTAGTCGGCCTGGATTTCGCTGAGCGCAAAACGCGCGATCAGTGCGGCTTTCGGGTGTTCCTCGGTGCGGATGATGTGGATCACTTCATCCAGGTTGAGGTAGGCAATCAGCAAACCGTCCAACAGGTGCAAGCGACGCTCGACCTTGTCGAGGCGGAATTGCGAACGTCGGCGCACCGTGCGCACGCGGAATTCCAGCCACTCGACCAGCAACGCGCGCAGGTTTTTCAGCTGCGGTTTGCCGTCGAGCCCGATGATGTTGATGTTGACCCGATAGCTCGATTCCAGCTCGGTGCTGGCGAACAAATGCTGCATCAGCGCATCGTGATCGAAGTTCTTCCGCGCGCCCGGAATGATCACGATCCGGCACGGGTTTTCGTGGTCGGACTCGTCACGCAAGTCGGCAATCTGCGGCGCTTTGGACGGCTTGGCCTGCATCATCGCGGCGATCTGTTCCAGCACCTTGGCCCCGGAGACCTGGTGCGGCAGCGCGGTGACGATGATGTCGCCGTCCTCGATGTGGTAAACGGCGCGCATGCGCACCGAACCCTTGCCGGTTTCGTACATCTTCAGCAGGTCGGCGCGCGGCGTGATGATTTCCGCTTCGGTCGGGTAGTCCGGGCCCTGAATGTGTTCGCAGAGCTGTTCGACCGTGGCTTTCGGCTCATCGAGCAAACGCACGCACGCCGTCGCGACTTCGCGCAAGTTGTGCGGCGGCACGTCGGTGGCCATCCCCACGGCGATGCCAGTGGTGCCATTGAGCAGGATGTTCGGCAAACGCGCCGGCAACACCAGCGGCTCGTCGAGTGTGCCGTCGAAGTTCGGGCCCCAATCGGCAGTGCCCTGCCCCAGCTCGCTGAGCAGCACTTCGGAATAACGCGACAAACGCGCTTCGGTGTAACGCATGGCGGCGAAGGACTTCGGATCGTCCGGCGCACCCCAGTTGCCCTGGCCATCGACCAGCGTGTAGCGATAGCTGAACGGCTGGGCCATCAGGACCATGGCTTCATAGCAGGCCGAATCGCCGTGCGGGTGGAATTTACCGAGCACGTCACCGACGGTACGCGCCGATTTCTTGTGCTTGGAATCGGCGTCCAGCCCCAACTCGCTCATCGCGTAGATGATGCGCCGCTGTACCGGTTTCAGGCCGTCGCCGATGTGCGGCAAGGCGCGGTCCATGATCACGTACATGGAATAGTTGAGGTAGGCATTTTCGGTGAAGTCAGCCAGTGACCGGCGCTCTACACCGTCCAGGCTGAGATCAAGGGAGTCGCTCATGCGGGCCTCATTATTTCGTGGTCTGGCGCAGCAGCATGGTGCCACCGCGCTGGGTAAATTCAAGTTTGTTCAGTGCGCTCATGCCGAGCAGCACCTGATTGCCATCCAGGCCTGGCGCGACCAGCGCGCGAACATCACGCAGCACGATATCGCCCAGTTGCAGCCGATCGATGCGGGTTCGGTAACCCTGGCTCAAACCATTGGCGGTGCTCAGGGTCACGCCGAAGCCCTTCTCCAGTTTCAAGCGCTGCGCGACGCTGACCGGAATCGCCACATCGGTGGCCCCGGTGTCGAGCATGAAATCCACCGCTGACCGTTGATCTGGCCGCTGGCGACAAAATGCCCTTGGTGATTGCCCACCAGTTTCACTTCGATAAACCCTTCGCCCTGCTGTGAAACGACCTCGGCGTTGGGGTTCTGCTGACGCTCTTCCCACTGGCCGAAAAACCGCGTCGCCAGAAACAGCGCCGCGCACCAGGCGAGAATCATCAAGACCCGACCGGCGCGTTTGCCCGGCGGCTGCTGGCTCATGGCTTGGCACCCCAGCCACCTTCAGGCGCGGCGAAGCGCCAGACGATCGGACGAACTTCACCGTCGGCGCGCACCCCGAAGTTGTTGTCGATGCCGATCCAGGCACCGTCGGCGTTGACCACCAGCGCTTCCGCCAGACCATAGGCCTGTGGATAACGCCGTTGCTCATGCAGGGCTTCGTCGGCATACGACCAGCACCGCTCGACTTTCGCCGTCAGCGCGTCGCGTCGACAGATCTGAAACGCGTTGCGTTCGAGGGTAAAAAGCTTGCCGTTGAACAACGACAAGTCGGCAAAATCACGGGAAACCGCGCGCGCTCGCGGAAACTGCGCGGGTTGCATTTCCAGCCCTGCTTCACTCAACAGCACGCAGCGACCGTCGCAATCCCAGACGGTTTGCTGACGTTTGATCAGCAGTAATCCACGGCTCTCACGCTCGGCAGCCAGCCACAAGGCGTTGCCTTCCGGGTTGATCGCCAGCCCTTCGAACAAGGCGTTGAAACGCAGCAACATGCCGCTGGCCCGGGCTTCGCGCACCAGCATCGGCGAAATCTTCAGCCACGACGCGGCGCCCTGCGGTGTCACTTGCAGCACGGCGGCGTGGGATTCGCTGACGACGTACCGGTTGCCGGCGCTGTCGCAGGTGATGCCTTCAAAATCCAGATCACCGCCGCGCACAAACGACGCCGCCCAGGTCCGCGAACTCAGGCCCAGCGGCAAACCGCTGTCGGGCACCGGCGGTACGTCGATGCGCACAGCTTCGGCCTGCCAGGGTTCGGCGCGGGTATCAAGACGGTAGATTTGATCGTCGTCGCGATCAGAAATTGTCCACAGCTCCTGACCGCATTGCGCCAGCCCCGACAGGTTGCCGCCGCGCATGCCATCGACGGCATGCTCGGACACCAGGCGCAGCTGCGGCGCCGGCTCGGCAGACGCCGTAGCCGAAACCAGCAGCCAGACACACGCCAGGGCAAAGCCAAAACGCATCAGCCGAGCACCTCGGCCAGGTCACCCTTGGACTCCAGCCACGACTTGCGATCACCGGCGCGTTTCTTCGCCAGCAGCATGTCCATCATTTCCGAGGTCGCTTCGAAATCGTCCAGCGTCAACTGCACCAGACGCCGAGTGTTCGGGTCCATGGTGGTTTCGCGCAGTTGCGGCGGGTTCATTTCACCCAGACCTTTAAATCGGGTGACCTGCGGTTTGCCGCGCTTTTTCTCGGCAACCAGACGATCAAGAATGCCATCGCGCTCGGCTTCGTCCAGCGCGTAGTAAATCTCTTTGCCCAAGTCGATGCGGTACAGCGGCGGCATCGCCACGTAGACGTGACCGGCATCCACCAACGGGCGGAAATGCTGGACGAACAACGCGCACAGCAACGTGGCGATGTGCAGACCGTCGGAGTCGGCGTCGGCGAGGATGCAGATCTTGCCGTAACGCAGCTGCGCAATGTCCGCCGAGCCCGGATCGACGCCAATCGCCACGGCGATGTTGTGCACTTCCTGACTGGCGAGCACTTCGCTGCCATCGACTTCCCAGGTGTTGAGGATCTTGCCGCGCAACGGCAGGATCGCCTGGAACTCCTTGTCCCGCGCTTGTTTGGCGGAACCGCCGGCGGAATCACCTTCGACCAGAAACAGCTCGGAACGCATCGGGTCTTGCCCGGCGCAATCCGCCAGTTTGCCCGGCAACGCCGGACCGGCAGTCACGCGTTTGCGCTCGACTTTCTTGCTCGCTTTCAGACGACGGCCGGCGTTGTTGATCGCCAGTTCCGCCAGGAGCATGCCGGTTTCCGGGTGCGCGTTGAGCCACAGGCTGAACGCATCCTTGACCACCCCGGAGACAAACGCCGCCGCTTCACGCGAGGACAGGCGTTCCTTGGTCTGGCCGGAGAATTGCGGCTCCTGCATCTTCATCGACAGGACGAAGGCAATGCGTTCCCAGACGTCTTCCGGCGCCAGTTTCACACCGCGCGGCAGCAGGCTGCGGAATTCACAGAATTCGCGCATCGCATCGAGCAAGCCCTGACGCAAACCGTTGACGTGGGTACCGCCCTGCGCCGTCGGGATCAGGTTGACGTAGCTTTCCTGAACGCTGTCGCCACCTTCCGGCAACCACAGCAACGCCCAATCGACCGCTTCTTTATTACCGGCGAGGCTGCCGCAGAATGGTTCGTCCGGCAGACGTTCAAAACCGTTGACCGCGTCCACCAGATACGAGCGCAGACCGTCTTCGTAGTGCCATTCGACTTTCTCGCCGCTGGCCTTGTCTTCAAAACTGACCAGCAGCCCCGGGCACAGAACGGCTTTAGCCTTGAGCACGTGCTTGAGGCGGCTGATGGAGAATTTTGGTGAGTCGAAATATTTCGGGTCCGGCGCGAAGAACACGCTGGTGCCGGTGTTGCGCTTGCCGACGGTGCCAATCACTTCCAGTTCGGTTTTTTTGTAACCGTCCGCGAAAGTCATCTGGTATTCGTTGCCTTCACGCTTTACGCGCACCCGGACTTCGTTCGACAAGGCGTTGACCACGGAAATACCCACCCCGTGCAAACCGCCGGAGAACTGGTAGTTCTTGTTGGAAAACTTGCCGCCCGCATGGAGTTTGGTGAGGATCAGCTCAACGCCCGACACGCCCTCTTCCGGGTGAATGTCGACCGGCATGCCACGCCCGTCATCGCTGACTTCCAGCGAATGATCGGCGTGCAGGATGACCTGCACCGTGCTCGCGTGCCCGGCCAAGGCTTCGTCGACGCTGTTGTCGATGACTTCCTGGGCCAAGTGATTCGGCCGACTGGTGTCGGTGTACATGCCGGGGCGTTTACGCACCGGGTCGAGGCCCGAGAGGACTTCGATGGCGTCGGCGTTATAAGAGCTAGCGCTGGGAGTGGCCATGGGGTCTCGTCGTCAAATGTTCTATGAAAAGGGGCGAGGGTTCACAGTGCCGTGAAATCAATCGCCTGATACAAATCTGCGCCGATGCCGGCAAAACTCAACAGCGCCGGCAATCGCTCGGCAAACCCCTGGAAACCATGGTCGCCGCCGGCCTGGATACGCAACGCGCAGGCCCGGTAATACTGCTGGGCGTGCCGATAATCCAGCGTTTCATCGCCGGTCTGCAACCACACCTGAAACCGCTGCGGATCCCGAGGCGCCGGCACTTCCAGCTCGGCGAGCGCCGCCACATGGTCGTGGGTCAACTCCCAGGATTCATCGGTGTAGAGGTTTTTCTGCGTCCCCAGAAACCCGTCAAACATCCGGTGCGGACTGACGGCGGGATTGACCAGCAACGCCTTGAGGCCATGCTGCTCGGCCAAGTGAGTCGCATAGTAGCCGCCGAGTGAGCTGCCGACCAGCAGCGGCCGCCCAAGCTCCTCGATCGCCCGATTCAACTGACCGATGGCCTCGCGCGGATGATGATGCAAGGCCGGCACCTGCAAGTGGTCGCTCAGGCCCAGGCGCTCCATCACATTGATCAACTGGCTGGCCTTCTTCGAGGCCGGCGCGCTGTTGAAGCCGTGGATATAAAGGATCGAACCGGACATTAGAGCTCCCTGAGCGTCGGGTAAAGAGGCGGAGTTTACAGGGAGACGCGGGGATCGGGGATAGGGTTGGGGAAGTTGGTGGTGGGGAGAATCAATCGCGAGCAGGCTCACTGCTACAGGGGATTTTGGGCGTTGCCATCACCGCGGCAACGGGTGAGGCCCCGCAATCAATAGCCGTTGGAGCCGTAATCGACCGTGAAGTCGAACCCGCTGACCCGCTCAACGCCGGTTTCAATCAAGCCATCCGGCAACAACCGCAACCACCGATACCCCGGCGCCTGTTCCCCGACCTTGAAATCCTCACTGCCGGGCTCGAACTGAATGCAAGTCGAAGGCGAGGCGATCAACCGCACGCCCTCGCGCATTTGATCGATCTCCTGATGCACATGCCCCCACAAAACGCCGCGCACCTGAGGAAACCGATCCAGCACGGCAAACAGCGCCTCAGGATTACGCAACCCGATCGGCTCCATCCACGCGCAGCCAATCGACACCGGATGATGATGAAAACACACCAAATGATGCCGCTCCGGCGCCTCACTCAAAGCACGCGCCAACAGCTGCAACTGCTCATCCTGCAAATAACCGGGAACGGAGCCAGGCACCGCCGAATCCAGCAGCGTCACCCGCCAATTCCCCACATCCACCACCGGCTCCAGCAGCGCGCTCTGCACCGCCGCCTCAGCCATCACCTGCGGCTCGTCGTGATTGCCCGGAATCCAGCGCGCCGGCGCATCCAGTTGCCGGGTCAAATCGCGAAACTGCTGATACGACGCCAACGTCCCATCCTGGGAAATATCACCACTGGCAATGATCAAGTCGATCTGCGGCTGCTGCTGGCGAACCAGCTCGATCACCCGTTGCAGGCTCTCGCGCGTTTTCATCCCCAGCAAGGAACCGTCCGCCTCGGCGAACAAATGACTGTCGGATAACTGCACCAGCAACGCCGGATCGGCGGTGGTCAATGTGGATACGCTGGGCAAGGCGTTCTCCCGAGGCTGAATCACGGAATTGGATAGAAGCCGCAATTATGCTGGGGGAAGGTCAAAAGAGGAAAGCGCGGAACCCGACACAGTTCACATCTAACGCACAACCGCGTACTCATGCCCGCACGCAAGGCAATGACTCAGCCATTCCCCCAGGAACAGATTGAGCTGGGCTTTTTCATCCGGCTGATGCATCGCCGCATTCGGATAAGGATAGATGCCCCGAAAGCGTCTTGCATGTTCGGCGCTGACCACCTCGGCCATGCACGCGTCGTGATACACCTGAACTTCCAGTTGCGGCACCGGCAACCACGGCAGACTGTGTTCCTGGCGCACTTGCAGGGTCGTGGTATACGGGCAGACTTGCAGCACTTCCAGCGCCAGCACGCCGAGCATCTGATCACCCTGAGTCACGGCAATGCGCCGCGCCTCGGGTTCGCTGCGCATGTCCGGGAGCAGTCGCATCAGGCGCGCGTAGTTGGCCTCGCACGAGGCTTGCAGCCCGGCGAGGTCGACACGATAGCGATCGCGCAACTTGTTTACGACCATAACCCCCTCACTTCAGCGCGGTTCAAAGCAAGCCATTGCAAAGCAATGATGCTGGCCGCGTTGGCAATTCGTCCGTCGCGTACGGCTTGCAGCGCGTCTTCGAACGCCCATACCGTGACGCGGATATCTTCCGCTTCTTCTGCCAGTCCATGCAGGCCTCCGACTCCATCGGTTTCACAACGCCCCAAATACAAGTGGACGAATTCGTTGCTGCCGCCCGGTGACGGGAAATACTTGGTCATCGGCCACAGCGCCGCGAACACCAGCCCAGCTTCCTCCTGCGCCTCGCGGTGAGCAACTTCTTCCGGCTGCTCATCCTTGTCGATCAGACCGGCGACCAGCTCGATCAGCCAAGGGTTGGACGTCTTGCCCATGGCGCCGACGCGAAACTGCTCGATCAGCACCACTTCATCGCGCTGCGGATCGTAAGGCAGCACGCAAACCGCATCGTGACGCACAAACACTTCACGATTGATCTCGCGACTCATGCCACCGGCAAACAATTCGTGACGCAAATGCAGGCGATCGAGTTTGTAGAAGCCCTCGTAGCATTTTTCGCGTCGAACGATCTCAACGGTGGTCGGGGTGGCGTTGGCAAAATCAGTCATGACAATCCTCGTGTGCTGCTTATCCGTAACGAGGTTCCGGGTGGTGACTGGCGACCTCGCTTTCGCGCCATCCTAACGCGCGACTGCGGTTGATGCAGCCCCTTTACCATCAGCGGGATAGACGGTGAGGGCGAAACCAACTCTAATTAGCTTAGTGGCGAACTGACTGCTTCGTTGACAGTCGAAGCGGTAACTTTTCGCCTTTCCCTGTTTTATGAAGGACGCCCATGTCGCTTTTTAAAATCGCCTCCGTGGCCGCAATCGCCCTGACGTTGGGCGCCTGCCAAAGCCTGTTCCAACCCAATTACCGGACGCCGCTGGAAACCACCCGCGATGCCTCGGAAACCCTGAAACCGGGTTGCACCACGGCAGATTGCCCTTTGGTGAATATCGATACCCTGCGATTCCCGGACGAGCCACAGCTGGACGGCATCGTTGAGCGAAACCTGCTGCAATTGACCCGCACCTCCGCCGACGCGCCAGCCGCGCCGACACTCGCCGCGTATCGCGACCAATTCCTGCGCAATGCCGAGCCGCGCTCCAGCAGTTACCTGCAAGCCAAAGTACGTGAGCAGCATGACGGCTTGGTGATCGTCGAGTTTTCCAGCTACCTGGACACCGGCGGCGCGCATGGCACGCCGGGCCGCAGCTTCGTCAACTATTCGCGCCAGCAGCACAAAGTGCTGACGTTGTCGGACATGTTGCTGCCGGGTCAGGAAGAAGCGTTCTGGAAAGCCGCGCAAGTGGCGCACAACAGCTGGCTGATCAGCACCAAGCTCGATCAGGAACCGGAGTTCCTGAAGAACTGGCAGTTCCAGAAAACCCAGAACGTCGCGCTGACCTACGGTGGGGTGATCCTCAAGTACGAAACCAGCACCATCGCGCCGTACGCGCTGGGCCACATCGAACTGAAGATCCCCTACCCGCGCCTGAACGGCATCCTCAGACCCGAACTGTTTCCCGGCCGTAACTGAAGGCTCGACCGAGCACCAGTTGCAGCAGCCCTGCCACGATCAACGCCGGCAGGGTTGCGCCGACATCCGGATGCAGATTGGCCAGCAAATGATAGGTGCTGACCCCGCCCAGCCAGGCGAGCAGCGCCGGCCAGCGCAACGCGGCTGAAGCCACTTGGCCGCTGCGTTTGCGCAGGATGAAGTGATCCACCAGCACCACGCCGAACAGTGGCGCAAACACCGAACCGATCAGCAACAGGAAGTTCTGGTACTGCGCCAATGGCGCCAGCAACGCGATCAACGTGCAAATGACACCGATGGCCAACGCCAGGTGCTCGACCTTCAAGCGCAACAGCATCCCGCTCGACACCGCCGCCGAATGAATATCGGCAAAGGCGTTTTCCGACTCGTCCAGCAGAATCAGCAGCAGTGGAATCCCCAGGCCGGCACCGGCCAACGCCAACAGCAAGGCATTCACTTCACCGCTCGGCGCGAACGCCAGGGTGTAGGCAACGCCGAGGCTCATCAGCCAGAAGTTACCGATAAAGAAGCCAATCGCAGTGCCGCCAAACACGTTTTTCGCGCGTTTGCCGAAACGTGAGTAGTCGGCAATCAGCGGCAGCCACGACAGCGGCATGGCGATGGCGATATCGAAACCCACCGCAAATGGCATCGAACCGTCACCGGCCTGCGCCCACAACGCGGCCAGATCGGCCTTGGCGAACAGGTTCCAGGTCAGCCAGATGCACGCGGCCAGCAGCAGCCAAATGCCCCACTTGCGCAGGATCTGCCGCACGAACGTCAGCGGCCCGCTGACGGCGAGCAGGGTCGCGAGGCCACCGAAAAATACGGTCCAGAGCAGTGGATTGGCGAGCAGGCTACCGTCGCTGAACGCCCGCGCGCCGAGCAGGCTGGCAGCGTCGCGCATGACGATGATTTCGAACGAGCCCCAACCGATCAGTTGCAGCAAGTTGAGCACTGCCGGCAGGCTCGCGCCGTGTTTGCCCAGGCTGAGCTTGAGCGCGGCCATCGACGACAGGCCGGTGTCGCTGCCGATCACGCCGACGGCGGCCAGCAGCAGCACGCCGACCAGCGTACCGAGAAAAATTGCCAGCAACGAGCCGGACAAGCCCAGCCCCGGCGCGAGCAATGCGCCGGTCTGCAAGACCATCAGGCCGATGCCGAGGGAAAACCACAGGGAAAACAGATCGCGGCCGCCGAACACACGTTTGTCGGTCGGCACCGCAATGTCAGGGGAATAAGTGCTGGGTTGAATGCTCAAGGGTGTTATCTCAGAGGGATATTATTTTTGTAATCGATCCTCTGTAGGAGCGAGGCTTGCCCGCGAAGGCGGTGTGTCAGTCAACGTCGATGTTGAATGTGATGACGCCTTCGCGGGCAAGCCTCGCTCCTACAAGAGCTGCGCCAGTCTCGAGGACTGGCGCTGCGGATCAGATCAAACCTTCTTGTACAGCTGACTGCCTTCCTGCTTGAACCGCTCAGCCTGCTCCGCCAAGCCTTGGGCGACTTCGGCATCCACTGTTTCAATCCGCTGGTTGGCCGCGTATTCCCGGACTTCCTGGGTGATTTTCATCGAGCAGAACTTCGGCCCGCACATCGAACAGAAATGCGCGACTTTCGCCGAATCCTTCGGCAGCGTTTCATCGTGATACGAACGTGCGGTGTCCGGATCGAGACCGAGGTTGAACTGGTCTTCCCAACGGAATTCGAAGCGCGCCTTGCTCAAGGCGTTGTCGCGAATCTGCGCGCCCGGATGTCCCTTGGCCAAGTCCGCCGCGTGCGCGGCAATCTTGTAAGTGATGATCCCGGTCTTCACGTCATCCTTGTTCGGCAGGCCCAAGTGTTCCTTCGGCGTGACGTAGCAAAGCATCGCGCAACCGAACCAGCCGATCATCGCCGCGCCGATGCCGGAGGTGATGTGGTCGTAGCCCGGCGCAATGTCGGTGGTCAGCGGGCCGAGGGTGTAGAACGGCGCCTCGTCGCAGCACTCGAGCTGCTTGTCCATGTTCTCCTTGATCAACTGCATCGGCACGTGGCCCGGGCCTTCGATCATGGTTTGCACGTCGTGTTTCCAGGCGATTTTGGTCAGCTCGCCGAGGGTTTCCAGCTCACCGAATTGCGCCGCATCGTTGGCGTCGGCAATCGAGCCCGGACGCAAGCCATCGCCCAGCGAGAAGCTGACGTCGTAGGCCTTCATGATTTCGCAGATGTCTTCGAAATGGGTGTAGAGGAAGCTTTCCTTGTGATGCGCCAGGCACCACTTGGCCATGATCGAACCGCCCCGCGAGACGATGCCGGTCACGCGTTTGGCGGTCAGCGGCACGTAGCGCAACAGCACGCCGGCGTGGATGGTGAAGTAGTCGACGCCCTGCTCGGCTTGCTCGATCAGCGTGTCGCGGAACAGCTCCCAGGTCAGGTCTTCAGCGGCGCCGCCGACTTTTTCCAGCGCTTGATAGATCGGCACAGTACCGATCGGCACTGGCGAGTTGCGGATGATCCACTCGCGGGTTTCGTGAATGTGCTTGCCGGTCGACAAGTCCATGATGTTGTCCGCGCCCCAGCGAATGCCCCAGGTCAGTTTCGCCACTTCTTCTTCGATCGACGAACCCAAAGCACTGTTGCCGATGTTGCCGTTGATCTTCACCAGGAAGTTACGGCCGATGATCATCGGTTCCAGTTCGGTGTGGTTGATGTTGGCCGGAATGATCGCGCGCCCGCGGGCGATTTCTTCACGGACAAACTCAGGCGTGATGATTTTCGGCACGCTGGCGCCGAAGCTGTGGCCGGGGTGTTGCTGGTCGAGCAGGCCGGCGGCGCGCGCCACTTCGAGCTTCATGTTTTCGCGGATGGCAACGAATTCCATCTCGGGCGTGATGATGCCTTTGCGCGCGTAGTGCATCTGGGTCACGTTGCCGCCAGCCTTGGCGCGGCGCGGGTTGTTGACGTGGGCGAAACGCAGTTTGGTCAGTTCGGCATCGGCGAGGCGTTCGCGGCCGAAGTTGGAGCTCAGGCCGGGCAGGCGCTCGGTGTCACCACGGGCTTCGATCCACGGCGAACGCACATCGGCGAGGCCTTTGCGCACGTCGATAATCACGTTGGGGTCGGTGTACGGGCCCGAAGTGTCGTACACAACCACCGGCGCGTTGATCTCGCCGCCGAAGTCGGTCGGGGTCACGTCGAGGCTGATTTCGCGCATTGGCACGAGGATGTCCGGGCGGGAACCCTGAACATAGATTTTTTGCGAACGGGTGAACGGCTGCACTGACTGTTGATCGACTTGGGCCGAGTCACTCAGGTTGGTCGTATTTTTTAGTTTTATCGTCATCACGGGCTCTCCAGACAGCATCCTGCAGTGGATTGTTGTCGGAGCGAACCTGTAACGAATGGACGCGACCAATCAGCGATGAAAATGCTGTTGGTGCTGTGCTCAGTGCTCGAGGGTTGTCGAATATCGAATGTCGATTGTCGAACAACTTCCCGGACGAAGCACAAGAGGACTCGCCGGGTGACGAGAAATCTTGTTCCCTACGCAGGCGTTAACCTGATCAGGTTCAACGGGATCCGAAATTATTCGATCTCAGCCTCATAGCAAGGCACCCCGACAAGAACCCGGCCAGTCTAGACACAACCGGCAAAGAACGCCAACCCCGGTGCGAACCGCATGATAAATGGCGTGATTACAGGATTGTTGCCGAACGTGCGCCCATCTACACTCGCTACGCTGCGCCACGCCTTGACCGTGCGCGGAGCGCGCCGTACCTTTGGCGCTCAAATTATCAGCGTAATTTTTTAGGGATGGCCGCATGCTGCGCAAACTCTCACTGGCCCTTGCCGTGTCTTGTGCTTCCAATGGAATGGCCTGGGCCGCTGAAGCGCCCTTATCCACCAAAACCGACCTGGTCAGTGTTTATCAGGAAGCCGTGGATAACAACGCCGACCTCGCCGCCGCCCGCGCCCAATATGGCGCCCAGAAAGAAATCGTGCCGCAGGCGCGCGCCGGATTGCTGCCGAACCTGTCGGGCGGGGCGAATCTGAGCTCGGTGCGCACCCAGCTCGATCAGCCGTCCGGCACCGCCACCCGCGATGCTCATTCCTACCAGGCGACTTTGGCCCAGCCACTGTTCCGCGCCGATCGCTGGTTCCAGTTTCAGGCCGCCAAGGACGTCAACGAGCAAGCCTCGCTGCAACTCTCGGCGACCGAGCAGAACCTGATCCTGCAAGCGGCGGAAAGCTATTTCAACGTGCTGCGCAGCCAGGACAATCTGGCCTCGACCAAGGCTGAAGAAGCGGCGTTCAAACGCCAGCTCGACCAGTCCAACGAGCGCTTCGATGTCGGCCTCTCGGACAAGACCGACGTGCTGCAATCGCAAGCCAGCTACGACACGGCGCGGGCCAACCGGATCCTCGCGCAACGTCAGGTGGATGACGCGTTTGAAGCGCTGATCACGCTGACCAACCGCCAGTACAACTCGATTCAGGGCATCGTCCACACGTTGCCGATCCTGCCGCCGGCGCCGAACGATGCCAAAGCCTGGGTCGAAACCGCGGCGAAACAGAACCTCAACCTGCTCGCCAGCAACTATGCAGTCAGCGCCGCCGAAGAAACCCTCAAGCAACGCAAGGCCGGCCACGCGCCGACCCTCGATGCGGTGGCGAAATACGAAAAGGGTGACAACGATGCGCTGGGTTTCAGCAACCCGAGCGTGTTTGGCCAGCCGTATGGCGGCAACGTCGAGCAGACCACCGTCGGCCTGCAAGTGAACATCCCGATCTACAGCGGCGGCCTGATCAACTCGCAGGTGCGCGAGTCTTACTCACGACTTGACCAGACCGAGCAGCAACGCGAGCAATTGCGTCGGCAAGTGGTGGAAAACACCCGCAACCTGCACCGCGCGGTCAACACCGACGTCGAGCAAGTGCAGGCGCGCAAGCAGTCGATCATCTCCAACCAGAGCGCGGTGGAAGCCACCGAAATCGGTTATCAGGTCGGCACACGCAACATCGTCGACGTGCTCGACGCGCAGCGCCAGCTCTACACCTCGGTGCGCAACTACAACAACACGCGTTACGACTACATCCTCGACAACCTGCGGTTGAAGCAAGCCGCAGGCACTTTGAACCCGGGGGATCTGCAGGATTTGGCGCGTTATCTGAAAGCTGACTACAACCCGGACAAGGACTTCCTGCCACCGGACCTGGCGAAGGCTGCGGCGGAACAGCTCAAGGCCCGGCCTGGTAAGTAAGCGCACGGCTTGCCCGCGATGGCGTCCTTGAAATCGCTATCGCGAGCAAGCGTTGCTCCAACGGAATCAGCGTCAACCTTTGTAGGAGCATGGCTTGCCCGCGATGGCGATCTTGAAGGTCCATCGCGGGCAAGCGTTGCTCCTACAATTTACCGATCGAGCAACCGCCCCAACCCATCCAGCAACCGCTGCAACGCACCCTGATTGCGCCGCATCACGCTCAACCCCGCCTCCGCCATGCGCTGCGCATCGCGCGGCAATTCGAACAGACGCTGCACCCCCACTGCCAAACCTTCGGCGTCTTCGACCTCGGCCAACGCCCCGGCGCTGCGCAGTTGCGCGGCGATTTCGAGGAAGTTGAACAGGTGCGGACCGCTCAGCACCGGTTTGGCCAGCGCTGCCGGTTCCAGCAAGTTATGCCCGCCATTCGGCACCAGACTGCCACCGACAAACGCGCTGTCGGCGAGCGCGTAGAGAAACAGTAATTCGCCCATGGTGTCGCCCAGCAGCACCGATGTGCCGGCGCTCACCGGTTCGGCCAGTGAACGGCGCACCGTGGCAAAACCCTGCTGTTTGCACAGTTCGAACACCGAGTTGAAACGCTCCGGATGGCGCGGCACCAGGATCAGCAACGCGTCGGGATGATTGGCGAGCAATTGCCGATGCGCCGCCAGCACCACTTCGTCTTCACCTTCGTGAGTGCTGGCGGCGATCCACACCGGGCGCTCCTGCGCCTGCCACTGGCTGCGCAATTCGGCGGCGCGTTGCAACAGCGCTGGGTCGATGGTCAGGTCGAACTTGATCGAGCCAGTCACCTCGACGGTTTGCGGACGCGCGCCGAGATCGCGGAAACGCTGCGCCTCGGCCTCGGTTTGCACCGCAAACAGACTCATCTCGGCGAGCATCGGCGCGGTGAGTTTACGAAAACGGCCATAACCTTTGGCCGAGCGCTCGGACAATCGCGCATTGGCCAGCGCCACCGGAATCCCGCGTCTGGCGCATTGGTGGATGTGGTTGGGCCACAGCTCGGTTTCCATGATCACCGCGAGTTTCGGCTGCACGCGATCGAGGAACCGCGCCGCTGCGCACGGCAAGTCGTAAGGCAAATAACAGTGCTGGATGCGCGGTTCGTTGGCGAACAAGGCCTGAATGCGTTCGGATCCGGTCGGCGTCATGCAGGTCACGGTAATCGGCAGCGTCGGGTAGCGCTGCAGCAGCGCGCGGATCATCGGCGCGGCGGCGATGCTTTCGCCCACGGACACGGCGTGCACCCAAATGCCGCCGGGCTGCATCGTCGGCAAGCCGTATGAGAAGCGCTCGCCAATGCGTTTGGCGTACGCCGGCGCCTTGCGCGCCCGCAGCCATAGCCGAATCGCTACCAATGGCAGCCCCAGGTAAAACAGCGCGGTGTAGAGAGTTCTATTCATGGCGGCGGAGTTTATCGGTTTTTAAGCCGATCGCCTGCAAGTGCACGGCAAAACGTTCTGCCAACCAACGCGCGGCTGGCCCGAGTGGCTCGTCGCGGCGCCACACCAGCTCGACCACCAGCGCTGGCGGGGTCCATTCGCTGACCAGTTCGACCATCTGATTCTGATACGTCGGGTATTGCACGACGTGGCGCGGCAGCCACGCCCAGCCGAGGCCGCGCACCAGCCATTCGGCCATCACGTAAAAACTGTCGGCGCGCCAGACTTGCGGGCTCGCCGGCTCACTGCCGGGGTAGACGCTGGATTCGGTGGACATCAGCAACTGCCGATGCCGCGCCAGTTGCTGGCAATCGACTTCGGCCATGCTCGCCAACGGATGACCCTTGCCGCACACGGTAACCATTTCGACGCTGCCCAGCACCCGCCGCTCCAGCGCTTCGGGGATCTGATCATGGAAAAACAGCAAACCCAGATCGGCGCGGCGCTCGACCAGTTTGCGCGCCACATCGCCCTGCGCGGCGCTGGTCAGTTGCACTTCGACGCTGGGGAATTTGTCCGCCAGCGCTTCGAAACTTTCGATGATCGGCTGATAAGGCATCGCTTCGTCTTGCGCCACCCGCAGCCGCGCTTCCTGGCCACGCATCATCGCCAGCGCCCGACCGTTCAGGCGCTCGCATTGGCGCAGCACTTCGCGCGCCTCTTCGAGCAAGGCATTGCCGGCCTCGGTGAGCCTGGGTTGGCGGCCGCTGCTGCGGTCAAACAGGCTCACGCCCAAATCTTCTTCCAGCAGCGCAATCGAACTGCTGACCGCCGATTGCGCCTTGCGCTGCTCCCGGGCCACTGCCGAGAACGAGCGCTGCTCCGCTACGCTGACGAACAGGCGCAGTTGCTCAAGATTCCATTGAATGTTCATTGCACAACCTATCTCCACAGCCGATAGGTAATGACTTTACCGCATCTGCGGAGTCTCTAGAATGCCGGACCAGAAAGCAGCACTTCAGACGAGGATTTACCTATGACCGCTTACTACTACCTGGCCATCGCCATTTGCGCCGAAGTGATTGCCACTGTTTCGATGAAAGCGGTCAAGGGTTTCAGCACGCCACTGCCGCTGATTCTGGTGATTGTCGGTTACGGCATCGCGTTCTGGATGCTCACGCTGGTGGTGCGCAGCGTGCCGGTGGGCGTGGCGTACGCGGTGTGGGCCGGCATGGGAATTGTGATGGTCAGCGTCGCGGCACTGTTTATCTACGGGCAGAAACTCGACGTGCCGGCAATGCTCGGGATGGCGCTGATCGTGCTGGGCGTGGTGGTCATACAACTCTTCTCGAAAACCGCCGGCCACTGACGTACATGTAGCAGCTGCCGCAGGCTGCGTCCGGCTGCGAAGCAGTCGTTGACTCTGGCAACGCGATTCTTCAGAAAGACCGGAGGCGAGGACTGCGTCCTCGAACGCAGCCTTCGGCAGCTGCTACAAGGTTTGAGTTCGGCTGCGAAGTCGTTGTTAACCTTGATGGCGCGATTCTGCAGAGAGACCGAGGGCGAGGACTGCGTCCTCGAACGCAGCCTTCGGCAGCTGCTACAAGGTTTGCGTTCGGCTGCGAAGTCGTTGTTAACCTTGATGGCGCGATTCTGCAGAGAGACCGAGGGCGAGGACTGCGTCCTCGAACGCAGCCTTCGGCAGCTGCTACAAGGTTTGCGTTCGGCTGCGAAGTCGTTGTTAATCTTGATGGCGCGATTCTGCAGAGAGACCGAGGGCGAGGACTTCGTCCTCGAACGCAGCCTTCGGCAGCTGCTACAAGGTTTGCGTTCGGCATGAATCTGTATACTGCGCCCTCGTCTTGAACACTGAGGTCAGCATGCCATCCGTTATTTCCACCGACATTCTGATTGTCGGCGCTGGTGTCGCCGGCCTCTGGCTGAATGCGCGCCTGCGCCGCCAAGGTTTTTCGACCGTGCTGGTGGAAAGCGCCACCCTCGGTGGCGGGCAGAGTATGAAGTCCCAGGGCATCATCCACGGCGGCGCCAAGTACGCGCTGCACGGTGCGCTGACCGGCGCTTCGGAGGCCATCGCCGACATGCCGCGACGCTGGCGCGAGGCGCTGGCCGGTGACGGCGAACTCGACCTCAGCGGCGTGCGCCTGCTCTCCGAAGCCCATTACCTGTGGTCGCCCGGCACCCTCGCCGGCAACCTCACCAGTTTCTTCGCGAGTAAAGCCGTGCGCGGCCGCGTTGATCAGGTCAAAGGCGAGCAACTGCCGCCAGCGCTGCAAGACAAGCGCTTCAAAGGCAAGGTCTACCGCTTGGCCGAACTGGTGATCGACGTGCCGAGCCTGATCCAGCGCCTCGCCGATCTGGCCGGCGACGGCTTGCTCGCCGGCCAAGTGATCGAGCCGTTGTTGGAGGCCGGTTTGCTGGTCGGGCTGAAAGTCGATGGCCGCGACATCCGCGCCCAGCGCATCGTCCTCAGCGCCGGCGCCGGCACCGCCGGGCTGCTCGAAGCTTTGGGCCTGAGCAACCCGGCCATGCAGCGCCGGCCGTTGCACATGATTATCGCCAAAGGCCCGAGCCTGAAACCGCTGTACGCCCACTGCCTGGGCGGTGGCACCAAACCGCGCATCACCGTGACCACCCATCCGGCGGCTGATGGCCAATGGGTCTGGTATTTGGGCGGCGACATTGCCGAAGCCGAGGGCGTGGCCCGCGAACCGGCCGAGCAAATTGCCACCGCGCAAAAAGAACTTGGCCAATTGCTGCCGTGGATCGACCTCAGCACTGCGCGATGGGCGACCCTGCGCGTCGACCGCGCCGAGCCGCTGCAATCGGGCCTGAGCCGCCCAGACAACGCGTTCCTCGCCGAGCAAGGCAAATTGCTGGTCGGTTGGCCGACCAAACTGGCCCTGGCGCCGGACTTCGCCGACCGCGTCATCGCCAGCCTCGCCCGCGACCACATCCAGCCCGGCCCGACACAACCGTTGCCCGAGCTGCCGAAACCACCGATGGGCGTTCCTGCCTGGGAGCAATTGCTGCCATGAGCCAACCAACTCTGCACGACTTGCATCGTCCCTTGGGCAGCACCGGCCTGACGGTTTCGCCGCTGGGCCTGGGCACGGTGAAACTGGGCCGCGACCAAGGGGTGAAATACCCCAACGGCTTTCAGATCCCCAACGACGAAGAAGCGCGCATGCTCCTGCAAATGGCGCGCAACATGGGCATCAATCTGATCGACACCGCGCCCGCCTACGGCCACAGCGAAGAACGCCTCGGCCCATTGCTGCGCGGCCAGCGTCAGGATTGGGTGATCGTCAGCAAGGTCGGCGAAGAGTTCGCCGATGGTCAGTCGAGCCACGACTTCAGCGCCGCGCATACGCGGCTGTCGGTTGAACGCAGCCTGCAACGTCTGGAAACGGATTTTATCGACCTGGTGCTGGTGCACTCCGACGGCAACGACCTGGCGATTCTCAACGACAGCGAAGTCTATGCAACGCTCGCGGCGCTGAAACAGGAAGGCAAGATTCGCGGATTCGGCTTTTCCGGAAAAACCGTCGAGGGTGGTTTGAAGGCTCTGGAACAGGGCGACTGCGCGATGGTCACCTACAATTTGAACGAACAGGGCGAGAAAGCCGTCATTGACTATGCTGCTGCGCATGGCAAAGCGATCCTGGTGAAAAAAGCCCTCGCCAGCGGCCACGTCATCCTCAGCCCCGGCGTCGACGCCGTGCAAGCCAGCTTCGAGTTGTTGTTTGAACATCCGGGTGTTGCCAGTGCTATTGTCGGGACCATCAATCCGCTGCACCTCGCCCACAACGTCGCGACCGTTGCCAAGGTCCTACGTAGAAACTGATGCCGCCGACGCGGCCTTAAGCAGGAGCCGACATGCCGCGTACGCTCATTAGAAAGAACCCGAGCAACTTCAAGACCCTGCCGTTATTCGTCGAAGCGACGCCCGAAGGCCTGAGCTATCAAAGCGTCGGGATGCCGCTGAATTTCTCCCAGACCTTGCAACGCCGTCGCCCGGTCACGGTGCCCGACAACGAGCGTTTTGCCCTGGAGCTGGCCAACCTCGGGGTTTCGGTGCGTCTGACCCTGCATTGGCAGAATCGTGATTATTGGGTGCTGGTGCGCCAGCGTCGGCAGGACCGTGGCGACGTGGTGCTCAAGCTGATTTCCGGTTACGTGCCGGCGCATGAGCTGAACCTGCCGCTGCACACCGCGATCCAGGAAATTGCCGAAGAGTGCCTGCTGGAGACCCCGGAGGGCTGGCTCGGCGGGCGTTTCAACGACACGTGGCTGCCGGCGCCCTACTCGTCTGCGCTGCATTATCGCGAAGCGCTGCCCTTTCGCCTGACGCCGCTGTCCGGCGCGGCGCGGCCCGTGCGCAGCGCCAATCTGCAGTTGATCGAACGTCCGCGCGCTTATGTGCATTTGCCCACGGCATCGCTGCAATTGATCTACGACTTGCGCCTCGACGTGCCCAAGGAAGCCAAATCGCTGAGCCTGTTTCATGTCGACGAACGGCTGGAGGGCGATCAACTGGTCGCGCGCCTCGATCGCAAGCGCCCGGACCTGTATTTGATGCCGCTGGAAGAAGGCGTGCCTTTGCCCGAGCTGTACACGCTCAAGCGCGACAAGCTGATCCCGGCCAGCACTCGCGGGCTGTATCTGGCGGAGAGTTTTGCGATTCAGGAAGGCTGGACCGTGCGCGAAGAGCGGATCCGCTGGAAAGACTGGGTGGTGCAACAAGGGCTGGAAGCGCCGAAGGCACCTCGACGCGGCTTGAAGAAACTCAGCGTCAAGGCCCTGCGTCTGGTGCGGCTGGTGCGCGGCAGTCTGCGCAAGGAACCGTAACATTCGAGTGGTGGCGCAGGCCCGTTCTAGCCTGCGCGGCGCTTGTCGATCAGCGTGCGCAACCGCGCAAAAAAGTGGAAATAACGATTCTCGCGTTTGCCCATGCCGCGCTTGGGCGAAAACGACTCCTCGGCAAACGCGCCACTGATCCGCACGCGCGATGCCTGGGTCGGCACGGTGCAAATCTTCGCTCCAGCCTGTTGCAGGGCGAACTTGAGCAAACGCTCGGAATGCAACTTGCGCCCGGTGGCTTTGCTGAAATCGAAAATCCGTTCGATCCGTTTGCCGTAGGCGACAAAAGTGTCGCGACCACAAACCGCAAACCGATCATTCAAACCGCCCCACCACTGCCAGTCCGGAATGTAAGCGTTCAACCGCCGCGCCTCGGGTTGCTGGAACACGTAGGTCGGCAGCGCGGTATGGAAGAAGTTGTCCGGGCGCACGAACACGACAAAATCGGGTTTGAACGACTCCATCATCGTCGTCACTTCGTGCAGCGAATTGAGCTGATAAATCAGGTTTCGCAGCGAGGCGAAATCATCCGCCCAGGTGTCGCCGAGCGCTTTCACTTGTTCAAAATCCCAGCGCTCGAGCACTCCGTCGGTGGAGTCGAGCCGCCCGGTCATGGTCTCGAACGGCGCGTAGTTGTCCGCCGCCAACAAGCCCTGTTCGCCGGAACGCGAGTTCTGCACTTCGTCGATTTTGTACAAGTGGTAGAAGCACTTCACGTTGCTGTCGGCAGGCAACTGCGCAAGAACGTTTGCTTGAATCGATGGAAAGCAGATTTGCGAATTTCTCGGGATACCAAAAAAAGCCACCGCAATATTCAACACTCGACAGCACCCCTTGAAAGTTGATCAGTAATCACTGGCGATTAAACAGTTTCTGCCACCAACTGCGACGGCGCAGCGGTGTGACGATGACGTCCGCTTGTTGCAGCCATTCGCGCTCGTAATCCCAGGCGTGCCCGCCCCAGCGCTTGCCGGCTTCGTTGGAAAAACCCAGCGTCATCAGTTGATAGCTGTAACCGGCGTGGCCGCGCAGCCAGTCGAGCAGTACCAGCGCGTTGAAGCCGGTAGTCGGGCCGACGTAACGTTTGCCGCCCGGACGATCGACCGGGTAGTGCCACAAGGGCGGCAGCGGAATGCGCTCCCAATACAGCGCCACTGACGGCAACGGGCACATCTCGCCGGTGCAGCCGACCAGCATGGTGAAACACCGCGCCGGGTTCTGCGCGAACAGCCGCTGCACTTCGGGGCCATACGGCAGGCCAAAAAAATACGCGTCCGGCGCGTTAAAGCCATGCACAAACAGATTCACGCTGTGCGGGCTCAGCAGCGGTGCGAGCACGCAGGTGTTGAAGCTGACCACCACGTCATCCGCGCCGATGTTCAGCGCGGCGAAATCGGCTTGGGTGATCGCTGGATTATTGGCGACAAGCACCACTCGCGCGGCGTTGCGCAGGCACTCTTTGAGCGCCGGCGGCATGCCATTTTCAATGGATTGATAACCACCGGGCAGCGCGTCCAGCGCCAGGGTTTCAGCCGTCTGCGACGGTTGTTTGTTCATGACGGCTGCGGCACCTGCATGCCGTAGCGCAACTTGACCCAAAACCGCGTGAACGCTGAAGGCGGCTGCCACGGGCGCATTTCACGTTGAATTTCAGTGGCGAGGGCGCGACCGACGCGGGCAAACGAATACTGGCTCTCGGCGAACGCCTGGCCGTTGCTGGCGATGCGCGCTGTCAGCTCAGGGTCGTTCTGCAGCAACTCGAGTTTTTCCACCGCTTCATCTTCAGAGCGGTAGAAAACCGTGTTGTGCATATCACGGAAACCCAGCAGCTGGTCCTCTTCGCCCTGACTCCAGGCCAGCAAGACGCAGCCGCAAGCCATGGCTTCAAAGTTTTTGATCATGAACTCGTTCATGCCGATATCGGCACTGACGAAGATTTTGATGCGGTTGAGCATTTGCAGGTACTCGGTGCCGGACTTGGTCCGCGTCACGAGCATTCCGGTACGCCGCGCCAGCGAATTGAGCAATGCCTTTCGGTGCGCGTACTCGGTGCTTTTCAGACTGCCGAGAAAACCCACCGGAATGTCGCGCTCGCTGCCGGTGTTGTGCAGCATCTGTTCGTCATAACCCTTGGAAACGAACACCGCGTCGATGTCTTCTGCGCGCAAGCGACGCGCCACCACAGCCCCGGAAACCAGCGCACGTGAACTCGGCAAACGGCTGTACAACCGCGAGTAAACGCCCATGTATTTACTCTCGGGCATGTAGTTCTGATAAGCGTCATGCTCAAGAAAAATCAGCCCGGGAATACACTTCAAGACACGCAGTTGAGGCACCAGGCGTTTGACCCGGGAGAAAATCACCACTCGGTCAAAAGTCTGGTAATGGACCGATGCGAGAAACGGCCCCAGGTTCATCTGCTGCTTTTTGCTCAGGCGATAGATGACGCACTCGTCGCAGTTTTGCTGCACGAGTTCATACAGGCGATCCAGAATGACGCGCTGCTCGTCCATCACCAGGAGCATTACTTTCATAAATCGGTTACCACGGGACAAAAGCTTAGAAACATTAGGTTAAATACCGGCCGATAGCATCTGGACGGTGATCCTCACAAAAAAACCCGTTCATACACTGTATGAAACGGGTGTAGTTAATCTTGATTAGTGGCTGCGAATTTTCTCGACAATCGCCGTCGTCGAGCTGTTTTCAACCAGCCCCAACACTTTAACGGTACCGCCGTAAGCGCTGACGATGTCAGCACCGACAACCTGGTCGATCCCGTAGTCGCCGCCCTTCACCAACACGTCCGGCTTGACCTCGCGCAGGAGGTTTTCCGGCGTGCCTTCAGCAAAACTGATCACCCAGTCCACCGCGCCCAACCCGGCCAGTACGGCCATGCGTCGGTCGACACTGTTGATCGGCCGACCCGGCCCTTTCAGGCGGCTCACCGAGGCATCGTCGTTGACCGCGACAATCAAGCGATCACCCTGAGCGCGCGCCTGCTCGAGGTAGGTCACGTGCCCGGCATGCAGGATGTCGAAGCAGCCGTTGGTGAAGACAATCCGCTCTTTGTGCGCACGCGCATCGTCGACCGCCAGCAACAGTTGCTCCAGACCCAACACACCACGCTCGGAACCTTCCTCGCGCTGAATCGCGCGGCGCAGTTCCGGGGCGCTGATGCACGCGGTACCGAGCTTGCCGACGACGATACCCGCCGCCAGGTTGGCCAGCGCCACCGCGTGGGGCAGTTCTTCGCCAGCGGCAATCGCTGCGGCCAATGTCGAAATTACCGTGTCGCCGGCACCAGTGACGTCGAACACTTCACGCGCCCGCGCCGGCAAGTGCAGCGCCGGATGATCCGGGCGCAACAGGGTCATGCCATGTTCGCCACGGGTCACCAGCAAGGCGCCGAGGTCGAGATCGTGCATCAGCGTCGCGCCCTTGCTCACCAGTTCGTGCTCATCGGCGCAACCGCCGACGATGGCTTCGAACTCGCTGAGGTTCGGGGTGATCAGGCTCGCACCACGGTAAATCGAGAAATCCTTGCCCTTGGGGTCGGCCAGCACCGGAATGCCACGGGCACGGGCGGCCTGGATCAGCACCTGATGGTTTTTCAACGCACCTTTGCCGTAATCCGAGAGCACCAGCACTTTGATGCCTTCCAGCAATTCGTCGACCTGCTCGCCCAGCGCCAGAGCGTCAGTGGCGAACGGTTCTTCAAAGTCGATCCGCAGCAGTTGCTGGTGACGACTCATGACCCGCAACTTGACGATGGTCGGCTGATGCGCAATGCGCTGAAACAACGCGCGCACGCCAGCGCCTTCGAGGCTGTTGGCGAGGCTGTCGGCAGCTTCATCGTCGCCGGTAACGCCGACCAGCGAGGCCGGCGCACCCAGTGCAGCGATATTGAGTGCAACGTTGGCGGCACCGCCCGGGCGGTCCTCGATTTGTTCGACCTTCACCACCGGTACCGGCGCCTCAGGGGAAATCCGTGAGGTACCACCATGCCAGTAACGGTCGAGCATGACATCGCCGACCACCAATACAGGGGCTTGATCGAATCGCGGCATGGACAACTTCATGGAGCAACCCACATACAAAATGAACAAGGGCGGGATATTAGCACAGGGTTGGGGCGTGACTGCCGCGAGGCACAATTGAGGTACACAAAAGCAAAAAATCGCAGCCTGTAATGGTTCGAAAACCTCAGGCTGCGATTTTTCGACCGCGACGGCTACATAGCCGTCAACGGGCTCAGGCCATGTCTTGCGCCGGGGCATCCAGGCCCATGGCGTTCAAGCGTGCGTAATAGCCGTTCTGCGCCAACAGTTCGCCGTGCGTGCCGCGCTCGACGATCTTGCCCTGGTCCATGACCAGAATCAGATCGGCTTTCTCGATGGTCGACAAACGGTGGGCGATCACCAACGTGGTGCGGCCCTTCATGACGTGATCCAGCGCCGCCTGAATGTGCCGTTCCGATTCGGTATCCAGCGCCGAAGTCGCCTCGTCGAGAATCAGCAATGGCGCGTTTTTCAGCAAGGCCCGGGCAATCGCCAGACGTTGGCGCTGACCGCCGGAAAGCAGCACGCCGTTTTCGCCGACCTGGGTGTCCAGGCCTTCGGGCAACTGGGCGATGAAGTCCATGGCGTAAGCGTCTTTCGCCGCTTTCTCGATGTCTTCACGCGGCGCGCCAGCCAAGTCGCCATAAGCGATGTTGTTGGCCACGGTGTCGCTGAACAGCGTGACGTGCTGGGTGACCTGGGCGATGTGCTTGCGCAGGTTCAACAGCTTGTACTGCTCCACTTCCACGCCATCGATGAGGATCTCGCCTTTGTCGTGGTGATAGAAACGTGGAATCAGGTTGGCCAGCGTCGACTTGCCGCTGCCCGAGCGCCCGACCAGCGCGACCATCTGCCCCGGTTCGACCGAGAAACTGATGTCGTTGAGCACCTGACGGTCAGTGTCCGGGTAGGTGAAGCTGAGGTTGCGCACGTCCAGGCGACCGCTGACCGCATCGCGCTCGATGGTGCCGGTGTCGACCTCTGGCGCGACGTCCAGTTGTTCGAAAATGCTCTCCGCGCCGGCCACGCCTTTCTGGATGGTCGAGCTGACTTCAGACAACTGGCGGATCGGTTTGGGCAGCAGGCCGGCCAGGGTGATGTAAGCAATCATGTCACCGGCCGAAGCATCGCCGCGCAGGTACAACACGAGGAACATCAGCACCGCCATGGCGCTGTAGATCACCAGTTGCAGCAGCGGTGTGTAGATCGCGCCGGTGCGGGTCATGCGCAATTGTTTGTCAGTGTTGCCCTGGCTGGCCTTGAGGAAACGCTTCTGCTCGTAGACTTCACCACCGAAGCTGCGCACCACGCGATAGCCCTGAATGGTTTCCGAAGACACGTGCGTCACGTCACCCATGGCGACCTGGATTTTCTTGCTCTGCTTGCGGAATTTCTTGCTCGCGGTGCTCACCATCACGGCAATCAGCGGCAGGATCGCAATCATCACCAGCGTCAGTTTCCAGTTCATGAACAGCAGCGAGGCGAACAGGAAAATTACCGTCATGCCTTCGCGGATTACGACCTTGATCGCATCTGTCGCCGCCCCGGTGACCATGGTCACGTTGAAGGTGATACGCGAAATCAGATGACCCGAGTTATGCTTGTCGAAATATCGGTTGGGCAAGACCAGCAGATTATTGAACAGTTGAACCCGAAGGTCGTGAACCAGTCCGAGTGAAACCTTGGCCAGGAAGTAATTGCCCAGGAAGGAACCCAGACCTTGCCACGCTGCGATCACGATGATCAGCAGAGGCACCGCTTGCAGCAGTTGCAGGTCACGCAGGTATGGCACGCTCGGAAACAGCACCGCCTGCGGATTGGACAGGCCATCGACGAAGTACTTCAGGATGTAGCCGAGCATCGGCTGCGTCGAAGCAAAAATCAGAAAGCCGACAATGCTGATCAGAAACAGACTGATGTACGGCCGGACATAGCCGAGCAGGCGGAAGTAGATTTTCAAGCTCGATGGGCTTGCGGAGAGACTGGAGTCGGTCATATCACGCGATTGTCGATAAAAAGGACGCTGACTTTAGCACAGCTTCTTCGGGGTTCTGGCAAACGCATAAAGGCTGTTATTGTTAGACGGCTCAAACAGTATCAGATAGCCATCACCAGAACGGCCGATCAACTTCCAGGATTGAATTTCCCAGCATGCAATTCAGCGGTTTAAACAGCTCTTCCAATCGAGTATTCGATTTCATTTGCCTGTGGATGCTTCCAGCAGGTTATTTCTTGCTTCTGTGCTCGCTGTTCTTTCTGCCGGATCGCAGTCTGCTGCACAAGTTTTACTACGGCTTGTTCAGCATTCCCTCGCTGATAGCGCTGTGCCTGCGCCCGCGCGAGCTCAAGCAGTTGCTGCGCGAGCCGATCTTTATCGCGATGCTGGTGTTCGCCGGATGGGCCATGTTCAGCCTGCTTTGGGGCCCGGGCGATGAAAGATTCGCCGGTAAATTCAAGGCGCCGCTGCACACCCTGATGCTCTTCGCCGGGTGTTATCTGCTGGTCCGCTATCGCACCGAAATTGTTCAACCGTTGCTGTTCGGCGCCGCCATCGTCGGGCTGATCGCATCGATTTATAACCTCTACATGTTTGCCCAGATCTACACGCCAGGTGCGCGGCTGATCGGTAGCGGCGCGTTCGACAATCCATTGCTGAGCTCGCACCTGTTCGGGTTTTTCTGTGCGTATTGGCTCAGTTTGAGCATGACCTGCAAGCGCCCGCAGATACTTTTGCTGAGTATTCCGGCAGTGTTGATCATGCTGACGGCGGTGATCGCGACCGGTTCGCGGACACCACTGGTGGCGCTGACACTGGCCGCGCTGTGGCTGAGCTTCACTTGCTGGAATCGCCGCTCCGTGGTGCTGCTCGGCATCCTGCTTGCCAGTGGTGCGGCAGTGCTGATGTTTTTCTCCGACATGATTTTCGAGCGCGGGTATTCATACCGTCTGCAGATCTGGCAGATCGTCCTGCAGAAAATTGCTGAACACCCATGGATCGGCCATGGCTACGACGCCAGCCTGAGCGTCGATCCGGGCGTGGGCTACTTGCTTTCAGAGCCGCACAGCTTTGCCTTGGGTGTGCTTTATTACGTCGGAATTCTCGGTCTTATCCCGTGGCTGTTCTTCCAGGGCTACGCCCTGCTGTGCAGCTGGCGCCATCGCGTACAACCGCTGTTCATCATTGCCTCGACGTGGATGATTTTCGGCATCGGCGCGGGCCTGACCGAGGGCGGCGGGATTATCTCGCGGCCCAAGGAGCACTGGTTCCTGCTGTGGATTCCGCTGGCGCTGATTGCCGCGCTGAGCATCAACCAGCGCGCCGGCCGCTTGCTCGCGATGTCGATCAAGAAACTCTCGCAGCCGGCCTTCCTGTCGCTATCCGCCAACGCGCGGGTGATTGAAGAAGACGGCCTGGGCCCCAAAGTCCTGCGCCTGGAGGATGGCAGTTTCCTCAAGCTGTTCCGCGCTCGCCGCTGGTACACATCGGGCAGCTTCAATTCCTACTCCGAACGCTTCGCCGTCAACAGTGAGCGCTTGCGCGAACTGGGTTTCCCGACGCCACAGATCCTCGACCTGTATCGCCTCGATGATGGCAGCAGCGCCGTGCATTACACGCCGCTGCCGGGCAATACGCTGCGTCAGGTGCTGCAAGCAATCACCGCGCCGGACGTGCGCCAGGCATTGGTGGAACGCTTCGGCAAGTTCATGGCGCAGTTGCACGAGCGCGGCGTGTATTTCCGTTCGCTGCATCTGGGCAATGTATTGGTGCTGGAGGACGGTGAATTCGGCCTGATCGATGTCGCCGATCTGCGTCTCTACCCATCGGCGCTGAGCCTGTCATTGCGCCAGCGCAATCTGCGCCATATGCAGCGCTACACCGCCGACCGACGCTGGTTGTTCGAGGATCATTTCCAGGCGTTGCTGCAAGGTTATGGCGTGACCGCCTCGCAAGCGGCCGTGAACAGACTGCACAAACAAGTGCTGGCGGACAGCGCCACGGCCCAGGTCAGCTGATCGGTGGAGCGCGCCAACGCGCTCTACTTCTTATCGCTTTATTCGACACCGCTGCCCTGATCGCAGCGGTGCTCAGTCTTTTTCCAGCGGCGAAAAATACAAACGTCCCAAGCCGCGCCAGGTTTTCTTGTTCCACGACTTGAACGGGATCTGCGCCAGCAGTTCACGCGCCAGTTTGCGGTCGCGACTCGCGGCTTTGAGGAACATCGAACTGAGGAATTTGCAGCGCACGTGCTCATACAACGGGTGATCGCTGAACAGCGCGTAGGTGCGCAGAATGTTGTCGATCATGAAGCGGTGATTCTTGTAAGAATTGGTGGCGTGCTTGCGATAGCGCGCCATCAACACGTTCAGGCCATCGATGAAATAACCGGCGTGAGTCACCTTCAGCTCGATCAGCAAATCTTCCAGGCGAATATTCGGATCGAAGCCGCCGACCTTGTCCAGCGCCTCACGGCGAATCATCAGGGTCGGGGCCGGCGGATACGGTTTGAGTTCGAGGAACATGTCCTCGAAGTCCAGGCGCCGGAATGGCACGTCGCGGCGCTGGCGCTTCTCCGGATAGAGATTGCCGTCGGCGTCGATCAGCTCGATGTTGCCGGCGCAGATCCCCACTTCGGGCTTGCCGTCCATGTACGCGACCTGCGTGGCAATACGCTCCGGCAGCATGATGTCATCGGAGCCGAACGGCACGATCAGGCTGCCCGTTGAGCGCGCAATCGCGCCGTTGAGCGTGTTGGTCAGGCCCTGATTTTCCTGCACCCGAAAATCGAAACCGTGCTGCGCCTGCAACGCTTTGATGCGCTCGACGCTGCCATCCTTTGAGCCGTCATCGACCACCAGCAACTCGATGTTCGAGTAGGTCTGGTTGACCACGCTGAGGATGCTTTCCTCGATATAGCGTTCGTGGTTATACGACGCGATGATGACCGTGACGATAGGTTGCGCGTCGCTCATTTGTGTTCCTTGCGAGCCTGTTCCAGGCCGGATTCAATCAGGTTCAGGTATTCCTGGCGGAACACCTCGATGTCGTGTTCGGTTTGCAGATAAGCAAAGGCCTGCTCGCCTTTGGCCCTTAGCTCGTCGTCGGGCAGCGCGAGGTAGGTGTCCAGTGCGGCGGTCAGGCTCGGCACGTCTTTGGGGGTAATCGCCAGGCCTCCGGCGCCTTCGATCAGCGGCAGCATGGCCGGCACTTTCGAAGCAATCACCGGCAAGTGCCCGCTCATGCCTTCAAGCAGCGCCAGGCCCAGGCCTTCGGCCAGCGACGGCATGGTCCAGACATCGAAGGCGCGGATGTACTGCAAGGCGATTTCCTTGAAACCGAGCAAATGCGCGCGACCGGTAAGGCCCAGGCGCTCGATCTCGGCGGCGAGTTTAGCTTCTTCGCGGCCGGCGCCAATAATCGCCAATTGTGTATTCGGGTACTTGTCCTTGAGCGCGGCGAACGCCTGCAACAAGTAAGTGTGGCCCTTTATCGGCACCAGCCGCCCGAGCGCGCCGATCAAACGCACCGACGGATCGATGCCCAACAACTCACGGGCGCGCTCGCGGCTGTGCTGCAAGCCTTCAGCCTGTTCGATGTCGATGGCATTGGTGATCGCGTAGGTGTTCTGGTCGGTAAACCCGCACTTGCAGTCCAGCAAGTACTGTTTGACCGCTGGCGAGACCCCGACAAAACGCCAGTGCCGATCAATCAGGCGCTGGGTCTGGCGGCGCCGGTAAAAGCGGTCGTATTCGCCGAAACCATGAGAGATGCCGATGCACAGCGGCACCTTCAGCCAGCGGTTGAGCGCCAGCATCATGTTCACCGGTTTGAAGCGGTTGCAGATCACCACGTCGAACTTCTCGGCGCGGCAAAATTTGTACAGCTGCCACATCGCGCGCAGGCGCATGCCTTTGAGAGACTTGTCGGAAAACTCGAAATACACCGAACGGTCGGCACGGCTCACCGCCTCGCCAGGCCCAGGTTTGCCGCGCAGGAACGCCGCAGTCACCTCATAACGATCGCCAGGCAAGGCCTTGACGATCTGCTCTGCCAGGTCGGCAAAGTCATGGGATTTGACGTTGTAGTCAGGCTGCAATTGCAGAACCTTGGACCGTTGACTCATAACTCTCCCCGGAGGAAACCGTTCGCATCGATGACCCAGGAGGCCTGGCCAGCCGCGAGGTATTTTATGGGTTTGGTGCAGACGTTTCGTTTTGCTTCAGCACCCAGAACAATTCATGGCGTCTGACCGCTTTGCGGAAGAATTCGTTCTCGCCATAAACCGCTGGCGCACGACCGGCGAGCAAACGCTGGATGATGCGCCGCAGGCGTCGCTTGAACGGCGGCGGCGGTTGCAAGTCGTGCATCATGCCGAGCGCCATGGCTTTGTCGCGCTGCTGCTCGATGGCCAGCGGCAGGCAGCACGGCTGCATCGCCAGCGTCGCATCGAACGCCGGAGGCAACGCGATGCCATTGCCGGCATTGCCCATCGGCCAGCGATCGTTGTCATGCAAATGGTTGGCGTAACCGAGCAGGGTTGGCTGCCAATCCAGACCTTGCAGCGCTTCCAGCACCGCTTCCTGCGCGCAGATGTGGTCCGGGTGCGGATCGAGCGTCGGGTGCGGCAATACGATCACCTCGGGACGTGCGCGCAGCAGCACTTCGCGCAGATCGGCCAGCAGATTGTTCCAGGTCGGCGCACCGTCGGCGTCGCCGGGCAAGGTAAACGGGTTCATCTGGCGAAACAGCCGCGTGTCGCCCAGCTCCGCTTCGCGCGAGCCCATCGGTTGCGACGGCGCCGCTTTCATCGCCGCCAGTTGCAGGCAGAAATAACCCAGTTGCACACAATGCTCTTGCGGCACGCCGGCCCAACGCGGCACGGCAATGCTGTCCCAGGCGCGCAAACGGCCCTTGAGGCGCGCCGCTTCGACCTTGTTCAGGCCCATCTGCTGATAGTGTTCGGCTTCGATTTCGCCGGCGGTCAGGGTGACGATCCAGGCTTCACTGGCCTGACTGTACAAACCGTAGGCCGCCAGTTCCGCATCGTCGGCGTGGGGCGCGATGACCATGACGCGCTCGCGGCGGTAATCCGCTTGCTCGAAAGCCCACAGCACCGGCTCGCCGAACACCTTGCAGAAGCGCCCGCGCAACCGCAATTGGCCCTGGGACAAGACGTGCGACTGGCCGCTGAGGTTCAGATAACGCAGGCCGTTGACGCCGCGCTCGAAGGTCTGTCGATCCGGATTATTGCCGCCGAGCAGCTCAACCACCGGGTCGAAAAACCGCCCCAGCCATGTGCTTTTGATCCGCAGCGCCAACACCAACGTCGCGTCATCGACCAGCATCACACCTTCGTCGAGGCGCAAATGCTCGCCGTTCAGATGCACCTTGGGCCGCTGGGTGTACGGCGGAAAGCTGTATTGATAATCGTCGGACGGCGCATAGAACAGATGGTCGGCGAACCACGCTTCGTGCGCGATCCAGCCGAGGATCGCCAACACCAATGGCAGCCACCAGGCCACCAGCAGGCCAATCACAACCAGCAACACCAGCGCGATCAGCAGGCCGACGCGCTTGTTGCGACGATGACGCTTGAGCAGTTGCTGTTTGCGGCTCATGGGCGGGCTCATACGGTGAAGACCGGCACAGGATTGCACCAGCGGTCCTTGTATTCACGGTCGGCGCGACCGAAGGAAAACCGCAGCGGTTTATCCAGCGCTCGCGCGTGTTCCCAGGCGCTTTGCGTATTGATGAAACTCAACACGCTGCCGGGACTGAATTCGCGGGTTTCAGGGTCGACGCCGCCATTGATGTATTCGACGCTGATCCACTCTGGCGCCTCGACGCGGTAGACCAGTTGAATGGCAATCGGCGCATCGTTGAGGAAAATCACCGAGCCGATCAGCAGTTCGCGCAGCAGCTCGATGACCTCGCCCATGCGCGCCGCGCCGGTCGCCGGGAAACCCCAGCGACGCTGAAACAGATCGCAATAGATCGCTGCCAATTCGGCGCTGGAAAAATCGCTGACTGGCCGCACCACACCGCCCGCTTCTTCCAGCAGGCGCAGTTCGCGGCGCTGGTTGTAGCGAAACTTTTTCGACAGTTCTTCGGGGGTGCGGGCCATGGCCAGTTGTTCGGTCTGCAACTTGATGCCAGTGAAGCGGCCTTCGTTCAGCGCCGACAGATAACGCCCGCGATGGCGTAAAGGTGCCTGGGCATCAGCGGCGGCCGGCAGGATCAGCTCGGCGTTGCCGAGGTCGAACAGGCCTTTTTTGCCGCGGCGTTTGAGCACGTCCTTGGACAGTGCGAGGTCGCGGCCCCAGGTCGGGATCGCGGCTTTGACTTCACCGTTTTGCTCCCAGGCCAGGTAGCGCACCGGGATACCCGCGAGGGCGGCCAAGCGCTCGACGACGAGCGGATGGGTGGCGACGCTGCCGCCAAATCGCTGCCAGGCAGCCGCATAAGTCGGGGCGTCGACCGACGCCCAGCCACGCTCGCGCCAGCCTTGAAATCGGTTGAGCATCAGCCCCTCTTTGCCAGTTCGGTAACGTGTGGCAAACGCCAGAAAGCATCGCCGACTGCGCGGTCGCTGAAGCGCTCACGCAAGCGCTCGAGCATCAGCTCGGCGCATTGGCGACGTTGTTGCTCATCCATCGCAGCCAGGTGCTGCAGCCCTTGGGCCAGATGTTCGGCGTCGCCCGGCGGGAACAGAATGCCCACGCCTTCGACGACTTCTTTCGCCCCGCCGCATGCGGTGGCGAGTAACGGCACGCCAGCGGCCATCGCTTCGAGCAGCACCATGCCGAACGGTTCGTTGTCGGAACTGAGGGCGAACACATCAAATGCGCGGAAATACAGCCGGGCTTCGGGCACCTGGCCGAGGAACATGACGCGATCGCCTATGCCCAGCTCGCGCGCGAGTTCCTTGAGATCGTGTTCCAGCCGACCGATACCGAGAATCGCCAATTGGCTGTTCGCCGGCAAACCGGGCAATGCCTCGGCAAAACCGCGCAGCAGCGTCGCCTGATCCTTGTCCGGGTGCAGCCTGCCGACATTGCCGACCACCCAGGCATCGGTCGAAAGACCCAGATCCTGGCGGGCGACATGCGCGGACAGGTGACTGTCCTGCAGGGCTTGCACATCGATGCGGTTATAAAGCGTCTGAATTCGCGCAGCCGGCCATTTCGGCAGGCAACTGCGGATGTCGTCGCGCACCGCATTGGAAACGCCGAGCAGGCTCAAGCGTTTGTGGAAAAAATTCGCGAAGAGTTTGCGTGTGCGGCGTTCGTAGTCGTCGAACGCGTGGTGCACGCCAATCACCGGCAATGCGGTGCCGAGCAAGGCTATGTAGATCGGCTTGAAGCGGTGTGCGATGCAGAAACTGAAGTTGCGCGAAGCGGCGATCTTGCGCAGATCGCGGATCGCGCCCAGCTTCAGGCCACGGATGGCCTTGGAGCGGTATTCCATGAACAGCACTTCGTCAGAAGCGCAGCTCGCGGCGACTTCACTGTCGGCGACCCCGGTCAGAAAAACCGTGGTCACCCGATAGCCAGTCCCCGCGAACAGAGTGGCGTACTGCCGGGCACAGTCCAGAAACGGCCCGTCATAGCCGTGACAGAACTGCAGCACATGGCGTTCAGCCGAGCGTGTCATAAGCCTCCGCACCTTCTTTGACCACCAGAATGTCTTCCATGATCAAGTATTGCAGGTCAGAGCCAAAGAACATGTTCAACGCATCAGTCGGCGAACAGATCATCGGTTCGCCACGACGGTTGAGCGAGGTGTTCAGCGATACGCCGTTGCCGGTAAGCACTTCCAGCGCTTTCATCATGTCGTAGTAACGCGGGTTGTATTCGCGCTTGAGCACCTGCGCGCGGGACGTGCCGTCCTCGTGGACCACTTCCGGTACGCGGGTTTTCCATTCCTCTGCGACTTCAAAAGTGAAGGTCATGAACGGCGCCGGGTGATCGATCTTGATCATCTGCGGTGCAACGGTGTCGAGCATCGACGGGCAGAAAGGCCTCCAGCGCTCGCGGAACTTGATCTGGTGGTTAATCCGGTCAGCGACGCCGGTGGCACTCGGGCAACCGATGATCGAGCGACCGCCGAGTGCGCGCGGACCAAATTCCATGCGGCCCTGGAACCAGGCGACCGGGTTGCCATCGACCATGATCTTGGCGATGTTTTCCGGCATGTTCTCAAGCTTGCGCCAGGTCGGTTTGCTCGCGTGACGGGCGCACGCGGCGATCACGTCTTCGTTGCTGTACGACGGGCCGAGGTAGACGTGTTCCATCTTCTCGACCGGTACACCACGGGCGTGCGACACATATGCCGCGGCGCCGACCGCAGTGCCGGCATCGCCGGACGCCGGTTGCACGAACAATTCGGTGACGTCGTCACGGGCGATGATTTTCTGGTTCAGTTTGACGTTCAACGCACAGCCGCCGGCGAACGCCAGTTTGCCGGTTTCCTTGAGCACGTCGCCCAGGTAGTGGTCGATCATCTGCAGCGAGATCTTTTCGAACAGCGCTTGCATGCTCGCCGCGTAATGGATGTACGGCTCGTCAGCGATGTCGCCTTCGCGCTTCGGCCCCAGCCACTCGATCAGCTTCGGCGAGAAGTAGAAACCTTTGCCCTTCTCTTTATAACGACGCAGGCCGATGACGTTGGCGTAGTCGGTGTTGATCACCAACTCGCCATTTTCAAACGAGGCCAGGCGCGAGAAATCGTACTTGCTCGGGTCGCCATACGGCGCCATGCCCATGACCTTGAATTCGCCATCGAGCATTTCGAAACCGAGGAACTCGGTGATCGCGCCGTAGAGGCCGCCGAGCGAATCGGGATCGAAGAATTCCTTGATCTTGTGGATCTTGCCGTTTTCGCCGTAACCGAAGAAGGTCGTGGCGTACTCACCCTTGCCGTCGATGCCGAGGATCGCGGTTTTCTCTTTGAAACCGGAGCAGTGGTAAGCGCTGGAGGCGTGAGCCAGGTGGTGCTCGACCGGTTCGATCTTGATTTTCTTCGGGTCAAAACCCAGCTGCTCGAGGCAGAACACGATCTTGTTGCGATAGCGCTTGTAGCGACGGTTGCCCATCAGGATCGCGTCGAGCGCGCGGTCCGGGGCGTACCAGTAACGCTTGGCGTAGTGCCAGCGCGCTTTGCCGAACAGGCTGATCGGGGCAAACGGGATCGCGACCACATCGACATCGGACGGCTTGATGCCCGCCTGCTCGAGGCAGAACTTTGCCGATTCGTAAGGCATGCGGTTCTTTGCATGTTTATCGCGCACGAAGCGCTCTTCTTCCGCCGCCGCGACCAGCTTGCCGTCGATGTACAACGCTGCGGAAGGATCATGGCTAAGGGCGCCGGACAGGCCAAGAATCGTCAATGCCACAGGGGTCTAGCCTCTTTAGTCTGCATGCAGGCGACAAGCGCCTCAAAAATTAATGTGCCCTCGCAAGCAGCGAGAGACAGCTAAAGGGCGGGATTATAGCGTAAAAGCACCGGTAAACCTCTAGCGGCATCTGGCTGGGTCTCGCGTTGACAGTCAGAAGAACTCAACATAGACTCTTGCGCAAACGGACTGGGGGATCCCGGTCGGCGCATTGGCCTTGGTGAATTTCACCGAGGCTTTTCGCTTTCTGGCACAGGGAAAATCTTTAAACCCCAATCTTCAAAGTCCTCCCCAGCCTTGCTGCGGCCACCACGACAGTAGAACTTGCGTTTGAGCACATCAAACGCTCGATTGTCCTGCCCCGCCCTCAAAACGCTCATACCAATCGGCCTCGCAACAAGATCTGCAAACTGCAGGCCAGTAGAGTTTGCCTGTTTGGTGGCAAAGACGAGCTCAAACGGCAGCGAAATGCCTATCCGGTTCGAGCCACAGCATAAATGGCGAAACTCCAGCGCAAGCTCTCTATCCTCCCTCTTTCCCCGGCGCTCGAATATCACGTGGGTCAACGCACTCTGCTGGTTCTTTTCCCCTAAAAACTCATAAAGCGCTTCCAGGCAAAAGCCGAGCGCCACGTGGTAGGGATTGTGAACGGGGCCGTGTATTTTTTGCAGGGAGGCTTTGTCGATCACGCAACTGATCAAGACAAAATCGCTTGTATCGATAATGCGGGTCAATTCATCGAGAAACCCATGCTTGTGCTGTCTGGACTTGAACAAATTTTTGAAGGCTCCCTTTTCTTTTCGGATCTCCAATTCGTGCAGACCAATGAGGTCATGCCCCATGTGGGCGAACTTGAACTTCTGAAGTGCCGGGATAACCGCTTCGCAATAATGCCGCTTATGGAAAACACAAAACGCGAGCACGAAAACCGGATAGTTTGAGTCCAGTTTTTGCATTCCATGATCGCCGCTCTCGTCGACATAAATGATGAAGTCGCTGTACCTCGCAGTCGGTGGTGCAGGCTGGTGCGATGCAGAATCCGCGTCGTCGGTCTTTTCATAAGTAAGGGATCGTTGAGGCAAGAGAGTTACCCACGACCCGGACGCCAATACACCGCGATATTCCCATCCGCTGCCTGCCGATAGATCGTGTACGGCAACACCACTGTGTCCAGAACCCCTGACAGGCTTAAATCCAGCAAAACCAGCGGCACCAGAACGCCAGTGGGGTCGGGTGGTGCATTGAGTACGCAAAAACCGTAGGCGAGGCCGCTGTAGATGCGCGGAATCGATTGGCAGTAGGTTTTTTGTTTTCTGAGGCTGCGGGCGGCGTCGGCGTCGTCTTGCAGGACCGTGACGGCGGTGCCGCAGCCGGTCAAAAGCACTGAAAGCGTAACCAGCAGGAGCGCTATTTTGATCATCTGAATTTGCCTGTCGGAATCGTCAGACAAGCTAGCACTGGGGTTACTCAGGGCACAGTTCACGGGGTCTGCAGATCATGTAGGACATTTCACTAGAATGTGTCCTCCGTTGGCAGACCGGGTTTTGTGTTGGCTCGGTGGGCCCTATCGCGAGCAGGCTCACTCCTACAGGAAACGCATTCCAAGTGTAGGAGTGAGCCTGCTCGCGATGGGCCGCAGGCCCGATTCAGCCAGCGCTGGCGATGTCCTTCGGCAAACGCTGATCAATCACTTGATACAACGCGCTGCCCGGCGGCCAGTTGCGCATGAACCGCGCGCGATCCCGCGCATAAGCCGGGGCGAAGCTGCTGGCCGAGCTGTGCTGACACATCGAATCGAGGTCGATCAGCGCCCAGCGATCGTTGTGCCAGAACAGGTTATGGCCCTTGAAATCGCCATGGCTGATGCGTTCGCTGATCAGCTCGGCGAACAGATGATCCAACGCCAGCAACTCGGCCTCGGGCGCCGCGCCACTTTCGACGTACGGCGCAAACCGCTCGATGATGTCCGGGCCGGGCAAGTATTCGGTCACCAGATAAGCTCGGCTGCGCAGCCACAAAAATCGCTGCTCCAGCAACGCCAACGGTTTTGGCGTAGCGATGCCGAGGAACGCCAGGCGATTGCCCTCGCGCCACGAATGCCAGGCCCGGCTCGGGCGCCAGAAGCGTTTGAGCCAATGGGCAAAACCCTTGATGTTGTAACGTTTGATGACCAGAGTGCGCCCGGCCACTTCAACCTTGCCGACGCTCGCGGCGCCGCCGGTTTTGTACAAGTGGCCCTGATCGAGCAAGGCATCGGCCTGCTCCAGCACCGGCACCATCGCGGCTTCTTCCTCGCGACGAATCGCCCGCAAAGCAAACGCGCCGCGCTGGACGCTGAACAGCGTGCATTCGCGCCCGCATTTGATCAGGAAGTCGCGTAGACGCCAGCGCCGAACCTTGTCGATCTGCTTCTGCAAGGCTTCCATCGGCAACGCATGTTCGCCGTTACTGAGCAGGTAATAGACCAGCAATTCTTCGGTAAATGGTTCCAGCGACTTCGGCAACTGGGCGAAAAACACCCCGAGGTTTTCCAATACTTTCTGCCGCGACAACGGCTGGCCCGGCGTTTCAGCACAGACGCCGCCGCCGTCGATCAGGTACAACCGCCCGCGCTGACGCAGCAGATTGTCCAGGTGCAAATCTTCCTGCCACAGCCCTTTGCGATGCATTTGGCCGATCGCGCCCAAGGCTTCGGCGAGCACCGCGCCCTGCATGTCGGCGAGCACCGGCAAGTGTTCGACCCGTTTCCAGGTTTCGCCCAGACTCTCGGCGCCTTCGAGGAAATCGAACAGCAGCCAACCGCCCTCGCCGTCCTTCAAGCCATCAGCCAACAGCAGCGGCGTGGTCAGGCCCTGCGCGGCGAGCAAGCGCACGCCGTCCAGCTCACGTTGGAAGTGCCGCGCGGCTTTGCTGCCGACCAGCAATTTGGCCAGCACCGGGCGGCCACGCCAGACACCGGCACCGACATAACGCTGGCCCGGCAGCACGCGCAACAAGCTGAGCAATTGCAGATCGGCCGGCCCGGCGGCATCGGCCAGCGAAATGTTGATTGGCAAAGTCGGGCTACGGCCGGCGTCCTTCAGTTCGGACAAACGCATCAGCGCGTCTCCTTGTGACTGCGGCGCGCGGTGAGCCGCGACAGCCAGCTATCGACCAGCGGACTGTCGACGGGTTGCTCGACGTAACTGGCCAATAACTCGCGCAACTGGCTTGGCGTCCACTGCGGCGCACGGCGCACCAGCGGCTCCAGATCCTTGGTGCGGTCGCGTTGACCGAACAACAAGGGCCGAGTCTTTTCCAGATCGATCAACTGCGCCTCGTAACCGTCGCCGCTCGCGCGCAGGAAAATATGCTTGGGGTAAAAACAGCCGTGAACCTGACGCACGCCGTGCAGGCGTCGCGCCAGTTGTCCGCAGGCACGGAGAATTGCCGAGTGCTGCGCGGCGCTTAAATCAGCCCAGCGCTGCAACAGCGAATCGAGGTCATCCCAGCCGTCCAGCGCGCGGGTCAGGAGGATCGCGCGGACTTCGCCAGCGACTTTGCGCTCGCCGAAAAACACCGCTTGCAGCGCTGGAATGCCCATCTGCTGATAACGCGAAATGTTGCGGAATTCGCGGGCGAAACTCGGTTCGCCGAACGGCGCGTGCAAAGTCCGCGTCAGGTAATTGCTCTGGCGCTTGAGGTAAAACCCCTGCCCTTCCAGATCGAGCCGAAACACGCTGCTCCAGCCACCGCCCGCCGTGTTGGGTTCATCAACTGCTTCGAGCTCCTTGGCCCACAGCGCGTCGAACGTGCCGAGACCGTGGCGCTCGAGGAGCGCGCGGTCTTCAGCGGCGAGGAAATCAGTCATTCGCGGCCCTCGAAAAATCTCAGCACGTGGCGGATCCGTTTTTTGTCGGCGGCATTGAGCCGAGGCCGTTGGCTGTATTGCAGGTAAAAGCGCAGGCGCTGGGTCGCCGACAAGTGATACTTCGCCACTTTGTCGAGGCAGGCCAGGTCTTTGGTGATGCGGTACTTGAGCCAGAACCCGCGCCAGAAATCGCCGTTCGGGCAATCGATCAGGAACAGTCGGGCCTGATCGTCGATCAGCAAATTGCGCCACTTCAAGTCGTTATGGGTGAAGCGATGGTCGTGCATGGTCCGGGTGTAACCGGCCAATTGCCGACTGACCGCATCGACCCAGGCGCGGTCCGCCAGTTTCGGGTCATTGCGATCAGCCAGGGCCGACAGGTCTTCGGTGTTCGGCAGTTCGCGGGTGATCATCGCGCCACGATCGTACGCCGCGCCGCGCCGCTCCAGGCCCCACGCCACCACGTCAGCGGTCGGGATGCCCCACTTGGCGAAGCGCTTGAGGTTTTGCCACTCGGCTTTCACCCGCGGCTTGCCCAGATAACGACGCAGGCCTTTACCGGCGCCGACGTAACGCTTCACGTAGTAATTGACGCCGTTGCGCTTGACGCGAATCAGCTCGGACAACGGGTCCCACGTCATGCGCTCGCCCTGCAGGGCAAACACCGCGTCGAGGTTGCCGAAGTCTTGCGCCAGTTCGCTGTAAGCCGGGTCCAGCTTCCAACCCGGCATCAGAGCGCATCCCCGTAACGCTGTTTGCGTTCGTAGAGCTTGTTGGCCTTGCCTTCGAGCCAGCTGAGCAAGCCGGCTTCTTCGCCGAGAATCTGCCGCAGCGGTTGCTGGAAGTAGCCTTTGAGAAAACGCATCTTGTCGCGTTGAGTCAGGCCAATGTCCAACGCCGAAAAGTACAACGCCGCCAGATCCTTGTTGCGCCAGCGCTGGTTGATCTTCGGCCGGGTCTGCGCGCGGTGCAGGTCGATCACCGAGAGTTTGAAGTCCTCGGCAGTCATCGGTTTGTCGGTGTGCAGCAGAAAGTGGCAGATATAGCAGTCGCGGTGGTTGACCCCGGCGCGGTGCATCATGCCGGTCATGCGCGCGACTTCGGCGATCAGCGCGCGCTTGAGTTTCGGCTCCGGCGGGTTTTTCACCCAGTCGATGCTGAAGTCTTCGAGGCTGATGGTCGGCGCCAGTTCTTCGGTGACGATGAACGAATGCTGATCCGCCGGGTTGCTGCCCTTCTCGCCATAGGCGACGGCGGTCATGGTTGGCACGCCGACTTCCTGCAGGCGCTGGATGGCTTTCCATTCCTGGCCCGCGCCGAGCACCGGCAGTTTGGCGGTCAGCAGATTTTTGAAGATTTCGCCCCAGCCAATGCCGCGGTGGATTTTCACGAAAAATCCGTTGCCGTTCACTTCGGTGCGCAAGGTCCGGCGCGCTTCGAGCTCGCGGTACACCTCGCCCTGCAAGCCTTCGACTTCGGCAAACGGATCGCGTCCGGCCCACAGGCTTTTGAACGGTTCAGCCAGCATCAACTTCATTAAGCGTGCTCCGCCAGAATCACATCGGCCGCGTGCTGCGGCATGCTATAGAGGTCGGCCGTCTCGGCGAAGGCCAGACCGTTGCGGCTCCAGGCCGCCCGTGCATCTGCGTCGTTCAACATGTCGCTCAGATAGTGCGTGAGTTGCGCCTGATCGAACGGCTCATCGAGCACCAGCCCGGCATCGGCCTCGGCGATGTAATGGGCGTAACCACACACCGCACTGACCAGCACCGGCAACCCGGCGACCAGCGCTTCAAGCAGCACGGTGCCGGTGTTTTCGTTGTAGGCCGGGTGGATCAACAGGTCGGCGCCCAACAGGAAACGCGGGATGTCGCTGCGGCCCTTGAGGAACGTGACGTTGTCGCCGAGCCCTAGCGTGGCGCTCTGCATCTGGAACAATTTGGGGTCGTCCTGGCCAATTACAAACAGCCGTGTGCGTTTCTTCAGATCAGCGGGCAAGGCGGCCAGCGCTTTGAGGCTGCGATCGACACCTTTGGTCTTGAACCCGGAGCCGATTTGCACCAGCAGCAGATCGTCGTCCTTGAGTGCGAATTCAGCGCGGAACTCGGCGCGAATCTGCGGCGCAATCGGCGGCGCGCGACGGTCCTGGGAAATCCCCGGCGGCAGCAAATGAAAGCGTTCCAGCGGCGTGTCGTAATGCTTGATGAACAGCGGCTGCTGCACCTCGGAAATCATCAGCACTTCGGTTTTGGCGTCCTTGGCGAACACCGCACGCTCGTACTCGGCGAAGTGCCGGTAGCGGCCCCAGCGCCGGTACAGCGAATTGCGCAGGTTTTGCGCCTTGTCTTCAAAGCAGCCGTCGGCGGCGTAATAAACGTCGAGGCCGGGCATTTTGTTGAAGCCGATCAGGCGATCGACCGGACGTTTGGCCAGATCGGCGGCCATCCATTCGCTGAGTTTTTCGTTGCGCCGGTGATTGAAGAACGCCTTGACCGGCGCCACCAACACTTCGAAACCCGGCGGCACGTCACCTTCCCAAATCAGCGTGTACACGCGGATCTGGTGTCCGCGCTGCTGACATTCGAGAGCAATGCGCATGAAATCGCGCTGCAAACCGCCAAACGGGAAATATTTATAAAGGACAAAAGCCAATTGCATCAGCGCAGCTCCTCAGCCAGTAACAACGTGCTCAGTCGGCTGGCGACACGCTGGGGATTCAGACGCGTGAAGCACAGGGGCCACTCGCGTTTAAGGTCAAACTGACGGGCGTCTTCGGCCGTCGGTTGATAGGTGCATTTCTTTTGCATGCACGGCGCGCACGGGAAGTCGCTGGCGATGTGAATCTGCGCCTTGCCGTAAGCGCCGGTCAGGCCCGGGTTGGTCGGGCCGAACAGCGACAGGGTCGGCACGTCGAGCGCGGCAGCGAGGTGACCGAGACCAGTGTCGACGGCCACGCACGCCTGCGCGCCGGCCAATACTTTGCCGACCCCGGCGAGATTGAGTTTGGGCAGCACTTCGGCATGTCGGAAACCGGCGGCAATGCGCTCGGCGCGGGCCTTCTCGACCGGGTTGCCCCACGGCAATTTCACCGCGACGCCGAGGTGGCCGACGCGTTCGGCGAGTTCACGCCAATAGGCTTCCGGCCAGTGTTTGGTGTCCCACGTGGTGCCGTGCAGAAACAACACGTAAGGATTCTTGCGCGGCAATTCGACCAGGCGTTCGACGTTGAGGCCGTAATCGCCGAGGCCCTTGGGCAAGTCGTAACCCAGCGCCAACGCGAACAACTGACGCACGCGCTCGACCGCGTGCTGGCCACGGCCGACGGCGAGGCGGCGCGAGTAAAACCGCGAAGCCATCGGCTCGCGCGCCGAATCCTTGTCGAGCCCGGCCACCGGGGCCTTGACGTAACGGGTCAGCCAGGCGCTTTTGAGCAGGCCCTGGGCGTCGATCACCAAGTCATATTTCGTCGCGCGCACGCTTTGTTTGAAGCGTTTCCACTCGCCGCTCTTGATCGTCTGCCAGATGTTTTTGCGCCAGCGGCGGATCGCCACCGGGATGACTGTGCCCACTGCCGGGTGCCAGGTCGGGATTTCGGCGAAGCCTTCTTCCACCACCCAATCGAAGGTGATGCCGGGGATCGCCCGCGCCGCGTCGGTCAACGCTGGCAACGCGTGAATCACGTCGCCCAGCGAGGAAGTCTTGATCAACAGAACCCGCAAACTAATTGACCTCGACCACAGTGCCCTGCAACCGCTGCAGGGCTTCGTTGACCGGTTGCGGCATGAGCTGGCGCAGGCAGTTGTAATGGCCGAAGCGGCAGGTGCGGTCGAAACACGGGCTGCATTCGAGGCCGAGCCGGACGATTTCGACCTGTTCGGCCAGCGGCGGCGTGAAGCCCGGCGAGGTCGAGCCGTACACCGCGACCAGCGGCCGGTTCAGCGCGGCGGCCACATGCATCAGCCCGGAATCGTTGGAAACCACGGCGTCGGCGCAGGACAGCAGGTCGATTGCCTCGGCCAGCGAAGTGTCGCCGCTGAGGTTGACCGATTCTTCACGCAGGCCGGGAATCAGCCGCGCGCGGATGTCTTCGCCGACCGAGTGATCGTTTTTCGAGCCGAACAGCCAGACTTGCCAGCCTTCGCGAATCTTGGTTTCGGCGACTTTGGCGTAGTGCTCGGACGGCCAGCGTTTGGACTCGCCAAACTCGGCGCCGGGGCACAGCGCCAGCACCGGACGGTCGAGGCTCAGGCCGAATTTGCCCAGCGCCGCTTCGCGGGTGACCGGGTCGATTCGCAGGCTCGGGCGCGGATAGGGTTGCGGCAGTTCGGTGCCCGGTTCGTAGGCCAGGGCCATGAAGCGCTCGATCATCAGCGGGTAACGTTCTTTATCCAGCGTGCGCACGTCGTTGAGCAGACCGTAGCGGAATTCGCCGCGCCAACCGGTGCGTTTCGGGATGCCGGCGAAGAACGGCACCAGCGCCGATTTCAACGAATTGGGCAGCAGGATCGCCTGGTCGTACTGGCCGGCCAGGGATTTGCCGATGCGCCGACGGGTCGCCAGCTCGAGGGCGCCGTGGCCGAGCGGGAAGCTCAAGGCCTGGCGCACTTCGGGCATGCGCTCAAGGATCGGCCGGCTCCACTCGGGGGCCAGCACGTCGATTTCGCATTGCGGGTGGCGCTGCTTGAGGCACTGAAACAGTGTCTGCGCCATCACCATGTCACCGACCCAACTGGGCCCAACGATCAGAATTTTCATGTGGTTTCCAAAAACGAGCCGGGGAGGCATACGCCTCCCCGCCTCGATAATCACTGCAAAAGCGGGCCTGCCTGCGATGGGTCATCACCTTCAACATGACTGTCGACTGTCACTCCGCTATCGCGAGCAGGCTCACTCCTACAGGGGATTGTCGGTGTTGCCTGAATTTCTATTCCGCAGGGGTGTTCGTTGCTGCATATAAACGGTTTCAGCTTAGCCCCAGCTCTTTCCAGATCCGCAATACCTGCCGTCGTTCGTCCGCGAACTGGTCGCCCGGGATTACTCCCGGATCCTTCTGCAACGCCTGCCGGTGGGCGGCGGAGCGGTAGGCTTTGTAGGCCTCGCGCAGCAGGCTGGCGTCTTCGGCAGGCATCAGGCCTTCCTGTTCCAACCCTTCCAGAATGCGGATGTTATCGGTCCAGCGGAGCAATGACGGGTGCTGTTCGGACCACGCCAGGGCCGCGTATTGCACCATAAATTCAATATCGACGATACCTCCGGCGTCCTGCTTGAGATCGAACGGCGCCGAGGCTTCGAAGGCATTTGCCGCAGTGCCGGCGGCCGTGCTCTTGCTGCCGAGGTTATCGCGCATCTTGGCGCGCATCTCGCTGACCTCCTGGCGCAAGGTCGGCAAATCCCGCGCCTTGCCCAAAATAGACGCGCGAACCTTCTCGAACGCCTGGCCGACATCCTTGCTGCCGACCAGCACCCGCGCGCGCACCAACGCCTGATGCTCCCAGGTCCAGGCTTCGTTTTCCTGATAGCGGGCGAACGCGCCGAGCGAACTCACCAGCAACCCCGAAGCACCGGACGGGCGCAGGCGCATGTCGACTTCATACAATTGCCCGGAGTTGGTCTGCGTGGTCATCAAATGAATGATTCGCTGACCAAGGCGAGTGAAGAATTGCGCGCCGTCGATAGGTTTTGGGCCATCGGTTTCAGCCTGCGGATCGCCGTCATGGATGAACACTAGGTCCAGATCGGAACCATGCCCCAACTCCAGCCCACCGACTTTGCCGTAACCGACAATGATGAAACCCGGATCACACAACGTGCCGTCATTGCGCAGCGGCGTGCCGTATTTGGCCACCGTCTGCCGCCAGGCCAGCGCCAGCACTTGCTCGAGAATCGCCTCGGCGAGCCAGGTCAGGTAATCGCTGACTTTCATCAACGGCAGGCTGCCGGCGATTTCCGAGGCGGCGACGCGCAAGCGGTGGGCTAATTTGAAATGGCGCAAGGCTTCCATTTGTTGTTCGAGGTCGTCCTCGGGAATACGCGTCAGGCGCTCGCGCAATTCGGCGGCCAATTCCGGCGCCAAGGGCGGCTTGAACAAACGGCCTTCGTTAAGCAACTCATCCAGCAGCAGCGGAAAACGGGTGATCTGCTCGGCAATCCACGGGCTCGCGGCGCACAACGTCAACAAACGTCGCAGCGCCCCAGGGTTTTCCGTGAGCAACACCAGATACGCCGAGCGCCGCGCCACCGCTTCAACCAGCGGCAGGACCCGCTCCAGCACCAAATCAGGATTGGCGTGTTCGACCGCCTGCGCCAGCAAGCGCGGAATAAAGGCATCAAGGCGTTCCCGGCCGAGACGCTGCATCGCCCGCAATTGCGCACTGCCGCGCAATCCGGCCAGGGTTTTCAAGGCTTTGGCGGCATCGACGAAACCGCCCTCCTGCAATTGTCGGCAAGCAGCCTCTTCGTCCTGCTCCTCTTCCCACAACGGCAACCATTCGCCGCCGACCACCACTTCAGCCTCGGTGCCTTGCTCTTCATCAGGATCGGCAATCACCTGCGCAAAGTGCCACGCGACCCGGCCGCGCCAGTGCATAAGTTGCTGGTGGAACGCGGCCCAATCGGCGAATCCGAGCATAAAGGCGATTCGCGCCTGATCCTGCTCGGTGTCCGGCAACATCTGCGTCTGGCGGTCGGCAATCGCCTGGATCGCGTGCTCGGTGTAGCGCAAAAATTCGTAACCTTCGCGCAACTCGCTGACCACCGCTGTTGGCAAGTAACCCTGACCTTCGAGCGTGCTCAGCACTTTTAATAGAGGACGTTGCTGCAGGCTCAAGTCGCGGCCGCCGTGGATCAACTGGAATGCCTGAGCGATAAATTCGACTTCGCGGATGCCGCCGGAGCCGAGCTTGATGTTGTCGGCCATGCCTTTGCGCCGCACTTCCTGCTGGATCAACTGCTTCATGGTGCGCAGCGCTTCAATCGCCGAGAAGTCCAGATAGCGCCGATAAACGAACGGCCGCAGCAGCTCTTGCAACTGCGCGCCGGCCACTTGATCGCCGGCCACCACGCGCGATTTGATCATCGCGTAGCGTTCCCAGTCGCGCCCCTGATCCTGGTAATACTGCTCCAGCGCGTTGAAGCTCAACACCAGCGCGCCGGCCGAACCATAGGGGCGAAGACGCATGTCGACGCGAAAGACAAAACCGTCGACGGTCATCGGGTCCAGCGCTTTGATCAGGCGTTGGCCGAGGCGGATGAAAAATTCCTGGTTATCCAGCGAGCGCTTGACGCCGACGGTTTCGCCGCCCTCGGGGTAGGCGAAAATCAGGTCGATGTCGGACGACAGATTGAGCTCCACGGCACCGAGTTTGCCCATGCCGAGGATGACCATTTGCTGCGGCTCGCCACTGCGTCGCCCGGTCGGCACGCCGAACTGCTGGCAGTGCCGCGCGTACAACCACTGATAGGCCTGATCGATGCTCGCATCGGCCATGTCCGAGAGATCGCGGCACGTCTGGATCATGTCGGCCTGGCGGGTCAGGTCGCGCCAGATGATGCGCACTTGATGGCGGGTGCGCTGGCGCCGGAGCGCGCGGCCGAGTTCATCTTCGGTTTGCGCCGCATTCACCGAGGCGGCGATCTGCGCGCACAACTCGCCGGGCGCCAGGCTGCGGTCCAATTCGCCGGACTGCACCAGCGTCAGCAACATCAAAGGGTCACGAACACTCTGTTCAATCACGAAATCGCTGGCGGCGGTGACGCGGGCAAATTGCGCCCAGCGTTCAGGCGTCCAGGTGGACAGCCCCTGTTCGTCGTCCAATAAAGCGACGGCCGCGCGGAACGACTCATCGGAACGGCTGACCAATGGCTGGAGAATGGCAGGCAGTTGGGCAAGCGAAGGCAGGGTCATGGTCTATCCTTGATCGGCGTGTGAAGGGCTGCATGTAGTGATTCTTGGAAAGCCGCTACGTGACCGACTGTCGAACAAAGGTTAGAAATAGCTGAAATTTCTTTTATTTTGGCAGCCAGCATCAAGCTTTCACCTTTTCTGGTTGGCAAAAGACCAACCTTAACGATTATTCTCACAACGCAGCCGGAGGCCACAAGCCATTCATCTGTAGTTTTACTACTCGTCTATACATTCGAAAGGCTGAAATGCCCGATGATTTGTAGTAAAACTACACGCCGCCGGAACATACCTCTCGGCAATCCAAGAATTTATATCGTCTGCCCACAAGGCCAGTCGCAAACTCAGGCAACCGATTCTGGAAGCCTTTCCGCCCTGGAGCAAGCCATGCAAGACCTCGATCCCGTCGAAACCCAGGAATGGCTGGACGCCCTGGAATCGGTTCTCGACAAAGAAGGCGAAGACCGCGCTCATTATCTGATGACCCGTATGGGCGAATTGGCGACCCGCAGCGGTTCGCAATTGCCTTACGCCATCACCACGCCATACCGCAACACCATTCCTGTTACCCACGAAGCACGCATGCCTGGCGACCTGTTCATGGAACGCCGCATTCGCTCGTTGGTGCGCTGGAACGCGATGGCCATGGTGATGCGCACGAATCTGCGAGATTCGGACCTGGGCGGTCACATTTCCAGCTTCGCTTCCAGTGCGACCCTGTATGACATCGGCTTCAACTACTTCTTCCAGGCCCCGACCGACGAACACGGCGGCGACCTGATCTACTTCCAGGGCCACACCTCGCCAGGCGTTTACGCCCGTGCATTCATGGAAGGTCGCATCACCGAAGACCAGATGAACAACTTCCGTCAGGAAGTTGATGGTCAAGGCCTGTCGTCCTATCCACACCCGTGGCTGATGCCCGATTTCTGGCAGTTCCCGACCGTTTCCATGGGTCTGGGTCCGATCCAGGCGATCTACCAGGCACGTTTCATGAAGTACCTGGAAGCGCGCGGCTTCATTCCTGAAGGCAAGCAGAAAGTCTGGTGCTTCCTGGGCGACGGCGAGTGTGACGAGCCGGAATCCCTGGGCGCCATCTCGCTGGCTGGCCGCGAGAAGCTCGACAACCTGATCTTCGTCATCAACTGCAACCTGCAGCGCCTCGACGGCCCGGTTCGCGGCAACGGCAAGATCATCCAGGAGCTCGAAGGCGTGTTCCGTGGTGCTCAGTGGAACGTGACCAAAGTCATCTGGGGCCGTTTCTGGGACCCACTGCTGGCCAAAGACGTCGACGGCATCCTGCAACGTCGCATGGACGAAGTCATCGACGGCGAGTACCAGAACTACAAAGCCAAAGACGGCGCGTTCGTTCGTGAACACTTCTTCAACACGCCTGAACTGAAGGCGATGGTTGCTGATCTGTCCGACGACGAGATCTGGAAACTCAACCGTGGCGGCCACGACCCGTACAAGGTCTATGCGGCTTACCACGAAGCGGTCAACCACAAAGAACAACCAACCGTCATCCTCGCCAAGACCATCAAGGGTTATGGCACCGGTGCCGGCGAAGCGAAGAACACTGCGCACAACACCAAGAAAGTTGATGTTGAAAGCCTGAAGCTGTTCCGCGATCGTTTCGACATCCCGGTAAAAGACGAAGAGCTGGAGAACCTGCCGTTCTTCAAGCCTGAGCCAAACAGTGCCGAAGCCCGTTACCTAAGCGAGCGCCGCACCGCACTCGGCGGTTTCGTGCCACAGCGCCGCGCCAAGAGCTTCGATATTCCGACGCCGCCGCTCGACACCCTCAAGGCAATCCTTGACGGTTCCGGCGACCGTGAGATTTCCACCACCATGGCTTTCGTGCGGATCCTCGCGCAACTGGTCAAGGACAAGGAAATCGGCTCGCGCATCGTTCCGATCATCCCGGACGAAGCCCGTACCTTCGGTATGGAAGGCATGTTCCGTCAGTTGGGCATCTACTCTTCCGTCGGCCAGTTGTACGATCCGGTCGATAAAGACCAGGTGATGTTCTACAAGGAAGACAAGAAGGGCCAGATCCTCGAAGAGGGCATCAACGAAGCGGGCGCCATGAGCTCCTTCATCGCTGCCGGTACTTCGTACTCCAGCCACAACCAGCCAATGCTGCCGTTCTACATCTTCTATTCGATGTTCGGCTTCCAGCGTATCGGCGACCTCGCCTGGGCCGCTGGCGACAGCCGTACCCGTGGTTTCCTGATCGGCGGCACCGCCGGCCGGACCACGCTGAACGGCGAAGGCCTGCAACACGAAGATGGTCACAGCCACATCCTGGCCGGCACCATCCCGAACTGCCGCACCTTTGATCCAACCTACGGCTATGAGCTGGCGGTGATCATCCAGGACGGCATGAAGAAGATGACCGAAGAGCAGCAGGACGTTTTCTACTACATCACTGTGATGAACGAGTCCTACCAGCAGCCAGCCATGCCGGCCGGTGTCGAGGAAGGCATCATCAAAGGCATGTACCTGCTCGAAGAAGACACCCGCGAAGCGGCGCACCACGTTCAGCTGATGGGCTCCGGCACCATCCTGCGTGAAGTCCGTGAAGCAGCGAAGATTCTGCGCGAAGAGTTCAACATCGGCGCGGACGTCTGGAGCGTTACCAGCTTCAACGAACTGCGTCGCGATGGCCTGGCCGTCGAGCGCAGCAACCGTCTCAAGCCTGGCCAGAAGCCTCAGGTGAGCTACGTCGAAGAGTGCCTGAGCGGCCGTAAAGGTCCGGTCATTGCCTCCACCGACTACATGAAGCTGTTCGCCGAACAAATTCGTCAGTGGGTCCCGTCCAAGGAATTCAAAGTCCTGGGCACCGACGGTTTCGGTCGCAGTGACAGCCGTAAAAAGCTGCGTCACTTCTTCGAAGTCGATCGTCATTTCGTGGTGTTGGCAGCCCTGGAAGCCTTGGCTGACCGTGGTGATATCGAACCTAAGGTGGTGGCCGAGGCTATCGTCAAGTTCGGGATCAACCCGGAAAAACTCAACCCACTGGACTGCTGAGGAGACAATCTGTGAGCGAACTCATTCGAGTACCTGACATCGGCAGCGGTGAAGGTGAAGTAATCGAACTATTTGTGAAGGTCGGCGACCGTATCGAAGCCGAGCAGAGCATCCTGACGCTTGAGTCGGACAAGGCCAGCATGGAAGTGCCTGCGCCGAAGGCCGGTATCGTCAAAAGCCTGAAAGTGAAACTGGGCGATCGCCTGAAAGAAGGCGACGAGTTGCTGGAGCTGGAAGTCGAAGGGGACGCTGCGCCGGCTCCTGCGGCTGACGCGCCGGCGGCTGCTCCGGCCGCCAAGGCTGAAGCGGCTCCTGCGGCTGCACCTGCCGCCGCTGCTCCGGCTGCCGCGCCTGCTGCCGCTTCGGTTCAGCAGGTTCACGTGCCGGACATCGGTTCGTCGGGTAAGGCTCAGATCATCGAGATCCAGGTCAAGGTCGGCGACACTGTCGAGGCTGATCAATCGCTGATCACCCTGGAATCCGACAAGGCCAGCATGGAAATCCCATCGCCAGCCGCTGGCGTAGTCAAGAGCATCAGCGTCAAGCTCAACGACGAAGTCGGCACCGGCGACCTGATTCTGGACCTGGAAGTGGCGGGTGCTGCGGCCCCTGCTGCTGCCGCGCCAGCTCAGGCTGCTGCGCCGGCTCCGGCCGCCGCTGCTGCTCCAGCCGCCGCGCCTGCCGCACCGGCCGCCGACACCGTTCAGGACATTCATGTTCCGGACATTGGTTCGTCGGGCAAAGCCAAGATCATCGAAGTTCTGGTCAAGGCTGGCGACACCGTCGAGGCTGATCAATCGCTGATCACTCTGGAATCCGACAAGGCCAGCATGGAAATTCCATCGCCAGCCGCTGGCGTGGTGGAAAGTGTTTCCATCAAGCTGGATGACGAAGTCGGTACTGGCGACCTGATCCTGAAGTTGAAAGTCAAAGGCGCTGCGCCTGCTACTGCACCGGCCCAGGCTGCTGCAGCTCCTGCACCTGCTGCTTCCGCTCCAGCCGCCGCTGCACCTGCTGCTCCGGCAGCCGCTGCACCGGTTGCAGCACCGGCCAAACCGGGCGCCAAGGTTCACGCTGGCCCGGCGGTTCGCCAATTGGCGCGCGAGTTCGGCGTCGAGCTGAGCGCGGTCAGCCCAAGCGGTCCGCACGGTCGCGTCTTGAAAGAAGACGTGCAGGTTTACGTCAAAGCGATGATGCAGAAGGCCAAGGAAGCACCGGCCGCTGGCGGCGCAACCGGTGGCGCGGGCATCCCGCCGATTCCGGTCGTGGACTTCAGCCGTTTCGGCGAAACCGAAGAAGTGCCGATGACTCGCCTGATGCAAATCGGCGCGTCGAGCCTGCACCGCAGCTGGTTGAACATCCCGCACGTGACTCAGTTCGATTCGGCTGATATCACCGACCTGGAAGCGTTCCGCATCGCCCAGAAAGCCGTCGCAGAGAAGGCTGGCGTCAAGCTGACCATCCTGCCGCTGCTGCTCAAGTCGTGCGCACACCTGCTCAAGGAACTGCCGGACTTCAACAGTTCGCTGGCACCAAGCGGCAAAGCGATCATCCGCAAGAAATACGTGAACATCGGCTTCGCCGTCGACACCCCTGAAGGCCTGCTGGTACCGGTCATCAAGAACGTCGACCAGAAAAGCCTGTTGCAACTGGCAGCCGAAGCCGCTGCGCTGGCCGCCAAGGCCCGCGACAAGAAGCTCACCGCTGACGACATGCAAGGCGCCTGCTTCACCATTTCCAGCCTCGGCCACATTGGCGGCACCGGCTTCACGCCGATCGTCAACGCGCCGGAAGTGGCGATCCTCGGTGTTTCCAAGGCAACCATCCAGCCAGTCTGGGACGGCAAAGCCTTCCAGCCGAAACTGATGCTGCCACTGTCGTTGTCCTACGATCACCGTGTGATCAACGGCGCCGCAGCCGCTCGCTTCACCAAGCGCCTGAGCGACCTGCTGGCCGACATCCGCACCATTCTGCTGTAAACCCAAACGAGCCCTCCTTCACCGGAGGGCTCGTTGCGTTCCACGTTTTCCGAGCGCCACGCTCGTACCTCAACCCCGCCAATTTGGCGGGGCTTTTTTTTGCCTTGAATAAATGCGGGTTTCTTCCTACAGCCTCTGCTTACTTGGACCACAATCGCGGTCCACTTCTGCCCGATATTTTTTGCCAGTCAGTAACTAGGCTTAGTTGCATGAAGTTCAAGATGAACTTCCACATCCTTAATTGCTTAGTTAGCACAAACTTCGAACGGATTCGAATATGTTCAAACCCACTGTCGGCCCGATTATTGGTCACACTACAACTAACCATGCACGTATATTCTTGCGTGGCGACACTCAGAAAGATGCAGCGGTATTTGCCGGCATACGTTATCGGCGATCAGGTGAAGAGCGTTGGACCAAAAGTGTGTTTACCAGACTTTGGACACAACGGGACATGTCCGATGTCATTGCATTGAATGACCTGCATGAAGACACCGAGTACGAATATCAAACCGGCTGGCTCAGCCCGATGAGCCCGGTGCATACCGTGGACACCGTGCAAGAACTGCCACTGCAATGGCCGCGCGAGGTGTATCGCTTTCGCACCCGCTCCAGCAAGCACACCCTGCCCCGTGCTTACATCGTCGGTTCGTGCCGCTATTTGCGCATGACCGCTGGCATACCGTCGGCGCCGCAGTTGGGCGACCGGATTTTCGCCTCGATCTCGCGATTGGTCGAACAGGCCAATCCGCCGATCAGCGCCACACTGATGACTGGCGACCAGATCTACGTCGATGACTTGAACCGTTTTGCTCCCGACCGCGATTATCAACAGATCCTCAGCAAATACCGCACGGCGTTTGCCCAACCGAACATCAACAAGTTGATGTCTAACACGGCGACTTACATGATCCTCGACGATCATGAGATTGAAGATAACTGGCCAGCCAACAAAAACAAAAGCGATGATTATCTTTATAAGAACGCAATGAACGCTTACGAGTTATATCAAGCCAGCCATAGCCCGGCGCATGGACTACTGGCCAACGGGCAAGTCAATCCGCAACTACAACAGTATTGGTATCAATTTGCTGAGGGCGATATTGAATGGTTTGTCACTGATAGCCGGACCCGGCGCGACCTGTCTGCCGACAATCGACGAATTCTCGATAAAGAACAGGAAGAGGCGCTGCTCAAATGGCTGATCCACAGTCCGGCACGGGTCAAGTTTGTGGTCACCAGCGTGATGTTTTACCCCGACCGCAAAAGCCTCGGCGACGATGCCTGGAAGGCATTTCCGGAACAGCGCCTACGCCTGCTGGAGACCATTCGTACGCAGCGCATCCCGAATGTCTTCATCATTTCCGGAGATGTCCACGGCTCCCTGACCAGTCGCCTGACCCACAGCGCAGACCCGGATTTCGAAGTGCACACCATCGTCTCCTCGCCGCTGTGCAACAGCAAACTGCTGCCGTACGCGCGGGAATCGACGTTTATCCTGGACAAGCCATTGGCGCAAACGGCGGCCGGCGACTATCGGCATGAACTGACCAGCAAAGTGGTCAGCCAGGATAACTTCGCGCATTTGGTGGTTGAGGCGAAGCGGATCTGCGTCAACTACCACGATCGCGATGGCGAGCTGCTGCAATCGATCAGTATTGCGTTGCGTTAAGGTTGCACACCCCGGTGAAGTGACTTACTGGGGCTGAAACTGAAATTGCGCCAGATGCAGATGCTGTAATCAAAACCAAACCCCGTGGCGAGCGAGCTTGCTCGCGCCGGGCTGCGCAGCGGCCCCAAAATCCGGTGAGCGCTACGCACTCAAACGCGAGCAAGCTCGCTCGCCACAGGTGCGTCATCAACCCACAGGTGCATCATCAATTCAAAGGTGCATCATCAACCCACAGTCGCATCACTAGCTCACACCGTTACACCAGCAGCCCGCACGGTCGCCTCTCCAGTCGCAAAAATCGCCGTTTTGAATATTACTTTCACCCGGGTGCTGGAGAAATCCTTCGTCCTGCCGACATATTCTTATAGCACTTGGCCTTCATCACTCTTGTCAGTCGGTGCCGCAATGATGCAACCTTGCCGCAGGCAACAGTGACGAGGGCGAAAGCCCGGCGCGATCAGCATATTCGAAGCGAGTTTCCCTCCATATGAAGAGCCAACCCGATGCCGCCAGCCGTATGGTGGCCGAGGTAGTGACGCAGTTGCCTGTGCCCTCGCGGCTCGGCATGCTGCGTTTCGAACGGCTGAATGAAGCGAGCTGGGCGCTGCTGTTCCTCGATCCCAATTGCGAACGCCAATTCGGCCTGCCGGCGGTGGAACTCTGTGCGCTGGTCGGTTCGCCGTACGCGAGCCTGATGGAGCCCGAAGCGCGCTATCAATTGCACGACGCGATCCAGCAACAACTCACCGAAAGCCCGCATTACCTGGTCCGCTACACCTTGCACACCGCCGCCGGGACCTTGAGCCTGCTGGAACTCGGCGAAGCCTACAAACAACACAATCGACACCTGTTGCGCGGCTACCTGTTAGTTGTCGACGGCTTGTTCGACGGTGAAATACAGCTCCCGACACTGGACCTCGAAACCCAGAACTCGCGCCTGCAAATCGCTCTCGAACTCAACCAGCGTGCGCAGCAGGAACAACTGCAGCACCTGGACCGCGTGCGCGCCCAGCAAGACCTGATTCTGCTGCTGACCCGTCAGCGCTACACCACCAACAATTCGTTGCAGGAAGCCGCCGAGCTGATCACTCGCTGCGCCTGCGACATTTACCAAATCGACTGCGCCAGCCTGTGGAACCTTGAAGGTTCGATGCTGGTGCCAATCTCGGCGTATCACCGCGCCACGCAGGAATACCAACTGCCGGAGCCGATCGACGTCAGCAGCTTCCCCGACTACCTCGAAGCCTTGCACAGCAGCCGCGCCATCGACGCGCACAACGCGATCCGCGATCCGCGCACCCGCGACATGGCCGAAAGCCTGCGCCCGCGTGACGTCAACGCCATGCTCGACGCCAGTATCCGCGTCGATGGCCAAGTGGTCGGCGTGTTGTGCCTGGAGCAGACCGGGGCGACCCGCGCGTGGCAGTCGGACGAAATCGCTTTCGCCGGCGAGCTCGCCGACCAATTCGCCCAAGTCATCAACAACCACAACCGGCGCACCGCTACCAGCGCCCTGCACCTGTTCCAGCGTGCCGTGGAGCAAAGCGCCAACGCGTTTTTGCTGGTCAATTGCGATGGCGTGGTCGAGTACGTCAATCCGAGCTTCACCGCGATCACCCAGTACAGCACCGAAGAAGTCCACGGGCAGATGCTCTCGGAACTGCCGGCGCTGGAAAACCTCAGCGAACTGCTGTTCGACGCGCCCTCGGCGCTGGCCAAAAGCAACAGTTGGCAGGGCGAATTCAAAAGCCGCCGCAAAAACCTCGAACCGTACTGGGGTCAGTTGTCGATCTCCAAGGTGTATGGCGACAACCGCGAACTGACGCATTACATCGGCATCTACGAAGACATCACCCAGACCAAACTCGCGCAGCAGCGCATCGAGCGTCTGGCCTACACCGACAATCTGACCAACCTAGGCAACCGTCCTGCATTCATTCGCAACCTTGACGAACGCTTCGCTCGCGACAGCGATACGCCGATCAGCCTGTTGCTGGTGGACATCGACAACTTCAAGCGGATCAACGACAGCCTCGGCCACCAGACGGGCGACAAACTGCTGATCAGCCTGTCCCGACGGCTGCGCAACAGCTTGAGCCCGAGCGGCAGCCTGGCGCGTTTCGCCAGTAACGAATTCGCCGTGTTGCTCGACAACACCGACCTCGCCGCCGGCCAGCAAGTCGCCAACCAATTGCTGGCGACGCTCGACAAACCGATGTTCGTCGACAACCAGTTGATCAGCGTCACCGGTTCCGTCGGCCTCGCCTGCGCGCCGCTGCATGGCCGCGATCCGCAGACGTTGATGCGCAACGCCGGTCTGGCGCTGCACAAGGCCAAAGCTAACGGCAAACATCAGGTGCAGGTGTTCACCGAAGCGCTGAATGCCGAAGCCAGCTACAAATTGTTCGTCGAAAACAACCTGCGCCGCGCGCTCACGCAGAACGAGCTGGACGTGTTCTACCAGCCAAAACTGTGCCTGCGCAGCGGCCGACTGCTGGGAATGGAAGCGTTGCTGCGCTGGAATCATCCGGAAAAAGGCATGATTCGCCCGGACCAGTTCATCAGCGTCGCCGAAGAAACCGGCCTGATCATTCCGATTGGCAAATGGATCGCGCGCCAGGCTTGCCGCATGAGCAAAGACCTGAGCGCCGCCGGGCTGGGCAATCTGCAAGTGGCGATCAACCTGTCGCCCAAGCAGTTCTCCGACCCGGACCTGGTGGCGTCCATCGCCAGCATCCTCAAGGAAGAAGCGCTGCCGGCCAATCTGCTGGAACTGGAACTGACTGAAGGGTTGCTGCTGGAAGCCACCGAAGACACGCATTTGCAGCTCGACCAGCTCAAGCGTCTGGGCCTGACCCTGGCCATGGACGACTTCGGCACCGGTTATTCGTCGCTCAGCTATCTGAAGAAATTCCCGATCGACATCATCAAGATCGATCGCAGCTTTATCCACGAAATCCCGGACAACCAGGACGACATGGAAATCACCTCAGCGGTGATCGCCATGGCGCACAACCTCAAACTCAAGGTTGTGGCGGAAGGCATCGAGACCGCCGAGCAACTGGCGTTCCTGCGCCGCCACCGTTGCGACGTCGGCCAGGGTTACCTGTTCGACCGGCCAATCCCCGGCTCCGAGCTGATCGAAAAGCTCCGACGCTACCCGCGCGGCCCGATTGCCTGACAGCACACCGCAAAATCCCTGTGGACCACCCTAATCCCTGTGGCGAGGGGCTTGCCCCCGTTTGAGTGTGCAGCACTCACAAGATCTTTGTTACCTCAGATATTTTGGGGCTGCTTCCCCGCCCAACCGGGGCAAGCCCTTTCGCCACAGTTCGCCCCCACAGTTGTAGTGATTTACTTGGCATCATTGGGCAAACTGCGTGTCTGACAATTTACATTCAACCTGACTGAGGGGACTGATGATGGTCTTGCGCTCGGAAATCCTGGTGAACAAAAACGTGCTCCCGACTAAAGAACAAGCTCTGCCCGGCCGCGAAACTCCGATGAACCTGCCGGAACGCCACTTCGTCCACGACGCCCCGCTGCTGGGCCCGTTCGTGACTGACGTGGATTTCGCGATCTTCGGCCTCGGCTGCTTCTGGGGCGCCGAACGCAAGTTCTGGCAGCGCGAAGGCGTAGTAAGCACGGTGGTCGGTTACGCCGGCGGCTTCACGCCAAACCCGACGTACGAAGAAGTCTGCTCGGGCCTGACCGGCCATAGCGAAGTGGTGTTGGTGGTCTACGAACCGGCGAAAGTCAGCTATCAAGAGCTGCTGAAAATGTTCTGGGAGTTGCACAACCCGACTCAGGGCATGCGCCAAGGCAACGACATCGGCACGCAATATCGCTCGGTGATCTACGCCACCAACCCGACTCAACTGGACGCCGCCAAGCACAGCGCACAAGTGTTTCAGGCTGAGCTGACCAAGGCTGGCAAAGGCGAAATCACCACCGAAATCGAAGAAGCCCCGACGGTCTACTTCGCCGAGGCGTATCACCAGCAATACCTGGCGAAAAACCCGGAAGGGTATTGCGGGATTGGCGGTACTGGCGTGACTTGCCCGATCTGATTTTCGGACGCTGAAATGCTTCGCGGGCAAGCCTCGCCCCTACAGATCACTCAACCTGTAGGAGCGAGGCTTGCCCGCGAAGACGTCCGGTCAGACACCATCAAAACATCTGATCAGCTCTCAGCAATCAACCAGTCCATCTGCCACCCGCCCTGGGTCTGCCCAAGCTTTTGCGACAACCACGGCAGCAGCTCACGCAATTCCTCTTCCAGGCCCCACGGCGGATTCGCAATCGCCAGCCCCGAGCCATTCAGACTGTTCGGCGTGTCCAGTGGATGCACCAGCAGCTCCACGCGCAACAACTTCGGCGCGCCCGTGCCGGCCAGGTCCTGATAAAAACGCCGCAACAAACGCTGATCCTTCACCGGATACCAGATCGCCGCCACGGTCTGGCGCATCCGGCCAATCGCTTCTTTCAGCGATGCCGCACAACGCTGCATCTCATCGAGCTTTTCGAACGGCGGATCAATCAACATCACCGCGCGCTTCTCCTGCACCGGCAACATCGCGCGCGGCACATGCCAGCCCTCGCCCAAGTGAACCTTGACCCGACGATCGCCGGCCATATTGTCCTTGAGCAGCACGCCATCCTCGGGATGCTTCTCGTTGAGCATCACCCGATCCTGCGGCCGCGTCAGCCGCCGCGCCAACTCCGGCGACCCCGGGTAATAGCGCAACCGGCCATCCGGGTTCATATCGTGCAACACCTTCATGTAATCGGCGGTCAGCGCCGGTAAATCCGGCTGATCCCACAACCGCGCGATCCCTTCCAGATACTCGCCGGTGCGGCTCGCTTGATCACCCTGCAGGTCATACAGACCAATCCCGGCGTGAGTGTCGAGATAGGCAAACGGCTGCTCCTTGCGCGACATCAGGGCGATGATGCGGGTCAAAGTCAGGTGTTTGAACACATCGGCATGATTGCCGGCATGGAAGGCGTGACGATAATTCATGATTGCTCCTGCGAAGGCCGGGAAGTTTACCTTGTACCGGCCCGCACGTCAGGGCTTCGCGGCTGAGCGGGCTACTCCAGGCCACAATCGCCCGTAGAGCTGCCGAAGGCTGCGATGTTTTGATGTTGCTTAGTATTTACGGCGCCTGAACCATTCCCCCCTCACCCCAACCTCCTCCCCAAAGGAGCGAGGGGATTGACCGAGTTGTTTGGATGGTTAACCGCGACCGGCCACTAGGCGGCGCTCTTGGCTTGGCTAAGCCTGAGTTCACCTTGATCGTTCAGGTCGACGGCAGCCGGAAGATCATCACACTCATTCCCCTCACCCCTTTGGGGAGAGGGTTAGGGTGAGGGGTGGATCTAAAGCCCTCACTTTTCAATGAAATCGTCTTAAACTGGAAACCCTGTCATTTGCCTACAAATAAAATAAAAGCGGAAAAGAGCCAGATGCGTTGGTTGATCAGAAATACACATTAATTCTGTCCACCCTGATCTTTACGAATTGCTCGTTGAACTCTGGATAGTCGTAGTGGATTTCCTGACCCATAAAGTCAACGAAGGAACGGAAGACACTTCCGTCCAAATAACCATACAGAAAGCAGGGGAAGCCGCCGCCTATTATTTCGACGAATCTGTCAGCGCGCTTTTCTGCAGCGACGATAAGATTATCATCAGCAAGGACTATATCTAATTCAACGTCATAGGATTCTCCCACCTCGACTTTTTCAGGGCAGTAGCTCGCAAAGCATTTAACTTTCATTCCATTTACGAGCAGTAAAACCTCTTCCTCGACGATTGGATCTACTGCCAGTACAACCGCCGCATATTTACTATTCATTTACTGGCCTCACCGTTTTATCACGAGCATCACCGTTTATAGCTTTCCAAGACTCTTTTCCACTTTTCGTATGCAAAGTCGTAATTTCCTTTTTATTATTTGTTCCAACAAAAGCAAATTTGGCCTCCCCTTTTCGATTATTCCCCATTAATTGCAAATACCCAACACGAAGCTGACCTTTGTACTCGTACTCCACACGAGACCCTTGATTCACAACGTCACGCGCTATAAGTAAATACTCTTCCTTACTCGTAGCCTTAAATTCTGCGCCATGTTTTTCATAATGCCCAACTAGCTTTTCTTCGTTTCCAAAATCCTGAGGGCGAGAGATTGGACTTGGGACCTTCGGCTCGCCCTCATCAACCCTGGCGCCAGTCGTATCCCCCGGCACCTTACAACCAGCCGCTTTCGGCGGCGGGCAGCTCAACCCCAACGGATCAACCCAACCCGTCGGATTCGGCGTGTATTGATACTGGTTAAGCCCACCCGCCAACTTGATCGGATCAGGCGTCAGGTACCGGCCGACATCCGGATCATAGTACCGATGGCGGTTGTAATGCAGCCCGCTCTCGGGATCAAAGTACTGCCCCTGAAAGCGCAGCGGCTGTTCAAGTTGTTCGCCTGCCCCGTGTGTCAGGCGAGTGACTTTACCGTAAGCGTTGTATTTCGCAGACCATACAATTTCGCCGCTGTAGTCGGTCAGTTCCTGCGGTGTGCCTAGTTGATCAAGTTGGTAGTAGAACGGACAAGCCTTGCGCGGGCCTTTGCCGTCGAGCATGGCGAGCGGGCGGAACGTGCCGGGTTCGTAGACGTAGCTGCGGTAATGTTCGCGGCTGCTTTCGGCGACAACTTGATCGCCCTGCCAGAAGAACTCTGTAGTTTTGCCGTCGACTGTTTTGGCGATGCGCCGACCGAACGCGTCGTAACGATAAGTTGCGCTGCGGCCATCCGCAGTTGTGACGCCGATCAAGCGATGCTGGCAGTCGTAGCGATATTCGCTGACGAGTTTTAGTCCGGTGCCGCGACGTTCGCGGATCAAGTTGCCGAAGGCGTCGTAGTCGTAATGCCGGTCCCCCTGCATCAATAACCGATTGCCCCGCACTGTTGCTGCGCCCGCACGGTCCTGCATCAGCAAGTTGCACGCCGGATCATGGGCGAAGCTTTCCGGTGGATCGTCGCGGGTGTGGCGCACGCGGGTCAGGCGATCCAGCGAATCGTATTGATAGCTACGTTGGCCGTGGCGGGTGTCGGCGATGCTGTCGAGATTGCCGTTGGCGCTGTAGGCATAGTCGCGGCGATACAGCGCTTGGTGTTTCTGGCTGACGGCGTGGGCCTTCAATCGTCCCTGATCGTCGTAGGAATATTCGCTGAGCAGCAGGCCTTGCTGGCGCTGGTGCTCGCGTCCAAAGGCAAATCGGTGGGTGGTCAGCCGCGCGCCGTTGAGGTCGATGGCGCTGAGTGCGCCGCCCTTGGCGTGGTGGTAGTCGAGTTTGCTGTTGTCCGGCAAGCGCAAATGGTTGAGTTGCCCGCAGGCGTCGTAGCCATAACGCAAGGTGCCCCAGCCTTGGTGTTCGGTGATGAGGCGATCCTGGCGGTCGTATTCGAATTCCAGCGGATGGTCGTGGCCGTCGTCGACGCCGATCAATCGACCGAGGCGGTCGTAGCGGTATTCGACTTTGCTGCCGTCGGGCAGCGTTTTGACTAATAAGCGCCCGGCCGCATCGCGTTCGTAAGTGGTGACGAGCGTCGAGCCGTCGTCGCCGAATTCGGTTTTCTCCAGCAAGTGTCCGTTGAGGTCGTAGGCATACGCCGTGCGCTGCCCGTCGAATGCGGTTTCCTGTCGGATCAATCCATTGGGCGTGTAGTCCAGCAGATATTTTTCACCGGATTCGTTCTCGATTTCCGTGAGAAGCAGCTGCGCATTGTCGTAGCGATACTTGAGCTGAGTGCCGTCGGGGTTGATACGACGGCTGACCAGATGCAGGTCTTCGGCGTATTCGTAACGGGTAACGCGGCCCAGTTCATCCTGCTCGGCGGTGATCTGGCTGTAGGCGTTGTAGCTGTAGGCGCGTGTTGCGCCTGTAGGAAATGTCGTGTGGATAAGTCGGCCAATGGCGTCCCACTGGTAACGACTGACAGCGCCATGTTCGTCACGCCGAGTAATACGCCGCCCGAGCACGTCGTAGGAATAGTGCCGCTGACCACCATTTGGCAGCGTCTCTTCCAACAGTTGCCCTAGGCCATCCCACACGAATACATGACGACTAATGTCCGGATAACGGATCGACAACAGCCGCCCTTGCGGGTCGTAGTGGTAATGGGTGATCTGCCCGTCAGGGTCGATGGCTTCGGTGACATCGCCCTGCGCATTGCGCCGGTACTTCCACACCGCGTCGCCGCGATAGCGTGCGTGTAGGAATCCATTGCGATATTCGTAGGCTGTTGGTTCATCTGCCGGCGGAATCAGCGCCACCAGATGTCCGACTTCGTCGTAGTGATATTCAGTAATGGCGCCGAGCGCGTCCTGCTCGGCGATCAAGCGCCCTTGGTCGTCGTAGGATTTGAGGTGTTCGCCACCGTTCAATTCGACTTTGCGCACCAGCCGCGCGCGGTCGTCATGGACGTAAACCTCTTCGCTGCCGTCGACGTTGGTAACGGTGACGCTGCCCTCGTCATCCCAGACGTAACGCGTGTCCATTTGTGAAAAAGATGCCCAATGCCGGACGCATCGCGCAGCCTTGCCCGACTTTTCCCACGCCCAAAAGAAACTCGCCCCACCGGTCAATTGCCGTTGGAGGATGACGTGTTGCTCGTCGTAGTCGTAGCGCTCGCTTTCACCTGCCGCGTTAGTGGCTTCGATCAGGTGATCGCGCTCGTCGTAGCCGTAAGTCGCCAGCGTTTGTTCGGTGTGCCACGCCTGATCGAGGGTCTCAGCTGGGCGAAACTGTTGGTAATCGATAGCAACAAGATGTGAGCGTTCATAGCGCATCAGCAGGGCGCGACCGGCGCCGTTGTCGAGGCGTTTGATCCGGCCTGAAAGGTCGCGACTGATGCGCAAGCGGTTGTCGTATCCGTCGCTGATCGCTGTAAGAAAACCGTTCTGGAAGTGGAAGAAACGTGTTTCTTCACCGGCCTGGGCAAGGATCAGTTCTTCGGGTTGATTGCCGAGATAAATCGCCGCTCGCGAAAGGCTGTTATGAATCGTCGGGCGCGCGCTGTTTGGCAGCGGAAACGTTGTGCGGCGATTTTCGTGGTCGATCCAGACGACTTGTTCGCCATCAACTTCCAAGCGATGGGCGAGGCTGTGACTCCAACCATAACCGAGGCCGCTGTCGATCTCAGCGGCACTGGTGCGGTAAAGCCGGGTGAAGTCGAACGGCAATATTCCATTCAGCGAACCGTCGGTAAGCGTGAGCAACTCTTCGCCGGTGACCATCGATACCGGGCAGTTGTTAGTGCAAGTAAGCGGCACACAATCAGCGCTGTCACCGTTGGGGTTTTTCGCTTGATCGGGAGCGTCGTCGTGGCGCGGGTCTTGTTTTAGCGACGTATTGCGCCGCGCATTCCAGTTCAACTGCATCCGGCCTTTTTTCAGGCCGGCAGCCACGCCTCGGGCAGCCACTTTCTTGTAGCGGTCGACGTAATCCATGAAGTTGTCGATGATCGTGGCCATCGCTCTTACGAAGCCCATGGCCGCTTGGAAAATTCGCGCGCCGTACCTCACCAGGCGCACTGTCAGCCAAGCGATGCCGATACCGACCACACTCAAGACCAGACCAATCAGCAAGTCGATAACCAGCCCGACGATCAACTTGCCAGTTGCCTCGGCAGACGATTCAAACAGCTGCGATGTCGGTACTGCGTCGAGCCATAAAACCGCTGTACGCACCAAGAGGAAAAGTGCAGCCTCGTCGCTGGCCAGCAACATGGCTTTTTCCATCATCAGCGGCGCACTTTCAGCCAGTTTGACCAACTGTTCAGCGCTCTCGCCGAGCTTCTCGAGGTAAGCATTCGGGTCCTTGAGAATGTCGCTCAGTTCGCCGATTTCATCCCAGACCCCGACGATCGCCGCCCATCCACCGGCGAGCATTCCCCTGCCCGTCGCCGCCAGAGAGGCGGACGCCGACTGCTGCGACCACTGCGGTTTGAAGCCCTCCCATTCCTTGCGTAACCAGCCTTCAAGTTGCTTGTTCAGCCCATCATAAGAAGAGAAAAGTTCGTCGACGTGCTCGGGCGTTATCGCACTGTGAACATGCACGCGGTAGAACTTGCCGGCGATCCCTTCGAACTGTCCTTTGCCGTTTTCATCGAGCGTAATCGGCGTTGTTTCGCCGCCATCCATCGCGATGACATCGACCTGAATGTTGCCGACGGGAATGTCGTAGACCGATTCAAACTTGCTCTCGATTTCGAGAATTCCGCTGTTCGGACATTGCGCAACACTGGAGAGAAAGTCGTCGTCGGTACTGCTGACAAGAGTGGTGGTGTGCCCCAGTTTTATGACTCGCTCCATGTTCATCAGCGAAGGCAAATCATTGGCGCGACTTCCCGCGTCTGCGAGGCGGATAAACCAGTGTTTCAGCTGTTCGCGATAGAGCGTCAACGTGTTCGGAAAGCTGTCGAGTTCCTGCTCGATATAAGTGATCTGATCCATTAATCCAGTTCCGCCGTCAGGTAGTCGATCAAGGCTTGTTTGGGTACTTGCGGCAGCTCCGGCGCCTCGAGAAAACTCGCGACTTTGCGCCGCAACACGTTGTCGGAAAATGCTTCAAACAAGTCCGGGCGGTCTTCGCTCAGCCATTTCAGCAAGTTGTTGATGCGGGTGATGGCGGACTGCGCAGCAAGTTCTTCGAGCAACTTTTCGGGGACTTGCCACCAAGGAGAAACGCGCGAGGTTTTCAGCGCGCGACCACCGATGTCGAACGCCTGACCATTGATCAGGCATCGCCCGATCAGCGGCATCAACTCGGACGCCCGTACCTCGGTGGATTGCAGGATGGGCAGCAGATAACGCCCATCCCAGAAGCGGAAAAACACTGGTTCGCCGTTGGGCAACAGCGCCTGGGTGAGCGAACGAAAATGCTCGACCAGCGCCTCAGGGCTTGCAGAAGAAATCGCCAACCAGCCCCAGTCAGGCGATTCAGTAGCGGCGACCCATTCCAAAAACTCACTGCCAGCGGTGACGATTCCTACATACGGCATCACCTCTTCCCACTCGGCATAGGGGGTGCCGGCCCAGATCGGGTTCGGGGCTTGAGCAGTTACTGAATGCCGCCAGGCCTTGAATGGCTCGGCCGCGCTGGCGTTGCTGAATATTGCGAACAGTTTTTCATCATTTTCCAAAGGACTAAGTTGCAACCAATGACTGGGAGTTACTGTATTCATGACGAGCGCCCGTGCAGCGCCCGAAGAATCGAGTGCGCCGTTATCAACAATCAATAGAAGTATCTTTATGGAACCAGCAGATGCCACTCTAGAAAGCGCTTCCAGCGCTTAGCCAGTGCAGCGCCTTACAAACAGACTTACTTTAACCAGCCGTTATATTTACCGATGATCACGCCAATTATGGCAATCACGCAGAGCGCAAGCATCAACATACTTATAACTTCAATTCTCCTTCGCAGGCCCACTGGAAAGCATTTGTAATCTTTCGTGTTGAGATCACCACTCTTCAGAGATTTCTTAGAAAAAATGAAAAGTGTGCCTACACAACTAATGAATAGAAAACGACCAGCCGGATCCCACCCCAAAGATTTGCTTCTAGCAACGACAGCTGGAGAATTACTCAAATTCTTCACAATTTCTCCGGCACGGAAATAAGCGAAATACAGCAAGACCAGTGAAGCCAGCAAAATAAGAGCAATCAGAACCAAACCACCCCATAGAAATACTGTTTCAGGTATTGTTCTCATTTGGTGACCTCACGCACGATTTCGCCCCTTACCCAACTGACTTCCTTTCCGAGATTTACTTAAACCACGAAACCTCATTATCTAATCCTCTTCAAGCTTAGGTAGCACAACGCAATCAAAACTGCGGCACCCACATGTGCAAGACAATAAAAGCATTTTATGATTCGTAACAAGCGGGGAGAAAACTCCAAGTAATCTTCTTGATCTAATTCCCCAAGCTTTATGGCCCGCCGTGGAAACATCAGAAGCGGAGCAATCGACACCAATATGAAAAACCTAGTAAAAGGATCACCCCCGACAATAAACCGTCGACTTAAGACAGCTCTTGACCTAGCCAAAGAGCGCAATATTTCGCTCATCTTGAAATATGACAAATACAATTGCACGACCAACATAAAAAAGCCCAATAGAAAAAACACTCCACCGCCAATCAAGAAGATCGTCGTTTCAGCTTCGGTCCTCACGGATGTATTCCCTCATAAATTATCTCTCCCAAGTCCTCTCCAACAAGTTCGCCTCCGGTGATACCAAGAGAGGTTCCTACTCCAACTAAAACAAGGCCACAAATAATCCCACCAATACCTGCAGTAGTTGCGCCAATGGCTATACAAGCCCCACCACCAACCGCGCCCCCAATTGCACCTCCAGCCAAAGAGCCGCCGAACTTTCCGTCTTCCGTGAACTTCACCTTCCTGCAAGCTTCTTCCGTCCCGACTTTGCAGGTTTCTTTGACCTTTAGCCCAGAAGCAGAAGCTCCTAATGCAATGCCAACCCAGCCACCAACTTTAATTACCTTCCCAGCCTTACTCACCCCATCAATGTGCGTCGCATACCCAGGAATCCCCCCCGCCGTTCCAGCCTTACTCCAGTGATGCACAAGACTCCGGTTTGAGATCCCCAACGCATTTTTCAGTTTTGGATGATCCGCAATACCCACACCCTTGCGCACCAATGGTCCGAGGCTGTTATCCAGCTGCCCCATCAATCTCTTGCGCTCGGTAAAGAAGTCCGCGCCCTGGAGTTTTCCGTGTTTGTCGAAAGTGCGTTTGTGGAGGTTTTCCAACTCTAAGAGCGTGTCCTTCAAGTTGCCCAAGTGCTTACCAAACATCGCCGCCCCAATACCCACTCCAGTCGAACCCTGCGAAAGAAAAGATTCGATTTCCCCATGATGCCGCGCCATAAACTCCGCTTCCGCATCGCTCAACGGCTCAAGTGCCGCATCGACTTTCTGCGCGGCTTCCATCAGCAAAGCCTCTTCGCGGGTGCATTGCGTGTTGCGCGGATCACTGAGGACGATCAATTGACCGGGTTTGGTGAAGTTGGAGAGCTGTGGATTAAGGCTTCTGAATTTCTCCAGCACCGCCGGCTCCGGTTGTGCAAACAAAATCGACTCAAGCGCAGACCGCGACATGCCCTGCTCCACGATATGGAAACCCGGTTCGACGGTTGAAGCGGGGGCTATGGATGAGGCCTTCGAGCCACTGGTCAAAGTGTTCGGCGAAGGGCACATCCCATCCTTGCAACGCTCACACTCCTCACAAAACGGCGCATCGCTTTTCAAGCTCATCACCTGCGCCGCAGTCAGCAGCGCCGCCGGGGCCGCTGCGAGTTTCAACGGCACGTCCGGTGAAATCGGTGCAGCCGCCAGCGCCGCCATTGGTGCGCCGCCGACCTGGATCGGCACGCTGCTGAAGATGCCGCCGGGGCCGATGTTGATCCACTGTCCGCCGGCCTGAATGGTTGCGCTGGCGCCGCCGTCGATGACCACTTGCTGGCCGGCGCTGAGGTGGAATTGCTGGCTGGCGCTGAGGGTTTGGCTGGCCACGCGGATGTGCCGGTCGCCGCTCACCAGCAGGTGGTCGTCCTGTTTCACTTCGGTCTGCCGCTGGCCGTGGGTGATGCGTTGCTCGTCGGCCTTCAATTCATGGCGGGCGATGCCGGTGACTACGATGCTGCGGGCGTTATCGACTTGTACCTGTTGATCATTCAGTACGTGCTGGGTCCAGTTTCGCTGGGCGCGCAGGTAAATTTCCTCGGCGCCCTTGCGATCTTCAATGCGCAATTCGTTGTAGCCACCACCGCCGGGGCTGCTTTGGCTGCGGAAAATGCTGCGGGTTTTGTCGGCCGGCAGGTCGAGCGGTACCGGCGTCGCGGCGTTGGGCAGGCAGCCCATTACCAGCGGTTTATCGGCATCGGCGTCGACGAAACCGACCAGTACTTCCATGCCGACGCGCGGGATCAATACGCTGCCGTAACGGTCGTGCGCCCAACCGGTGGCCACACGCAACCAGCAACTGGAGTGCTCGTTGAGCTGGCCGTCGCGGTCCCAGGCGAGCTGGACTTTGACTCGGCCAAATTCATCGCAATGGATTTCGCTGTCGGCGGGGCCGGTGACCACGGCAGGTTGATAGCCGAGCATGCGTGGCTTGTCCGGCGCCAGCGGCGGACGAAAGACAACGTCCCACGGCGTCGCGAGAAAGGTATTACGGTAACCCTGGAATTCTCCGTCGTCGGTGGCGGATTCTTCCAGCACTTGCGGTTGGCGAGCAAAATGTTCGATCTGTGTGATCAGCCACAGATCATTCCAGGCCTGGCGCGGATGCTCCGCCAATTGCAGGAAATGTCCGCAAACCAATGCCGATTGATCGCTGTTGCCTTCAGCCTGACGGAAGTCCGCGCCGTGGCGTTCGAGGGTTCTTTGGGTGAGTTTTTTGCCGTAATCGCGGTCGGTGAATTGACCGGGAAAGTGGTAGTCCTCGAGCACCGGTAGTTGCTCGTTGTCGAGGCGGCTTTCGAGTTGCAGGCCAGGCTTTTTGAAGTTGTAGTCGCGGCGTGTAACGGCTGTAGTCCGGGTTTCCACTCGCACGCTGAAACGCTTGATCGCCGGTTCACTGGCGACCATGCCGCTGCCGGGCAGGTACAGGGTGGGTTCGGGCAAGCGCGGGAAAACCGTCTGGTCGTCGCCGAACACCAGCAAATGGCCGTCGGCGCTGTGCTGAAAGTGGAAGTGAATGCCGACCTCGGCGCACAAGCGCTGGATGAACGCCAGGTCGCTTTCGGCGTATTGCACGCAGTACTCGCGCGCGGCGTAGTCGCTGCCGAGCTGGAATTCAAAGGCATCGCGCTGGATGCCGTGATCCTTGAGAACTTGCGCGACGATGTCCGGCACGCTTTTGTGCTGGAAGATTCGCTGATTGATGCGGTGGCCAAGGTAGGTCAGGCGCGGTACGAGAGTGACCTGGTAGCGTGTCAGACGTATCCCGGAATCACCTTGACCGACGCGATAAATCTGACCGTGGATACCGCAACCTTGTGCATCAAAACTCAGAAATGCCTGACGGTGCAGCAGGCTTTCGAGTTCGAGGTCGGGCCGTTCACTGACCAGTTCAAGGTCAAAATGGAAGGGTTGGCTGATGGCTTCCTTGCCCGTGAACTCAAGCACATTGAGCTCATTCTGGACGCCTTCGAGGGTCAACGTGAAACGCGGTTGATTGGCAGGCGCGAACATCCGATGTGTCTCTGCAGAATGAAGGCCAGCGATTCTGCATGAGCATCAAGGGCGGTTGAGTGGACCTCAGAGAAATCAGATTTGCCCTACTTGTCTAGAGGATTTTCCTGAAGGAAACAGTACGTTTGGCTACAGACATTCGCTGCTTGTGGACTGTGTCGAGGCGGATGACGCCATCGCGAGCAAGCTCGGCTCCCACAGGTTTTGCAGGCCACCGCGCATAAAAAAACGGCTCGCCTCCTTTAAAGAAGCGGGCCGTTTTTTGGCGAACGATCAGGGCATTACGCCCTGCCCGGTCACTTGTTCACGCGGAAATCTTTCTCGGCGGCAGCGAAGCGTTGCAGCATGCCTTGAGTCGGAGCGCCCATTTTGCTGACGAAGAAGATCGCCAGGCTGGCGAAGATGAAGCCTGGGATGATTTCGTACAGGCCCAGCAATTCAAAGTGTTTCCAGACGATCACGGTGATCGCGCCGACCAGGATCCCGGCCAGTGCGCCGTTGCGGGTCATGTCTTTCCAGATCACCGAGATCAGCACAACCGGACCGAAAGCAGCACCAAAACCGGCCCAGGCGTAGCTGACCAGACCGAGTACGCGGTTGTCCGGGTTGGACGCCAACGCGATCGCGATCAAAGCAACCAGCAACACCATGGCGCGACCGACCCACACCAGCTCGACTTGCGAAGCAGTTTTGCGCAGGAAGGTTTTGTAGAAGTCTTCGGTCAGCGCGCTCGAGCACACCAGCAATTGGCAGCTCAGGGTGCTCATGACGGCAGCCAGAATGGCCGACAGCAACACACCGGCGATCCATGGGTTGAACAGCAGTTTGGCCAGTTCGATAAACACGCGCTCGTGGTTTTCGGTCACAGGACCGGCCACTTCCGGGTGCGCCGAGAAGTACGCGATACCGAAGAAACCGACGGCGACGGTGCCGCCCAGGCACAGGATCATCCAGGTCATGGAGATGCGACGCGCGTTGGCAATTGACTTCACCGAATCCGCCGCCATGAAACGCGCGAGGATGTGCGGCTGGCCGAAGTAGCCGAGGCCCCAGCCCATCAGCGAAATAATGCCGATGAAAGAGGTGTTTTTCAGCATGTCGAAGTTGCTTGGGTCTTGCGCTTCGATGGCCAGGAATGTGGTGTCAACGCCACCGGTGGCCAGCAGCACGATGATCGGCGTCAGCAACAGGGCGAAGATCATCAGCGTGGCTTGGACGGTATCGGTCCAGCTCACTGCGAGGAAACCGCCGACAAAGGTGTAGGCAATTGTCGCTGCAGCACCGGCCCACAGCGCCGTTTCGTAGGACATGCCGAAGGTGCTTTCGAACAGACGCGCGCCAGCGACGATGCCGGAAGCGCAATAGATAGTGAAGAACACCAGAATCACGATTGCCGAGATGATCCGCAGCAGGCCGCTTTTATCTTCGAAACGGCTGGAGAAGTAGTCCGGCAGGGTCAAGGCATCGCCGTTGTGCTCGGTCTGCACGCGCAGACGGCCGGCGACGAACAGCCAGTTCAGGTAGGCACCGACGATCAGGCCGATGGCAATCCAGCTTTCGGAAAGACCGGACATGTAGATTGCGCCCGGCAGGCCCATCAACAACCAGCCGCTCATGTCCGAAGCACCAGCGGACAAAGCTGTCACGACGCTGCCCAGGCTGCGACCGCCAAGGATGTAGTCAGAAAGGTTGTTGGTGGAGCGATAGGCCATGAAGCCGATCAGCACCATTGCTGCGATGTAGATCACGAACGTGATCAGGGTTGGATTGCTAACGCTCATACGAAGGATGCCCTGGCTTTGTTTTTATGTAGCGGCGAAGTGTGAAACGCCGACAAACGACACTGTTTGATCAGACGATTTCCAGCTCCGCGCATTTATGACTGATGTTTCCCCAGGAAAGCCATCAGCCGGTACACCTGTCTCATCGGACCGGTTGCACCTTGGGCGCGAATCCTATTCAACAATCCAAATAAGGTGCAACCAGTTTCTTGAGAATAAGTTGCACCTAGTCGGAATTACCGCCGAATGCCCCGTTTTTGCTCCCTTTTAAGGCAGTCCGGCAGTTTTACTAGAAGCAAATGCACCAAGCAGAAGCAGTACGTTCGTACCGGAATTTAATTCCTGACGAGCTGCTTATTATTCCGACAAAAAAAGGGTTGCACCCGGTTGCACCTCGAACAGCGCGCAGCTAATCTTGCGGCCAGCTGATGCCACGCAATCGTGGCAAACATGAGGATAAAAATATGGCTACCACCACCCTTGGGGTCAAACTTGATGACCCAACCCGCGAGCGCCTCAAGGCTGCCGCGACCTCGATTGATCGCACGCCGCACTGGCTGATCAAACAGGCAATTTTCAATTACCTGGAAAAACTCGAGGGTGGTGCAACCCTGACCGAGCTGAGCGGTTTGACCAAGGACGCCGACGATGCCGTCGATGCGCCAACGGATCACGCCCACCAGTGCTTCCTCGAATTCGCTGAAAGCATCCTGCCGCAATCGGTTTTGCGCGCTTCGATTACCTCCGCTTACCGTCGCCCTGAGCCGGAAGTCGTGCCGATGCTGATCGAACAGGCGCGTCTGCCGGCGGCGATGGCTGAAGCCACCAACAAACTCGCTTCCTCGATTGCCGACAAACTGCGCAATCAGAAAAGTGCTGGCGGCCGTGCAGGGATTGTTCAGGGCTTGTTGCAGGAATTTTCCCTGTCGTCCCAGGAAGGCGTGGCGCTGATGTGCCTCGCCGAGGCGCTGCTGCGCATCCCGGACAAAGGCACCCGCGACGCGTTGATCCGCGACAAGATCAGCACCGGCAACTGGCATCCGCATCTGGGCAACAGCCCGTCGCTGTTCGTCAACGCCGCCACCTGGGGCTTGTTGCTGACCGGCAAACTGGTCGCCACCCACAATGAAACAGGTTTGACTTCGTCGCTGAGCCGCATCATCGGCAAGAGCGGCGAGCCGATGATCCGCAAGGGCGTCGACATGGCCATGCGCCTGATGGGCGAGCAGTTCGTCACCGGCGAAACCATCGCCGAAGCCTTGGCCAACGCCAGCAAGTTTGAATCCAAAGGTTTCCGTTACTCCTACGACATGCTCGGTGAAGCGGCGCTGACCGAACACGACGCGCAGAAGTACCTGGCCTCGTACGAACAAGCCATTCACTCGATCGGCAAAGCGTCGCACGGGCGTGGGATTTATGAAGGCCCGGGCATTTCCATCAAGCTGTCGGCACTGCACCCGCGTTACAGCCGTGCGCAGTACGAGCGCGTGATGGAAGAGCTGTACCCGCGCCTGTTGTCGCTGACCTTGCTGGCCAAGCAATACGACATCGGTTTGAACATCGACGCCGAAGAAGCCGATCGTCTCGAACTGTCGCTGGATCTGCTGGAGCGCCTGTGCTTCGAGCCGCAACTGACTGGCTGGAACGGCATCGGTTTCGTCATCCAGGCTTACCAGAAGCGTTGCCCGTACGTGATCGACTACGTGATCGACCTGGCTCGCCGCAGCCGTCATCGCCTGATGATCCGCTTGGTGAAAGGTGCGTACTGGGACAGCGAAATCAAGCGCGCCCAAGTCGAAGGCCTGGAAGGTTATCCGGTCTACACCCGCAAGGTGTACACCGACGTTTCCTACATTGCCTGCGCACGCAAACTGCTGTCGGTGCCGGAAGTCATCTATCCGCAATTCGCCACCCACAATGCGCACACCCTGTCGGCCATTTACCATATCGCCGGTCAGAACTATTACCCCGGCCAGTACGAATTCCAGTGCCTGCACGGCATGGGCGAACCGCTCTACGAACAGGTTGTAGGCAAAGTTTCCGAAGGCAAGTTGAATCGTCCGTGCCGCGTGTACGCTCCGGTCGGGACGCACGAAACATTGTTGGCGTACCTGGTACGTCGTCTGCTGGAAAACGGCGCGAACACCTCGTTCGTCAACCAGATTGCCGATCAGTCGATTTCGATTCAGGCGTTGGTCGCCGATCCGGTGGCCAGCATCGAGCAGATGGCTACCGTGGAAGGTGGTTTCGGTCTGCCGCACCCACGCATTCCGCTGCCGCGTGACCTGTACGGTGCCGAGCGCGCCAATTCCAGCGGCATCGACATGGCCAACGAACATCGTTTGGCCTCGCTGTCCTGCGCGCTGCTGGCCACCGCGCACAACAACTGGAAAGCCGCGCCGATGCTCGGTTGCGTTTCCAGCACCGAAACCCCGGCGCCGGTGCTCAACCCGTCCGACCTGCGTGACGTGGTCGGTCATGTGCAGGAAGCCACTGTCGAAGACGTTGATAACGCGATCCAGTGCGCCCTGAACGCCGCGCCGATCTGGCAGGCCACCCCGCCGGCCGAACGCGCGGCGATTCTCGAACGTGCCGCCGATTTGATGGAAGGCGAGATTCAGCCGCTGATGGGCCTGCTGGCTCGCGAGGCCGGCAAGACCTTCGCCAACGCCATCGCCGAAGTGCGCGAAGCCGTGGACTTCCTGCGTTATTACGCGGTGCAGGCACGCAACGATTTCAGCAACGACGCGCACCGCCCGTTGGGTCCGGTGGTCTGCATCAGCCCGTGGAACTTCCCGCTGGCGATCTTCAGTGGTCAGGTCGCTGCAGCATTGGCCGCCGGTAACCCGGTCCTCGCCAAGCCTGCCGAACAAACCCCGCTGGTGGCCGCGCAAGCCGTGCGTCTGCTGCTTGAAGCCGGGATTCCCGAAGGCGTGCTGCAACTGCTGCCGGGCCGTGGCGAAACCGTTGGCGCGCGTCTGGTCGGTGACGATCGGGTCAAAGGCGTGATGTTCACCGGTTCCACCGAAGTCGCGCGTTTGCTGCAACGCAACGTCGCCGGTCGCCTCGACGCACAAGGTCGGCCGATTCCGCTGATCGCCGAAACTGGCGGGCAGAACGCGATGATCGTCGACTCTTCGGCGCTCACCGAACAAGTGGTCATCGACGTGGTTTCTTCGGCGTTCGACAGCGCCGGTCAGCGTTGCTCGGCGCTGCGCGTGCTGTGCTTGCAGGAAGATTCCGCCGACCGTGTCATCGAAATGCTCAAAGGCGCGATGGCTGAATGCCGTCTCGGCAACCCAGAGCGTCTGTCCGTGGACATCGGCCCGGTGATCGACGCCGAAGCCAAGGCTGGCATCGAGAAACACATTCAGGGCATGCGCGACAAAGGTCGCAATGTCTACCAGGTGGCCATCGCCGATGGCGAAGAAGTCAAACGCGGCACCTTCGTGATGCCAACGCTGATCGAACTGGAAAGCTTCGATGAGCTGCAACGCGAGATCTTCGGTCCAGTGCTGCACGTGGTTCGTTACAAGCGCAAAGACCTCGACCAGTTGATCGGCCAGATCAACGCTTCCGGCTACGGCCTGACGCTGGGCGTGCACACGCGCATCGACGAGACCATCGCCAAGGTGATCGATAACGTCAACGCCGGTAACGTTTATGTGAACCGCAACATCGTCGGCGCAGTGGTTGGCGTGCAACCGTTCGGCGGCGAAGGTTTGTCGGGTACGGGTCCGAAGGCTGGCGGCCCGCTGTACCTGTACCGTCTGTTGTCGACTCGTCCTACGGATGCCATCGAACAATCCTTCGCTCGCGGCGACGCTATCGTTGCCCCGGACGTGCGTTTACGCGATGCCATGAGCAAGCCGCTGACCGCTCTGCAAGCCTGGGCCGACAGCCAGAAACTGGCGGAACTGAGCGCGTTGTGCGTGCAGTTTGCGGCGCAATCGCAGAGCGGGATTACCCGTGTGCTCGCCGGCCCGACTGGCGAACGCAACAGCTACGCGATCCTGCCGCGCGAACACGTGTTGTGCCTGGCGGAAGTCGAAGGCGATTTGCTCACGCAACTGGCGGCGGTTTTGGCTGTAGGCGGTTCGGCAGTATGGCCGGAAGCTGACCTGACCAAGGCATTGTTCGCACGTCTGCCGAAGGAAGTTCAGGCGCGGATCAAGCTGGTTTCCGACTGGAGCAAGGACGAAGTGGTGTTTGATGCGGTGCTGCATCACGGCCATTCCGACCAATTGCGCGCGGCGTGCCAGCAAGTGGCCAAACGTGCCGGAGCGATTGTCGGGGTTCACGGTTTGTCGCAAGGCGAAACCAACATCGCGCTGGAACGCCTGGTGATTGAGCGGGCGTTGAGTGTTAACACGGCTGCGGCGGGTGGTAACGCGAGCTTGATGACTATCGGCTGACACGCCACTGATCGTTCCCACGCGTGTGGGAACGATCAAATGCAAAACCTGTAGGAGTGAGCCTGCTCGCGATAGCGGTCTGTCAGTCACATCTGTTCTGGATGTGCCGCCGTCATCGCGAGCAGGCTCACTCCTACATTTGATTAGCGTTGCCCGCGACACACCATCACGCTCATCAATCATCCTGTTCAGCCCTCCCCGCGCGCGCCTAGACTCGGTCCATTCCCAAAAAAGGTAGGCCGACATGTCCGAGACGTTGCTCAGTTCCCGCAATCTGGCTTTCGAGCTGTATGAAGTCCTCGATGCCGAGGGCCTGACCCAGCGTGAGCGGTTCGCCGAGCACAATCGCGAAACGTTCGATGCCGCCATCAGCACCGCGCGCAGCATCGCCGAGAAGTTCTTCGCCCCGCACAACCGCAAGAATGACGAAAACGAGCCGCGCTACGAGAACGGTGAAGCGATCCTCATCCCGGAAGTGAAACCCGCCGTGGATGCTTTCCTCGAAGCCGGTTTCCTCAACGCTGCGCGAAGTTTCGACGCCGGCGGCATGCAACTTCCTACATTGCTCTCGCAAGCGTGCTTCGCGCACTTTCAATCAGCCAACGCGGCGTCCACCTCCTACCCCTTCCTGACCATGGGCGCGGCCAACCTGATCGAAAGTTTCGGCACCGAGGAGCAGAAGCAGCGCTTCCTGCAACCGATGATCGACGGGCGATTCTTCGGCACCATGGCGCTGACCGAACCGCACGCCGGTTCATCGTTGTCGGATATTCGTACACGCGCCGAGCCGGCGTCTGACGGCAGCTATCGACTCAAGGGCAACAAGATCTTCATCTCCGGCGGCGACCATCCGCTCTCGGAAAACATCGTGCATATGGTGCTGGCGAAATTGCCGGACGCGCCGGCCGGAGTGAAGGGCATTTCGTTGTTTATCGTGCCCAAATTTCTGGTCAACGATGACGGCAGCCTCGGCCAGCGCAACGACGTGTTGCTGGCTGGTCTTTTTCACAAGATGGGCTGGCGCGGCACCACGTCTACCGCGCTGAACTTCGGCGATAACGGCGAGTGCGTGGGTTATCTGGTCGGCAAGCCGCACCACGGTTTGAGCTACATGTTCCAGATGATGAACGAGGCGCGGATCGGCGTCGGCATGGGCGCGGTAATGCTCGGTTACGCCGGTTATCTGTACTCGCTGGACTACGCTCGCGAACGCCCACAGGGCCGGGTGCCGGACAGCAAAGACCCGAACACCGCGCCGGTGGCGATCATTCAGCACGCCGACGTCAAGCGTATGCTGCTCACGCAAAAGGCCTACGTCGAAGGCTCGTTCGACCTGGGCCTGTACGCGGCGCGGTTGTTTGATGACACCACCACACTGGAAACCGCAGAGGCGCGCAAGCAGGCGCATGAGCTGCTGGATTTGCTCACGCCGATCGTCAAATCCTGGCCGTCGGAGTTTTGCCTGAAGGCCAACGAACTGGCGATCCAGATTCTCGGCGGCCACGGTTACACCCGCGAATACCCGGTGGAGCAGTATTACCGCGACAACCGGCTGAACCCGATTCACGAAGGCACCCACGGCATTCAGTCGCTGGACTTGCTCGGGCGTAAATTGGCGCAGAACGGCGGCGCTGGACTCAAGCAGCTGATCCGCCTGATCGCCAATACCGCCGAGCGCGCGCAGGCGTATGAATCGCTGACCGCGCTGCGTGAGCCGCTGGAAAAACTGGTCGCGCGCCTGCAAACGGTGACCATCGGTTTGCTGACCGATCTGGGCCAGGGCAAGGTCAACAGCAGCCTGGCGAATTCGGCGCTGTACCTGAAAGTGTTCGGGCACACGGTGATTGGCTGGCGTTGGCTGGAACAGGCGATCCGCGCCGAGGAGGGATTGGCCAAAGGCAATGCGGCGGATGTCAGCTTCTATAGAGGCAAGCTGCAAGCGGCGCGCTATTTCCTGACGTGGGAAGTGCCGGGTTGCCACCATGAGTTGGCGATTCTTGAGGCGCGCGATGATGTGTGCCTGGGAATGCAGGATGAGTGGTTCTGACCTTCAGAAATGTCGTCTGCCTTGAAAACCAACCCCTCACCCCAGCCCTCTCCCCAAAGGGGAGAGGGGGAAAGGGAGCCGATCTTCATGGTTTTCAGAGCCTGAGTTCGACTCGATATTTCAGGTCGATGTAAATCGAAAGAACACATGGTTCAGTCCCTCGGGGAAAGGGGAACGGGAGCCGATCTTCATGGTCTTCAAAGCCTGAGTTTGACTCGATATTTCAGGTCGATGTAACTCGAAAGAACACATGGGTCAGTCCCTCGGGGAAAGGGGAAAGGGAGCCGATCTTCATGGTTTTCAAAGCCTGAGTTCGGCTCGATATTTCAGGTCGATGTAACTCGAAATAACAACTCGGTCAGTCCCCTCGCCCCGCTGGGGAGAGGGGGAAAGGGAGCCGATCTTCATGGTTTTCAAAGCCTGAGTTCGACTCGATATTTCAGGTCGATGTAACTCGAAAGAACAACCCGGTCAGCCCCCTCGGGGAGAGGGGAAAGGGAGCCGATCTTCATGGTTTTCAGAGCCTGAGTTCGACTCGATATTTCAGGTCTATGTAACTCGAAAGAACAACTCGGCCAGTCCCCTCGCCCCTCGGGGAGAGGGCTAGGGTGAGGGGGCAGCCGTTACTGACACACCGCAAACCTCACTTCAACCGAAACCCACCCATCTGCCGCGCCAGGTCATCGGCCAATCGCTGCAGCATCTGGCAATCCTCACGACACGCGCGAACTTCCCCGGCCGTCGCTCGCGCCAGATCGGAAATCCCTTGCACGTTGCGGTTGATCTCTTCGGTCACCGCCGACTGTTCTTCGGTCGCGGTCGCCACTTGGTGGTTCATGTCGCTGATGCGCTCGATTTGCCCGGTAATCGCCGTCAACGAGGTGCCGGTGCGCTGGCTCGATTCAACGCCAGTGCCGGTCGCAGCCTGGCCCGAATGCATTGAGGAAACAGCATTCTCCGCGCCCTGCTTGAGGCTGCCGATCATCTGCTGAATCTCATCGGTCGACGACTGCGTGCGCCGCGCCAATGTGCGCACTTCATCCGCCACTACCGCAAATCCACGGCCCATGTCGCCGGCACGCGCCGCTTCGATGGCCGCGTTCAGCGCCAGCAAGTTGGTCTGCTCAGAGATGCCGCGAATCACCGCCAACACTTGATCGATCGACGCCACTTGCTGCGCCAACTCACCCACTGCCGTCGCTGCAACGCCGATTTCATCGGACATGCTTTCGATATGGCGGATCGAGCCGCCAACCACTTCGCGCGCCTGCATCGCTTCATCGCGCGCGGTTTGCGAGGCGACGGCAGCGCTGCCGGCGTTCTGCGCGATTTCCTGCACAGTCAGGCCCATTTCGTGAACGGCGGTGGCGACCATTTCGGTCATTTCCTGCTGACGCCCGGAACGCTCGGCGGTGTTATCCACCACTTTCGACACTTGGCCGACGGCGGTGCGCAATTGTTCGCTGGTGGCGAGGACTTCGCCGATCATGCCGCGCTGACTGTCGAGGAAGCGGTTGAAGCCGCGCGCGAGGTCGCCCAGCTCATCGGCGCGGCTGGAATCTAACCTGTGGGTCAAATCTCCACCACCGCTACCGATTGCTACCAGCGCCGCTGTTACCTGGCGGATCGGCCGCACCAAACCACGGGCCAGCAACACCACCAGCAGCAGGCACACCAGCGCCACCGCGAGGCCAATCGTGCTGCTCATCCACATGGCGCGGCGTGCTTCGGCGTAGATCTGCGACTGTGGCACTTCGGCCACGAGGGTCCAGCCGAGGTCGCGCAGCGGCAGGCTGAGCGCCAGGAAATCTTCGCCATCGCGGGTAAAACTGCTACTGGTGGCAGATGCTTTTGAGGTCGCGGGATGGCCCATGACCGCATGTGCGGCGGGGGCGCCAATCTGTTCGGCGAGAGAACGCTTGCCGCTGAATTGCGCCTCCGGGTGAACCTGGATCAAACCGTCGGAACGCACCAGATAGACTTTGCCGCGCTCACCGAAGCTGAAATTGTGGATCAGCTCCGACAGCTCTTTCATGCTCAAACCGAGCCCGGCAACGCCCACGACTTTGCCGGCCTGCTCGACTTTAAGGTCGATGAACAGGGCCAATTCTCCGGTCGCGGTGTCGTTATCAATATTCAGGGTGCGCGGCTGGTTGCTGTCGAGGAACGTATAGAACCAGGCGTCTTTGGGGTTGGATCGGCTGAGCGTGCGGTCCAGGCCTTTTTCCGTGAAGTAATGATTGGTCGCGGTGCCGATGATCAGCGCGGTAAACGCCTTGTGCTCGGCGCGAAGGCTTTCCAGGTATTTCGCGAAGGTGTCGGTCTGGGCACCGTTTTCGCCCTCGGCCAACCAGTCGCGCACCATGCTGTTGCTGGCGATGTCCTTGGCGGCGGTGAGGGGCTGAACGAGGATGCGCTCGATGTCGTTGCGCATCGCTTCGATGCTTGACGGCAGGGCCTGCTCGACCAGATAACTCTGGGCGAGGCGATTGACCACAAGGGTATAAACGCCAATCACGATCAGAATACTGACCAGCAGGGCGGTGCCCATCCCCAAAATCAACTGCCACTGAATACTGCGTCGCCAGAACTGCATGGAACACCCCCAAAGAATAAGTGGCTGAAACCCTGCAACAGCCGTGCCGATTGTATACAACCCAAACGACAATTTATTCTTTGGTTGTGCTCACGCCGATCAGGCCTGATTGATCGTCTTGGCGATCACTTCAACCGTGGCGCTGACTTGCTCTTGGTAACGGTCGAGTTCGAGTTGGTGCTGCTTTTTCATTTCGATCTGCTGCGAGCACAGGTTCATCGCAGCCAGCACCAGCAAGCGATCACCGATCAGCGTCGGGTATTTGCGCTTGGTGTCGGCCAATGCGGCTTTCAACATCATGGCGGCGTCCAGCAGGGTTTGCTCTTCCCCGGCCGGTGCCTTGATCGAGTAGTCCTCCCCCAGGATCGAGACGACTTTCACCCCTGCGGCGCCCGGATTCATGCGCTGACAGGGCCGGCGCTGACGCGCTCAACCAAGGCCTGGATGCGCGCGGCGGTGGCGCCTTGTTTCTCTTCCTGTTCCATCAGGCTCAGTTGCAGGCTTTCGTTTTCATCCTTGGCCTGGGCCAGTTCTGCGCTCAGGGTCTGGTTGGTGCCGAGCAGGCTCTGGTTCTGTTGCACCAGGTCGCTGACCAGTTGTTCCAATTGACTTAGGGATGCTTCCAACATTTTGATTTTCCAAGCTTTTTCAAAGGGCGCGTACGATAAAGAAAAGTCACCACGGATGCCAGGGTTATTGGGCCGCAAGGCCTTGATTTCACTGGCGGGCGACCTTCCTCGCGAGTTTTAAAGACTGTGATTGGCGGATCTGGTTCCTGCACTTCGTCGCCGCGCCGCACGTGCGACAAATACGCACAGGGCCTCAAGACTTTAGTCGCAGGACCGATAAGTCCTGCATACAGCAGTCTCAGCCCGCACGGATGCGCTTTCCCCCGGTAACTTCCATGTCCCTTCGTAATATGAATATCGCGCCGCGCGCGTTCCTCGGTTTTGCCCTGATCGGCGGCCTGATGTTGATTCTGGGGGTGTTCGCCCTCAATCAAATGAGCAAGATCCGCGCGGCCGGTGAAGACATCGCCAACGCCAGCGTGCCGAGCATCAAGAGCCTCGACGAATTCACTCAACTGACCCTGCGCCTGCGGGTGTTGTCGTACCGTTTGCTGATCAACCGCGAACCCGATGTGCAGCAGAAAACAATGGACCTGTTTGATGCGCGCAATCAGCAGATTCGCGACGCGCAGCGGGTTTACGAGCCGTTGATCGATGGCGCCGAAGAACGCGCGGCTTACGATCAATACGTGCAGCTGCTGGCGCAGTACCGCCAACTCGAAGACCGGATGAAAAGCCTGTCGCGCGCCAACCAGGTCGATGACCTGCGCAAAATGCTAAACACCGAATTGCTGACCAATTCGGAAGCGGTGAATAGCGCGCTGGCGAAACTGCTGGAGATCAACACCCGGCAAATCGCCGAGACCAATCAAGAAGCGACTGATCAGTATTCGTCGTCCTTTAATCTGGTCATCACGTTGCTGATTTTCGCTACTGGCCTGACCGTGCTGTTTGCCTGGCTGCTGACTAACAGCATCACCAAGCCAATCGCCAATGCGTTGGGCGCGGCGGAAGAAATCGCCGAAGGCAACCTGACTCGCCCGATCATCGTCGATGGCGAGGACGAAGCCGGTCGCTTGCTGGCAGCGATGGCGAAGATGCAGGAAAAACTGCGCGACACCCTGCAACGGATCTCCGGCTCGGCCACGCAATTGGCCTCGGCAGCGGAAGAGCTGAACAGCGTCACCGACGAAAGCGCGCGGGGCCTGACTCAGCAGAACAACGAAATCGAGCAAGCCGCAACCGCCGTCAATGAAATGACCAGCGCCGTTGAAGAAGTGGCGCGCAACGCGGTGAGCACTTCCGAAGCGTCAAAAAACGCTACGACTTCTGCTGGCGATGGCCGTGATCTGGTGCAGGAAACGGTCAGCGCAATCGAACGCATGAGCGCTGATGTGCAAAGCACCGCGACGCTGATCGGCGACCTGGCGAACGAATCCCGTGACATCGGCAAAGTGCTGGATGTGATTCGCGGTTTGGCTGACCAGACCAATTTGCTCGCGCTTAACGCGGCCATCGAAGCGGCGCGTGCCGGTGAAGCCGGGCGTGGTTTTGCCGTGGTTGCCGATGAAGTGCGGGCCTTGGCGCATCGCACTCAGCAGTCGACCAGCGAGATTGAGCGGATGATCGGCAGCATTCAGAGCGGCACCGAGCACGCGGTGGATTCGATGCGTAACAGCACCGAACGCGCGGAATCGACGCTGAGCATCGCCCGTGGCGCGGGATTGTCGCTGGACACGATCAACACCGCGATTGTCGAAATCAACGAACGCAACCTGGTGATCGCCAGCGCCGCCGAAGAGCAGGCGCAAGTGGCGCGCGAAGTTGACCGCAACCTGGTGAACATCCGTGACCTGTCGGTGCAATCGGCGACCGGGGCCAATCAGACCAGCGCGGCGAGCAACGAACTGTCGCGCCTGGCGCTGGACCTGAACAACATGGTTGGACGCTTCAGCCTTTGATCTGAAATGAGCGGTGCGCTCAACAGCCACCCCTCACCCCAACCCTCTCCCCATGGGGGAGAGGGGGAAAGGGAGCCGATCTTCGCGGTTTTCGAAGTCTGGGTTCGACTCCAAATCGCAGATCCGCTCCTGAGTTCGCTGCAATCTTTCAGGTCGATGTACGTCGAATAAACACCCCGATCAGTCCCCTCGCCCCTCTGGGGAGAGGGCTAGGGTGAGGGGCCGATCCCAAGCCGACTCCAAATCGCAAAACCACTCCCGAGCTCAATGCAATCTTTCAGGTCGATGCACGTCAAATACACACCCCGATCAGTCCCCTCGCCCCTCTGGGGAAAGGGCTAGGGTGAGGGGCCGATCCCAAGCCGACCCCAAATCGCAAATCCACCCCCGAGTTCGCTGCAATCTTCCAGGTCGATGTACGTCGAACAAACACCTCAGTCAGTCCCCTCGCCCCTCTGGGGAGAGGGCTAGGGTGAGGGGCCGATCCCAAGCCAAATCGAAATCGCAAAACCACCCCTGAGTTCGCTG
>NZ_VIVC01000004.1:289599-406101 GCF_007828705.1 Pseudomonas sp. SJZ131 | reverse complement strand
CTGCAATCTTCCACGTCGAAGCACTTCGAACAAACACCTCAGTCAGTCCCCTCGCCCCTCTGGGGAGAGGGCTAGGGTGAGGGGCCGATCCCAAGCCAAATCGAAATCTCAAAACCACCCCTGAGTTCGCTGCAATCTTCCACGTCGAAGCACTTCGAACAAACACCTCAGTCAGTCCCCTCGCCCCTCTGGGGAGAGGGCTAGGGTGAGGGGCCGATCCCAAGCCGAACCCCAACCCAATCACCACACCGTCAAAAGCTTTTTGACAGCATCACATTTCAACAGGTTAGAATCGCTGGCACGCAGACTGCATGGTCAGTTTGTGCCTTGTTTTTTCAGCTTTCTGGAGTATTGCCTTTGAATGCGACGACCATCAACAGCCTGTTCTTGATCGGCGCGTTGCTGGTAGGTGCGAGCATTCTGGTGAGCTCACTTTCGTCGCGCCTCGGCATCCCGATTCTGGTAATCATCCTGGCCGTGGGCATGGCGGCCGGCGTCGATGGCGGCGGCATCATCTTCGATAACTACCCCACCGCTTACCTCGTCGGCAACCTCGCGTTGGCCGTGATCCTGCTCGATGGCGGCTTGCGCACACGGGTTTCGAGTTTCCGCGTGGCCTTATGGCCGGCGCTGTCGCTGGCCACGGTCGGGGTGTTGATCACCACCGGTTTGACCGGCATGGCGGCCGCTTGGCTGTTCGACCTGAACATCATTCAAGGCCTGCTGATCGGCGCCATCGTCGGCTCAACGGATGCGGCGGCGGTGTTCTCGCTGCTCGGCGGCAAAGGCCTGAACGAACGGGTGACCGCCAGCCTGGAAATCGAATCCGGCAGCAACGATCCGATGGCGGTGTTTCTCACCGTGACCCTGATCGACATGCTCGCCAGCGGCCAGACCGGCCTGCACTGGAGCCTGCTCGGGCACTTGGTCCGTGAGTTCGGCATCGGTGGCGTGATTGGTCTGGGCGGCGGTTGGGTCATGCTGCAACTTGTCAACCGCATCAACCTGGCCAACGGCCTCTATCCGATTCTGGTGATTGCCGGCGGCCTGCTGGTCTTCGCCCTGACCAACGCTTTGCACGGCAGTGGTTTCCTCGCCGTTTACCTGTGCGGTCTGGTGATCGGCAACCGTCCAGTGCGCAGCCGCCACGGCATTCTGCACATGCTCGACGGCATGGCGTGGCTGGCGCAGATCGGCATGTTCCTCGTGCTCGGTTTGCTGGTCACGCCGCACGACTTGCTGCCCATCGCCCTGCCCGCGCTGGGCCTGGCGCTGTGGATGATCCTGTTTGCGCGGCCGCTGTCGGTGATGGTCGGCCTGCTGCCGTTCAAAGCGTTCCACGGACGGGAAAAAGCCTTTATCTCGTGGGTCGGTCTGCGCGGCGCGGTACCGATCATTCTCGCGGTGTTCCCGCTGATGGCCGGCCTGCCGCACGCTCAGCTGTATTTCAACCTCGCGTTCTTCATCGTCCTCGTTTCGCTGCTGGTGCAAGGCACGAGCCTGCCATGGGTGGCGAAGCTGCTGAAAGTCACGGTGCCGCCGGAGCCCGCGCCGATCTCCCGTTCGGCGCTGGAAGTGCACGTCACCAGCGAGTGGGAGTTGTTCGTTTACCGCCTCGGCGCCGAGAAATGGTGCATCGGTTCACCGCTTCGCGAGCTGAAAATGCCCGAAGGTACGCGGATCGCCGCCCTGTTTCGTGGTCAGCAACTGCTCCATCCGTCGGGTAGTACCGTGCTCGAAGTCGACGATTTGCTCTGCGTGATCGGCCATGAACACAACCTCCCGGCGCTCGGCAAACTCTTCAGTCAGGCACCGCAACGCGGTCTGGATTTGCGCTTCTTCGGCGACTTCGTACTCGAAGGAGATGCCCAGCTGGCTGCGGTTGCGGCGCTGTACGGGCTGAAGGTCGAAGGCATCGATCCGGACATGTCGCTGGGCCGCTTTATCGCGCAGAAAGTCGGCGGTGCGCCGGTCGTCGGTGACCAGGTGGAATGGAACAGTACCATTTGGACGGTCGCGGTCATGGACGGGAACAAGATTGGCAAAGTGGGCGTCAGATTCCCCGAAGGAAGTCGCCCGGGTCCGGGACTCTTCCTCTAAACTGCCATTCTTTTCACCTAGTTCCAGACCGGTATCTATGCCAACCCTGCGCTCCCTGTTCGCCATCGCCCTGCTGGGCCTGAGTCTTTCCATTGGTCCATTGCAAGCTGCGGAGCCGCCGACCAGCGAAGCCGTGCAGGCAAACCTGGACAAGATTGCCGACCGCAAACTGCCCGAGGCCGACCAGAAAGCCCTGCAATCGGTGCTGCAAGGCACGCTGACCCAGCTCAATAACAAGAAAGACTACGAGCAGAAACTCAGCGATCTGAAGCAGCAACTGGCCACCGCGCCCAAGCTCAACATCGAGAATCAGCGCGAACTGGCCCGGCTCAAAGGCACCAAAGTGCTGCCGGTGGCACAACGCTACGCCAACTCGTCGATCCAGCAACTCGAGCAGATGCTGACCGAGCGTTCCACCCAGCAAAGCGATCTGCAAAAAGCCCTGTCTGAAGCCAACAGCCTGATCATCACCGCGCAGACGCGTCCCGAGCGCGCGCAAGCGGAGATCGCCAGCAGCCAGACGCGCATTCAGCAGATCAACAACACGCTCAAGTCCGGCAAAGACGCAGGCAAAACCTTGAGCGGCGAGCAGCGCGACCAACTGAATGCCGAACTCGCGGCGCTCAACGCGCTGATTCCGCTGCGCCGCCAGGAACTGGCCGGCAACAATCAGTTGCAGGATCTGGGCAACAGCCAGCATGACCTGCTCTCGGAAAAAGCCACGCGTCTGGACCAGGAAATCCAGGAACTGCAAACGCTGATCAACCAGAAGCGTCTCGCGCAGTCCCAGGAAACCGTGACGCAGCAATCGATTGAAGCGCAGAAGTCCGGCAGCAGCAGCCTGCTGGCGATCGAAAGCGCGGCCAACCTGAAACTCTCCGATTACTTGCTCAAGAGCACCGACCGCCTCAACGAAGTCACCCAGCAGAACCTGCAAACCAAGCAGCAACTCGACAGCGTGACGCAAAGCGATTCGGCGCTGGACGAGCAAATCAACGTGCTCAAGGGCAGCCTGCTGCTGTCGAAGATTCTCTATAAACAGAAGCAAGCATTGCCGCGCCTGCAACTCGACCGCGACCTCGCGGACCAGATTGCCGACATTCGTTTGTATCAATTTGAAGTCAGCCAGCAGCGCGAATTGCTCAGCAACCCGGCGGCCTACGTCGACAATCTGTTGTCCACGCAACCGCCCGAGCAAGTCACCCCGCAACTGCGCAAAAGCCTGCTGGAACTGGCCAACACTCGCTCCGATCTGCTGGAGCGGCTGAACCGCGAATTGAGCGCGGTGCTCAACGAATCGATCACCCTGCAACTCAATCAGAAACAATTGCTCAGCACCGCGCAGAGCCTGCGCGCGACGCTCGACGAGCAGATGTTCTGGATTCCCAGCAACAAACCGCTGGACCCGGAATGGATGCGCGGCGTGCCGGAACGCTTGCAGCGTCAGGTGAACACGCTGCCGTGGACGTCGAGCGTCAGCGAGTTGATTGATGGTCTGGTGCAGCGGCCATTGCTGTTCCTGCCGCTGGTGTTGCTGATCGGCGCGCTGCTGTGGCGGCGCAAGAGTTTGTACGCGCGGCTGAACAAGGTTCACCAGGACATCGGCCACTTCAAACGCGACAGCCAGTGGCATACGCCGCAGGCGATTCTGATCAATATTCTGCTGGCGATGCCGGTGGCGCTGGGGCTGGCGTTGTGCGGCCTCGCGTTGCAATTCGACGCCCGCGGGCAAAACGCCAATATGGGCGCGGCGCTGATCCAGATGGGGCAGGCGTGGCTGGTGTTCTACACCGCTTACCGGATTCTCGCGCCGGGCGGCGTCGCCGAACTACATTTCCGTTGGGAAAAACCTCAGGTCGAATTCCTCCAGGGCTGGATCCGCCGTCTCGGTCTCGTGGTCATGGCCCTCGTGGCCGTGGTGGCGGTTGCCGAATTGCAACCGGCGGCACTGGCCGACGATGTGCTGGGCATGCCGGTGGTGCTGACTTGTTACGGTTTGATGGCGTGGTTGCTCGGTCGCCTGCTGATCAGCAGTCCGACGCATGAAAGCGCTTCGCTGTTCCGCCGCGCGGTGGGGGTGCTGTTCGCGGTGCTGCCAATCGCGTTGTTTGTCGCCGTGTGTTTCGGCTATTACTACACCGCGCTGAAACTCAGTGATCGCTTGATCAACACCCTGTACTTGCTGATGTTCTGGCTGGTGATCGAAGCCACGTTTGTGCGCGGCCTCAGCGTTGCCGCACGGCGCCTCGCCTATCACCGCGCCTTGGCCAAACGTCAGGCTGCAAAAGAGGCCGGCGAGGGCGAAGCCGTCATCGAAGAGCCGACGCTGGACATCGAAAAGGTCAACGAACAATCGCTGCGCCTGATCCGTCTGGCGCTGCTCGGCGGTTTCATCGCCGCGCTGTACTGGGTCTGGTCGGACCTGATTTCGGTGTTCTCGTACCTCGACAACGTCACGCTCTACGAATACACCAGCGGCACCGGCGCCAACATGAGCATGGTGCCGATCAGCATCGGCGACATGCTCGGCGCGCTGATCATCATCGGCATCACGTTCGCCCTCGCGCGCAACTTGCCCGGTTTGCTCGAAGTGTTGGTGTTGTCGAAGCTCAACCTCGCGCAGGGCAGCGCCTACGCCACCACCACGTTGCTGTCGTATGTGATTGCCGGCGTCGGTTTTGTCTCGACGCTGTCCACGCTCGGCGTGAGTTGGGACAAGTTGCAATGGCTGGTGGCGGCGCTCTCGGTGGGCCTCGGTTTCGGCATGCAGGAAATCTTCGCCAACTTCATCTCCGGGATCATGATCCTGTTCGAACGCCCGGTGCGGATCGGCGACACCATCACCATCGGCAACCTGTCCGGCACGGTGAGCAAGATCCGCATCCGCGCCACGACCATCACCGATTTCGACCGCAAAGACATCATTGTCCCGAACAAGACGTTCATCACCGGGCAACTGATCAACTGGTCGCTGACCGACACCATTACCCGGGTGACACTGAAACTTGGTGTCGACTACGGCTCCGACCTCGATCTGGTCAAGGCTTTGCTGCTGCAAGCGGCACGCGAAAACCCGCGCGTGCTCAAGGAGCCCGAGCCGCACGTGTATTTCCTGAATTTCGGCGAAAGCACCCTCGACCACGAGTTGCGCATGCACGTGCGCGACCTCGGCGACCGCAACCCGGTGCTCGACGAGGTCAACCGCTTCATCAACAACGAGTTCAAGAAGCAGAACATCAACATCTCGTTCCGGCAGATGGAGGTTTACCTGAAGAACCTGCATGGCCAGGAATACAAGTTGGTGCCGGTCGAGGAAGAGAACAAAACCATCATCTCGCGCGAAGTGCCGGCGGATGGCGCAGCCGACATGCCGAAAGACCCTTCGAAGGATGTCTCGACCGGGCTCGCCAAGGATGACCCGGAACAAGAGCCGCCACCGACCAAACTCGACTAACGCGTTTATCCCTAGCAGAATGCTCGGACATTCTGCTGGAGATGGCCGTTGAAAGCCCTCGACGAACTGACCTTCGATAATCGCTTCGCCCGCCTCGGCGACGCATTCTCAACCCACGTGCTGCCCGAGCCCATCGCCGCGCCGCGACTGGTGGTCGCCAGCCCCGCCGCCATGGCCCTGCTGGACCTCGACCCGGCGCTGGCCGAGACGCCGGTGTTCGCTGAATTGTTCGGCGGCCACAAGCTCTGGGCCGAGGCCGAACCACGGGCGATGGTCTATTCCGGTCATCAATTCGGCAGCTACAACCCGCAACTCGGCGACGGCCGCGGCCTGCTGCTCGGCGAGGTCTACAACGAGGCCGGCGAACACTGGGACTTGCACCTCAAGGGCGCCGGCCAGACGCCCTACTCGCGCATGGGCGATGGCCGCGCGGTGTTGCGCTCCTCGATCCGCGAGTTTCTCGCCTCCGAAGCCCTGCATGCGCTGAACATCCCGACCACCCGCGCACTCTGCGTAATCGGCTCCGACACGCCGGTGTGGCGTGAAAAACAGGAACGCGCGGCCATGGTCCTGCGCCTGTCGCCGAGCCATGTGCGCTTTGGCCATTTCGAATATTTCTATTACACCAAGCGCCCCGAGCAGCAAAAGCAGCTCGGCGAGCACGTGCTGGCCATGCATTTTCCCGAATGCCTGGAACAACCCGAGCCGTATTTGGCGATGTTTCGCGAAATCGTCGAGCGCAATGCCGAACTGATCGCCAAATGGCAGGCTTACGGTTTCTGCCACGGCGTGATGAACACTGACAACATGTCGATCCTCGGCATCACCTTCGACTTCGGCCCGTTCGCCTTTCTTGATGATTTCGACGCCAATTTCATCTGCAACCACTCAGACGATCAGGGCCGCTACTCCTTCAGCAATCAGGTGCCGATCGGCCAATGGAACCTCAGCGCCCTCGCCCAGGCCCTGACGCCGTTCATCAGCGTCGACGCCCTGCGCGAAACCCTCGGCCTGTACCTGCCGCTGTATCAAGCGCACTACCTCGACCTGATGCGCCGCCGCCTCGGCCTGACCACCGCCGAAGACGACGACCAGAAACTCCTCGAACACCTGCTGCAACTGATGCAAAACAGCGGCGTCGACTACACCCTGTTCTTCCGCCGCCTCGGCGATCAATCGCCGGAACTGGCGGTCGCGCAGTTGCGTGATGACTTCGTCGACATCAAGGGTTTCGATGCCTGGGCCGAACTGTATGTGGCCAGGGTTGCGCGCGAAGGCTTGCTCGACCAAGCGCAACGCCGAGTTCGGATGCACGCGGTGAATCCGCTGTACATCCTGCGCAATTACCTGGCGCAGAAAGCTATCGATGCAGCAGAAAGCGGTGACTACGCCGAGGTGCGCCGACTGCATGCGGTGCTGAGCAATCCGTTCGTGGAACAGCCGGGGATGGAAAGTTATGCAGAACGGCCGCCGGAATGGGGCAAGCATTTGGAAATCAGTTGTTCGTCGTGAGTGCTCAAATAAACGTTTCCGCCGAAACAGCGAAGCGCTCAGCCAACCAGCGGATCTGGCGCACGTTGAGCTGACGCTTGCCGCTGAGGATTTCGGAAACCACTGATTGGGTTCCGACACCCGGCAAGTCGCTTTGGCTCAATGCGTGCTCGCGCATCAAATAGCCGAGAACCTCGACGCCACTCGGTTTGGGCATCGGGTGATGCTTGTGATCCCACTCCTCAATCCAGTCGCCGATGATATCCACCAGACTCATCAACGGGTGGGACTCATCGCCGCCGGTCATCGCCAGCAATTCATCGAGAGCCTGGGCCAATTGGTCGTAGTCTTCTTCGTTTTTCGGTTTGCGCATCAACGGGGCAACGAACTCCCAATGCTCGGCAGCTCTTTTGATCAAAATACTCATACCCTTTCCTCCTTCCACTTCCCGCGCTCGTACTCACGGTGATCAAGTACATGCTTGATATAGAGCTTCTGCGAACGGTACCTGACGTAGGCAATCAGCCGTAGCTTGTTGCCGCCGATATCGAAAACATGCAGTTCACCGACTTTATCGATGGCGGGAAACAGAGCCTTCATTGCCGCAAAATCGTGCGGTTTGCTTCCTTTGGCCAAGTGATACCAATGATCCAGTGCGCTAGCAGTCATTGGCCATTTGACCTTGGCTTCGCGTATGCGTTTTTCGGTGATGACATGCATGCAACATCCTTATCGCATTCTGCTATGGGGAGTTAATCACAGATTGGGAATATCGCAAGTTGCGATAACACCCGAAAGACCAGCGGTCTCACTGATTCACCTCAGCCTAGTTTTCGCGCGGTAGGCTGCACGATTGAAAATGTCAGCAGACGTCTCCAAATACACGACAACGGCTTCTTACCAGGACCACCCTCATGTCTGAACCACTGTTAATCCCCTGCCCCCACTGCAACGGCCTCAACCGCATCCCCGCCGAGCGCTTGGGCGATCAGCCGAAATGCGGTCGCTGCAAGGCTGAAGTGTTGCTGAGAAAACCGTTTGAGTTGAAACAAGGCGATTACGCCAGCCAGATCAAGGGTGATCTGCCGTTGCTGGTGGATGTCTGGGCCGAATGGTGCGGGCCGTGCAAGTCATTTGCGCCGGTGTTCGAGCAAGCGGCCGGGCAATTGGCGGGCAAGTGTCGGTTGGCGAAACTGGACAGCGAGGCCAATCAACAGCTGTCGGCGCAGTTGGGAATTCGCTCGATTCCGAGTTTGATCCTGTTCAAAAACGGCCGGGAAATCGCGCGCCAGAGCGGCGCGCTGCCATTGCCGCAGTTGCTCAGCTGGCTGCGTAGCCAAGGAATCTAAGCCCACCACAGACCAAATGTGGGAGTGAGCCTGCTCGCGATGGCGGTCGTTCAGTCAACAAAGATGTTGAATGTGCAGGCCTCATCGCGAGCAAGCTCGCTCCCACAGTGGTTCGGAGGTGGCTGTGGGGTCAGGCGTTCTCAAGCAGGTTATGCAGTTCAACAAATTGCTGGGTCAGTTTGTGCCGTGGATCCAGGTAGATCAGCGGCGTGTTTGCCTGGTGCGACTCCCGCATGCGCACCGAACTGCCCAAATAAACCGGCAACACCGGCAGGCCTTCGGCGATCAGCTCGTCGAGGATCTGCTGCGGCAGGCTCGCCCGCGCCTGGAACTGGTTGACCACAATGCCTTCAACCTCCAGCCCTTCGTTGTGGTCCTCTTTCAACTCCTCGATTTCCGCCAGCAGGCCATACAGCGCTTGGCGCGAGAAACTGTCGCAGTCGAAGGGAATCAGCACACGATCGGCGGCGATCAACGCAGACACCGCATAAAAGTTCAGCGCCGGCGGCGTATCCAGGTAAATCCGGTCATAGTCCTCGTCCAGCTCGTCCAATAATTTGCGCAGCTTGTTGATCTTGTGTTTGGCCTCGAGTTTGGGTTGCAGGTCGGCCAATTCGGCGGTGGCCGTGATCACGTGGAGGTTGTCGAACGGGGTTTCGTAGATATCGACCTGGTTTTTCTTCGAGAACGGCCCGGAAGACAAGGTCTGCTTGAAGAAATCGGCAATGCCCATCGGGATGTCATTGCCGGTGAGCCCGGTCAGGTATTGCGTCGAGTTGGCCTGGGCATCGAGATCCACCAGCAGGGTGCGATAACCCTCGCTGGCACTGACTGCGGCCAGATTGCAGGCAATGCTCGACTTGCCCACCCCACCTTTCTGATTGAACACCACACGCCGCATGTCGAAACCTCCGTGTATCAAAGAATTGCCCGAGTGTAGTAGTCCATCGCGCTGCTTAGCTACCTTGCGCGCATCCGGCCTACACGGGCGAGTGCAAACTCCTGATAAAAAAGACGCAAAATCGCTGGTTCATCACTGATGCAGCCGACAGATTTGCGCGCTGGAATGTGGATAATGGCAATACGACAGCTTTACCACGAACCAACCGGTACATTTCATTGCGCAAAATGTAACCAGCATTTGCTACACGCCCGCCGCACCGGGATAATGCGCGCCACTCGGCGTTCAACGCCACGTGAGGTCGGGCGCACATCTGTGCGACTCGCCACGTCAAGGAAAGCCCGCAGGGGCGGGATGAATCTCAGTGATCAACTTCAACATCGCCCAATGGCGCGCATGGGCTCCTGGGCTCGAAAGCGTGGACGATTGGCAGGCATGGTGCCGACAACCGGTCGCGCCCACCTGCAGCGATGCCGCCCCGGATGTGTCGTTTCTGCCGGCCATGCAGCGCCGGCGACTCAGCCGCCTGGCGCGGATGGCGTTCAGTGTTGGCTGGCCACTGGCCGATGGTCGGCAGGACCTACCGCTGGTCTTTATTTCCCGTCATGGCGAAACCCCGCGCACCTTTGAAATTCTCAGCGATCTGGCCGCCGATCAGCCGCTGTCGCCGACCCAGTTCAGCCTCTCGGTGCACAACGCCGTTATTGGCCTGTGGTCGATCATGCGCGGCGAAACCAGTGAAATGACCGCCCTCGCCGCTGCCGGCGATGGCCTTGAACACGGCATGCTTGAGGCTGCGGCGCTACTTTCGGAAGGCGCGCCCGCCGTGCTGCTGGTGGTCACCGAAGAACAACCGCCGCAAGCCTACTCGGCGTGGATCGACGATGTGCCGTTCCCTTACGCCGTTGGCCTTTTGCTCACCGCCGGCGACGATTGGCAGCTGTCGTTGAGCAACAATCCGCAGCAATTACCGAAAACCCACTGGCCCCATGCCCTGAATCTCTTGCGTACCCTGCTCGGCCAGCAGTCAACCTGCCAACATGCCTGGAAAAATCGTGTATGGACCTGGCAACGCAACCCGTAACCGGAAAAAACCGCGACGCCTACTATTGGCGTTTGCTGGCCACCGCCGCGAGCTTCGCCCTCTTCGGGTTGGGTGGGCTGTGCCTGCGATTGCTGGTGTTCCCGGTGCTCGCTTGCCTGCCCGGTGATGCCGCGACGCATCGGCTGCGAGCGCGCAAGACCGTCAGCCGCTGCTTCTGGTTTTTCGTGCGTTTCATGGCCCGCGCAGGCGTGCTGACTTACGACATTCAAGGCGCGGAGAAACTGGGTCGTCCGGGGCAAATGATCATCGCCAACCACCCGTCGCTGATCGACGTAGTTTTTTTGATCGGTCTGGTGCGCCACACCAATTGCGTGGTGAAAAAGAGCCTGTGGGAAAACCCGTTCACCCGTGGCCCGCTGCGCCGCACCGAATACATCAGCAACGACGGCAGCATAGACATGCTCGACGCCGCTGCCGACGCGTTGAAAAGCGGCCAGACCCTGATCATTTTCCCCGAAGGCACGCGCACCCAGCCCGGCCAGCCACCGGCCTTTCATCGGGGTGGCGCGGCCATTGCCCTGCGCGGTGCGAAAATCCTCACACCGGTGATTATCAAAGTCAGCCCGACCACCCTGACCAAAGCCGAACCGTGGTATCGCATCCCGAAACGGCGCGTGCACTTCAGTTTCCGTGTCGGGGCCGATATAGACCCACAGACCTTCGCCGCGCAAGGCCCTGCCCCGCAAGCCTCGCGCAAGCTCAACGATTATTTGCACACCTACTTTATTAAGGAGCTCGCCGAAGATGAGCGATCTGCACACCAATAGCCTCGAGCAGGATATTAAACAACTGATCATCGAAGCTCTCGGCCTCGAAGACATCAGTGCCGACGACATCGGCAACGATCAGACCCTGTTTGGCGAAGGCTTGGGCCTGGATTCGGTCGACGCTCTGGAACTGGGTCTGGCGATCCAGAAAAAATACGGCATCAAGATCGACGCCGACGCCAAGGACACTCGCAACCATTTCAGCAACGTGGCGAGCCTTGCGGCATTCGTCAGCGCAAAACAGGCAGCTTGAGACCGGACCATGCAAACTCGTGACGACATTTTCAACACCCTGCGCGATGCCTTGGTCGAACTCTTCGAGCTGGAGCCCGAGCGCGTCAGCCTCGACGCCAACCTGTATCAGGACCTGGAAATCGACAGCATTGACGCGGTCGACCTGATCGACCACATCAAGCGCCAGACCGGCAAGAAAATCGCCGCCGAAGAATTCAAATCGGTGCGCACCGTCAGCGACGTGGTCGAGGCGGTCTACCGTCTGGTTCAACCCGCCGCATGAGCCGAGTGATCGGCCTCGGCCTGCTGCTGGCGGGCCTGCTGTACCCCTTCGCGGTGTATTTCGGCATGGAGCATTTTGCCCCGTGGCAATTTGGCCTGCTGCTCGGCAGCCTGTGGCTGGCGCGCGCGCTGACCGGCGTGCGCCGGCCCGGCAGCCTGTGGATGGCCATCGTCGCCATCGGGTTTTGCCTGCTGCTGGCGCTGTTCGACAGCCCAGCGCTGCTGCGCTGGTACCCGGTGCTGATCAACGCATTCATGCTCGCGCTGTTCGGGCTGAGCCTGAAATATGGCCCACCCATGGCCGAACGCCTGGCGCGCTTGCGCGAACCGAAATTGCCCGCGAAGGCGATTGTTTACACACGCAAGGTCACGCTGGCCTGGAGTGTGTTTTTCCTCTGCAACGGATTGTGCGCCGCCGCGTTGACCCTCTGGGCGCCGCTGAGTTGGTGGATGTTGTACACCGGCCTGATCTCCTATGGATTGATCGGCCTGATGTTTGCCATTGAATGGCTGATACGACAACGGGTAAGAGGCCACCCATGAATTGGATAAAACTTGAGCAATTGCTGCTCAAGGCTCAGCCGGAACGCGCCATCACGGCCGCCCCGGCGCTGAATCACGCGCAGTTGTGCGCGCAAGCCCTGAGCTTCGCCGCCGGCCTGCAAGCCGACGGTGTCAAACGCATTGCCGTGCACCTCGAAGACGCCGCCGACCTGGCGATTGCGCTACTCGGCGCCTGGCGTGCCGGGGTCAGCGTGTTGCTGCCGGCCGACCTGCAAGCGCAGACGCGCCAACGCTGGTCGGGCGAAGTCGATCTGTGGCTGACCGATCAGCCCGACGACGCGCATCTGGCCGATTATCAACACGCGCCGCTGGCCGCCGCTGCGCTGGATCTGCATCGCTGCGAGCTGAGCCTGTGCACCTCCGGCTCCAGCGGCGAACCCAAGCGTATCGACAAAACCCTGCGCCAACTGGCCAATGAGGTCGAAGCGCTGGAACAGCTGTGGGGCGCCGATCTGGGCCAGGCCTGCATCATCGGCAGCGTCGGCACTCAGCATATTTACGGTTTGCTGTTTCGCGTGCTCTGGCCGTTGTGCGCCGGGCGTCCGTTTGTGCGCAAGCAATTGGCCTTCCCGGAAGACCTGCAGCGCGCCAGCCGCGAATACCCGGCGTTTGCCTGGGTCGGCAGCCCGGCGCTGCTCAAACGCATGGGCGACAACCTCGACTGGCCGGCCCTGAGCGCGGTGCGCCGGGTGTTTTCCTCCGGTGGCGCGCTGCCTGCCGACGCCGCGCGAAGCCTGTTCGAACGCTTGCAGCAATGGCCGACGGAAATCCTCGGCAGCTCGGAAACCGGCGGCATTGCCTGGCGCCAGGGGCAAAACCTGTGGCAGCCATTCGCCGACGTGGTGCTCAGTCAGGACAGCGACGGCGCTTTGCTGATCGCCTCGCCGTACTTGCCTGCCGGCCACATCGAGCACACCGCCGACGCGGCGCGAATGAGCGCCGACGGTCGTTTCGAATTGCTCGGCCGGCTCGACCGGATCGTCAAACTGGAAGAAAAACGTATCTCCCTGCCGATGCTCGAACAAGCGCTGATGTCGCACGATTGGGTCGCCGACGCGCGGCTTGGCGTGGTCCAGGAAAACCGTGCTTCGCTGGGCGCGCTGCTGGTGCTCAGTCAACAAGGGCTGCATGCGTTGCGCAATCAGGGCCGCCGCACATTGACCCAGGAACTGCGCCAGCACCTGAGCCAGCATTGCGAAGCGCTGGCACTGCCACGGCGCTGGCGCATCCTCCGGCAATTGCCGCTGAACGCCCAAGGCAAGCTGCCGCAGGCCAGCGTCGAGGCGCTGCTGCTGGCACCGCGAGCGAAGACCCCGGAAGTGCTGGAACAAGTGCAAACCGACGGTGAATGGAGCCTGCAACTGGCCGTGCCGCCGGACCTCGCCTATTTCAGCGGTCACTTCCCGCAAACCCCGGTGTTGCCCGGCGTGGTGCAAGTGGATTGGGCGCTCAGCCTCGGCCAGCAACTGATGAACCTGCCGAGCCGCTTCGCCGGCATGGAAGTGCTGAAATTCCAGCAACTGGTGCGCCCCGGCGACGAAATCCAACTGCACCTGCGTTTCGACACCACGCGCAGCAAGTTGTATTTCACCTTCCGCAACCACACCGCCACCTGCTCAAGCGGACGGATTGTGCTGGAGGCGTCCTGTGGATAAGTTGAATTCCCGTGTAGCAGCTGCCGCAGGCTGCGTCCGAGTGCGAAGCGCTCGCAATCAGGCCGCCACGGTGATTCTGAAGGATCTCGTTGACCTGGTTTGCGACCGCTTCGCGGCCGATCGCAGGCTTCGCCAGCTGCTACAAGGGTGCGGTGGGTATCAAAATGCATAACCCCTGCGCAATCATCCCGGTCTACAACCACGAAACCGCGATCACCACGGTCGTCGATGCCCTGATCGCCCAAGCTTTGCCGTGCATTCTGGTCGACGACGCCAGCACCCCGGCGTGCGCGAAAGTGCTCGACCAACTGGCACAGCGCGATGACGTTTTCCTGGTCCGCCTGACCGTCAATCAAGGCAAGGGCGGCGCGGTGATGACGGGGCTGCGCGAAGCCTCGCGGCTGGGCTTCAGCCACGCCTTGCAAGTGGACGCCGACGGCCAGCATGACCTCACCGACGTCGCGACTTTCATCGAGCAATCGCGGGCCAATCCGGCAGCGTTGATCTGTGGTTATCCGCTGTACGACGCCAGCGTGCCCAAGGGCCGTTTGTATGCGCGCTACCTGACCCACGTGATGGTCTGGATCAACACCTTGTCGCTGCAAATCCGCGATTCGATGTGCGGTTTTCGCGTCTATCCATTGCCGCCAACCCTGGCGCTGATCAGCTCGGCGAAGATCGGCAAACGCATGGATTTCGACTCGGACATTCTGGTGCGCCTGGCGTGGCGCAATCAGCCGATGTTGTGGCTGCAAACCAAGGTCCATTACCCGTTGGACGGCGTCTCGCATTTTCGCCTGTTCCACGACAACGTCCTGATATCGAGCATGCACACCCGGCTGTTCTTCGGCATGTTGCTGCGCGCGCCGCTGATCCTCTGGCGTCGGTGGCGCACATGAGCGCCAATACCGATAAAAAGCACTGGGCCGATCGCCAGGAGCGCGGCAGTTTCTGGCTGATGAAATTCACCGCCGTCTGCGCCAAAGTCCTTGGCCGACGGCTGTTGAGCCCGTTGCTGTACGGCATCGTGTTGTACTTTTTCCTGTTCGGCCGCAGCGCCCGTAAAAGCGCCTGGCAATACCAGCAGCGCCTCGCCGACTGGAGCGCTCGCGCGCAATTGCGTCCGACGCACTGGCGCGTATTCGGCCAGTTCATGGCGTTCGCCGATTCCATGCTCGACAAGCTCGACGTGTGGAACGGCAAGCTCAGCATCAACCAGATCGAAATCATCGACCCGGCGTTGCTGCGCACGCAACTGCGCGGCGCCCGCGGGCAACTGCTGGTGGGCGCGCACTTGGGCAACCTCGAAGTCTGCCGCGCACTGGCGGAAATCGGCGAGAAAGTCACCATGAACGTGCTGGTGCATACCAAGCACGCCGAGCAGTTCAATCGCCTGCTCGGCGAGGCCGGCGCGACCAATTTGCGCCTGATTCAGGTCAGCGAATTGGACCCGGTGATCATGCTGCAATTGCACGAACGCCTGGAGCGCGGCGAGTGGCTGGCGATTGCCGGCGACCGCGTGCCGCTGCACGGCGGGCGCAGCGTCACGGTGGACTTCCTCGGCCACCCGGCAGCGTTCCCGCAAGGCCCGTGGCTGCTGGCCGGGCTGCTCAAATGCCCGGTCAATCTGCTGCTGTGCCTGAAGAAGCCCGACGGCGAATATCGCCTGACCCTCGAACCGTTCGCCGACGCCATCGTGTGGAAACGCAGCGACCGCGAGCAGGTCATTCATCAGTGGGCGACCCGCTACGCCGACCGCCTGGGCCACTATTGCCTTGAAGCGCCTCAACAATGGTTCAACTTTTACCCTTTCTGGAAGACCGATGACGACGCCAACGCTTGAGCCGGTAACCTTCGGCGAACTCCCTTTGCGCATCGAAGACGTGCTGGCCGTGGCCAACCGCCACGCGCCGACGCAGTTGCAGGGCGACCCTGAATACCGCGAACGCATTGCCAAAGGCGCGCGTTTTCTCGACTCGCTGCTGGACAAGGAAGGCGTGATCTACGGCGTGACCACCGGTTACGGCGATTCCTGCGTGGTCGCGGTGCCGCTGCATCACGTCGAAGCGCTGCCGCGTCATCTCTACACTTTCCACGGTTGCGGCTTGGGCAAATTGCTCGACGCCCAGGCGACCCGCGCAGTGCTCGCGGCGCGTTTGCAGTCGCTGTGCCACGGCGTTTCCGGGGTTCGCGTGGAACTGCTCGAACGCCTGCAAGCCTTCCTCGAACACGACATCCTGCCGCTGATTCCGGAAGAAGGTTCGGTCGGCGCCAGCGGTGATCTGACCCCGCTGTCGTACGTCGCCGCGACCCTCTCCGGTGAACGCGAAGTGCTGTTCCGTGGCGAGCGCCGACAAGCTGCCGACGTGCATCGCGAACTCGGCTGGACGCCGCTGGTGCTGCGCCCCAAGGAAGCGCTGGCGCTGATGAACGGCACGGCGGTGATGACCGGGATTGCCTGCCTCGCCTTCGCCCGCGCCGATTATCTGCTGCAACTGGCCACGCGCATCACCGCGCTGAACGTGGTCGCACTGCAAGGTAATCCGGAGCATTTCGACGAGCGCCTGTTCGCCGCCAAACCGCATCCGGGACAGATGCAAGTCGCCGCGTGGTTGCGCAAGGATTTGGCGATCGACGCGCCCACCGCGCCGCTGCATCGTCTGCAGGATCGCTATTCCCTGCGTTGCGCGCCGCACGTACTCGGCGTGTTGGCCGACAGCCTGAACTGGCTGCGTTCGTTCATCGAAATCGAGCTCAACAGCGCCAACGACAACCCGATCATCGACGCCGAAGCCGAGCGCGTGCTGCACGGCGGGCACTTCTACGGTGGCCACATTGCGTTCGCCATGGACAGCCTGAAAAACCTCGTCGCCAACGTCGCCGATCTGCTGGACCGACAACTCGCGCTGCTGGTCGACGAGCGTTACAACCACGGTTTGCCGAGCAATCTTTCCGGCGCCAGCGCCGAGCGCGCCATGCTCAATCACGGCTTCAAAGCGGTGCAGATCGGCACCAGCGCCTGGACCGCCGAAGCGCTGAAAAACACCATGCCGGCCAGCGTGTTCTCGCGTTCCACCGAGTGCCATAACCAGGACAAAGTGAGCATGGGCACCATCGCCGCGCGCGATGCCGTGCGGGTGCTGGAGCTGACCGAACAGGTCGCCGCCGCCACCCTGCTCGCGGCCAACCAAGGTGTGTGGCTGCGCAGCCGGGCGCCAGATGCGCGACCGTTGCCGCCCGCGCTGGCAGCGATGCATGAAGAGCTGGCGAAAGACTTTGCGCCGGTCATCGAAGACCGTGCGCTGGAAGGCGAATTGCGTCTGTGCCTGCAACGTATCGCCGAGCAACACTGGAGGCTGCATGCGTAGCAAAGGAGTGCTTCACGCCGATACGGAAATCCTCGTGCCGTTCTTTGACGTCGACACCATGCACGTGGTCTGGCACGGCCATTACGTGAAATACCTGGAAATCGCCCGGTGCGCGTTGCTCGACAAAATCGGCCACAACTACACGGCGATGGTCGAGTCGGGGTTTGCCTGGCCGGTGATCGACCTGCAACTGCGATATGTGCGCGGCGCGGTGTTCGGCCAGACGCTGAACGTGCGCGCCAGCCTCGTCGAATGGGAGAACCGGTTGAAGATCAATTACCTGATCAGCGACCTGCACACCAGCGAACGCCTGACCCGCGCCAGCACCGTGCAAGTCGCGGTCGAGATGAGCAGCCGCGAAATGCAACTGGCCTCGCCCAAGGTCTTCACCGAAGCCGTCGAAAGGATGCTGCCATGAACACCGCGACCAACCCCATTCTCAACCCCAACCCCACTCCCCGTGGCGAGCGAGCTTGCTCGCGTCAGAGTGCGCAGCACTCTCTTTTTTGGGGCCGCTTCGCTGCCCGACGCGAGCAAGCTCGCTCGCCACAGTTTTCCGTGTTCAGGTTTTCGGCATTCAGGTGTTGGGTGTTGATTTCGGCGCTGCTGGGGTTTTCGTCGTGGGCACAGGCTTTCGATTTGCAGCAGCTGAGCGATCAACTGGCGAAACCCGAGGTCATCCACGGCAATTTCATCCAGGAAAAACACCTGCGCGCCCTGCCCCAGCCGCTAGTCAGCAAAGGCACCTTTGTCCTCGCGAAGAACCACGGCTTGCTGTGGTTGCTGAAAACCCCGCTGCAACAGGATTACCGCATCAGCGCCAAAGGCATCGCCCGACGCGATGCCAACGGCTGGCAATTGCTGCCCGGCAAGAGTGCCGGCGCCGAGCAGAACCGCTTGTTCCTCGCCGTCCTGCAAGGCGACAGCAGCGGTTTGCAACGGGATTTCGAACTGGCGCTGAGCGGCGATGCGCAGCAATGGAAGCTGACCCTGACCCCACGCTCGATGCTGCTCAAGCAAGTGTTCAACCAGATCAACATTGCTGGCGGCGAACTGGTCAACACCATCCAACTGCTCGAAACCCAGGGCGACAGCACGCTGCTGCGCATGCAGGACAGCACCAGCGCCCAACCGTTGAGCGATGCGGAGCAACATGACTTTGCCGAGTGAACGGATGCTCCCACGGCTGTTTCTGATCCTGCTGCTGGCGGTGCTCGCGCTCGCCGGTTGGCAGTGGCGTGACGGCGCGCCGCTGTCGGCCAACCTGATGGAACTGGTGCCAGGCACGACGCCGGACGCGCTGGAACTGCGCGCCGAACAACGCATGCAAGAACCGCTGAACCGCGAAATGCTGGTACTGGTCGGCCACGCCGATCGCCAGCAAGCGGTGGCCATGGCGCAAAAAATCGGCGAGCAATGGCAGGCCAGCGGTGTGTTCGAAAAGGTCCGGTGGACCTTGCAAGCCGACTTGCCGGCCCTGCGCACGCAACTGCTGCAAGGACGCCTGGCGATGCTCGGTGATGAAGATCGGCGCCAACTGATCGAGCATCCGCAAGCCTTTATCCAGCAACGCGTCCAGGCGTTGTTTGACCCGTTCACCGGATTCACGCTGGTGCCGAGCCAGGACGACTGGCTGGGCCTCACCGGGCGAATCCAGAACAGCCAGCCGCAGCACGGCGCGGTGCAACTGGACATCGGCAGCGGCGCGTTGATTGCCGATGCCGACGGCAAGAGTTGGGTGTTGCTGCGCGCGCGCACCACCGGCAACGCCTTCGACATGAACCTGCCGCTGCAAGTCGCCGACCTGCTCGAACACAGCCGCGAACAAGCCGCGCAAAGCGACGTGCAATTGCTCGCCGCCAGCGGTTTGCTCTACGCCGCCAACGGTCAACGGCAAGCCACGCGCGAAATGACCTGGGTTGGCGGCGGCGCCACGCTGGGCATTCTATTGTTGCTATTGCTGGCGTTTCGGCGCTGGCGCGTGTTGCTCGCGTTTGTCCCGGTGCTGGTCGGCATGCTGTTCGGCGGTGTCGCGTGCGTGGCGCTGTTCGGGCATATGCATGTGATGACGCTGGTGCTCGGCTCAAGCCTGATCGGCGTCGCTGTAGATTACCCGCTGCATTACTTGTCCAAGAGCTGGAGCCTGAAACCCTGGCACAGTTGGCCGGCGTTGCGCCTGACGTTGCCAGGGCTGACGCTGAGCCTGATCACCAGTTGCATCGGCTACCTCGCATTGGCCTGGACGCCGTTCCCGGCACTGACGCAAATCGCCGTGTTCTCCGCCGCCGGCCTGCTCGGCGCTTATCTGTCGGCGGTGTGCCTGCTGCCAGCACTGCTCAAGGGCGCCGATCTGCGCCCGGCGCAATGGCCGCTGCGCGTCGCCGAATGCCTGGTGAGCCTGCGCGAAGCGTTGCTCAACCACGTCAAAACGCCGGTGTTGCTGGCGCTGTTGCTCGCGTTTTGTGTCGGCGGGATATTGCAGCTCGACAGCAAAAACGACATTCGCCAATGGGTCGGCATGCCGCAGCACCTGACCGATGAAGCGCAGGCCATTGCGCGCATCACCGGCTACCAGCCCACCAGCCAGTTTTTCCTGATCCGCGCGGCCAATCAGCAAGAGCTGCTCGAGCGGCAGAACGCGCTCAGCGAGCGGCTGCAGCAACTGGTCAACCTCGATAAATTGCAGGGCTTTTTGTCGCTCAATCAACTGGTCAGCCAGCCGAGCGAACAACAGCAAGTGCGCGAAGCGCTGAACAAATTGCCGCAATTCTGGCAACCCTTGCTCGACCTCGGCGTGCCGGCCGCAGCGCTGCAAGCCGAGCTGGCGAAATTGCAGGCGTTGCCCACCGAAGACATCGACGCGGCGCTGCTCGGCCCGCTGGCCGAACCTTATCGCCCGTTATGGCTGGGGCCGACCGATGACGGCGGCGTGGCGGCGATGGTCAGTCTGCAAGGTTTGAATAATCCGTCGTTGCTGCGCGTGCAGGCGCTGGACTTGCCGGGGGTGCAACTGGTTGATCGTCTTGGCGAACTGAACAATGTTTTCGCCAAAACGCAGATCAGCGCCGCCGAATTGAAACTCGCATCCTGCGTGTTGATTGTGCTGGTGCTGATCCTGCCATTCGGCTTCGGCGGTGCGCTGCGCATCGTCGCGCTGCCGCTGCTCGCGGCGCTGTGCAGCCTCGCCAGCCTCGGTTGGCTGGGGCAACCGCTGACCTTGTTCAGCCTGTTCGGCTTGCTGCTGGTGACGGCGATCAGCGTCGATTACGCGATCCTCATGCGCGAGCAGATCGGCGGCGTCGCCGTCAGCCTGCTGGGCACCTTGCTTGCGGCAGTGACGACGTGGCTGTCGTTCGGTTTGCTCGCGGTGTCGAGTACGCCGGCAGTGAGCAACTTCGGCTTGTCGGTGAGCCTGGGTCTGGCATTCAGCTTCATTCTGGCGCCGTGGGCCGGACGCGCCGATCATCCGCCGTCACCGGCCGTGGCAGCCACGGAGCCGGTCGCATGATGATCGCGTTGTTTTGGGCGATGGCCCTGCTGCTGTTCGCCGTGGCGACCCGTGTCGGGCGGCACTTCGGGCTGATCCCGATTGTCAGCCAATTGTTGTTGGCGACCTTCGGTTTGCCGCTGCTGATGTACTTCTGGATCGAACCGGGCTGGCAACTCAGCGGCGCCGCGCTGATCTCGCCGGTGTGGCTGAAAAACCTCTACAGCCTGAGTTTTGCCTTGCTGCTGGGGCATATTCTCAGCGACGTGATCGACCTGCGACTGGACCGCCAGAGCCTGAAAATCGCTTTGCCGAGTTTCTGCCTGCCGTTCGCCTGCGGGCTCGCAACGGCAGTCTGGCTGCTGCCGGCGCAACCGTGGCTCAGTTCGTTGGCGGTCGGGCTGGTGTTCGCGATTACGGCGGTGCCGGTGTTGTACCTGTACCTGCGCCACATCAATTACCCGCCCGCCGCGACCCGGCGTCTGGTGCAAACCGCGATCGTCATCGACCTCGCTTGTTGGACCTTGTTTGGTTTCGCCCAGGGCAGCCTGCACCTGAGCAGTCTGTTATTGCCGCTGGCCGGCGCGTGCCTGCCGTTGCTGTTAAGCCTGCTCGGCTTGCGCCGGCCGCTGCTGCACAGCGGTTGTTTCTTCGCGCTGCTGGTGGTGGCCGAACACTTCAAGCTCAACGCGCTGATTTTCGGCATCGGTTATTTGCTGTGCATGGCCGCGCTGAAAGTGCCGCTGGTATTGCCGCTGCCGGCGCAGTGGATGAACCGTTTGCAGACGTGGATCGCCATCCCGCTGATCCTCACGTTCGGCATCGTGCAGATCGACGTGCACAGCGCCATGGCCAGCCTCGGCTGGTTGCAATTGACGGCTCTGCTGCTGTTGCCGATTCTCAGCAAAATGCTCGGCAACTGGCTGGGCCTGGGTTGGGCCGGCGTGTCGTTTCAAGGCGCCAGCCGTTGGCGCGAAACCTTGCTGCTGAATATTCGCGGTTTGAGCGAGATCGTGTTCCTCAACCTGCTGCTGCAACAACAACTCATCAGCCCGGCGCTGTATTTCGCGCTGATGCTGATGGGCCTGATCGCCACACTGCTGCCGGCACTGGCCGGCATGCACCGAATCCCGCTGAACATCGCCGCCCCGGCAAGGAGTCCTCGTGCCAACAGTTGAAATGGAACATCGTCAGGTGGTGATCATCGGTGCCGGCCCTTCGGGGGCCATCGCCGCCGCGCTGCTCAAGCGCAACGGTCACGATGTTCTGGTGATCGAACGTCAGCATTTCCCACGGTTTTCCATCGGCGAAAGCCTGTTGTCGCATTGCCTGGATTTCGTCGAAGAAGCCGGCATGCTCGACGCGGTGAACGTCGCCGGTTTTCAGCTCAAGACCGGCGCCGCGTTCGCCTGGGGCGAGCAGTACAGCGCCTTCGATTTCGGCGACACGTTCAGCAACGGCAAGCCGACCACGTTCCAGGTGCAACGTGCCGATTTCGACAAGTTGCTGGCCGATCAAGCCGCGTTGCAAGGCGTCGAGTTGCGCTACGGCGAGGCCATCGTCAGCGCCGATTTCAGCCTGGCGAAACCGCAACTGAATGTGCTGCGCGAGGACGGCAGCGAATACCGTGTCGAGGCCGATTTCGTCCTCGACGCCAGCGGTTATGGCCGCGTCCTGCCGCGGCTGCTCGACCTCGAAGCGCCGTCGAATTTCCCGGTGCGCCAAGCGGTGTTCACCCACGTCGAAGATCACATCGACAACCCGAAATTCGACCGCAGCAAAATCCTCGTCACCACCCACCCGATCCACCGCGACATCTGGTTCTGGAGCATCCCGTTCAGCAACGGGCGCTGCTCGGTGGGCGTGGTCGCGGCGGCGGAACATTTCGCCGGCCGGACCGACGATCTCGACGCCTGCCTGCGCGGTTTTATTGCCGAAACCCCAAGCCTCGCCAGCGTGTTGAACAACGCCGTGTGGGACACCCCGGCGCGGACCATCGGCGGCTACTCGGCCAACGTCAAAACGCTGCACGGCCCGGGCTTCGCACTGCTCGGCAACGCGGCGGAATTCCTCGACCCGGTGTTTTCCTCCGGCGTGACCATCGCCATGCGTTCGGCGAGCATGGCCGCCGCCGTGTTGCACCGCCAGTTGCAGGGCGAAAGCGTCGATTGGCAAACCGAGTTCGCCGAACCGCTGAAACGCGGCGTCGACACCTTCCGCTGCTACGTCGAAGGCTGGTACGCCGGGACGTTCCAGGACGTGATTTTCCATGAAGCCAGCTCGCCGGATATCCGCCGCATGATCGCTTCGATCCTCGCCGGTTACGCCTGGGATGAGCGCAACCCGTTTGTCAGCGAAGCGAAACGCCGGTTGAAAGTGATCTCGGAAATCTGCGCAAGGGAAGCGACATGAGTTACCTGAGCGACAACTACGTCGAAGAAACCCGATTCGGTTTCTGGTTCCTGCGCAGCCACACTTGGCAACACCATGTGCTGCGCGTGGCGATCAATGATTTGCGCGGGTTGTTCAGTGAGTCGCTGCCGGCAGATCCGGTTTTGCTCGACGCCGGTTGCGGCCAAGGCAAGTCGTTCCAATACCTGCGCCAGACCTTCGCCCCGCAGCGTTTGATTGGCGTCGATGCCGACCCGCACAGCCTGAAACTCAGTGGCGAAGAAGCGGCGCGTCAGGGCATGCAGGTCGAGTTGATCGGCAGCGATTGCGCGACGCTGAATGTCGCCGATGCCAGCGTTGATCTGCTGTTCTGCCACCAGACATTTCATCATCTGGTGGAGCAGGATCAGGCGTTGGCCGAGTTTTATCGGGTGCTCAAACCGGGCGGCTATTTGCTGTTTGCCGAGTCGACCGAGGCTTACATTGATACGTGGGTGATCCGCTGGTTGTTCCGCCACCCGATGCATGTGCAGAAAAGCGCTGCGGGGTATCTGCAGATGATTCGTCAGCAGGGTTTTGAGTTCGCGCCGCAGAATGTTTCTTACCCGTACTTGTGGTGGAGCCGCGCGAAGGATTTCGGGTTGCTGGAACGCTTTGGTTTGCGCAAGCCCAAGCCCTTTGGCCAACGGGAAGAAACCCTGGTCAACGTGGTGGCGCGCAAGCCGCTTGAAGGTGCTGTGTGATGTCTAGCGCAATCCAACAAAACTGCACAAATACCTGTAGGAGTGAGCCTGCTCGCGATAGCGGTGGGTCAGCCTCCGCCAACGTTGGCTGCACGGACGCTATCGCGAGCAGGCTCACTCCCACAGGGTTTGCGGGGTTGTTGCGAATGGTGTTGGTGGCTTGTGCGCTGCTGCTGAGCGCTTGCGCCAGCCACGCCCCGCTGCCCGAGCAGCTGCCGAACCTCGCGCTGCCGATGCAATTGCACATCCAGCGCCTCGTCGCCGATCAGCGTCAGGATTGGGTGTTAGTGATTCAGCAGGAAGGCCCGGCGCTGCGCTGGTCGATGATGGATTTGCTCGGCATTCCCCAGGCGCGGCAAAAGCTGCAAGACGGCGAATGGCACGCCGATGGTCTGCTACCGCCCAACCCCGAGGCCCGCGAGTTGTTCGCCGCGTTATTGTTTGCGCTGACGCCCAACGCCGAGTTGCAAGCCAACTACCCCACCGCGCAGCAGCACGGCGCGCAACGCGCATTACCCGAGCATTGGGACGTGCGTTATGCCGCGCCGAACAGCTTTGAACTGAGCCTGCCAAAAGGCCCGAAATACCAAATCACACCGCTCAACGGTGACGCGCCATGACCGCCTATCTCAACGCCCTCGGGGTGATTTGCGCCCTCGGTCGCGACAAGCAGCAAGTCGCGCGCAATCTGTTTGCCGGCGATTGCTCGGGCATGCGCAGCGAGGCCGGTTGGGTCGCGGAACGTTCGTTGCCCGTGGCGGCGGTTCACGGTGAATTAGCGGCGATACCGCCAGAGATGGCCGATCAGCGCAGTCGCAACAATCAATTGCTGTTGGAAGCCGCGCTGCAGATTCATGCGGACATCGATCGCGCGATCCAGACCTTCGGCCACGGGCGCATCGGCGTGGTGCTCGGCACCAGCACCTCAGGCATCGACGAAGCCAGTCGCGGCTTGGCGCATTACATTCGCGAGCAGCAATTCCCCGCCGACTACGACTATCAGCAACAGGAACTCGGCGCCCCCGCCAATTTCCTCGCCGACTGGCTGCAATTGAGCGGCCCGGCCTACGTGATTTCCACTGCCTGCACGTCGAGCGCGCGCGCGTTGATGAGCGCGCAGCGTCTGCTCGATCTCGGCTTGTGCGACGCCGTGCTGTGCGGCGGCGTCGACAGCTTGTGCAAACTGACGCTCAACGGTTTCTCGGCGCTGGAAGCAGTGTCCGAACAACGCTGCAATCCGTTTTCGATCAACCGCAACGGCATCAACATCGGCGAAGCGGCGGTGCTGTTCCTGATGAGCAAACAACCGGGCGACGGCCAAGCGATTGCCTTGCTCGGCAGCGGTGCCAGTTCCGACGCGCATCACATTTCCGCGCCGGAACCGAGCGGTCGCGGCGCCCTGCAAGCGATGCGCAAAGCCTTGGGCCGCGCGCAGCTGCAACCGGCACAAATCGCTTACCTGAACCTGCACGGCACCGCCACACAACATAACGACGCGATGGAAAGCCTCGCCGTTTCCACATTGTTCCCGGACGGCGTGCCCTGCTCGTCGACCAAACCGATGACCGGTCATACCCTCGGCGCCGCAGGTGCGCTGGAGGCAGCGTTCTGCTGGCTGAGCCTCAGCGCCGACAATCCGCGGCACGACCTGCCGCCGCACGTCTGGGACGGCCAACCCGACCCCGACCTGCCGCCGCTGACTTGGGTGACCTCGGCCACGCGCCTGGCGTCCATTGCACCTCGCTACCTGATGAGCAATTCGTTTGCCTTCGGGGGCAATAACGTCAGCCTGATTATCGGAGACGCCCCATGATTGACTGGCCGCTCGCCGAACTGCTGCCTCACGCTGGCGACATGATCCTCATCGAGCAGATCCTGTCGTTCGATGACGAGCAGATTCACACGCGCCTCACCGTCAAACCCGGTGGCTTGTTCAACCGCGCCGACGGCAGTTTGCCGGCCTGGGTCGGCATCGAGCTGATGGCGCAGAGCGTCGCCGCTTACGCCGGTTGCCACGCACGCGCGCGCGGGGATGCGGTGGATCTGGGTTTCCTGCTCGGCACGCGCAAATTCGAATGCAACGTCGAGCATTTTCCCGCCGGCACCGAGCTGAGCATCCACGGCGTGCGTTCGCTGGAAGATGACAGCGGCATGGGCGTGTTCGAATGCCACATCAACGCGCCCGGCATCCACGCCACCGCGCGGCTGAACGTGTACCGTCCGCCGCAAGCGGCGCACTATCTTGAAGAATCCCAAGGAGTCGAGTGATGACTGAATCCGTACTGGTCACCGGTTCCAGCCGTGGTATCGGCCGCGCCATCGCCCTGCGTCTGGCCCAGGCCGGCCATGACATCGTGCTGCATTGCCGCAGCGGCCGGGCCGAGGCTGAGGCCGTTCAAGCCGAAATCCAGGCATTGGGCCGCACTGCCCGCGTGCTGCAATTCGACGTTTCCGATCGCGCCAGTTGCAAAGCCATTCTCGAAGCCGACGTTGAAGCCCACGGCGCCTATTACGGCGTGGTGCTCAACGCCGGGCTGACCCGCGACGGTGCGTTTCCGGCGTTGAGCGAGGATGATTGGGACGTGGTGATGCGCACCAATCTCGACGGTTTCTACAACGTGCTGCACCCGGTGATGATGCCGATGATTCGTCGTCGCGCTGCCGGGCGTATCGTCTGCATCACCTCGGTGTCCGGTTTGATCGGCAACCGTGGCCAGGTCAACTACAGCGCTTCCAAAGCGGGTTTGATCGGCGCCGCGAAAGCATTGGCGATTGAACTGGGCAAGCGCAAAATCACCGTCAACTGTGTCGCACCCGGCCTGATCGACACCGCGATGCTCGACGAAAACGTGCCGGTGGAAGAACTGATGAAAATGATCCCCGCACAACGCATGGGCACACCTGAAGAGGTGGCCGGCGCGGTGAATTTCCTGATGTCGGCGGAAGCCTCGTACATCACCCGGCAGGTTCTGGCCGTCAACGGAGGCCTGTGCTGATGAAGCGCGTCGTCGTCACCGGCATGGCCGGCATCACCTCACTGGGCAGCGATTGGCCGACCATCGCCGCCAACTTCGCAGCCAACCGCAGCGGCATCCGCCGCATGGACGAGTGGGACCGCTTCACCGAACTCAACACGCGCCTCGCCGGGCCGATCGATGACTTCAAGGTTCCCAGCCACTGGACACGCAAACAATTGCGCAGCATGGGCCGCGTCTCGCGCCTCGCTGTCGGTGCCGCCGAGCAAGCGCTGGCCGACGCCGGGCTGCTGGGCGACGCATCGATCAAGGACGGGCGCATGGGCGTCGCGTGCGGCTCGTCCACCGGCAGCACCGACGAGATCAAGGCGTTCGGCAACATGCTGCTCAACTCGGTCGCCGAAGGCCTCAACGCCAACTCCTACGTGCGGATGATGCCGCACACCACTGCGGCGAATATCAGCATTTTCTTCGGCCTCACCGGCCGGCTGATCCCGACTTCCAGCGCCTGCACCAGCGGCAGCCAGGGCATCGGCTACGCCTACGAATCGATCAAGTTCGGCCGCTTGCCGCTGATGCTCGCCGGTGGCGCCGAAGAACTGTGCCCGACCGAAGCCATGGTGTTCGACGCGCTCTACGCCACCAGCCTGAAAAACGATGCCCCGCAGACCTCGCCCCGCCCCTACGACAGTGGCCGCGATGGCCTGGTGATCGGTGAGGGCGGCGGCATGCTGGTGCTCGAAGAACTCGAACACGCCCTGGCCCGTGGCGCGCACATCCACGCCGAGCTTGTCGGTTTCGGCAGCAACGCCGACGGCCAGCACACCACGCGCCCCGAGCAAGTCACCATGCGCCGGGCCATGGAGCTGGCGCTGGAAGACGCCGGTCTACAGCCCTCGGACATCGGCTACGTCAACGGCCACGGCACCGCGACCGAACAGGGCGACATCGCCGAAACACTGGCGACCAGCGCATTGTTCGGCGAGCACATGCCGATCAGTTCGCAGAAGAGCTTCCTCGGCCACACGCTCGGCGCGTGCGGCGCGCTGGAATCCTGGTTCAGCATCGAAATGATGAACCGCGACCTCTACGCCCATACGTTCAACCTCGACGAGGTCGACCCGCACTGCGGCAAACTCGATTACCTGCGCGGCGAATTCCGCCAGATGAGCAATCAGTACGTCATGAACAACAATTTTGCCTTCGGCGGCGTCAACACTTCGCTGATCTTCCGCCGCTGGTCGTAACTCACACTTCAGGGTCAAGGAGACCTTCATGCACTTCAAGAAAATCGCTGCCGCCGCCACCCTGCTGATCTGCGCCCTGCCCGCCGTCAGCCAGGCCCGTGACACCGCCGTGTACCTGCCTTTCGACAAAGCCGTCGCCGAAGCCACCCGCACCGGCAAAATCGACGGCAGCGTGAAGTTCTACCTCGCCGGCAACACACCCGCCGGCAAAGCCACCGTCCTCAGCGCCGGTTCGGTGACCAACAAAAAAACCAACGCTTTCAACAAAACTGACGAAGTGGCCTGCGAATGGGTTGCCCAATCGGCAATCATCAGCCTGCACCAGGCAGCAAAAAGCGCTGGCGCAAACGCAGTGACCAACATCGTCAGCTTCTACAAAAGCAACGAACGCAAAGACCCCAAGAACTACGAATGCCACGCCGGCGCCATCATGGCGGGCGTTGCGCTGAAAGGTGACTTGGTTCAGCTCAAGTAACCCGAGTAAACCCGAACACCCGTGGCGAGCGAGCTTGCTCGCGCTGGGTTGCGCAGCAGCCCCAAAAATCCGACATTCTCTGAAAAGCTTCGCGGGCAAGCCTCGCTCCTACAGGACGGAGTCAGCGTTTTCGTTCAAAACGCGGCAGCTTTTCTTCGCCACAACGACAAAGGGCGCCTTTCGGCGCCCTCTCACAAACAGGTGGCTTGTCATCGCCATTTACCTGTCTGGCTCTGCGACAGCTGGTTACCCAGGATCCTCAGAGTCTCACAAGCCCCTTTCGGGAACGTGCGCAGTATTGCTTTAACTTGAGCAAACGACAACGGCTGGCAATCCGCCCCATCGCGCCATCTGTACTGCCATCACAGCCCAAGAGCGCTGCGGACTGCGGCTTTTACAGCCGCAAACTCATCTGTTTCAAGTTGTGAGATTGAGTAAACAGGCTTCCCCCGACGATCCCGACTCTTGATCCTGTCTAACCTAGATCCGTAACCTGAAATGTCCCACCGCCTCAATGGCTAAAACCGAATAGAGGTGACGGAAATCTGCATCTACACTCGCTCAAACAGGCTCATGCGAGCAGCCAAATTGAACGGTGGGTTATTCAACCTCGAAGGCCCCCACGGTTCTCTCTCACGTCAAAGGAGTTGACCATGCAAGTGAAAGCCATTCTCGCCATGTTCATGTTTACCCTCCTCCCCAGCGCCAGTCACGCGACTAATCTGATGTACATGCCATTCGAAACCGTTCTCTCTAAAGCGATGCTTGCCGGGCGGCTGGATGGAAGTGTGAAGTTTTATCTGGCCGGCAATGGCCCGACCGCGAATCAGCATTTATTGCGCGCGAATGTAATCAGCGACTTGGGAACAAACGCGTCCAACAAGAGCGACCACGATGCGTGCGAGTGGGTGCTGCAGTCGAATTTGATCAAGTTGCAGACTGATGCGAAGCGCGTTGGGGCTAACGCGGTGACTAATATCGTGAGTTATTACGACCAACATGTGCGCAAGGATTTGAATACCTTCGAGTGTCGGGTCGGGGTATTTGTGGCGCGAGTAGCGTTGCGCGGGGATTTGGTGCGATTGCCTTTGTCGGATTGAAGATTGTTGATGATTCGACTGGCGCTATCGCGAGCAAGCTCGCTCCCACAGGGGAGTTGCTGGGTGGCATAGATAGCGTCAGCAACATCAATCAACCAGCGAATGCCCTCACGTTTTCAGCGGCTCAACCTTCCTCGTCAGCAACTCCACAAACGCTTTCGCCATCGGTGATTTCTGATCCTTGCGCTGCACCAGCCACACAGCTGACACCGCTTCTGGATCAAGCAGCGGTCGATAGACCACGCCGTCAATCCTCATCCGTTGATACGACGCCGGCAACACCGACACGCCCAGACCTGCCGCGACTAAGCCGATGATGGTCATGGCCTCGCCCGCCTCTTGCGCGAAGTGCGGACTGAACCCCGCATCGCGCGCCAGGCTGAGTAACTGGGCGTACAGACCGCTGCCATAACTACGTGGGAAAAAGACGAAAGGTTCGAGGGCCAACGCCGCCAGGAACAGTCCATCTTCACTGTCCTGCACCAACGGATGCTTGGAGCTGAGTACCGCCACCAATGGCTCGCGCATCAGTTCGACAACGCTCAGCGAATCCGGCAGGCCTAGCGGTCGCATGATCCCGACTTCGATTGATTCGTCGACCAAGGCGTCCGCCACTTGCGTGCTGCTCATCTCCCGCAGGTTCAAATGCACGGCCGGAAAACGCTGACGGAACGAGAAAATCGCTTGAGGAATGGTCGAGTTGAACGGCGCCGACGAGGTGAAGCCGATTTTCAGTTCTCCCAGTTCACCCAGTTGCGCGCGGCGGGCGACGTCCGCGGCTTTATCGACCTGCGCCAGCACCAGTCGCGCCTCTTCGAGAAACAATCGACCGGCTTCACTGAGTTCGACCCGACGATTGGTTCGCTCGAATAAACGTGCGCCAACCTCCGCTTCCAGCGCTTGAATCTGCTGGCTCAGAGGTGGTTGGGAGATGCCGAGCACCTGTGCGGCGCGGCCGAAGTGCAGTTCTTCGGCGACGGCGATGAAGTAGCGCAAGTGGCGCAATTCCATGAAAACTCCATTAGGTCGTTAAACCTATCAAACAGGTCGAACAATATATTGGATTGAATCATTAGCCAGCTATATGATTTTTTCATTGCCTGACCGGCTGCGTCCTCCGAGGTCCGAAGTGAAAACTGCTGTTGCTCCACTTGCCCAAGAAGTTCCGCCCTCCGCGCTGGATGAGGCGGTCGCCGAGCTGCAAGAGATTTACATCGAGAAAGGCACGCCGATGTTCATGCGCACGGTGCTGGCGCTGTTCTCCGGCGGCTTCGCGACGTTTGCGTTGCTCTATTGCGTGCAGCCGATGATGCCGCTGCTGTCCCACGAATATTCGATCAACGCGGCGCAGAGCAGCCTGATCCTCTCGGTGGCCACCGGCATGCTGGCGATTGGTTTGCTGATCACCGGGCCGATTTCCGATCGCGTCGGGCGCAAACGCGTGATGGTCACGGCGCTGTTTTCCGCCGCTCTGTGCACCATGGCCAGCGCGATGATGCCGAGCTGGGAAGGCGTGTTGATCATGCGCGCGTTGATCGGTTTGTCGCTGAGCGGCCTGGCCGCAGTCGCCATGACGTACCTGAGCGAAGAAATTCACCCGCAACACATCGGCCTGGCGATGGGTTTGTACATCGGCGGCAACGCGATCGGCGGGATGAGCGGACGCTTGATTACCGGCGTGTTGATCGACTTCGTCAGTTGGCACACGGCGATGCTGGTGATTGGCGCTCTGGCGCTGATCGCGGCCACGGTGTTCTGGAAGATCCTCCCCGAATCACGCAACTTCCGCGCGCGCTCGCTGCACCCGCGCAGCCTGCTCGACGGCTTCACCATGCACTTTCGCGACGCCGGTTTGCCGCTGCTGTTCCTCGAGGCGTTTGTGCTGATGGGCGCGTTTGTTACGTTGTTCAACTACATCGGCTATCGCCTGCTGGCGGCGCCTTTCAACATGGATCAGGCGTTTGTCGGGTTGTTGTCGGTGGTGTACCTGTCGGGGATTTACAGCTCGGCGAAAATCGGTTCGCTGGCCGACAAACTCGGCCGCCGCAAAGTGCTGTGGGCGACGATTGTGCTGATGCTCGCGGGGTTGGCGCTGACCCTGTTCACGCCGCTGCCGCTGGTGATCATCGGCATGCTGATCTTCACGTTCGGCTTCTTCGGCGCGCATTCGGTGGCCAGCAGCTGGATCGGGCGCCGCGCCATCAAGGCCAAGGGCCAGGCCTCGTCGCTGTATCTGTTCAGCTATTACGCGGGTTCGAGCATTGCCGGCACGGCGGGCGGGGTGTTCTGGCACATGGGTGGCTGGAACGGGATCGGCTTGTTTATTGGCGGGCTGCTGGTGATTGCTTTGTTGGTGGCGTTGAAATTGGCGAAGTTGCCGCCGCTCGGCGCGGTAAAGGCCTGAGTTCGGCCAACCACAAACAACTGTGGGAGCGAGCTTGCTGGCAATGACGGCTTCACATTCAACATCTCTGTTGACTGATCCGCCGCCATCGCGAGCAGGCTCGCTCCCACATTAAAACCGGGTATTTGTTAACCCTTCACGATCACTCGTGATACTGCGCCGACAGTTCATGCACCGCCCGCAGGAACGCACCGGCATGTTCCGGATCGACTTCCGGGGTGATCCCGTGACCGAGGTTGAACACGTGGCCGCTGCCCTTGCCGTAGCTGGCCAGGATGCGCCCGACTTCGGTGCGGATGGCTTCCGGTTTGGCGTAGAGCACGGTCGGGTCCATGTTGCCTTGCAGCGCGACTTTGTTGCCGACGCGCTCGCGGGCGTTGCCGATGTCGCACGTCCAGTCCAGGCCCAGCGCGTCGGCGCCGGCGTCGGCGATGCTTTCCAGCCACAGACCGCCGTTTTTGGTGAACAGGATGACCGGGACTTTGCGGCCGTCGTGTTCGCGGATCAGGCCGCTGACGATTTTGCGCATGTAGGCCAGAGAGAATTCCTGGTATGCAGCTGCCGAAAGATTACCGCCCCACGTGTCGAAGATTTGCACCGCTTGCGCGCCGGCCATGATCTGGCCGTTGAGGTAGCTGGTGACCGACTGCGCGAGTTTATCCAGCAGCAGGTGCATGGCTTGCGGGTTGTCGTAGAGCATGGCTTTGGTCTTGCGGAAGTCTTTCGACGAGCCGCCTTCAACCATGTAGGTCGCCAGGGTCCACGGGCTGCCGGAGAAGCCGATCAGTGGCACGCGGCCGTTCAGTTCGCGGCGGATGGTGCTGACTGCGTCCATCACGTAGCCGAGGTCTTTGTGCGGATCCGGAATCGGCAGCGCTTCGATGTCGGCCAGGGTGCTGACGACTTTCTTGAAGCGCGGGCCTTCACCGGTTTCGAAGTACAGGCCTTGGCCCATGGCGTCCGGGATGGTCAGGATGTCGGAGAAGAGGATCGCCGCGTCCAGTTGCGGATAGCGGTCGAGCGGTTGCATCGTGACTTCGCAAGCGAACTCCGGGTTCATGCACAGGCTCATGAAGTCACCGGCCTTGGCGCGGCTGGCGCGGTATTCCGGCAAGTAGCGACCGGCCTGACGCATCATCCATACCGGCGTGACGTCTACGGGTTGCTTGAGCAGGGCGCGAAGGAAACGGTCGTTCTTCAGGGCAGTCATGTCGGCATCCGGAAAAAAAGTGCGGGCATTTTCTCAGAGCGCGACGCAAAAGGCACGGTTGCAGGTCAGCCTTTTGTCTATCGGGTCAATTAATCGCAGTGAAAACCGGGTATTCGCAACACTGAGAAACAACTGTAGGAGTGAGCCTGCTCGCGATGGCGAAGTACCAGTCAACACATTCGGTGACTGAACTACCGCCATCGCGAGCAGGCTCACTCCTACAGGGTTTTATGTCGCTTGATCAGACCCCCAGATAATCCAGGATCCCTTCAGCCGCATTGCGCCCTTCGAAGATCGCCGTCACCACCAGGTCAGACCCGCGAACCATGTCGCCACCGGCGAAGATTTTCGGGTTGCTGGTCTGGTGCTTGTATTGACCTTGTTCCGGGGCGACGACGCGGCCCTGGCTATCGGTCTGGATTTCGAACTGTTCGAACCACGACGCCGGGCTCGGACGGAAACCGAATGCGATGACCACGGCGTCGGCCGGGATGATCTCTTCGGAGCCCGGGATCGGCTCGGGGCTGCGGCGGCCACGGGCGTCCGGTTCGCCGAGACGAGTCTCGACGACCTTTACGCCTTCGACGCGGTCTTCACCGACGATGGCGATCGGCTGGCGGTTGTAGAGGAATTTCACCCCTTCTTCCTTGGCGTTCTTCACTTCTTTGCGCGAGCCCGGCATGTTCGCTTCGTCGCGACGATACGCGCAGGTCACCGATTTGGCGCCCTGGCGAATCGACGTGCGGTTGCAGTCCATCGCCGTGTCGCCGCCGCCCAACACCACCACTCGCTTGCCTTTCATGTCGACGAAATCTTCCGGCGACTTTTCAAAACCGAGGTTGCGGTTGACGTTGGCGATCAGGAAGTCTAGCGCATCGTGCACGCCCGGCAGGTCTTCACCGGCAAAACCGCCCTTCATGTAGGTGTAGGTGCCCATGCCCATGAACACCGCATCGTATTCTTCGAGCAGTTGCTCGATGGTCACGTCCTTGCCCACTTCGGTGTTCAAGCGGAACTCAATGCCCATGCCGGTAAAGACTTCGCGGCGATTGCTCAGCACAGTCTTTTCCAGCTTGAACTCGGGGATGCCGAAGGTCAGCAAACCACCGATTTCCGGATTCTTGTCGAACACCACCGGGGTCACGCCGCCGCGTACCAGCACGTCGGCACAGCCCAGGCCGGCCGGGCCTGCGCCGATGATCGCGACACGTTTGCCGGTCGGTTTGACCTTGGACATGTCCGGGCGCCAGCCCATGGCGAACGCGGTGTCGGTGATGTACTTCTCGACCGAACCGATGGTCACCGCGCCGAAGCCGTCGTTGAGGGTGCAGGCACCCTCGCACAGACGATCCTGCGGACACACCCGGCCACACACTTCCGGCAAGGTGTTGGTCTGGTGCGACAGCTCGGCGGCCTGGAGGATGTTGCCCTCGGCCACCAGCTTCAGCCAGTTCGGAATGAAGTTGTGCACCGGGCACTTCCATTCGCAATATGGGTTACCGCACCCCAGGCAGCGGTGGGCCTGATCGGCCGAATGCTGGGGTTTGAACGGTTCGTAGATTTCCACGAACTCTTTCTTGCGTTGACGCAACAGTTTCTTCTTCGGATCTTTGCGCCCGACGTCGATGAACTGGAAGTCGTTATTCAGACGTTCAGCCATTGTTAAAACCTCATCAAACTCTTCAGGCGCATATCACTGCGGGTTGGCACGGGTGCTGGAAAGCAACGATTTCAGGTTGGCAGCCTTGGGCTTGACCAGCCAGAAACGGCGCAGATAGTCATCGAGGTTTTCAGCGAGGTTACGACCCCATTCGCTGTCGGTTTCCGCGACGTATTCGTCCAGCACGCGTTGCAGGTGGCTGCGATAGGCTTCCATCGCTTCGCCGCTGATCCGCTGGATTTCCACCAGTTCGTGGTTGACCCGGTCAACGAAGGTGTTGTCCTGGTCGAGCACGTAGGCGAAACCGCCGGTCATGCCTGAGCCGAAGTTGTAACCGGTCTTGCCCAGCACGCAGACAAAACCACCGGTCATGTATTCGCAGCAGTGATCGCCCGTGCCTTCCACGACAGTGTGCGCACCCGAGTTACGCACGGCGAAACGCTCGCCCGCAGTGCCGGCAGCGAACAGCTTGCCGCCAGTGGCGCCGTACAGGCAGGTGTTACCGATGATCGCGCTGTCCTGGGTCCTGTAGACGCTGCCCTTCGGCGGAACGATGACCAGTTTGCCGCCGGTCATGCCTTTGCCGACGTAATCGTTGGCATCGCCTTCCAGATACATGTTCAAGCCGCCGGCGTTCCACACACCGAAGCTCTGACCGGCCGTGCCTTTGAAGCGGAAGGTGATCGGCGCGCTCGCCATGCCTTGGTTGCCGTGCTTGCGCGCGATTTCGCCGGAGATCCGTGCGCCAATCGAACGGTCGCAGTTGCAGATATCCAGTTCGAACTCGGTGCCGCTCTTGTCGTTGATCGCCGAGGTGGCCATGTCGACCATTTTTTCGGCGAGCAGACCCTTGTCGAACGGCGGGTTGCGGTCAACCTGGCAGAACTGCGGTTTGTCGGCCGGGATGTGATCGCTGCCCAACAATGGCGTCAGATCGAGGTGCTGCTGCTTGGCAGTCTGGCCTTCGAGGATGTCCAGCAGATCGGTACGACCGATCAGCTCTTCAAGGGAACGCACGCCCAGTTTCGCCAGCCACTCGCGGGTTTCTTCGGCGACGTAGGTGAAGAAATTCACCACCATGTCGACGGTGCCGATGTAGTGATCCTTGCGCAGCTTCTCGTTCTGCGTCGCAACGCCGGTGGCGCAGTTGTTCAGGTGGCAGATGCGCAGGTATTTGCAGCCCAAAGCGATCATTGGCGCGGTGCCGAAGCCGAAGCTTTCAGCGCCGAGGATCGCAGCCTTGATCACGTCGAGGCCGGTTTTCAGGCCGCCGTCGGTTTGTACCCGGACCTTGCCGCGCAGATCGTTGCCGCGCAGGGTCTGGTGAGTTTCGGCGAGGCCGAGTTCCCATGGGGCGCCAGCGTATTTGATCGAGGTCAGCGGCGATGCGCCGGTGCCGCCGTCGTAGCCGGAAATGGTGATCAAGTCCGCGTAGGCCTTGGCCACACCGGCAGCGATGGTGCCGACGCCTGCTTCGGCAACCAGCTTCACCGAGACCAGCGCTTTCGGGTTGACTTGTTTCAAGTCGAAAATCAGCTGCGACAAGTCTTCAATCGAGTAGATGTCGTGATGCGGCGGCGGCGAAATCAGGGTCACGCCCGGCACGGCATAACGCAGCTTGGCGATCAGCCCGTTGACCTTGCCACCCGGCAACTGACCACCTTCGCCGGGCTTGGCGCCCTGCGCGACTTTGATCTGCAGCACTTCAGCGTTGACCAGGTATTCCGGAGTCACCCCGAAACGGCCAGTCGCAACCTGCTTGATTTTCGAGCTCTTGATGGTGCCGTAGCGCGCCGGGTCTTCACCACCTTCGCCGGAGTTGGAACGCGCACCGAGGCGGTTCATCGCTTCGGCGAGGGCTTCGTGAGCCTCGGGCGACAACGCGCCCAAAGAGATGCCGGCGGAGTCGAAGCGCTTGAGCACCGATTCCAGTGGTTCGATCTCGCTGATGTCCAGCGCCGTGTCCAAGGTCTTCACTTTGAACAAGTCACGGATCATCGACACTGGGCGGTTGTCCACCAGCGCCGTGTATTCCTTGAATTTGCTGTAGTCGCCTTGCTGCACTGCGGCTTGCAGCATGCTGACGACGTCCGGGTTGTAGGCGTGATATTCGCCACCGTGCACAAACTTCAGCAAACCGCCCTGCTGGATGGGCTTGCGCGGGCTCCAGGCTTCTGCGGCGAGGGCTTTCTGTTCGGCTTCGATGTCGACGAAACGCGCACCCTTGATGCGGCTCGGCACACCACGGAAGCTCAGTTCGCAGACTTCTTCGGACAGGCCGATGGCTTCGAACAACTGCGCACCGCGGTACGAAGTGATGGTCGAAATGCCCATCTTCGAGAGGATCTTCAGCAGACCTTTGGTGATGCCTTTGCGGTAGTTCTTGAACACCTCATAGAGGTCGCCCAGCACTTCACCGGTACGGATCAGGTCGCCCAGTACTTCGTAGGCCAGGAACGGATAAACCGCCGAGGCGCCGAAACCGATGAGCACCGCAAAGTGATGCGGGTCACGGGCGGTAGCGGTTTCAACGAGAATGTTGGAGTCGCAACGCAGGCCTTTTTCGGTCAGGCGGTGGTGCACCGCGCCGGTCGCCAGCGAAGCGTGGATCGGCAACTTGCCCGGAGCAATGTGACGGTCACTCAATACAACCTGGGTACGACCGGAACGCACGGCTTCTTCAGCCTGATCGGCCACGTTGCGGATGGCCGCTTCGAGGCCGACGCTTTCGTCGTAGTTGAGGTCGATGATCGCGCGCTCGAAACCCGGACGCTCCAGGTTCATCAGCGAGCGCCACTTGGCCGGGGAAATGACCGGCGAGCTGAGGATCACGCGCGAGGCGTGTTCCGGCGATTCTTCGAAGATGTTGCGCTCGGCACCGAGGCAGATCTCCAGCGACATGACGATGGCTTCACGCAGCGGGTCGATCGGCGGGTTGGTGACCTGCGCGAACTGCTGGCGGAAGTAATCGTACGGCGTGCGCACACGCTGCGAGAGCACGGCCATCGGCGTGTCGTCGCCCATCGAACCGACGGCTTCGTAGCCTTGCTCGCCGAGCGGACGCAGCACCTGATCACGCTCTTCGAACGTGACCTGATACATCTTCATGTACTGCTTGAGTTGGTCAACGTCGTAGAACGCCGAGCCGTGGTCGTTATCTTCCATGGTCGCCTGGATGCGCAGGGCATTCTTGCGCAGCCATTGCTTGTACGGGTGACGCGACTTCAAGCGGTTGTCGATCGCATCGGTGTCGAGGATCTGCCCGGTTTCGGTGTCCACCGCAAAGATCTGCCCCGGACCTACGCGACCCTTGGCGATAACGTCTTCAGGCTGGTAGTTCCAGACACCGATTTCCGAGGCCAGAGTGATGAAACCGTTGGTGGTGGTGACCCAACGCGCCGGACGCAGACCGTTACGGTCGAGCAGGCACACGGCGTAGCGACCGTCGGTCATTACTACGCCGGCCGGGCCGTCCCACGGTTCCATGTGCATCGAGTTGTACTCGTAGAACGCACGCAGATCCGGGTCCATGGTTTCGACGTTCTGCCACGCTGGCGGAATGATCATGCGCACGCCACGGAAAAGGTCGATGCCACCGGTGACCATCAGTTCGAGCATGTTGTCCATGCTCGACGAGTCGGAACCGACGCGGTTGACCAGCGGGCCGAGTTCTTCCAGGTCCATCAGATCGTTAGTGAACTTGGTGCGCCGGGCCACAGCCCAGTTGCGGTTACCGGTGATCGTGTTGATTTCGCCGTTGTGCGCGAGGAAGCGGAACGGCTGCGCCAGCGGCCATTTCGGCAAGGTGTTGGTGGAGAAGCGCTGGTGGAACACGCAAATCGAGGTTTGCAGGCGCTCGTCGCTAAGGTCTGGATAGAAGGCGGACAGGTCCGCCGGCATCATCAGGCCTTTATAGATGATGGTTTTGTGCGAAAAGCTGCAGATGTAGTGGTCGGTGTCGGCGGCGTTGGCCACGGACGAGCGACGACGCGAGCTGAACAGTTTGATCGCCATGTCCTGATCGCTCAGGCCTTCACCGCCGATGTACACCTGCTCGATCTGCGGCAGGCGCTCAAGGGCCAGGCGGCCGAGGACGCTGGTGTCGATTGGCACTTTGCGCCAGCCAACGAGGGTCAGGCCGGCAGCGAGGATCTCGCGGTTCATGTTCTCGCGAGCGGCCTCGGCTTTCACCGGGTCCTGATTGAAGAAGACCATGCCCACGGCGTACTGCTTGGGCAGTTCGACGCCGAAGGTTTCCTGGGCAATGGCTCGCAGGAACACATCGGGCTTTTGAATCAGCAAGCCGCAACCGTCACCGGTCTTGCCGTCGGCGTTGATCCCACCGCGGTGGGTCATGCAGGTCAGGGCCTCGATGGCCGTTTGCAAAAGGGTATGACTGGGCTCGCCCTGCATGTGGGCTATCAGGCCGAAACCGCAGTTATCCTTGAATTCATCTGGTTGGTACAGACCTGCTTTCATAGACACTTTCTCACCAGGCTGCTTCTTTTCGAAGCAAATTTCTTTTCAATTCAACCACTTGCGATCCGCGCCGAACGTTCGTCGGCTTAGCGGGGGCAAAAGGGTGGTCATTGTACACAGCGACACAGACGCTCACAAATTTGACGACGAACTGTCGCAAATCTATGTCGCATTTGTGAAAGGTTTAAAGCGATCTGCTGTGCTAGTCAAAACTTTTTTAATTTTGACCGCAACGACTCAAAGACTACTGTGACGCAGACACCACAAGGCACGCGGTCTGTAGAGACGGCGCGCACTTGCAGAAATTTTGAGGTGCTTGGAGAGGCGGCCTGGGTAAGGCCGCCGAATCTTCAGCGAGTTGTTGCCAGTTCCTGTTGGACGCTGGCGACAGTGCGAGGCCAAGGTTTACCAGCCTGAACCTTCGCTGGCAAGGCCTTGATGGCGGTCAGGGCTGCATCGCGGTTGGCGAAGCTGCCGTAGGTGATGACGTAAAGCGGTTTGCCGTTCAGCACTTTCTTGAAATAACGGTACTCGCCGCCCTGCTCCTTGACGAAGCTTTGCGCAGCGGCTTCAGAGCTGGTGCCGAGAATCTGCACTACGTAATTGCTCGTCGGCTGACCGCCGTACCAGCCTGCGCCAGCAGCCTTGGCCACGGTGACCGGCTTCTCGGCAGGTTTGGCAGCAACGGCAGGTTTGGCCGGCGCTGGCGCCGGTTTTGCCGCTGGCGCCGGGGCAGGCTTGGCGGTTGCGATCTGGGTCGGTGCCGGCGCTGGAGCCGGTTTGGCCGCTGGCGCCGGGGTCGGTGCCGGGCCTGGCTGAATGCCGGCCGGTGGCGCCGAGGTGGTCACGGTTGGCGGCGTCGCGCTGGAGCCTTCGACCGGCACGCCGTCGTCGCCTTCAGTGATGCCGCCAGCCGCTTCGGCCAGAGGGCTGCGCATGACCGGCTGCTGCTGGCCGACCAGCGGCAGCGGCATTGGCTGGGTGTTACCGGCGAACTCGACGGCAGGCGCGCCGCCAGCAGCGTTCGGTTGCGGCGTGCCCAACGGCAGTTGTGCCTGCTCGTTGACAGGAGCGCCGGTGGTCGGTGTCTTGTTGCGGCCCGGCATCAACCAGGCGGCGGCTACCGCGACCACGACGACGGCGGAAATCGCCAATACGTGTTTCTTCGGCATGTTGAACCCCATACTTGGACGCTTCACCGCTGTGCGGCTGGCAATCATTGCTTCGATCATCGCATCGCGGGCAACCTGGTTGATGTTGCCAGGCCAGCCGTCGGAGCTTTCGTGAATATCAGAGATCTGATCTGCGGTAAAAAGTTCGATACCGCGGCCGGCGCCTTCAAGACGCTGATCGAGGTATTCGCGGGTTTCTTCTTCGGTGTACGGCTGCAGTTCGATGACGTGAAAGCGCTCTTCCTCGAGGTTCAAAGCCTCAAGTTGCGCAATCAGCGACGACTCGCCGAACAGGAACACGTGCGGGCGACCTTCAGGTGCGCCAGCGGCCAGCGCCATCAAGGCTTCGAGCGAGGACTCGTCGAGCTGCTCGGCGTCGTCCACCAGCAAATAGACTTCCTGCCCGGTGAGTGCCAATTGCACCACTTGAGCGAGGATCGCGCCGATCTCCGGCTGAGCAACGTTCAACGCCTGCGCGACCTGACGCAACACGCCCGCCGCGTCACCGGCGCCACGGGCGGAAACCACCACGCTTTGCACCGATTGCTTGTTGGTGCTGGCCACCAGAGCCTGGCGCAACAGCGTCTTGCCGCTGCCTTGCGGGCCAGTCACAACGAGCAGCAACTGGCTGTAACGCGCCAGATGATGCAGTTGACCCAGCACTGGTTTGCGCTGGGCCGGGAAGAATTTGAAGCCAGGCACCCGTGGCGCAAAAGGGTCATGGCTTAACTGGAAATGGCCGAGGAAAGCCTCGTCGGCATGCAAACTAGTCATCGGGATCTTATTAACCTTTAAGCTGAGCCAGGGCGCGGTAATCCGCTCCCAGCGTGGCCTGTAGAACCTCTTTCGGATAATCGTCGGTCACCACCGCTTCGCCCATGCGGCGCAGCAGCACCAGGCGCAAACGACCGTCGATCACTTTCTTGTCAATTGCCATGTGTTCGAGAAAATCGGCTTCTGTCATCTCTTCCGGCGGCACCACCGGCAGGCCGGCGCGCTGGAACAGGCGGATGCCGCGCTCGCGTTCCCGCTCGCTGATCCAGCCGAGACGTGCGGACATTTCCAGCGCCATTACGGTGCCAGCAGCGACCGCTTCACCGTGTAACCACACACCATAGCCCATGTGGGTTTCGATGGCGTGGCCGAAAGTGTGGCCCAGGTTCAACGTGGCGCGAACCCCGGTTTCCTTTTCGTCGGCGCCGACCACTTCAGCCTTGGCTTCGCAGGAGCGCTTGATCGCGTAGGTCAGCGCCACTTGGTCGAGCGCACGCAGGCGCTCGACGTTTTCTTCAAGCCAGGTAAGGAACGGCTCGTCGCAGATCAAACCGTATTTGATGACTTCGGCCAGGCCCGCAGAGAGCTCGCGAGCCGGCAAGGTATTGAGGGTTGCGGTGTCGATCAGCACGACATTCGGCTGATAGAAGGCGCCGACCATGTTTTTGCCCAGCGGATGGTTGATCCCGGTTTTGCCGCCGACCGACGAATCGACCTGCGACAGCAACGTAGTCGGTACCTGAACGAAGTCGACGCCGCGCTGGTAGCACGCAGCAGCAAAACCGGCCATATCACCAATCACACCGCCGCCGAGGGCGATCACCGTGGTGCGGCGGTCGTGCCGTGCGGTCAGCAGACCGTCGAAAATCAGTTGCAGGGTTTGCCAGTTCTTGAACGACTCGCCGTCCGGCAACACCACGGACACCACCGAAAACTGCGCGAGGCTTTTGCTCAAGCGTTCGAGATAGAGCGGCGCCACGGTCTCGTTGGAGATGATAGCCACTTGCCGTCCGCGAATATGCGGGGCCAGCAACTCAGGCTGATCCAACAAACCTTCGCCAATATGAATCGGGTAGCTGCGCTCGCCTAGATCGACCTTGAGTGTCTGCATGTGTCCCCACAGTGAAGATGGAATCAGGCGTCCTGCCTTGAATAATCCAATGTGCCGGTAACCAAATGAGCCGGGCGTCTGCTGGTGTGACGCCGCTTGCCAGCCATCCGCCACAACCTTTGCGGCCATGACAGGACGCCGAGGATAGCGCATTTCGCGCCGCGCTTTAACGGGGAGGAAGTTGCTGCAAGCGGTCGAGAATGTCGAGGACGACCATTCGCGGCGGCCGCTCATCGGTTTCCACCACCAGATCGGCGATTTCCCGATAAAGCGGATCGCGCAGGGTCAGCAGATCACGCAGGGTTTTCGCCGGATCGGCGGTGCGCAATAACGGACGATTGCGATCACGAGAGGTGCGGCCGACTTGTTGCTCGACCGAGGCGTGCAGGTAAACCACCCGTCCGCCGGCATACAGGGCCCGACGATTGGCTTCACGCATCACCGCGCCGCCACCGGTCGCCAGCACCACGCCGTCGCAGGCACACAGCTCTTCGATCATCGCTTGCTCGCGATCACGAAAGCCGGGCTCGCCTTCCTTATCGAAGATCCACGGGATATTGGCGCCGGTTCGCAATTCAATTTCCTTGTCGGAATCTTTGAATGGCAGGCGCAGCTCTTTGGCCAGCAAACGGCCGATGGTGCTTTTTCCAGCGCCCATCGGTCCTACAAGAATCAAATTTCGCACAGAATCAATGACTCACAGCAATCGCCTGGTTGTTCATGATACGCGGAGTGAGAAATACCAGCAGCTCGGATTTTTTCTCCGAAACCACGTCACGCCGGAAAAGGCGGCCAAGATACGGCACATCGCCGAGAAATGGCACCTTATCTACAACCTTGCTTTGAGTATTTGAGAAAACCCCACCGATGACGATGGTCTCGCCGTCATTGACCAACACCTTGGCGTTGACCTCGTTTTTCTTGATCGGCGGTACGTCCTGCACTTTGTTCAGGTAATCCGGTTCGTCCTTGGTGACCTTGACCTCCATGATGATGCGGTTGTCCGGGGTGATTTGCGGCGTCACCTCCAGCGACAGCGAAGCCTCCTTGAACGACACCGATGTCGCACCGCTAGAGCTGGCTTCCTGATAGGGGATTTCCGTGCCTTTGAGGATTTTCGCGGTTTCCTTGTCGGACGTGACGACCTTGGGCTGCGAAACGATTTCGCCGTTGCCGGTCTTCTCCATCGCGGTCAGCTCCAGATCGAGCAACACGTTGTCGGTGATGAACGCGATGCCGAGCCCGGAGGTATTGGCCGCTGTGCCCATGTCGACGAACGGCGAGTTGGTGCTGGTGCTGCCCGGCGTGCCAATCGTCGTCGAACCGTTGGCGCCGCTGCTGACACCCGAAGCGTTCCAGTTACCCTTGTTCTGGATCGAACCACCCCAGCGCACGCCGAGGCTCTTGTCGTAGTCGACGTTGGCTTCGACGATTCGCGCCTCGATCATCACTTGGCGCACCGGAATATCCAGTTGCGCGACGATCCGGCGCAGCTCGTCGAGGCGATCCTGAGTCTGGTAGGCAATGATGTTGTTGGTGCGCTCATCAACAGTGATCGAACCGCGCTCGTCGATTTTCGCTTCGGCGCTGGTCACCGACTGGAACAGTTTGGCGATGTCCGCAGCCTTGGCATAGTTGACCTGCAACAGCTCGCGACGCAGCGGCGCCAGTTCGGCGATCTGCTTCTGCGACTCCAGTTCCTGACGTTCACGGGCGGCGATTTCATCCGCTGGCGCGACCAGCAGGACGTTGCCGATCATGCGTTTATCCAGGCCTTTGGTTTTCAGCACCAGATGCAGCGCCTGATCCCACGGCACGTTTTGCAGGCGCAAGGTAATGCCGCCCTGCACCGTGTCGCTGGCCACCAGATTGAGGTTGGTGAAGTCGGCGATCAGTTGCAGCACCGAGCGCACATCAATGTCCTGAAAATTCAGCGAGAGCTTTTCGCCGGTGTAGGCAAACCGGTCGGCGTTGCGCTTGTGCAAATCGTCGGCGGTCATCGGGCGGATGCTGACGGTCAGCTTGTTGTCGGTCTGGTAGGTCGAGTATTCGTAAGCACCGCTGGGCTCGACGGTGATCATCGCGCGGTCACCGGTCGCGGTGGCGTTGACGAACTGCACCGGCGTGGCGAAATCCTTGACGTCGAGGCGCACGCGCAGCGGTTCCGGCAGTTGCGTGCGGGCGAAACCAAGGATGATCTTGCCGTCGCGTTCCTGAATGTCCGGCGCAATTGAAGGGTCCGACAGGTCGATCACGACGTTGCCTTCACCCTGCGTGCCGCGCTGGAAATCGACGCCACGAATAGTTTTGCCGACCGCCGCGAAGGTTTTCGTCGGCGCCGGATTGGCTCTGGCGGTGCGCGGCGCGCTGGCAGCCGTAGCAGGCTTGGGTGCCGCCGTTCTGGACGCTGCCGGTTGCGCACCTTGGCCGACCACCACGAACAAATTGTTGCCCTCGACTCTGGCGCTGTACGGCGTCAGCTCAGTCAAGTTGATGATCAGCCGCGTGCGGTCCTTGGCTTCGACCACCGTGGCGCTGCGGGCATTGCCGCCGCCGAGATCGCGGTTTTTGCTCGCCAGTTTGCTGACCACGCCCGGCAGGTCGAGCGCGATGCGCGCCGGCGATTCGGTGGTGTAGCCGTGGGGCGCGGGCGGCGGGCCATCGAAGCTCAACTTCAACTCGATGCGGTCACCCGGCAGCGCAGCGACATCCAGCGCATTGAGGTTGGCCGCCATGACCATCGGCGATAACAGCGCTATCCATAGCGAAATACCGAGGGTTGAGAAAATCCTGTTCATTATTCGAGTTCCACTATGAGTGCTCTTTCAAAGGGATGGTCCGCGGCCGTTCCAGCCAGGCGCCTTCGCCGTCAGGAACGATTTCGACCACATCGACTTGCGAGCCGCTGATGGCGACGATCCGTCCATCGTTACGCCCCAGGTAATCGCCGACTTTCAACCGATGCACCCCGCCCGCCCCGCGCAGCAGGGCAAAGGAGCCGTTGGCATTGGAGATTGTGCCGACCATTTCAAACTGCTCGATGTTGAAACCTTCGAGGTACTGCTTGACCCGGTTGGGGTCGGGTTTGACGTTGCGCGAACCGTGCTTCTGCCCGGCCATGTCGATCCTGACCTGGCGCGAAAACGGGCTGCGCAGGTTGGCCGCGCTGTAAGTGAATGTGGGGTAGGACCGGAATGTCGGGGTTGGTTCAATCTTGCCCGGCGGTCGCAGGCGCACTTCATTGAGATAAGCATCGAGGTCGCTGAAGTCGTTTTCGCCGCTGCAGCCGGCCAGACCGATCAGTAAAACGCCCAGGGACAAACCACGAAACGGGGTCATTTCTGCAACCCCTTGTCGTTGTAGCGATAGGTCTTGGCGAGGATGCTCATGCGCAGCTTGGTGCCGCCATCGGGGCTGGCCGGCGCGAGGTCGAAGTCATGCAGAGTGACGATGCGCGGCAGCCCGGCCACGCCGCTGACGAACGTCGCGAGGTCGTGATAGGCGCCGGTGACGGTGATCTGGATCGGCAACTCGATGTAGAACTGCTGGGTGACTTCCGGCAGCAACTTGATCTCTTCGAATTCCAGGCCACTGCCCAGCCCCGTGCGCGTGATGTCTTCCAGCAAGCCCGGCACTTCGGTGTCGCTGGGTAACTGGCGCAGCAGCACGCCGAAGGAATTTTCCATTTCCTTCATCTGCTGCGTGTAAAGCTCCAGGTTGGCCGCCAGGCTGGCCTTGCTGGCGAACTGCTCCTTGAGCGTGGTTTCTTCCTCGCGCTTGAGATCGAGCTCGTTTTCCAGGTCGCTGATGTAGAAGTTGTAACCGAGCCCCAGCACCAGAACCATCAGCAGAATGCCCGCCGCAGCCTTGATGGCCGGCGGCCAGGAGCCGATGTTGTTGGTGTCCAGGTCGTTGATGTCGATCTTGCGCAGGCCTTCAAACCATTCCGACGGGCTCATTTGGCAGCCTCCATCGTCGCCGGTTGCGTCTGACGCACGGTCAACTGGAACACGTTGGCCTGATCGAGCTGACCGGCGGTCGTCGCTTTGACTTCGGTGAGGCTCGGCGCATCGAACCAGTCCGACGCATCGAGGTTGCGCATCAGCTCCGAAACCTTGTTGTTCGACTCGGCAGCGCCCGTGACGGATAGGGTTTTGCCATCCATTTTCACTTCGGTGAAATACACGCCGTCCGGCAGCGTGCGCGCCAGTTGGTCGAAGATTCGTCCGCTGATCTGCCGGTTGCCTTGCAGGTCCTGGATGATGCGCATGCGCTCGACCAGTTGCTGGCGACGCGCCTTGAGTTCGCTGATTTGCTTGATCCGCTCATCGACCACCGCAATCTGTTTGCCGAGGTAGTCATTGCGCGCCAGTTGCCGATTGATGCTGTTGCCGATGACTTGATCGGTGATCAGCACCAGGCCGATCGAGCCGACCACCACGCCAATCAACACCAGCAGAAAGCGTTTGCGGCGCTCTTCGCGCAGTTCTTCGCGCCACGGTAAAAGGTTGATCCGCGCCATCAGTCGAAACTCCTGAGGGCCAGACCGCAGGCAATCATCAGCGCCGGGGCATCGCTGGCGAGGGCGCCGGCATTGACCTTGCTGCTGAGCGCCATGTCGGCGAAGGGATTGGCGACCTGGGTCGGCGTGCTCAGGCGTTGCTCGATCAACCGGTCAAGTCCGGGCACCGACGCAGTGCCGCCGGCCAGCAGGATATGGTCGACCGCGTTGTACTGGCCGGACGCAAAGAAAAACTGCAATGAACGCGACACTTGCTGCACCAGTGCTTCGCGGAACGGTTGCAGGACTTCGCTGACGTAATCGTCCGGCAAACCGCCCTGTTTCTTTGCCAGACCGGCCTGCTCGGTGGTCAAGCCATACCGGCGCTGGATTTCCTCGGTGAGCTGGCGGCCGCCGAATAATTGTTCGCGGGTATAAATGATCCGCCCGTTGTGCAGCACGCTCAGGGTGGTCATGGTCGCGCCGATGTCCACCACGGCAACGGTCGAGCGCTCCGGATTCACCGCCATTTGCGTGGCCAGCAGGCCAAATGAGCGCTCCAGCGCGTAGGCCTCGACATCGACCACTTTCGCGGTCAGCCCGGCGAGGGCCAGCGCAGCCTCTCGGACTTCGACGTTTTCTTTTCGACAGGCGGCTAGTAGCACATTGACGCGTTCGGGGTTGCGCGCCGAGAGGCTCTGCACTTCGAAGTCGATGGCAACTTCATCCAGCGGGTAAGGAATGTATTGGTCGGCTTCGATTTTGAGCTGGTTTTCCATCTCGTCGTCGGAGAGCCCGGCGTCCATTTCGATGGTCTTGGTGATCACCGCCGAACCGGCCACAGCGACTGCGACGTTGCGGATGCCGGTGCGGGCCTTGAGCAGCACACGCGACAGCGCCTGGCCCACGCCTTCGAGCTCGGCGATGTTTTTTTCGATCACCGCGCTGGCCGGCAAAGGCTCCACCGCGTAGGCCTCGACCCGGTAGCGGTCGCCCTGACGGCTGAGCTCCAGAAGCTTCACCGACGTCGAGCTGATGTCGATCCCCAGAAGCGTTCTGGTCTTTTTATTGAAGAGTCCTAGCACTACCAATTCCCTATGACTATCCGTGAGTTACGGACTCTGTAATGTGCATTGCGTTCAATCACCACGTCTTGACAGAAGCGCCCATGACGCCCCCGGCGGAAAAATGCTTATAATGCCCAGCGATTTTTTCCGCTTTTACTGCCAGCGCGGGTTGTTTTCCTTGTTAAGAAGACCCTGACGCCAAATTCATTTTTCACCCTGGATGTCCAAACGCCTTGATTCGTCTGCTGAAATTTTTCGGTTGGTCCATCGTCGCCGTTTTCTGCGGACTGCTTTTAGGTCTCAGCGGCGCCTATCTTTACCTTAGTCCGGGATTGCCGTCCGTGGAGGCGCTGAGAAGCATTCAGTTGCAGATTCCTCTGCGCGTGTACAGCAGCGATAACAAGTTGATCGCAGAGTTTGGCGAAATGCGCCGCACTCCGATCCGTTTCGCCGACATTCCCCCCAATTTCATTAATGCGTTACTAAGTGCTGAAGACGATAACTTCGCCAACCACTATGGCGTCGATCCCGGCAGCCTGATGCGCGCCGCGACCCAACTGGTCAAGAGCGGCCACATTCAGTCCGGCGGCAGCACTATCACCATGCAGGTCGCGAAGAACTTCTTCCTGACCAGCGAACGCAGCTTCTCGCGTAAAACCACGGAAATTCTCCTCGCGCTGCAGATCGAACGGCAGCTGACCAAGGACGAGATCCTTGAGCTGTACGTCAACAAGATCTACCTCGGCAACCGCGCTTACGGCATCGAGGCGGCGGCGCAGGTTTACTACGGCAAATCGATTCGTGATGTGAGCCTGGCGCAGATGGCGATGATCGCCGGCCTGCCTAAAGCCCCGTCGCGCTTCAACCCACTGGCCAACCCGGCGCGCAGCAAAGAGCGTCGCGACTGGATTCTGGGGCGCATGTACAAGCTCGGGAAAATCACCGAAGCCGACTACACCACGGCGATCAACGAGCCGCTGAACGCCAGCTATCACGTGCCGACCCCGGAAGTGAACGCGCCTTACATCGCCGAAATGGCCCGCGCCGAAATGGTCGGCCGTTACGGCAGCGACGCCTACACCGAAGGTTTCCGCGTCACCACCACGGTGCCGAGCAACCTTCAGGAAATGGCCAACACTGCGCTGCACGAAGGTTTGATGACCTACGACCAGCGCCACGGTTATCGCGGCCCCGAGTCGCGCTTGCCGGGCAAGACCCGCGAAGCCTGGGCCAGCGAGCTGACCAAGCAGCGCACCATCAGCAGTCTGGAACCGGCGATCGTTACCCAAGTCGACAAGAATGGCGTGCAGGTGCTGACCCGCACCGGCGACGAACACGTCAGCTGGGACACGATGAAATGGGCGCGGCCGTTCCTCAACACCAACAGCATGGGCGCCAATCCGAAGCAGCCGTCGGATGTCGCGCAGGTCGGTGACCTGATCCGCGTGCAGCGTCAGCCGGACAATTCGCTGAAATTCAGCCAGATTCCGCAGGCTCAAGGGGCGCTGGTTTCGCTTGATCCGCAGAACGGCGCGATTCGCTCGCTGGTCGGTGGTTTCGCGTTCGAGCAGAGCAACTACAACCGCGCCTTGCAGGCCAAGCGCCAGCCGGGTTCGAGCTTCAAGCCATTTGTCTACAGCGCCGCGCTGGATAACGGCTACACCGCCGCGACGCTGGTGAACGATGCGCCGATCGTGTTTGTCGACGAGTACTTGGACAAAGTCTGGCGGCCGAAGAACGACACCAATACCTTCCTCGGCCCGATCCGCTTGCGTGAAGGTCTGTACAAGTCGCGCAACCTGGTGTCGATCCGATTGCTGCAGGCGCTGGGCGTCGATCGCACCATCGATTACATCAGCAAGTTCGGCTTCAACAAGCAGGATCTGCCGCGCAACCTGTCGCTGGCCCTCGGCACCGCGACGTTGACGCCGATGGAGATCGCCACCGGTTGGAGCACGTTTGCCAACGGCGGCTACAAGATCACCCCGTACATCATCGACAAGATCGAAAGCCGCAATGGCGACACGCTGTTCGTCGCCAACCCGCCAAGCGTGCCGCAGAACGCTGCCGTGGCCAGTGGCATAGCCGCGCCAGCTGCCGCCGAGGCCTTCACGGTCAACGCAACGCCGGGTGAAGCGCCGAGCACTGCAGCGGCGCCGCAAACGCCGGCCGTGGCCGAGCGGATTGTCGATGGTCGCACCACATTCATTCTCAACAGCATGCTTGAGGACGTGATCAAGCGCGGCACTGGTCGCCGCGCACTGGCGCTGGGGCGTTCCGATATCGCTGGCAAAACCGGTACGACCAACGAATCCAAGGATGCGTGGTTCTCCGGTTACAACGCCGATTACGTGACCACGGTGTGGACCGGTTTCGACCAGCCTGAAAGCCTCGGTCGCCGCGAGTTCGGTGGCACTGTGGCGCTGCCGATCTGGATGAATTACATGGCCGCCGCGCTCAAGGACAAGCCGCCGCACACGCAAGCGGAGCCTGAAGGCATCCTCAGCCTGCGGGTTGACCCGGTCAGCGGCCGTGCCGCGTCGCCAGGCACGCCAGGTGCGTACTTTGAGCTGTTCAAGGCTGAAGACACGCCACCGTCGGCCAACGAACTGGGCAACGGCACCGCGCCGGGCAGCCCGCTGCCAGCGGACGAAGCGGCGCCGATCGACTTGTTCTGATCGCGTAACGCAAACCGGGAGCCCCGCCTTCGAAAGAAGCGCGGGGCTTTTTCGTTTCTGATCGTTCCCACGCTGCGCGGGAACGATCAAACATCCGTGTTTCCTGTCACGACGCCTTCGCGGGCAAGCCTCGCTCCTACGGGTCCGGCGCTATCCCTGTAGGAGCGAGGCTTGCCCGCGAAGGGGCCATCACTGCCGCTGCGAAACTCCCAGGCATAAAAAAACCCCGACTCACTTACGAGCCGGGGCTTTCGGTTGATGCGCTACAACGGCTTAGCCGTTAAACACGTCATCCACGCTTTGCAGCGGGTAGTTCTTCGGGTACGGCAGGGTCGCTACGCCGGTCTCGATCGCGGCTTTGGCCACGGCATCGGAGATCACGGTGATCAGGCGTGCATCCATTGGTTTCGGAATGATGTACTCACGACCGAATTCCAGTTTGATGCCGCCGTAGGCGTCGCACACTTCCTGAGGAACCGGCAGCTTGGCCAGTTCGCGCAGGGCGTTGGCGGCGGCCACTTTCATCTCTTCGTTGATGCGCTTGGCGCGAACGTCCAGGGCACCACGGAAGATGAACGGGAAGCCGAGCACGTTGTTGACCTGATTCGGGTAGTCCGAACGGCCAGTGGCCATGATCACGTCGTCGCGGGTGGCGTGTGCCAGTTCCGGGGAGATTTCCGGATCCGGGTTCGAGCACGCGAACACGATCGGGTTGGCCGCCATGGATTTCAGGCCTTCAGCGCTCAGCAGGTTCGGGCCGGAAAGGCCGACGAACACGTCAGCACCGCTCAACGCGTCAGCCAGGGTGCGTTTTTCGGTCGCGTGAGCGAACACCGCTTTGTACTGGTTCAGGTCGTCACGGCCGGAATGGATCACGCCGGTACGGTCAACCATGAAGATGTTTTCGATGTTGGCGCCCATGCTTACCAGCAATTTCATGCAGGAGATGGCGGCCGCACCGGCGCCCAGGCAGACGATCTTGGCGTCAGCGAGGGTTTTGCCAGCGATTTCCAGAGCGTTGATCATGCCGGCCGCCGTTACGATGGCGGTGCCGTGCTGGTCATCGTGGAAAACCGGAATGTCGCACTGCTCGATCAGAGCGCGTTCGATCTCAAAGCACTCAGGCGCCTTGATGTCTTCCAGGTTGATGCCGCCGAAGGTGATGGAGATACGTTTGACGGTGTCGATGAAGGCTTGCGGGCTTTCGGAGTCGACTTCGATGTCGAAAACGTCGATGCCGGCGAAGCGCTTGAACAGCACGCCTTTACCTTCCATGACTGGCTTGGAAGCCAACGGGCCGAGGTTACCCAGGCCGAGAATCGCGGTGCCATCGGAAATGACTGCAACCAGGTTGCCTTTACCGGTGTATTTGTAGGCCAGTTCAGGATCGCGGGCGATTTCGCGTACTGGTTCGGCTACGCCGGGGCTGTAGGCCAGCGACAGATCGCGGGCGGTAGCGGTGGCCTTGGTGAGCTCGACACTCAGCTTCCCTGGACGAGGATGGGCGTGATATTCGAGAGCGGCAGTTTTCAAATCAGACATGTGGGCATTCCGCTTTTTACTGTTGGACAGACGGACCGCCGAGGATACGCGTGTCGCAAAGTCCCTACAAGACTGACCAGTCACCCCTGTCAAGCGCCCTGCCCTACGACTTTGGGCCAAGAGCCACGGAACACAAGGGCTTGACTGTTCACAATCTGGATAAAAAATGTCTACAATTTTTTACCATTGCGCCGTTTGCAGCATCGATGGATCGCCCAATGGCAGCAACCAGCGCGCTTGCCCCTGTTTCATTCCACCGCGCCGCGAGCGATCGACCACCCAGCCGCGCGCCTCGATCTGCTTGCCTTTGAGCCGTTGCAGCGCCGCGACGTCGAATTTGCCGAGCAAATTGGGCGCAACGCGCAGTACAACCGAGCCTTGCAGGGTGATCCAGACTCCGCCGTGATTGCGCTGCACATTGGCCACACGGCCGCTGAGCACGGCGAACCCGGACTGTTGAATCTGCGCCGCTTGCAGTACCGGCGAGCGCTTCCACACTCCGAGGCTGGCCTGTCGCGCCGCGCGCTCTGCGGATTGCTGGCAACTGACCAAATCGACATTCGGCGCCACCGCCACCTGGAAACCGAAACCCTCGGCGAGCATTTGCGCTTCGAGGTTGGCGCCATCGACGCTGTAGACGTGCGCCAACGTGCGGCCATAGCGGTCGTGCGCCTCTTTACCCGGACGCAAACCCACTCGGCCATTGCTGGCCGCCACCAACGCGACAAGACGCTGGCGAGCGGCCACCGCGAACGGTTCGTCGCCGCGACCCTGACGGCCGAGCTCGGGCGTGTTCAAGCCAATCATGCGCACGCTGCGGCCGTCGCTCAGGCGCAGAGTGTCGCCATCGACCACGCGCTCCACGGCAATCGGCGTCAGCCCGGCGGGCACAGGACAAAAGGCCTGCGCGGCGGACAGCCAAATCGCGGACACAAAAAAGGCGCCCACAAGGGACGCCTTTTTCAACAGCGGGGAAAAGCCCATCGGGCCCTTCAACCTTACTCTGCAGCAGCAGGTTTCTTGCCGAAAGCACCGAAACGGTCTGCGAAGCGCTGTACACGGCCGCCAGTATCCAGAGTCTTCTGCTTACCGGTGTAGAACGGGTGGCACTCGTTGCATACGTCAGTACCCAGTGGCTTGCACAGGTTCGAACGGGTTTCGAACTTGTTGCCGCAGCTGCAAGTTACTACGATGGTTTCGTACGCTGGATGGATATCGGCTTTCATGGTGTATTCCTCAGGCTAGCGTGCCGCCACTCAACACTATTGTTGAATACCGCACGTAATTAGGCCGCGGATTCTACCAGACCTTTGAAATCGCGCAAGCTGTCGCTTCAACCGGTCGTCTGCTAGGCTCCCGCTCCAATCGCCCGTCCCTGTAGGAGTGAGCCTGCTCGCGAAAGCGCTGTGTCAGACGCCGCAAGTGCTGACTGATACGCCCTCATCGCGAGCAGGCTCACTCCTACAGGTGATAGCCCCGCCGTTCTGTTGATCGAGATCCCTCCGCGTGCCCGACGCCATTTTGCGCCTCGCCCTGCCTTCGCCGCTGCGCCGTCTGTTCGATTACCGCGCGCCGGCCGGGGTATTGCGCGCCCAGTTGCAACCGAGCATGCGCCTGCGGGTGCCGTTCGGGCGACGGGAAATGATCGGCATTCTGGTCGAAGTCACCGACACCAGCGAAGTCCCGGTAGAGAAACTCAAACCGGCGATTGCCCTGCTCGACGCCACGCCGCCGCTGCCACCGGCGCTGTTCAAACTGTGCCTGTGGACGTCGCAGTATTACCAGCACAGCCTCGGCGATACGTTGAGCTGGGCGTTGCCGGTTCTACTGCGCCAGGGTGAATTGGCCGAAGCGCGCCAGGAGCGCTTCTGGTCCGCCGCGCCCGGCGCCAGCCTTGATGACCCGCGCATCGCCCGCGCGCCGCGTCAGCGTGAAGCGTTGGCGACACTGGCGCAGCACCCGCACGGCGTCGCTCATCAATTGCTCAGCAAACTGATGCTGAGCAAGGACAGCCTCGACCTGTTGCTCGCCAAAGAACTGGTGCAGGTGGAAATCCGCAAACACGCGCCCGACGCCCGCCACGAACATTGGCTGGCGCAACCGGAACTGCCGCTCAACCCGGAACAACGCGCCGCTTACGAGGCGATCCGCGCCGGGTTCGACAGTTATCACGCGTTCCTGCTGGCCGGCGTCACCGGCAGCGGCAAGACCGAAGTGTATTTGCAGTTGATCCGCGAAACCCTCGAGGCCGGCAAGCAAGCGCTGGTGCTGATCCCGGAAATCAACCTCGGTCCGCAAACCCTGGCGCGCTTCGAGCAGCGCTTCAATGCGCGCATTGCGCTGATCCATTCGGCGGTCAACGATCGCGAACGCCTCGAAGCCTGGCTGGCCGCGCGCGATGGCGACGCCGACATTATTATCGGCACGCGTTCGGCGCTGTTCACGCCGATGAAAAATCCCGGCCTGATCATCATCGACGAGGAGCACGACGGCTCTTATAAACAGCAGGAAGGCCTGCGCTATCACGCGCGGGATCTGGCGCTGGTGCGGGCGCGGCAGGAAAACATCCCGATTGTCCTCGGCTCCGCAACGCCGTCGCTCGAAAGCCTGCACAACGCCTACACCGGCCGTTACGGCCTGCTGCGCCTGAACGAGCGCGCGGGCGGCGCCAAGCAACCGCGCTTTCTGCGCCTGGACGTGAAAAGCCGTCCGCTGGACAGCGGCATTTCCGGGCCGATGCAGCAAGCCATCGGCCAGACGCTGGCGGCCGGGCAACAGGTGTTGGTGTTCCTCAATCGACGCGGTTTTGCGCCGACGCTGCTGTGCCACGATTGCGGCTGGATGTCTGAATGCCAGCGTTGCGATGCGCGGATGACCGTGCACCAGCGCTCCGGCGAACTGCGCTGCCACCATTGCGGCTACGTCGAACGCGTGCCGCGGCATTGTCCGAAGTGCGGCAAGGTCGATTTGCGCCCGGTCGGCGCCGGCACCGAGCGCGCCGAGGAGCGCCTGGCGATTCTGTTCCCGGATGTGCCGGTGTTGCGGGTCGACCGCGACAGCACTTCGCGCAAGGATGCGATGAATCAACTGTTCGCGACGATCCAGAAAGGCCAGCCGTGCATTCTGGTCGGCACGCAGATGCTCGCCAAAGGGCACCACTTTCCACGGGTGACGCTGGTGTCGATTCTCGATGCTGACGGCGGGCTGTTTTCCGGCGACTTCCGCGCCAGCGAGCGCATGGCGCAACTGATCGTGCAGGTCGCCGGGCGCGCGGGCCGGGCGGAAGAACCGGGCCGAGTGATCATTCAGACGCACCTCGCCGACCATCCGCTGCTGGTGCAATTGACCGAGCAGGGTTATTTCGCGTTTGCCGAGCAAGCCTTGAGCGAGCGTCGTTCGGCCGGGCTGCCGCCGTTTGCGCATCTGGCGCTGCTGCGCGCCGAAGCGCACAAACCGGGACAGGCTGAAGGCTTTCTCGATGAAGCGTGCAGCGAGGCGGAACGCTTGCTTGCCGAGCAGAATCTGAGCGGGATTGAATTGTTGGGGCCAGTGCCGGCGCCGATGGAGCGGCGCGCCGGGCGTTATCGCGCGCAGTTGTTGTTGCAAGCCACGGCGCGGGCGCCGCTGCATCGGTTGCTGAGCAGTTGGTTGCTGGCGCTGGAGCAAATGCCGAGCGGGCGGGCGGTGCGTTGGTCGCTGGATGTTGATCCCGTCGATTTGTATTGATTGGGAAATTGCCTTCGCGGGCAAGCCTCGCTCCTACAGGTCATGTGGCGTTCGAAAATGATGCGCACGACCCATAACCTGTAGGAGCGAGGCTTGCCCGCGAAGAGGCCCTATTTGTCACCACATATCCATAACCTGCCCGCTATAGTTGGCAAGCACGTCCGTGCCACGGATAATGCCCAGTTTTTCCACTAGCGCATCCAGGCGCCGCCGCGCTTGCGGTCGAAAGAGAACACCATGAAAGACACCATTCGCCAGCTGATCCAACAAGCCATCACCCAACTCGTCAACGAAGGTGTGTTGCCTGAAGGCCTGTCGCCGGCGATCCAGGTGGAAAACTCGCGCGACAAGAAAAACGGCGACTTCGCCAGCAACATCGCGATGATGCTGGCCAAACCGGCCGGGATGAAGCCGCGTGATCTGGCGGAAAAAATCATCGCCGCGCTGCCGGCTGACGATAACGTCAGCAAAACCGAAATCGCCGGGCCGGGCTTCCTCAATTTCTTCCAGAACACCCAAGCCCTGGCTGCGCGCCTCGACGCCGCACTGGCCGATAAAAATATCGGCGTGCGCAAGGCCGGCCCGCTGCAACGCACCGTGGTTGACCTGTCGGCGCCAAACCTGGCGAAAGAAATGCACGTCGGCCACTTGCGCTCGACGATCATCGGCGACGGCGTGGCGCGGGTTCTGGAATTCCTCGGCGACACCGTGATCCGGCAGAACCACGTCGGCGACTGGGGCACCCAGTTCGGCATGTTGATGGCGTATCTGCAGGAAAACCCGATCACCAGCGATGAGCTGTCGGACCTGGAAAACTTCTACCGCGCCGCCAAGCAGCGCTTCGACGGCAGCGAAGAATTCGCCGACCGCGCCCGTGGCCTGGTGGTCAAGTTGCAGGCCGGCGATGCCGAATGCCTGGCGCTGTGGACGCGTTTCCGCGAGATTTCGCTGTCGCACTGCCAAGCCATTTACGAACAACTCAACGTCAAACTGACGATGGCCGACGTGATGGGCGAAAGTGCCTACAACGACGACCTGATCAACGTGGTCAACGACCTCAAGGCCGCTGGCCTGCTGGTCGAAAGCAACGGCGCGCAATGCGTGTTCCTCGACGAATTCAAGAACGCCGACGGCGACCCGCTGCCGGTGATCATCGTCAAGGCTGATGGCGGCTACCTGTACGCCACCACTGACCTGGCAGCCGTGCGTTATCGCAGCGGCAAACTGAAAGCCGATCGCGCGTTGTACTTCGTCGATCAGCGTCAGGCGCTGCACTTCCAGCAAGTGTTCCAGGTCGCGCGGCTGGCCGGTTTTGTCACGCACCCGATGGAAATGGAACACATGGGGTTCGGCACCATGAACGGCGCCGATGGCCGTCCGTTCAAGACCCGTGATGGCGGCACCGTGAAGCTGGTCGATCTGCTGACCGAAGCCAAGGACCGCGCCTACACGCTGGTCAAAGAGAAAAACCCGGAGCTGGCCGAAGACGATTTGCGCAACATCGCCAAGGTCGTGGGGATTGGCGCGGTGAAATACGCCGACCTGTCCAAGCACCGCACCAGCGACTACAGCTTCAACTTCGATTTGATGCTCAACTTCGAAGGCAACACCGCGCCGTACTTGCTGTACGCCTACACCCGCGTGGCCGGCGTGTTCCGCAAACTGGGCAAGGATTTCAGCGCAGTCGAAGGGCAGATCGTCCTCGAAGCGCCGCATGAACTGGAGCTGGCGACCAAACTGGCGCAGTTCGCCGAAGTGCTGAACAACGTTTCTGACAAAGGAACGCCGCACACGCTGTGCACCTACCTGTACGATGTCGCCGGTCTGTTCTCGAGTTTCTACGAGAACTGCCCGATCCTCAGCGCCGACACCCCGGCACAAATGCAAAGCCGTCTGCGCCTCGCCGCGCTGACCGGCCGCACACTCAAGCAAGGCCTGGAACTGTTGGGTCTGGAAACTCTGGAGCGTATGTAAGTTGGCTGCCAAGAAAAAACCTGCACCCAAGCGCGGCGCCAGTCGTTACACCGCTCCTGCCAAGCAACCGATTCCGGGTTGGCTGTGGATGGCCATCGGCCTCACGGTCGGCGCGTTTATCGTGTTCCTGATGAAACTGGAACCGGGCAAGGGCAGCGAGAGCGTCAAGCGCGAAAAGATCGAACAGCAGAAAGCGTCGAAGATCGCCGAGGCCAACAAGACCCCGCCGAGCCCGACGCAGCCGGTGAAGCCGAAGTACGACTTCTATACCTTGCTGCCGGAATCGGAAGTGATCGTGCCGCCGGACGCGGTGCCGGAGAAGACTCTGCCGACGCCGCAAGTGCCCGCCGTGCCGACCACGCCGGTGACCCCGGAGCAAGCGGCGAAGATCGACACCGCGCGCGCTCAGGCGGCTCTGGCCGGGATTACCCCGCCACCAGCACCGCCGGTGTCGAAAGCGGCGCCAGTGACCAAGTTCTTCTTGCAGGCCGGTTCGTTCCGCAAAGAAGCGGATGCCGACAAGGTTCGCGCGCAGATCATTTTGCTCGGTCAGGCCGTGGCGGTTGAATCCGGCACGGTCAAGGACGAAACCTGGTACCGCGTTTTGGTCGGCCCGTTCAGCAACCGCGAACAGCTGACCACCGCGCAAAAACAACTGGCCGGCAGCGGCTTTAGCAACCTGTTGTTACAACAACGCCAAAGCCGCTGATTTCGTCAGCAGCACCGCGTTATCGTTCTTCGCGGGCAAGCCTCGCCCCTACAGGTTTACGTCGTCCACACGATGCATTCCCTGTAGAAGCGAGGCTTGCCCGCGAAGGCGCCAGAACAAACAACACACCCTCCCCCGCTTAACGCCATTCGTCCCCCGCCGCTGCCTGCAGTTGAAAAATTCTCCACCACCCCCATATGAGTTGGCATAAGGCATTTTCGCCCCGCTGCGTGGAGACTCTCCCTTGACCACCATCGTTTCAGTTCGCCGCCACGGCAAAGTCGTCATGGGCGGCGACGGCCAGGTTTCTCTCGGCAATACCGTGATGAAAGGCAACGCCAAGAAAGTCCGTCGCCTGTACCACGGCCAAGTCATTGCCGGTTTTGCCGGGGCCACCGCTGACGCCTTCACCCTCTTCGAACGTTTCGAAGGCCAGCTCGAAAAACATCAAGGTCACCTCGTTCGCGCCGCCGTCGAACTCGCCAAAGAATGGCGCACCGACCGCTCCCTCAGCCGCCTCGAAGCCATGCTCGCGGTCGCCAACAAAGACGCCTCGCTGATCATCACCGGCAACGGTGACGTGGTCGAACCCGAACAAGGCTTGATCGCCATGGGTTCCGGTGGCGGCTACGCTCAAGCAGCGGCCAGCGCCCTGCTGAAGAAAACCGATCTGTCGGCGCGGGAAATCGTTGAAACCGCGCTCGGCATCGCTGGCGACATCTGCGTATTCACCAACCACACCTTTACCATTGAGGAGCAGGACCTCGCCGAGTAAGCCTGTTTCGGCCACGCGCCACGGCTCGCTTTTGCTAGAGGACCGCCAAAAACTATGTCCATGACTCCCCGTGAAATCGTCCACGAACTCAACCGCCATATCATCGGCCAGGACGATGCCAAGCGCGCCGTCGCCATCGCGCTGCGTAACCGCTGGCGCCGGATGCAACTGCCGGAAGAGCTGCGCGTTGAAGTAACGCCAAAGAACATCCTGATGATCGGCCCGACCGGTGTCGGTAAAACCGAAATCGCCCGGCGCCTGGCGAAACTGGCCAACGCGCCGTTCATCAAGGTCGAAGCGACCAAATTCACCGAAGTCGGCTACGTTGGCCGCGACGTCGAATCGATCATCCGTGACCTCGCCGACGCCGCGCTCAAGCTGCTGCGCGAACAGGAAATGACCAAGGTTCGCCACCGCGCCGAAGACGCTGCCGAGGACCGCATTCTCGACGCCCTGCTGCCACCGGCGCGCATGGGTTTCAGCAACGAAGAATCGACTTCGTCGGCCGATTCCAATACCCGTCAGCTGTTCCGCAAGCGTCTGCGCGAAGGTCAGCTGGATGACAAGGAAATCGACATCGAAGTCGCCGAAGTGGCCGGCGTCGATATTTCCGCGCCACCAGGCATGGAAGAGATGACCAACCAGTTGCAGAGCCTGTTTGCCAACATGGGCAAGGGCAAAAAGAAGAGCCGCAAGCTCAAGGTCAAAGAAGCGCTGAAACTGGTGCGCGATGAAGAAGCCGGGCGTCTGGTCAACGAAGAAGAATTGAAGGCCAAGGCGCTGGAAGCGGTCGAGCAGCACGGCATCGTTTTCATCGATGAAATCGACAAGGTTGCCAAGCGCGGCAATTCCGGCGGCGTCGATGTTTCCCGTGAAGGTGTGCAGCGCGATTTGCTGCCGCTGATCGAAGGTTGCACGGTCAACACCAAGCTGGGCATGGTCAAGACTGACCACATCCTGTTCATCGCGTCCGGCGCGTTCCACTTGAGCAAGCCGAGCGATCTGGTGCCGGAACTGCAAGGTCGTCTGCCGATTCGCGTCGAGCTCAAAGCGCTGACGCCGGAAGACTTCGAACGCATTCTCAGCGAGCCGCACGCCTCGTTGACCGAGCAATATTGCGCACTGCTGAAAACCGAAGGCCTGGGCATCGAGTTCCAGCCGGACGGGATCAAGCGCATCGCCGAGATCGCTTGGCAGGTCAACGAGAAAACCGAAAACATCGGCGCCCGTCGTTTGCACACGCTGCTTGAGCGTTTGCTTGAAGAGGTATCGTTCAGCGCCGGTGATCTGGCCAGCGCGCATGACGACAAGGTAATCCTGATCGACGCCGCCTACGTCAACAGCCACCTCGGCGAATTGGCGGAAAACGAAGACCTGTCCCGCTACATTCTGTAGAGCCAAACTTGTAGGAGCGATGCTTGCTCGCGAAATCGGTCATCCATTCAACATACATGTCGACTGACCTGACGCTTTCGCGAGCAAGCTTCGCTCCTACAGGGTTCCATCCATAACGGAACTCACTCCATGACCCAACTTCCCACCGACATCAAACTGCACAAAGCCTCGAAAACCCTGTCGCTGAAATACGCGTCCGGCGAGGAATTTCACTTGCCCGCCGAATTTCTGCGCGTGCATTCGCCTTCCGCCGAGGTCCAGGGCCACGGCAAACCTATCCTGCAATTTGGCAAGATCGCGGTAGGCCTGAGCAAGGTCGAGCCGGCCGGTCAGTACGCCCTGAAGTTGACCTTCGACGACGGCCACGACAGCGGCCTGTTCACGTGGGAATACCTCTACCAACTGGCCGTGCGCCAGGAAGATCTGTGGAACGATTATCTTGCCGAACTCAAAGCGGCCGGCAAAACCCGCGATCCGAGCCAGTCCATCGTCAAGCTGATGCTCTAGCTCAGGCCTCTCGCTCTTTAGAGCGCATTTTCTAATTTCATCTGTTTGAATGCTCCGCTACGGCGCCGAGGATCGGCCCGCTTGCGAAAAAAATTAAACTCGGGTAACCAATGGAACTGGCAAGTTCCCTGCAACGCTCTGTGATGTGAAAAGCGGCGTAATTGCAGAATTAACGGTCAACCCGAGCAGCAGTACCTGACATTGGCTGCGTGACGATGCAGCGGGCCCAGGTACTCGTCTCAGGACAATGGAGCGTCGTAGATGAGTGACAAGAACAACGATGACCTGAAGTACCAAGCCTCGGAAAACACCCTGGGGCTTAATCCTGTTGTTGGGCTGCGTGGAAAGGATCTACTGGCTTCTGCTCGAATGGTATTGCGCCAAGCCATCAAACAACCGATTCACAGCGTCAAGCATGTCGCGCATTTCGGTCTTGAACTCAAAAACGTGCTGTTCGGCAAATCCGAACTGCAACCTCCCGGCGACGACCGTCGCTTTGTCGATCCGGCCTGGAGCCAGAACCCGCTCTACAAACGTTATCTGCAGACTTACCTGGCCTGGCGCAAAGAACTGCACGCCTGGATCGACGACAGTAGCCTGTCGCCCAAAGACGTTGCGCGCGGGCATTTCGTGATCAACCTGATGACCGAAGCCATGGCCCCGACCAACAGTGCGGCCAACCCTGCTGCGGTCAAACGCTTCTTCGAAACCGGCGGCAAGAGTTTGCTCGACGGCCTCTCGCACCTGGCCAAAGACATCGTGCACAACGGCGGCATGCCGAGCCAGGTCAACATGGGCGCGTTCGAAGTCGGCAAATCGCTGGGCGTGACCGAAGGCGCGGTGGTGTTTCGCAACGACGTGCTGGAGCTGATCCAGTACCGGCCGATCACCGAGCAAGTGCACGAACGACCCTTGCTGGTGGTGCCGCCGCAGATCAACAAGTTCTACGTATTCGACCTCAGCCCGGACAAGAGCCTGGCGCGGTTTTGCCTGCGCAATAACGTGCAAACCTTCATTGTCAGTTGGCGCAACCCGACCAAGGAACAGCGCGAATGGGGCCTTTCGACCTACATTGAAGCGCTCAAGGAAGCGGTCGATGTGGTCACCGCGATCACCGGCAGCAAAGACGTGAACATGCTCGGGGCCTGCTCCGGCGGCATCACTTGCACCGCGTTGCTCGGGCATTACGCGGCGATTGGCGAGAAAAAGGTCAACGCCCTGACGCTGCTGGTGAGCGTGCTCGATACCACGCTGGACAGCGACGTCGCGCTGTTTGTCGATGAACAAACCCTCGAAACCGCCAAGCGCCATTCCTATCAGGCCGGCGTGCTCGAAGGTCGCGACATGGCCAAAGTGTTCGCCTGGATGCGCCCCAACGATCTGATCTGGAACTACTGGGTCAACAATTACCTGTTGGGCAACGAGCCACCGGTGTTCGACATTTTGTTCTGGAACAACGACACCACGCGCTTGCCGGCCGCGTTCCACGGCGACCTGATCGAGATGTTCAAAAACAATCCGCTGACGCGCTCCAATGCACTGGAAGTGTGCGGCACGCCGATTGACTTGAAGCAGGTCACCGCCGACATCTTTTCCCTGGCCGGGACCAACGACCACATCACGCCGTGGAAGTCTTGCTACAAGTCGGCGCAGTTGTTTGGCGGCAATGTCGAGTTTGTGTTGTCGAGCAGCGGCCACATCCAAAGCATTCTGAACCCGCCTGGTAATCCGAAGTCACGATATATGACCAGTGCCGAGATGCCGACGAAGGCTGAGGACTGGCAGGAAAATTCCACCAAACACACCGATTCCTGGTGGTTGCACTGGCAGGCATGGCAGGCCGAGCGTTCCGGCAAGTTGAAGAAATCCCCGACCAGCCTCGGTAACAAAACCTACACCGCCGGCGAAGCTGCGCCGGGCACTTACGTACACGAGCGGTAACTGAAACCCCACTCTTCTGTAGGAGCACAGCTTGCTCGCGATCGCGGTCGGTCATTCAACATTGATGTCGACTGACCCGGCGCCATCGCCAGCAAGCTGTGCTCCTACAGGGACCGGGGATGAATAACACCCACAGGGCCTGAAGCATGCCGCAACCGTTCGTTTTTCGTACCGTCGACCTGGATGGCCAGACCCTCCGCACTGCGGTACGCCCCGGCAAGCCTCACTTGACGCCCTTGCTGATTTTCAACGGCATCGGCGCTAACTTGGAGCTGGTGTTTCCGTTCGTCGCGGCGCTGGACCCGGACCTCGAAGTCATCGCTTTCGACGTGCCCGGAGTCGGCGGTTCGTCGACGCCGAATCGTCCTTATCGCTTTCCAGGCCTGGCGAAACTCACTGCGCGCATGCTCGATTATCTCGACTACGGGCAAGTCAACGTGATCGGTGTGTCGTGGGGCGGCGCCCTCGCGCAGCAGTTCGCCTATGACTATCCCGAGCGCTGCAAAAAACTCGTGCTCGCAGCCACTGCGGCGGGCGCGGTGATGGTGCCGGGCAAACCGAAAGTGCTGTGGATGATGGCGAGCCCACGGCGCTATATCCAGCCATCGCACGTGATCCGCATCGCGCCGATGATCTACGGCGGTTCGTTCCGTCGCGACCCGACACTGGCGGCCAATCACGCGGCGAAAGTGCGTTCGGCCGGCAAGCTCGGTTATTACTGGCAATTGTTCGCCGGCCTCGGCTGGACCAGCATTCACTGGCTGCACAAGATCCACCAACCTACGCTGGTGCTGGCCGGCGACGACGATCCGCTGATCCCGTTGATCAACATGCGCATGCTCGCCTGGCGCATTCCCAACGCGCAGTTGCACATCATCGATGACGGTCACCTGTTCCTGATCACCCGCGCCGAAGCGGTGGCGCCGATCATCATGAAATTCCTCGAGGAAGAACGTCAGCGTGCGGTGATGCATCCGCACCCGGCGCCATTGGGCGGCTGAGCCACCGTTGGGTCGATGGAAACCGCGCGGCAGGACGCCGCGCCGCGCAACAACGCGTTTGAGCGTCTATGGTGTTTGGGTTCGGTGTGTTTGTTTTTGGCCTGAAGACGAAGGAGTGTTGATTCATGCGCGAAAAACCAGTGAGGGAGTTTTTGCCCACTCCCGCCGCGTTCATCAACGCACAGAGTGCAATTACCGGCCTGCGCGGCCGCGACATGTTGTCGACCCTGCGCAGCGTGGCCGCCCACGGTTTGCGCAACCCGCTGCACAGTGCGCGCCACGCGCTGAAACTCGGCGGCCAGTTAGGCCGTGTGTTGCTGGGCGAAACCCTGCACCCGACCAATCCGCACGATAGCCGTTTTGCCGACCCCGCATGGAGCCTCAATCCGTTTTATCGACGCAGTTTGCAGGCTTACCTGAGCTGGCAGAAAGAGGTCAAGAGCTGGATCGACGAAAGCAACATGAGCCCCGACGATCGCGCCCGCGCGCACTTCGCGTTCGCCCTGCTCAACGACGCCGTGTCGCCGTCCAACACACTGCTCAATCCGCTGGCGCTCAAGGAGATTTTCAACTCCGGCGGCAACAGCCTGATCCGTGGCGCCGGGCACCTGATCGACGACTTCCTGCACAACGATGGCTTGCCCCGGCAGGTCACCAAACAGGCCTTTGAAATCGGCAAGACCGTCGCCACCACCACCGGCTCGGTGGTGTTTCGCAACGAGTTGCTGGAGCTGATCCAGTACAAACCGATGAGCGAAAAGCAGTATTCGAAACCGCTGCTGGTGGTGCCGCCGCAGATCAACAAGTTCTACATTTTCGACCTCAGCCCGCATAACAGCTTCGTCCAGTTCGCCCTCAAAAACGGCCTGCAAACCTTCATGATCAGTTGGCGTAACCCGGATGTGCGCCATCGCGAATGGGGGCTGTCGAGCTATGTCGAAGCGGTCGAAGAAGCGATGAATGTCTGCCGCGCAATCACTGGCGCGCGCGAAGTTAACTTGATGGGCGCCTGCGCTGGCGGCCTGACGATTGCCGCGCTGCAAGGGCATTTGCAGGCCAAACGGCAATTGCGGCGGGTCTCGAGCGCGACGTATCTGGTGAGTTTGCTCGACAGTCAGATGGACAGCCCGGCGACGTTGTTTGCCGATGAGCAAACCCTCGAAGCGGCCAAGCGCCGCTCGTATCAGAAAGGTGTGCTGGACGGCCGCGACATGGCCAAAGTATTCGCCTGGATGCGCCCCAACGATTTGATCTGGAGCTATTTCGTCAACAATTACCTGCTCGGAAAACAGCCGCCAGCGTTCGATATTCTCTACTGGAACAACGACAACACGCGCCTGCCTGCGGCGTTTCATGGCGACTTGCTGGACTTCTTCAAGCACAACCCGCCGAGCCATCCGGGCGGTCTGGAAGTGTGCGGCACGCCGATCGACCTGCAAAAAGTCACGGTCGACAGTTTCAGCGTCGCCGGCATCAACGACCACATCACGCCGTGGGACGCGGTGTATCGCTCGACCCTGCTGCTGGGTGGCGAGCGGCGTTTTGTGCTGTCGAACAGCGGCCACGTGCAGAGCATTCTCAACCCGCCGTCCAACCCCAAAGCCAACTTCATCGAGAGCCCGAAACTCACCAGCGACCCACGCGCCTGGTACTACGACGCCAAGCAAACCGACGGCAGTTGGTGGACGCAATGGCTGGAGTGGATTCAGCAGCGCTCGGGCGCACAAAAAGAAACACAAATGGCCCTCGGCAACCCGGCCTACCCACCGATGGAAGCCGCACCCGGCACCTACGTGCGCGTGCGCTGACGTTCAACAACCCACGGCCGGCGCTGGCCGTGGCCTGACTCGACCATTAAGAAGACTGGATGAAAACCCGCGACCGGATCCTCGAATGTGCCCTGCAGTTGTTCAATCAAAAAGGTGAACCCAACGTTTCCACCCTGGAAGTGGCCAATGAAATGGGGATCAGCCCGGGCAACCTCTACTATCACTTCCACGGCAAGGAGCCGCTGATTCTGGGGCTGTTCGAACGCTTCCAGAACGAACTCGCACCGCTGCTCGATCCGCCGTCCGACGTCGAACTGGCGCCGGAAGATTACTGGCTGTTTCTGCACTTGATCGTCGAGCGCCTGGCGCACTACCGGTTCCTGTTCCAGGACCTCTCCAACCTCGCCGGTCGCCTGCCGAAACTGGCGAAAGGCATCCGCAACCTGCTCAATGCACTGAAACGCACGCTGGCCTCACTGCTGGCGCGGCTGAAAGCGCAGGGGCAACTGGTCAGCGACACCCAGGCACTGGGGCAACTGGTGGAGCAAATCACCATGACCCTGCTGTTTTCACTGGACTACCAGCGGATTCTTGATCGCGAGGGCGAAGTCAGGTTGGTGGTGTACCAGATCATGATGCTGGTAGCGCCGCACCTGTTGCCGCCGGTCAAGGCTGCGACTGAGCAGTTGGCGCTGCAATATCTGGAAGAACATGAGTGACACTGATCACGGACCAACCTGTGGGAGCGAGCTTGCTCGCGAAAGCGATTGATCATTCAGGATGTGCATCGACTGAAACACCGCGATCGCGAGCAAGCTCGCTCCTACAGGGGATCTGCGCGGTTGACGGAGTTCTGAAAAAAAACGCCCGACCTTCGCAGGCCGGGCGTTTTCTTGAGTCCTGAAAATCAGGACTGACTGGTTGGGGTCGCCGGGGTTGGCGTCGCAGTCGGGGTTGCAGCAGGGGTCGGCGCGGCAGCGGAATTCGCTGAAGTGGCCGGGGTTGCCGGTTTGGCGGCAGGCGCTGCGGGTTTTGGCGCGGCAGCTCTGGCGGCGGCCGGTTTCTTCGCAGCAGGTTTTTTCGCGGCGGCAGGTTTTGCCGCTGGCTTGGCTGCTGCAGGTTTCGCGGCGGCGGTTTTGGCGGCTGGTTTCGCAGTGGTTTTTGCCGCGACAGGCTTGGCTGCAGTTTTCGCGGCGGCCTTGGCTACAGGTTTGGCCGCGGCGGTTTTAGCGGCGGCTTTGGCAGCAGGTTTGGCAACTGCTTTGGCAGCGGCTTTGACCAGTGGCTTGGCCGCGGATTTGGCTGCCGGTTTCGCCTCAGCCGTTTTAGCAGCGGTCGTTTTAGCAGCGGTCGTTTTCGCCGTAGCGGTTTTAGCCGCAGGTTTTGCAGCTGCGGTTTTGCTCGCAACTGGCGCAACCTTGGCGCCGGTGAGTTTCTCGATCTGCCGGGTCAGGGTATCGACCTTGCTGTGCAGCGCTTTCACTTCATTGCGGCTCGGTACACCGAGACGCGAAATGGCGCTGTTCAGGCGCTTGTCGAAAGCTCCTTCCAGTTCATCCCACTTGCCCAGTGCGCGGTCTTTCACGCCGCTGATGCGCGACTTGGCAGAGGAAGCGGAATCCTTGGCGGAGTCGACTTTCTTGCCCACTGCACTCTTGGTGAGCTTCTCGGCTTTCTCGCCGTCTTTGACCAATGTATCGAAGAGCTTGCTGCCGTCAGTGTCGATCTTCGAGTACACGCCTAAACCAGCCAGCCAGATCTTGCGGGAGTAGTCTTCGACCTTCCCGATCCACGAGCTGCCTTCTTTGTCAGTATTCTTTTTACCAGCCATCCCGTTCTCCTTAAGATTTACGCGCGACGCGTTCGAGCAATGCCGTCAACTCATCGAGCTTAGCAGACAGTGTCTCAACGTCATGTTTAGACGGAATGCCGATACGATTCAAGGCACTTGCGACACGCGAGTCAAAAGCCTTTTCAACCTTGTCGAGTTGAACTTCGACCTTGCCTTTGAAAGTGTTCACTTCACTCTTGGCTTCATCGATCTCGGAGTTAGCCGCTTCAAGTTTCTCGGCAACTACTTTTTTGCCTTTGCTTTCAACAGTTTGACCAGCCTTGATCAACTCTTGAAAGTACTCGCTGCCCTCTTGGCCAACCTTGGTGTAGGCACCCAGGCCTGCCAGCCAGATCTTGCGGGCATACGATTTGACGTCGTGCCGAGCGTTAGTCGAGGAGTCGATTTTTTTCTTCAAAATAACTTTGGCCATGGTGCACCTCACGCGCAGAAGGTTTGAGGAACTGCCCGCGAAAGTGTCGGGCTCTGGCACAAAGTAGGCAGAAAAATTAGAAACGGCACCCTAACAACTGACATAGATCTTCGGCTTCACACAACTCAACCTGTAGGAGCCAAGCTTGCTCGCGATAGCAATTCATCATTCAACATCAATGTGCACTGATACACCGTCATCGCGAGCAAGCTCGGCTCCCACAGGGGCTGCATTCACACATCCAAAGGCCTTCAGGCCAACGCTTTGTCCAACGCTTTTTCGATCTCTGACTTGATCGTGCCGCTCATGGCTGACATCAACAGACCCAGCTCGACATCGACCTTGATCGAATCTTCGCCGACATGCACCGCGCCTTTCACGCCCGAGCGCTTGAGGTTGAGGGTGTCGCCGGACCATTGCGGCTCCAGGCCGTATTGGTCGGAGAGCTTCTTCGCCAGCAGGTCAGCCTTCTCGCGGGCCGCTTCCTTGCCCAGGTCGTGGGTACGTTCAACACTGATTCGGGCCATTGAATGACTCCTTCTATAGGGATACTTTCCTGAAGCATCTTGACCGCTGCTGCGGCAAAACGTCCCGGCGGTTCGACATCTTACCTTTAGCCACTCCAAGACAAAGCAGGCCACCGGGATTAGAATGTCCCGCATTCTCTTCTGGTGACAGCGATATGACTGATCAGCGCAAAGGCAGCGATGCCGAACCCACCACTCACTTCGGTTTCAAAAACGTTCCGGAAAGCCAAAAAGCGGAAAAAGTCGCTGAAGTTTTCCACTCGGTAGCCGCCAAGTACGACTTGATGAACGACCTCCTGTCGGGCGGCATGCACCGTTTGTGGAAGCGTTTCGCGATTGAACTGTCGGGCGTTCGCAGCGGCAACCGCGTGCTCGACATTGCCGGCGGCACCGGTGACTTGACCAAAAAATTCTCGCACCTCGTCGGCCCGACCGGCCACGTAGTGTTGGCCGACATCAACGAATCCATGCTCAAGGTCGGTCGCGACCGCTTGCTGGATCTGGGTGTCGCCGGCAACGTTGAATTCGTCCAGGCCGACGCTGAAAAGCTGCCGTTCCCGGACAACCATTTCGATTGCGTGACCATCGCTTTCGGCCTGCGCAACGTCACGCACAAGGAAGACGCCCTGCGTTCGATGCTGCGCGTGCTCAAGCCGGGCGGTCGCTTGCTGGTGCTGGAGTTCTCCAAACCGACCAACGCATTGATGTCCAAAGCCTACGACGCTTACTCGTTCGCCTTCATGCCGTTGATGGGCAAGCTGATCACCAACGATTCGGAAAGCTATCGCTACCTGGCCGAATCGATCCGCATGCACCCGAATCAGGAAACCCTGAAGTCGATGATGGTCGAGGCCGGTTTCGACCGCGTGACCTATCACAACATGACCGCAGGCATCGTTGCCCTGCACCGTGGCATCAAACCCTGATGCTGCTCGCCGGACTGCTCGCCAGCGTTGAACTCGGGATTAACCGGGTGCTGCGCCTCGACAGCACAGCGCTGCCGCGCCTCGCGCATTTGAGCGGCAAAGTGATTGCCGTCGATTGCCGCAGCCCGGCGCTGCAACTGTTTATCCTGCCCAGCGACGAAGGCCTGATGCTCGCCTCGCAGTGGGAAACCGGCGCCGATTGCACCTTGCGTGCACCGGCCGCGAGCCTGTTGAAACTGGCGACCAGCAAGGACAAGACTGCCGTGCTGCACGGCCCTGAAGTCGAACTCGACGGCGACAGCGGCGTGCTGCTGGACCTTGCGGCGATCCTTCAGGACCTCGAGCTGGACTGGGAGTACGAACTCTCGCGCTGGCTCGGGCCGGTGGCCACGCAACTGGTCGGCGGTCATCTGCGCAGCCGCGCACGCTTTTATCAACAAGGGTTCGCCAGCCTCAATCAGAACCTTGGCGAATACCTGGCCGAAGAATCGCGCACCCTCGTCGGTCAGCGCGAAGCCGAAGCCCGTTTCAGTGAACTGGACCAGATCAAACTTGATCTGGAACGTCTCGAGGCGCGTTTCGAGCGCCTTTCCCGATCCCTCGACCCAAGCGATAACGCATGAAGCTGCTTGCCGTCCGCCGTTTGTTGCGCATCCAGCGCGTTGTGATCCGCTACCGCCTCGATGACCTGCTGTTCGCCCTGCCGCTGCCGTGGTTTCTGCTGGCGCTGCGTTATGCGTTGCCGTGGCGCTGGTTCCCGCGCAAGACCCTGGAACTGAGCCGTGGCGCGCGATTGCGCCTGGCGTTGCAGGACCTCGGGCCGATTTTCATCAAGTTCGGGCAAATTCTTTCCACGCGCCGCGACCTGCTGCCGGAAGACATCGCCGATGAGCTGATGATGCTGCAGGACCGCGTGCCGCCGTTCGACTCGCAACTGTCGATCAATCTGATCGAAGAGCAGCTCGGGAAAAAAATCAGCGAAGTCTTCAGCCGTTTCGACGTCGAACCGCTGGCCTCGGCCTCGGTGGCGCAGGTGCATGCCGCGCAGTTGAAAAGCGGCGAAGAAGTGGTGGTCAAAGTCATTCGTCCGGGGCTGAAACCGATCATCGCGCAGGATCTGGCGTGGCTGTTCATCCTTGCCCGCGCCGCCGAAAAGCTCTCGGCCGATGCACGCCTGCTGCACCCGGTGGACGTGGTTCTGGACTACGAAAAAACCATCTACGACGAGCTCGACCTACTGCGCGAAGCGGCCAATGCCAGCCAGTTGAAGCGCAATTTCGAAGGCTCCGATCTGCTGTACGTGCCGCAAGTCTACTGGGACTGGTGCCGGCCGAAAGTGCTGGTGATGGAGCGCATCTACGGGATTCAGGTAACGGACCTGGCGACGCTGGCCGACCAGCGCACCGACATGAAAATGCTCGCCGAGCGCGGTGTGGAGATTTTCTTCACTCAAGTGTTCCGCGACAGTTTTTTCCATGCCGACATGCACCCCGGCAACATCTTCGTCAGCACCGTCAACCCGTGGAGCCCGCAGTACATCGCGATCGACTGCGGCATCGTCGGCAGCCTGACCCCGGAAGATCAGGATTATCTGGCGCGTAACCTGTTCGCGTTTTTCAAGCGCGACTATCGGCGTGTGGCGCAGTTGCACATCGATTCCGGTTGGGTGCCGGCGGAAACCAAACTGAATGAATTCGAAGCGGCGATCCGCACTGTTTGCGAACCGATCTTCGAAAAACCGTTAAAAGATATTTCCTTCGGCCAAGTGCTGATGCGCCTGTTCCAGACCGCGCGACGCTTCAACATGGAAGTGCAGCCGCAGTTGGTACTGCTGCAGAAAACCCTGCTGAACATCGAAGGCCTGGGCCGGCAGTTGTACCCGGACCTGGATTTGTGGAACACCGCGCAGCCGTTCCTCGAGCGCTGGATGCGCGAGCGCGTCAGCCCGAAAACCCTGATCGGCAACGTGCAAAGCCAGTTCGAGCAACTGCCGCACCTGGCCAACATGGCCCGCGATCTGCTCGAACGCATGTCCCAGCCACACGCCTACGACCCACCGCCACCGTGGCATAAACGCAAGGACGACTGGTTCCTGCGGCTGCTCGGTTGCGCGCATCTGGGCGGCGGCGCGGTGCTCGCGGCGGGCGGCCCGCTGAATGAACTGGGGCATTGGCCGGCCGCTGTGATGGTGATTGTCGGTTTGTATCTGGTCGTGCGCCGATAGCCAGAGCCGGCACACGCTGGCACACTGTTTCAACGCCTGCCCGACTAATGAAGTGTCGGGCCGCTGTCGGAGTCGAAGATGAAAAACTGGCTGGACGAGATCAAATGGGACGCAGATGGCCTGGTGCCGGCGATTGCCCAGGATCACCAAACCGGGCGCGTCCTGATGATGGCCTGGATGAATCGCGAAGCGCTGGAACTGACTGCCGCCGAGAACCGTGCCATCTACTGGTCACGTTCGCGTGGCAAGTTGTGGCGCAAGGGTGAAGAGTCCGGCCACGTGCAAACCCTGCATGAGATGCGCCTCGACTGCGACGCCGACGTGATCATCCTGATGGTCGAGCAAATCGGCGACATCGCTTGCCATACCGGTCGCCAGAGCTGCTTCTATCGCGTTTACGAGAACGGCGACTGGAAAACCGTCGACCCGGTCCTGAAAGATCCGCACTCCATTTATTCCGCAGGACACAGCCATGAGTGACACCCTGACCCGTCTGGCCGAAGTGCTGGAAGCGCGCAAAGGCGCGGCCGCCGACAGCTCGTATGTCGCCAGCCTGTACCACAAGGGTTTGAACAAGATTCTGGAGAAAGTCGGCGAAGAGTCGGTCGAAACGATTATTGCCGCCAAGGACGCCGCGATCAGCGGCGACTGCAGCGACGTGATCTACGAGACCGCCGACTTGTGGTTCCACAGCATGGTCATGCTCGCCCAGCTGGGGCAGCATCCACAGGCTGTGCTCGATGAACTGGACCGTCGCTTCGGTCTGTCCGGACACGCCGAGAAAGCCTCGCGCCCGTCCGCCTGAACAACTATTTAGTATTTAGAGGAACAGCAACATGGGCATTTTTGACTGGAAACACTGGATCGTCATCCTGGTTGTCGTGGTGCTGGTGTTCGGCACCAAGAAACTGAAAAACCTCGGTACCGACGTCGGCGAGTCGATCAAGGGCTTTCGCAAAGCCATGAACGATGACGAAAAACCGGCCGATCCGATCGTGCCCCCGGCGCAACCAGTGCCACCTGCGCAACCTACGGCCACTTCGCCACTGAACCAGCCGCACACCATCGACGTGCAGGCACAGAAAGTCGATGAGCCGATCCGCAAAGACGTGTGAGCACTGACTAATGTTTGGTATCAGCTTCTCTGAACTGCTGCTCGTCGGCCTCGTGGCCCTGCTGGTGCTGGGCCCCGAGCGTCTGCCGGGTGCTGCGCGCACTGCTGGCCTGTGGGTCGGGCGGTTGAAGCGCAGTTTCAACGCGATCAAACAGGAAGTTGAACGTGAAATCGGTGCCGATGAGATTCGTCGGCAACTGCACAACGAACACATTCTGTCGCTGGAGCAGGAGGCGCGGAAGATTTTCACGCCGACTCAGCAGCAAGCCACGCCAGTCAAACCGGTCGAGCCGGTGCTGGAGCAGACCATTCACGCACCGGCCACTGAAGCCGTGCCAAGCATGGGCGGCGTCGAACCTGCGCCAGTGCTGGAAGCGCCGGTACCTGTTGCGCCCGCAGCACCCGAACAACCTGCTGCGCCTGCCGCCGCGCCGACCACGCCGACCACGCCGACCACGCCGGCACCTCACGACACTCCATTGCCGCCGCGAGCCCCATGAGCGATCTCCCTGAAAACGACCAGCACATGCCGCTGGTTTCGCACCTCACCGAGTTGCGTACCCGCCTGCTGCGCTGCGTAGCGGCGATTTTCATCATCTTCGCCGGGCTGTTCGCGTTCACCCAGCAGATCTACACCTTCGTCTCCACGCCGCTGCGCCAGTATCTGCCGGTCGGCGCGACGATGATTGCCACCGACGTGTCGTCGCCGTTCCTGACGCCACTGAAGCTGACGATGATGGTGTCGCTGTTCCTCGCGATCCCGGTAATCCTGCATCAGATCTGGGGTTTCATCGCGCCGGGCCTGTACAAGCACGAAAAGCGCATCGCCGTGCCGTTGCTGGTCTCGAGCATCATGCTGTTCTACACCGGCATGGCCTTCGCCTATTACCTGGTGTTTCCGCTGATCTTCAAATTCTTCGCCGCCGCCACCCCGGCCGGTGTCGAAATGATGACTGACATCAGCAGCTACCTCGATTTCGTCATGACGCTGTTCTTTGCTTTCGGCGTCGCGTTCGAGATCCCGGTGGCCGTGGTGCTGCTGGTGTGGATCGGCGTGGTCGACGTCATCTACCTGAAGAAAATCCGCCCGTACGTGATCATCGGCTGCTTCGTCGTCGGCATGATCCTGACCCCGCCGGACATCTTCTCGCAGACCTTGCTGGCCGTGCCGATGTGGTTGCTGTTCGAGATCGGCATCATCTTCGGCAGCCTCATCAGCAAGCGTGGCGATCGACCGGAAGACCAGCCGGTTGACGATCACAACGACCAGCCGCCAGCGACCCAACCGTGAACCTGCTGCTGCTTGAAGAGGCCGATTTCATCGCGCCCGACCGCGTGGTCCTGCGTGATCGGCGCTTGACGCACATGCAGGAAGTGCATCGCTGCGAAGTCGGCGACAGCATGCGCGTCGGGCGCATCGGCGGGTTGATGGGTTCGGCCGAAGTGTTGCGGCTGGAGGCTGGCGAGGCCGAATTGCGCGTGACACTCGATCAATCGCCGCCGAGCAAGCTGCCGCTGACCCTGGTGTTGGCGCTGCCACGGCCGAAAATGCTCCGTAGGGTGTTTCAGACTGTTGCGGCCATGGGTGTGCCGCGCATCGTGCTGGTGAACAGCTATCGCGTCGAGAAGAGCTTCTGGCAGACGCCGTTCCTCGAACCTGAGGCGATTCGTGAGCAATTGATCCTCGGCCTCGAACAGGCGCGCGACAGCGTGTTGCCGGAGGTGGTGATCGAGAAGCGCTTCAAGCCGTTTGTCGAAGACCGTTTGCCGGCCATTGCCGAGGGCACTTTGGGCCTCGTCGGGCATCCCGGCAACTACCCGCCCTGCCCGCGCGGACTCGACGAACCGGTGACCCTGGCGATTGGCCCGGAAGGTGGCTGGATTCCTTACGAGATCGAACTGCTGGGCAAATCCGGCCTGCAACCGGTGCAACTCGGCGAGCGCATTCTGCGCGTCGAAACCGCCGTCACCGCCCTGCTCGCCCGCCTCTTTTAAATCACCACCCGATCTGCCTGACACAAAACCTGTAGGAGCATAGCTTGCTCGCGATGGCGGTAGGTCAGGCAACAGATGTGTTGCCTGATAGTCCGCTATCGCGAGCAAGCTTTGCTCCCACAGATCATGTATTCAATGGCGCGTCGATCTTCAGATTCCCGGCCACTAGCCGATACATTCCTCATAAAACCAAAACGCAGTTCGTGGGGGAGTAGCAGCATGTACCGTTGGCTAGCCGAGAAGCTTGGAAACGTAAGCGTTAAACGCAAACTGGGTGTCGGCTTCGGTCTCGTCCTGCTCCTGACTTTGTTGATCGCCTTCACCGGCTGGACCGGGCTGACGGGTGTGATGAGTCGTGGCGACAAACTGGGGTTCATCGCCAGCCTCAACGATATGACCAAAGATTTGCGCCTCGCCCGCCAGGAATACGAAACGCGTCGTGGCGAACAAGGCCCGGGCGCGGTCAACGAGATGCTCGGGCGCCTCGACGCCGGCCTGCAAACCGCGCGCAAGCTGATCGAACAACCGGCCGACGTGGCGATGATCGACCAGCAACTGGCCGCCGTCAGCGAGTACAAACAAGCGTTCAGCGCCATGACCCAGGCCGCCGCCACCCGCGAAGACGCGCGCAGCAAGCTCGGCGCCACGGCCGACAATGCCGTGGCGAAAGTTGCTGAAGTCGAGAAATCCCTGCTCCAGGGCGAAAACGTCGCGCAATTCAACGCGGTGGTCGATCTGAGCAAATTGATCCAGCAAGCCCGCTTCCAGGTGCGCGGTTACACCTACAGCGCCAAGACTGAAGCCGAGCAACCGGCGCTGGACGCCATCGACAACGCACTGAAAAACATTGCCAGCCTGCCAACCCAGTTGCCAGAGCAACTGAACGAACAGCACAACGCCAACCTGCAACAGGCCGCCGAATCGCTGAAGGCTTATCGCGCTGCAGTCAGCCAGTTCCGCGACTCGCAAGTAGCCAATGCTGCCGCCCTCAAACGCATGGTCGCGCAAGGCGATGTATTGCTCGACCTCAGTCAAAAACTCACCGTTTCGCAAACGGTGGTGCGTGACACCGATGCGGCGCAGGCGAAAATCCATTTGCTGATGGCGTCGATTCTGGCGCTGGTCGTCGGGCTGCTGGCGGCGTGGGCGATCACCCGGCAGATCGTGATTCCGCTGAGCGAAACCTTGAAAGTTGCCGAGCGCGTTGCCGCTGGCGACCTGACGCACAACCTGATTTCCAAGCGTGAAGACGAACTCGGTCAATTGCAGCGCGCCATGCAAAGCATGACGTTGGGCCTGCGCGAATTGATCGGCGGCATCAGCGATGGCGTTACGCAAATCGCCAGCGCTGCCGAAGAATTGTCAGCGGTGACCGAGCAGACAAGCGCCGGGGTCAATAATCAGAAAATCGAAACCGATCAAGTCGCCACCGCGATGCACGAGATGACCGCCACTGTGCAGGAAGTCGCGCGCAACGCCGAGGAAGCTTCGGAAGCGGCAGTCGCTGCCGATCAACAGGCCCGTGAAGGTGACAAAGTGGTCGGCGAAGCCATCGCGCAGATTGAGCGCCTGGCCATCGAAGTCGGCAACTCCACGGCCGCCATGGGCGATCTGAAGCGCGAGAGCGACAAGATCGGCAGCGTGCTCGACGTGATCAAGTCTGTCGCGCAGCAAACCAACTTGCTGGCACTCAACGCCGCCATTGAGGCCGCGCGTGCCGGTGAGGCTGGACGCGGTTTTGCCGTGGTCGCCGACGAGGTGCGCAGCCTGGCTCAGCGCACGCAGAAGTCCACCGAGGAAATCGAAGAGTTGATCGTCGGCCTGCAAACCGGCACCCAGCAAGTCGCAACCATCATGGACAACAGCCGCAGCCTGACCGACAGCAGCGTCGAACTGACCCGCCGCGCCGGTGGTTCGCTGGAAAGCATCACGCGCACGGTGTCGGCGATTCAGTCGATGAATCAGCAGATCGCTGCAGCGGCCGAGCAGCAGAGCGCCGTGGCCGAAGAGATCAACCGCAGCGTGCTGAATGTGCGCGACGTGTCCGAGCAGACCTCGGCGGCGAGCGAAGAAACCGCGGCGTCGAGCGTTGAGCTGGCACGATTGGGCACGCATCTGCAGATGCTGGTGGGCAAGTTCAAGGTTTGAAACCGCGTCGCGCCGTTCGCGGGCAAGCCTCGCTCCTACAGGGTTGTGTGTACCGCGTAATTGCGTAACACCTCAAAACTGTAGGAGCGAGGCTTGCCCGCGAAGGCGTCAGAACAGAAGCCGAAGCTACAAAACCTGACGCAAAAACGCCTGTGCCCGCGGGTCTTTCGGCGCATCGAAGAACTCCGCCGGCGCGGCATCTTCGAGCAGTTTGCCGTGATCGAAAAACAACACCCGATCCGCCACTTCCCGCGCGAAACCCATTTCATGCGTCACGCAAACCATGGTCATGCCTTCCACGGCCAGGGTTTTCATCACGTCCAGCACTTCGCCGACCATTTCCGGATCCAGCGCCGACGTCGGCTCATCAAACAGCATGACCTTCGGCTCCATCGCCAACGCCCGGGCAATCGCCACGCGTTGCTGCTGGCCGCCGGACAGGCGCGATGGAAACTCATTGGCCTTCTGCGCGATGCCGACCTTTTCCAGCAATGCCAAGGCTTTGGCCTCGCGCTCCTTTTTACCGCGCTTGCGCACGACTTTCTGCGCGAGGCAGAGGTTTTCCAGCACGGTCATGTGCGGGAACAGATTGAAATGCTGGAAGACCATGCCGACTTCCCGGCGGTAGGCGTTGACGTCGGTTTTCGGGTCGGCCAGTTGCAGACCGTCGATGCTCACCGAGCCCGAATCAAATTCTTCCAGGCCATTCAGGCAGCGCAGGAACGTCGATTTGCCGGAACCGGACGGGCCGATCACCACCAACACTTCGCCCCTGGCCACGTGCGTCGACACGTTATCCACCGCGCGCACCACTTGGCCACGGGTGTCGAAGACTTTTACCAGATCGCGGACTTCAATCACTTTGCGCGAGCCTCCGCTCAAGCCGGCTGGCGATTTTCGACAGCGGCAGGTTGATCAACAGGTACAACCCGGCCACGCAGAACAGGATTTCGAACGGCGAGAACGAGGTGGTGATGACTTCCCGACCGCTTTTCAAGAGCTCGGTAATCGCGATCACCGACACCAGCGACGTGTCTTTGACCAGACTGATGAACTGCCCGGCCAGCGGCGGCAGCACGCGTTTCAGCGCTTGCGGCAACACCACGTGACGCATCGACTGGCCGGCGCTCAGGCCCAGCGAGCGCGCCGCTTCATTCTGCCCACGAGCGATCGACTGCACGCCTGAACGAATAATCTCGGCGACGTAAGCACCGGTGAACAGCGACAGCGCGGCGATCCCGGCGAACTCGCGGGACAGGTTCATCACGGTGCCGATGAAGAAGTAGAAAATGAAGATCTGCACCAGCAGCGGCGTGCCGCGCACCAGTTCGACATAAATGGTCGAGAGATCACGCCGGGTCGGGTTACTGGATAGGCGGCAGAGGCCGGTGACCAGGCCGATCAGCAAACCAAGCACGCCCGAGACCACCGACAACCACAACGTCGTCCACAAACCCCACAACAGCGGACCGGCGGCCCAATGCCGGGTCACGCCGACGACGTCGCCCTCCGCCACGTCATCGCCCTGCGCCACTTGCAGGCTGTTTTCGTCGACCGTCAGGTGTTGCTCGTCGCCAGCGTCGTTGCGTAGCGTGACGTCGGCCTTGTCGCCCTTGCGCACCAGTTCGCTGACGGTCGAGATGTCGGCGGCGCGCTGGGATTCTTCGGCGTGATAGGCGAAGTATTGCGGCACGCGGTTCCAGCGCCATTCGTAGGACATCAGCGAGGTGGCGTAATACAGCGCGCCGGCCAGGCCGATCAGCACCAGCACTGTCAGGACGTGCCAGGGCCATTGGGCTTTTTTCTGTTTCATTTGCAGGACTCTCAGATTCGCTCGTTCCCGCGCTCTGCATGGGAACGATCAGCGGTAAGGCTATTCCATGTCCTTGAGCCAAGCGGTGTCTTTGAACCACTTGTCATGGATGCGATCGTAGGTGCCGTCTTCGTGGATCTGGTGCAGGAAGTTGTTGATGAAGTTGAGGCTGTCGTAATCGCCCTTCTTCAGGCCGAAGGCCAATGGCTCGTAGGTGAACGGCTTGTCGAGGAACACCAGTTTGCCGGCGCCGACCTTGTTGACTGCGACGACGTTGTACGGCGCGTCGTAGATGAACGCATCGGCCTTGCCGTTGACCACGTCGAGCACGGCTTCCTGCTCGTTGTCGTAGCCGTGGTACTTGGCTTTGGAAATCAGCTTTTTCGCGACCATTTCGCCGGTAGTGCCGAGCTTGGAAGTGATGCGGTACTGGTCGGTGTTGAGGTCTTTGTAGGTCTTGATGGTGCCTTCCAGCTCCTTGCGGATCAGCAAGGTCTGGCCGACAACGATGAACGGTTCGCTGAAGTTCAGGCGCAGGTTGCGTTCCTGGGTCAGGGTCATGCCGCTGCCGATCATGTCGAACTTGTCGGTCATCAGCGCCGGGATGATGCCGTCGTAGGCGGTGGAGACCAGCTCCAGTTTCACGCCCATGGCTTTGCTCATGGCTTTGAGGATGTCGACTTCGAAACCGATGATCTCGCCGCGCTTGTTGGTCATTTCGAACGGCATGTAGGTCGGGTCCATGCCGACTTTCAGCGTGCCGCGCTTGACCGCGTCATCAATGGCACCGGCCTGCGCCGCGTTGACTGCAACCAATGCCGTGACGCCGACCAGCAGCATCGAGAGATACTTCTTCATCATCAAGTCCCCAAAACCATTGCGTTGTGAGGCGCGCAATCGGCGGATTCCACTGGGAAACCGCTCGATACGGACAGAAATCTGTCCGGGCGCACCAATTCGGGGACGGATGCTAACGCACTGGGGTGTTTGCACAAGTGTTTGGTTGGGATTTGTTGGCTAAGGGGCAGGAAATACACTGCGGAGGGAGGTGGGTGGTTGTTGGTTTTTTAAACATTCAAGGGCCACCCCTCACCCCAGCCCTCTCCCCAGAGGGGAGAGGGGGAAAGGGAGCAGATCGGGGGCTTTTCGGGACCTGAGTTCGACTCGGGACTTTCAGGTCGATGTAACTCGGATAGTCAACTCGGTCAGTCCCCTCACTCCTCTGGGGAGAGGGGGGCAAGGGAGCAAATCGGGGCTTTTCAGGACTCGAGTTCGACTCAGAACTTTCAGGTCGATGTATGACGCAAGACACCTCGGTCAGTCCCCTCGCCCCTCTGGGGAGAGGGTTAGGGAGAGGGGTGGTTCAAAAGGCCAATCCAAATCCCAGCCACCCCACAAACAAACAACCCCCGCTTTCACGGGGTTTTTCATTACGCCAACTGAGGCTGTGCGCTCAGCGGTTTGAGCGGCAGCAGCGGCGCATGCGGATCGGCTTTCACCGATTGGCGCCAGGCCTCCAACCACTCGGCATGACCTTCGCTCCACACCTGCTCATGCAGACGACCCAAAGCCACCGGGTCGCTCAGCAGTTGCAGACGATCATGGTTGTCCAGCCCGGCAGGGCCGACTTTCAACGCATGACGGACACGTTCGACGCGCAACCACTCGATCGGCTCGGCCTGACCGTGACGCGAAGTCGCCAGCGAGCACGCCAAGGCGTTCTGCTGCGGATCGACCACGGCCCGAACGAAACCGTCGTTCAACGCGTGATAACGGTTTTCGTGGGTGTACTGATCGGTCGCAACGAGAGCCTGCGGCGGATTGTATTCCTCAGGAATCAGGAACAACTTCGCGTCGCGCGACTTCAGGCCCAAACCGACACGGCTGGAAATCACCGACACCGGGATCGACAGCATCAGCGAACCGACGATCGGCACCAGCCACCAGAGGAAGCTCGGGTTCAGCCAGATCACCAGCAGCGCCCAGAAGAAACCCAGCAACGTTTGCGGCCCGTGGCGCTTGACCGCTTCGCTCCATGGCGTCGAGTCGTCGTCACGCTGCGGCGAGTTCCAGGTCGCGGCCCAACCGAGGAAAGCGGCGAGGACGAAACGGGTGTGGAAGATCATCCGCACCGGCGCCAGCAACATCGAGAAGAGCATTTCCAGCAACATCGACGACGTCACTTTGAACTTGCCGCCGAATTCTTTCGCGCCTTTGGCCCAGATCAGGATGATGCTCAGCAACTTCGGCAGGAACAACAGCACGACAGTCGTCGAGAACAGCGCGACGGCTTTGTCCGGATGCCATTGCGGCCACAACGGATACAGCTGTCGCGGCTCCATGAAGTATTGCGGTTCCATCAGCGTGTTCACCGCCAACAGCGCGGTGGACAGCACCAGGAAGAAGAACCACAACGGCGCCGACAGGTAAGACATCACGCCGGTGAGGAACACCGCACGGTGCACCGGGTGCATGCCTTTAACCAGGAACAGCCGGAAGTTCATCAGGTTGCCGTGGCACCAGCGACGGTCACGCTTGAGTTCGTCGAGCAGGTTCGGCGGCAGTTCTTCGTAGCTGCCCGGCAAATCGTAGGCAATCCACACACCCCAACCGGCCCGACGCATCAGCGCAGCTTCGACGAAGTCGTGGGACAGAATCGCCCCGGCAAAAGCACCTTTACCCGGCAACGGCGCGAGGGCGCAGTGCTCGATAAACGGCTTCATGCGGATGATTGCGTTGTGGCCCCAATAGTGCGATTCGCCCAGCTGCCAGAAGTGCAGGCCAGCGGTGAACAGCGGACCGTACACGCGGGTGGCAAATTGCTGCATCCGCGCATAAAGGGTGTCCATGCCCGACGCACGAGGCGCGGTCTGGATGATCCCGGCGTCCGGCGTGGCTTCCATCAAGCGCACCAGACTGGTCAGGCATTCGCCGCTCATCACGGAGTCCGCGTCGAGCACGACCATGTACTTGTAGTCACCGCCCCAGCGACGGCAGAAGTCGTCGAGGTTGCCGCTTTTGCGTTTTACGCGACGGCGACGGCGACGATAGAAGATCTTGCCGAAGCCCTTGGCTTCGCGGCAGACGTCCAGCCAGGCTTGCTGCTCGGCAACGCAGATATCGGTTTCGTTACTGTCGCTGAGGACGAAGAAGTCGAAACGGTCGAGGTCACCCGTGGCCGCCACCGACTCGAACGTCGCGCGCAAACCGGCGAATACCCGCGGCACGTCTTCGTTGCAGATCGGCATCACCAGTGCGGTGCGTGCGTCCTTGGCAATCGGCTCGTTGCCGGCGCTTTTGCCGGAGATGCGGTATTTATCGTGACCGGTGAGCAACTCGAGGAAGCCCATCAGTGCAGTCCAGAAACCGGCGGAGACCCAGCAAAACAGAATCCCGAACAGAATCAGGATGCTGGTTTGCAGCGCATACGGCAGCACTTGCGTGATGGTCTGCAGGACCGGTTGGTGCAGGACTTCGTTGAGGTCGACGAACGACCAGCCCTGGTACGGCATGATGCCTTTCATGTACCAGCCGGCAACGATGGTCTGGCCGAGCATCAACACCAGCAAAATGTAACGACGGATCGAACCGACGGTGCGCCAGCGCGCAGCCGGCAACACGTTCTCGTCTTTTTTCGGTGCCGGAGGGTTGGTGCGACCGGTCATCCGGCGCCAGCCGCGCACCAGGATGTTGGTGCGCCACGGTTCCGGAACGACTTTGGTCCGACGGATCGGCGGAGTCGCCTTGAGCACAACGCGGCCACTGGCATCAACGGCGAGCATCTCCGCTTCTTCCAGTTCTTCCGCGCTGTTCAACAGCAGGCGTTTGCCCACCGAGGCCTGAGCGGCCTCGGCAGGTGCGTCGAACGTCGAGGACGACAGACGCTGGTGCAGTTCGCTGAAGGACTGGCAGCCCGCGAGTTCCGCGCGCTGCTGGTCGGTCATCGGTAAATGCGCCAGATACTCGGAAAGAGTCTCTGGCTGTACTTGAGAATTACTCATCGGCAGGCAACTGGTAGCTCCAGGTCTCGGTCAGGACTTGTTCAGTCGCTGTCGATTCCGGTGTGGCTGGGGCCGCGTCCGCAGCAGCAGGCTGCTTGGCGTCTTTGTTGTCCTTGTCCTGGTTCTGATCCTTGGCATCGGCAACCGGCTTGGCTTCAGCCTGTTTGGCGTCAACCTGCTTGGCGTCCTTGGCTTCCTTGTCCGCTTTCTCCTGCTGCTTGGCGGCGACTTTGTCGGCCTTGGCCACGGAGGAATTGGAGGCTGGGAGCGAGGTCTTGGCGAGGTCTTCAGGCACGATGTTCTCGACCAGCGCGGCACGCATTTCGGTGGCCTTGCTTGGGTCTTTGATCTTCATGCGCAGGGTCAGGCGCCAGCCTTTGGTGTCCGGGTTGTAACGCACGCTGTTTTCGACCAGTTCGGCGTTGTCGCCAACACTGACCTGGCTGCGCACATCAGCGGTTTCCGGCAATGCGGCCAGCGACGGACCTTCGAAGTCGACCAGGTAGGCAACGCTGCCATCGGGCTGACGAATCAGGTTGGACTGCTTGACGTCGCCGGTAGAACGCAGGGTCTGTTTGACCCAGGCGCTGTCCGGGGCGTGCAGGGCAGCTTCGTCGATGGTCCAGTGCATGCGATAGGCGACATCCAGCGGCTGGCCTGGCTCAGGCAGTTTTTCCGGGCTCCAGAAAGCCACGATGTTGTCGTTGGTTTCGTCGGCGGTCGGGATTTCCACCAGATCGACCGAACCCTTGCCCCAATCGCCTTTTGGCTCGATCCAGGCACTTGGACGCTTGTCGTAGCGGTCGTCGAGGTCTTCGTAATGGCTGAAGTCACGACCACGTTGCAGCAGACCGAAACCGCGCGGGTTCTCGATGCCGAAGTTGCTTACCGACAGGTGTTTCGGGTTGTTCAGTGGGCGCCAGATCCACTCGCCGTTGCCGGCATGGATCGACAGACCGCTGGAGTCGTGCAGTTCGCGACGGTAGTTGAGCACTTTCGACGGCTGGTTGGCGCCGAACAGGAACATGCTGGTCAGCGGCGCAACGCCGAGCTTGGTGACTTTGTCACGCAGGAACATCTGCGCTTTGACGTCGACCACGGTGTCGCTGCCTGGACGCAGGGTCAGGCGATAAGCACCGGTAGCACGCGGGGAATCGAGCAACGCAAAGATCACCAGGTGCTTGTCACCCGGTTTTGGCTGTTGAATCCAGAATTCGGTGAAACGCGGGAATTCTTCGCCGGACGGCAATGCGGTGTCGATGGCCATGCCGCGAGCGGACAAGCCATAGGTGTGACCCTTGCCGACAACGCGGAAGTAACTCGCGCCGAGCATGGTCATGATTTCGTCTTGTTTGTCAGCCTTGTTGATCGGGTACAGCACACGGAAACCGGCATAACCCAGTTGATCGGTGGCTTTAGGATCGAACTGCACGTCGCCGAAATCGAAACGACTTGGGTCGTATTTGATTTCCTGAACGGTGCTGGCGGTGATTTCGTTGATTTTCACCGGGGTATCGAAGTGCATGCCCTGGTGATAGAACGAAAGTTTGAACGGAGTCTTCTGATCGGCCCACTCGGCTTTTTCAGTGCGGAAACGAATTTTCTGATAGTCCGCGAATTTCATTTCGCGGAATTCGTTCGGCAGGTTACTGCGCGGGGCTTCGTATTTCTGCCCGGCCAGCTCTTTCGCCTTGACCGACACATCATCCAGATTGAATGCCCAAAGCTGACCGGCGCTGAATAGGCAGAGCAGTGCAGAGCCCGCTACCAGAGCGCTTCGGAACCGTTTGGCAGACAATTTTGGTGCATTACAGGGACTAACAATCACGAGCAACCCTCGCCGAAAACAGATCAAAAAACCAACGGCCAGCTATCTATATGCCAGGTTGGCGAGCAATGTTCCGACTCCCGTGGGGCAAAATGATTCCCCAACAGGTTCCGGGCAAGGCTCTACCTAAGTCAAATGGGCCAACGAACGCTGATCCCCGTAGCGCGCGATTATCTAGTAGGCCGCGTTACAACGCATCAGGGGTAACAAAGTATTTATCGCGAAAAACCCCTGTTTTCAGTCGAAATGCCCGTAAAAACATGTTTCAGGGCCTTTCAGGACTGTAACAGGAAGGTCACCGGGCCATCATTGACCAGATGCACCTGCATATCCGCGCCGAATCTACCTGATGCCACAGTGCCATGCATGACTTTCGCTTTGCCTAATAGATAGTCGAAAAGTTCTTCACCGAGGGCCGGAGTCGCCGCCGTCGAAAAACTCGGGCGCAAGCCGCTCTTGGTGTCAGCCGCCAAGGTGAACTGCGAGACCAGCAGCAGGCCACCGTCGACATCCTTCAGGGACAGATTCATCTTGCCGTCAGCGTCACTGAACACCCGATAGTTAAGCAGCTTATGCAGAAGTTTGTCGGCGCTGGCCCGAGTGTCGCCGGGCTCGACGGCGACCAGCACCAGCAAACCCTGATCGACCGCGCCCACCACCTCCCCCGCTACCTCGACGCGCGCGCCGCGCACCCGTTGCAGCAGACCCTTCATGCTTCTTCTGGCGGCAAGTCGAGCAAACGCCGGGCCATCTGACCAGCGGCACGCACCAAGGCATCGGTGATACCCGGTTCCGAGGCGGCGTGGCCAGCATCGCGGATCACCTGCAGTTCGCTGTTCGGCCAGTTCTGGTGCAATTCCCAGGCGTTATCCAACGGGCAGATCACGTCGTAACGGCCATGCACGATGACGCCTGGCAGATGCGCAATCTTGCCCATGTCGCGGATCAACTGGTTCGGTTCAAGGAAGGCTTTGTTGGTGAAGTAGTGGCATTCGATGCGCGCGATCGACAAGGCGCGTTGCGGCTCGGAGAAGCGATCGACCACCAGCGGATTCGGGCGCAGGGTCGCGGTCCGCCCTTCCCACGTCGACCAGGCTTTGGCCGCGTGCATCTGCGCGATCTGGTCATTGCCGATCAGGCGTTTGTGGAAAGCCGTGAGCAAGTCGTCGCGCTCGTCCAGCGGGATCGGCGCGATGTAGTCCTGCCAGTAATCGGGGAACAGACGGCTGGCGCCAGCCTGGTAGAACCACTCGATTTCCTGCGGCCGGCAGAGAAAGATCCCACGCAGGATCAAGCCATGCACGCGCTCCGGGTGAGTCTGCGCGTAGGCCAGCGCCAAGGTCGACCCCCAGGAACCGCCGAACAGCACCCATTTTTCGATCTTCAGGTGTTTGCGAATGCGCTCGAGGTCTTCGACCAGATCCCAGGTGGTGTTGTTTTCCAGGCTGGCGTGCGGCGTGGAGCGGCCGCAGCCGCGCTGGTCGAAGGTGACAATGCGATACAGATTCGGATCGAAAAACCGCCGGCTCTGCGCATCACACCCGGCGCCGGGGCCGCCGTGGATGAACACGACGGGCAAACCTTCCGGCGTACCGCTTTCGTCGACGTACAGCGTGTGGGTTTTATCGACGGCCAGATCGTGCCGGGCGTAGGGTTTGATCTGCGGGTACAAAGTCTGCATTGCACGCTCCGTAAGGGGTCGAGGTCATCCCTGCTGGGGACTTCAATTATTCTGCCGTCCGGCATCATAAACCCGAAATACGCCAATGAGCATGCCCTTGCAACCTCAGAGTTTGTCAGCCATAAACTCGACCGCCATTGCGCCCCGCCGACATCCCCGCAGGTGCTGCCGACGGTCGTGATCCGGCACCGTTATGCGGCGAATTTTTTCTGCCCCCAGGCCACGAACGCTTCGAGCAATTCCTTGAGCACCACTTGCGTCGGCTCGGCCAGGTCCGGGCGATAGCGGAACGGTTCGAATTCCTCCATGTAGGTGCATTGGCACAGTTCCAGTTGCACCGCGTGGATGTTCTCGGCCGGGTTGCCGTAATGCCGGGTGATGTGGCCGCCCTTGAAGCGCCCGTTGAGCACATGGCTGTAATCGCTGTACTTGGCGCAGATCGCTTCCATTTGCGCAGCCAATTGCGGGTCGCAACTCGCACCATTGAAGGTGCCGAGGTTGAAGTCCGGCAGTTTGCCGTCGAACAAATGCGGGATCACCGAACGGATCGAGTGCGCGTCGAACAGCAGCGCATAGCCGAACTCGGCTTTGAGTCGCGCCAGTTCGTCCTGCAACGTGCGGTGGTATGGCGCCCAGATGTGTTCCAGATAAGTCGCGCGCTCGGCCGCCGACGGCGCCATGCCCTCTTGAAACAGCGGAATCCCGTCGAACAGGATCGACGGAAACAGGCCCGTGGTGGCGCCGACGTACATCGGTTTGTCGTCGGACGGCCGGTTGAGGTCGATGACGAACCGTGAGTATTCGGCGGCCAGGGTGCTGGCGCCCAACTCGGTGGCGAACTGGTAAAGCTGCGGAATGTGCCAATCGGTGTCCGGCAGGCTTCGCGCATCGGCGATCAATCCGGCCTCGACCACCGGGGTCAGGCGCAGGCCGGCGTGGGGCATGCTGATCAGCAGCGGCACGCGACCTTGTTGGAAATGCAGAACCTTATCCACGAGTGCTCTCCTGAAGATTTGTTTCTACGCCGTGACGCACGACGCGTTTTTCCAGGTCGCCGCCGAGCCAATAACAAAGGTCGGCGGGACGATCGATTTGCCACGCGACAAAATCGGCGACTTTGCCGACTTCCAGCGAACCGTGCGTGTCGGCCATGCCCAGTGCGGTGGCGGCGTGAATCGTCGCGCCGGCCAGGGCTTCTTCCGGGGTCATGCGGAAACAGGTGCACGCCATGTTCAACATCAGGCGCAACGACAACGCCGGCGAGGTGCCGGGATTGAGGTCGCTGGCGATGGCGATTTTGACTTTGTGTTTGCGCAACGCGTCCATCGGCGGCAATTGGGTTTCGCGCAGAAAGTAGAACGCGCCGGGCAGCAATACCGCGACGGTGCCGGATTCGGCCATGGCGATCGCATCGCTTTCGTCCATGAATTCCAGATGATCGGCGGACAGTGCGTGATACCGCGCGGCGAGGCTCGAACCGTGTAGCGACGACAGCTGTTCGGCGTGCAGTTTGACCGGCAAACCAAGCGCTTGCGCGGTGATGAACACGCGCTCGACTTGCGCCGGCGAGAACGCCAGGTATTCGCAGAACGCATCTACCGCGTCGACCAATCCTTCGGCGGCCAATGCCGGGAGCATTTCGGCGCAGATGTGTTCGATGTAGGCGTCGGCATTATCGGCGTATTCCGGCGGCAAGGCGTGGGCGGCCAGGCAGGTGCTGCGCACGCTGACCGGCAATTCGGCGCCGAGGCGACGGATCACCCGCAGGATCTTGCGTTCGCTGGCGAGGTCGAGGCCGTAGCCGGATTTCATTTCGACCGTGGTTACGCCGTCGCGCAGCAGGCTTTTCAAACGTTTGGCGGCGCTGGCGAACAACTCGTCTTCGCTCGCCGCGCGGGTGGCGCGCACGGTGCTGGCAATGCCGCCACCGGCCGCAGCGATTTCTGCGTAGCTGACGCCTTGCAGACGTTGTTCGAATTCGCCGCTGCGGTTACCGCCGAACACCGTGTGGGTGTGGCAGTCGATCAGGCCCGGCGTGACCCAGGCCCCGTGCAAATCGTTGACCGCCGGGTATTCGCCGGACGGCAGTTCAGCGCGCGGGCCGATCCACTCAATGTGCGCACCGGACGTCACCATGGCCGCGTCCTCGATGATCGAGTAGACGCCGTGCGCCATGGTCGCGACGTGGCAGTGTTGCCAGAGTGTTTTCATTGTCGGGGTCTCCGTTGTTTGTTGGTTTTTACGGGGTGTCATGGAGATTGACCCCTCACCCTAACCCTCTCCCCAAGGGGCGAGGGGACTGACCGAGTTGTTTGTTCGGCTTACTGCGACCTGAAATCGAAAGTCGAATTCAAGTTTTGAAAAGCATAGAGATCGGCTCCCTTTCCCCCTCTCCCCTATGGGGAGAGGGCTGGGGTGAGGGGTGGTTTTCAAACACGCCGAAAATCCCCCTCAAGTACTTACAGGCTCGGCAAAAACTTCGCCGACACCAGCTCGTTCAGGCAGCGCGTCGCCAGCAGTTCCGTGGCCGCATTGATGTCCGGCGCAAAGAAGCGGTCCTTCTCGTAAAACGGCACTTCTTTACGCAAAATCGCCCGCGCCTTTTCGAGTTTTTCCGAAGTCTTCAAACCCTCGCGCAGGTCCAGGCCCTGACACGCCGCCAGCCATTCCACCGCCAATACGCCGCGGGTGTTTTCGGCCATTTCCCACAAACGCTTGCCGGCCGCCGGGGCCATCGACACGTGGTCTTCCTGGTTCGCCGAGGTCGGCAGGCTGTCCACCGAATGCGGATGCGACAACGCTTTGTTCTCGCTCGCGAGTGCGGCGGCCGTGACCTGGGCAATCATGAAACCGGAATTCACCCCGCCATTCGCCACCAGAAACGGCGGCAATTGCGACATGTGTTTGTCCATCATCAGCGAGATCCGACGCTCGCTCAGCGAACCGATTTCGGCAATTGCCAACGCCATGTTGTCAGCGGCCATTGCCACGGGTTCGGCGTGGAAGTTGCCGCCGGAAATCACATCGCCTTCAGCGGCAAACACCAGCGGGTTATCGGACACTGCGTTGGCTTCGACGGCCAACACTTCGGCAGCCTGACGGAACTGGGTCAGGCAGGCGCCCATGACTTGCGGCTGGCAGCGCAGCGAGTACGGATCCTGAACCTTGTCGCAGTTCTGGTGCGAGTCGGAGACTTCACTGCGCTCGCCCAACAAATCCCGGTAAGCGGCGGCAGCGTCGATCTGGCCCTTCTGCCCGCGTGCGGCGTGAATGCGCGCATCGAACGGCGAGCGCGAGCCCAATACCGCTTCAACGGTCAGCGCGCCGAGCGCAATCGCACCGGCAAACAGATCCTCGCCTTCAAACAAGCCGCGCAACGCATAAGCGGTCGACACCTGCGTGCCGTTGAGCAGCGCCAGGCCTTCTTTCGCAGCGAGGGTCAGCGGCGTCAGACCGGCGACTTTCAGCGCTTCGGTGGCTTGCAGCCACTCGCCTTTGTAGCGCGCCTTGCCTTCGCCCAGCAGCACCAGCGACATGTGCGCCAACGGCGCCAGATCACCCGAGGCACCGACCGAACCTTTCAGCGGAATGTGCGGATACACCTCGGCGTTGATCAGCGCCAGCAGCGCGTCAATCACCACTCGACGAATGCCCGAATAACCACGGCTGAGGCTATTGACCTTGAGCACCATGACCAACCGCACCAGCGCGTCGCTGATCGGCTCGCCAACACCGGCGGCGTGCGACAGCACCAAGGAGCGCTGCAGATTTTCCAGGTCTTCGCTGGCAATGCGCGTCGAGGCCAGCAGGCCAAAACCGGTGTTGATGCCGTACGCGGTGCGGTTCTCGGCGAGGATTTGTTCCACGCACGCCACGCTGGCTTCAATCTGAGCCGAGGCGCTGCTGTCGAGGGTGATTTTGACCGGTTGCTGATAGATATCACGCAGTTGGGCAAGGCTCAGTTGGCCGGGAATCAAATTTAGCGCAGTCACTTTTATTCTCCTTTTGAGAGTCTTCTTGTTAACTAACCAGACGCTCCGGAAATGTCCGTTGTCCGTCGCTTCCCGCCTTTTGGGGGGGCTGGCGCCTTGGCACGCTGGTGTTGTGGATTTCAGTTCAGATTGGGTAAAGCCTTGTGTAGCAAAATCGGGTCTTTCAATACGCTCGCAGCAGCGGCGATATCCGGCGCCAGCCAACGGTCCTCGTCGTAAGCCGGAACGCGTTCGCGCAGCAGACGCCACGCGGTATCGGTGCCCGCGCCGAAGCGTTGCTCCTTGAGAAATTCAAACGCCTGCGCCGCCAGCAGATATTCGATGGCGAGGATTTGCGTGCAGTTTTCCAACGCGCGATGCAGCTTCAGCGCCGCGTTGGTGCCCATGCTCAAGTGGTCTTCCTGCAACCCCGACGTGACGTAGTTATCGAGCACCGCCGGTTGCGCCAATTGGCGGTTTTCCGCACACAGCGAAGCGGCGACGTACTGGACGATCATCATTCCGGAATTGACCCCGGGATTGGCCACCAGAAACGCCGGCAAACCGCTGACGTGCGGGTTGATCAAACGGTCGAGACGGCGCTCGGCAATCGAGCCGATTTCGGCCATTGCAATCGCCAGCAAATCGGCAGCCATCGCCACCGATTGACCGTGCGGATTGGCCTGCGACATCACCCGGAAATTCTCCGGCGTGCCGAGCAGCATCGGGTTGTCGGTAACCGAATTGAGCTCGGTTTCGATCTGGTTTTGCGCGTGTTGCAGTTGATCGCGCGCGGCGCCGTGGACTTGCGGAATCGAACGAATGCTCAACGCATCCTGAGTGCGAATGCCTTTGCTGGCCGCGATCACTTCACTGCCATCGAGCAGCGCGCGCAGATTGCTGCCGACCTGCTGCATGCCCGGGTGCGCTTTGAGCGCGATGATGTCGGCATCGAACGCGGCGATCTGGCCACGCTGCGCTTCAAAACTCATCGCCCCGATCACGTCGGCCCATTGCAGCAGATTGGTTGCATCGGCCAACGCCAGGCAGCTCAGGCCGGTCATGCACGGCGTGCCGTTGACCAGGCACAAACCGTCCTTGGCGCCGAGCTGAACCGGCGCCAGCCCCTCTTCGGCCAACGCGTGTTGCGCCGCGACGATCTGCCCGCGATAGCTGACGTTGCCGACACCCAACAGCGCAATGCTGACGTGCGCCATGTGCGTCAGGTAACCGACCGAACCTTGGGACGGCACTTGCGGGGTGATGCCGCGATTGAGCAGCGCCAGCAGCGCTTCGACAACGCGCCGATGAATCCCGGATTTGCCGTGGCTGTAATTGCGAATCGCGGCGCAGATGATCGCCCGGGTCTGTTCGTCGGCCAGTGGTGCACCGACGCCACAGGCGTGGCTGAGCAAGGTGTTGCGCGAGAGCTGGCTGAGTTGCTGGTCCTTGAGTGAGACATTGCACAAGGCGCCGAGGCCGGTGTTGACGCCATACGCGCGCTCGCCGCTGCTGACGATTTGCTGGACGATTGCCTGCGCGTTATCGATGCGCGCCCAGGTCTCGGCAGACAGCTCAAGCTGCGCGCCATGACGGGCGACGGCGAGCACATCCTGCCAACGCAACGGGGCGTCGGCGATAACGATTTTTTGCGCGTGGGACATCTTTGACCTCAATCGTGAATCCTGAATATTTGTGCAGCTTTGCCGGCCTCTTCGCGGGCAAGCCTCGCTCCTACAGGGTTCAGGTTTGCCATCCAATATGGGAACGACACAAAACCTGTAGGAGCGAGGCTTGCCCGCGAAGGGGCCACCACAGACACCGCAAAACGCTTAAACCACCGCAGCCCGCCGCTGGACGAACCGGTCGACGTACTCATCCGCCGGCGAATGCAGGATCTCGCGCGGCGTGCCGACCTGAATCAATTTCCCATCCTTGAGAATCGCAATTCGGTTACCAATGCGCACCGCTTCATCGAGGTCGTGGGTGATGAACACGATGGTCTTGTGCAGGGTTTTTTGCAGCTCCAGCAACTGGTCCTGCATCTCGGCGCGGATCAGCGGATCGAGGGCGCTGAACGCTTCGTCCATCAGGATGATGTCGGTGTCCGCCGCCAATGCGCGCGCCAGGCCCACACGCTGACGCATGCCGCCGGAGAGCTGGTGCGGGTATTTGTTTTCGTAGCCTTTGAGGCCCACAGTGTTGATCCAGTGCAGCGCGCGCTCCGAGCACATTTGCTTGCTCTCGCCGCGCACTTTCAAACCATACGCAACGTTTTCCACCACTGTTTTGTGCGGCAGCAAACCGAAGCTCTGAAACACCATGCTGATCTTGTGCCGACGAAATTCGCGCAGAGCCTCCATGTCGTATTGCAGGATGTCCACGCCGTCCACCAGGATCGCGCCGCTGGTCGGGTCGATCAGCCGATTGAAGTGGCGGACCAGAGTCGATTTGCCGGAGCCCGATAGGCCCATGATCACAAAAATCTCGCCGGTGCCGATGCTCAGGGACAAGTCATTGACGCCGACCACGCAGCCGGTTTCGGCCAGCACCTGATCCTTGGTTTTGCCTTGGCCAACCATTGCCAGCGCTTCCTTGGAACGGTTGCCGAAAATCTTGAAGACGTTTTTGACTTCGATTTTGCTGATGGCTTCGCTGCTCATTTGTTCACCTCATGCCGTGGCCGACCATACGCCTGAGTAATGCGGTCGATGACCACTGCCAGAATCACGATCGCCAGACCGGCCTCAAGACCTCGTCCGACGTTGAGGGTCTGAATCCCCACCAACACATCTTCGCCCAGGCCACGGGCACCGATCATCGAGGCGATCACCACCATCGACAGGGCCATCATGGTGGTCTGGTTGATCCCGGCCATGATGCTCGGCAGCGCCAGCGGCAATTGCACGCCGAACAGTTGCTGCCAGCGATTCGCGCCGAAAGCATTGATCGCTTCCATCACCTCGCCGTCAACCTGACGAATGCCCAGGTCGGTGAGGCGAATCAGCGGCGGCGCGGCGTAGATCACCGTGGCGAAAATCGCCGGCACCTTGCCCAGACCGAACAGCATCAACACCGGGATCAGGTACACGAAACTCGGCATGGTTTGCATGATGTCGAGCAACGGCATCAGCACCGAACGCAGGCGATTGCTGCGCGCCGAGAGGATGCCGAGCGGAATGCCGATCAGCACCGAAATCACCGTCGCCACCATCATCAGCGCCAGGGTTTGCATCAGCTTGTCCCAGAGGCCGACGGCGCCGACCAGAAACAGCAAACCGACGATCACCGCAGTCGTGACAATTTTGCGCGTCGCGTGCCAGGCAACACCGGCAACGATGGCGAGCATCAGCCACCACGGCGCGGCACGCAGCAAGCCTTCCAGATTGACGATGGCCCACAACAGCGTGTCGGAGATGTGCCGGAACACATCGCCGTAGTTGGTGACCAGCGAATCGACCCAACCGTTGACCCAGTCGGCGATGGAAAAAGTAAAGCTTTCGGGAAACATAAGAGGCTCTCAATCAAGGGGTTGCGATCAAGCGTCCGACTGCCGTTGCCAGCAGCCGGCGACACTCGACCTACAAGGCCGCGTCGATCTTTTTGGCTGCGTCTTCGCTCACCCATGCGTGCCAGACGTCAGGATGTTCCTTCAAGAAGATCTTCGCCAGTTTCGGCGAAGCGATGCGCTCCTTGGCCATGCGCCCGAGGTTCTGGTTCAGCAGGTCGATCGGCATGTTGACCTTTTCCAGCACCGCCACCAGTTCCGGAGCTTGCTCGTGGAAGGTCTTGGACAGGCCGACCTTGATGGTCACGCGCTTGTCGACGCCAGGTTTCTCTTCGAGTTTGACCAGGTCAACCTGACCCATCAGCGGCGTAGGCGACCAGTAGTAAAACAGGATCGGCTCGCCACGTTTGTAGCTCGACAACACCGCGGCATCCAGCGCCGGGCCGGTGCCTGGGCGGAAGTTGGTGTAGGTGTTTTCGAGGCCATAGCTCTTGAGCATTTCGCTGTTGTCGAGCTCGCACGTCCAACCGGCCGGGCAGTTATAGAAACGTCCTTTGTCCGGCTCTTCCTGGTCCTTGAACACGCTGGCGTATTTGCCCAGGTCGGCGATGTTTTTCAGGTCCGGGGCCTTGGCTTCGAGCTTGCGGCTGGCATCGCCCTCGATGACGTAGCGCGGCACGTACCAGCCTTCAATGGCACCGACCACCGGCGCGCCGACGCCAACGACTTTGCCGGCCTTCTCGGCTTTGTTCCAGACCTCGCTGCGGCCGACCCACTCTTCGGCGAACACTTGAATATCGTTGCTGCTCAGGGCGTTTTCCATGGTGATCGAATTGCCCGGCAGGCTATCGACCTTGCAGTCGTAGCCCTTCTCCAGAACGACTTGCATCACGTCGGTCAGCAACATGCCGCTTTCCCAGTTCAGGCCGGCGAATTTCACCGGTTTGCCCGACTCGCACCAACCGGCCGCCTGGGTGGCGCCGGCACTGGCGAGCAGGCCCATGGACAGTAATGTGGTCAGCAGGGTCTTGTTCGATTTCATTGTGGTGACGCTCCTAATCATGAGTTGGCTTACGGCAGTCAGTCCTTGCAGGAGCGAGGCTTGCCCGCGAAGGCGTCATTCCTGACGCACCATGGTGCATCGGTTCGCGCGCAAGTCTTGCTCCTGCAGGTCAAATGGCATCCAGCCCTGTCCACGTCCGTGAAGGTCTAGATCGCAGCTGCACGACCCGCCTTACTCAGCTTTTGTTCGGTGACCGTGTCCTGCTCGACCGGCAGGATCAGGTGGTCGGGCACGCTGCCGTGCCATTTTTTCGCACATACGTAATACAGGCCTGCGGGCAGCACCAGACCGATGATCCAGGAAATGTCCACGCCGCCCATGGCCTCCACCAGCGGCCCGGTGAAGAACTTGGTGGAAATGAACGGCAATTGCACCAGCACACCGAAAACATAGACGCTGATGCCCAGCGGGTTCCAGCGCCCGTAGCGACCATTCGGATCGGCTAGCGCCGGCACGTCATAACGCTCGCGGGTGATGCAGTAGTAATCCACCAGATTGATCGCGCTCCACGGTGTGAAGAACGCTAGCAGAAACAGGATGAACGACTTGAACGCACCGAGGAACGAGTGCTGACCGAGCAACGCGATCAGCGTCGCGGCGCCGACAATCACCAATACGAACACCAGCCGCTGCAAACGCGAGACCTGCAGGTGACCACGAAAGCCACTGATGATGGTCGCGATGCACATGAAGCTGCCGTAAGAGTTGAGTGTGGAAATGGTCACTTTGCCGAACGCAATGCTGAAATACAGCAGCGCTGCGGTGGCACCGGTGCCGCCCAAACCGACGATGTAAGCGACTTCGTGACCGGCGAACTGGCCGTTGGCCGAGGCCGCCGCGAACACGCCGAGGATCATCGCCACTTGCGCACCAATCACCGAACCGGCGCCGGCGGCGAAGAAGGTTTTGACCGAGGAAATCTTGCTCGGCAGATACCGTGAGTAGTCCGCCACGTAAGGCCCGAAAGCGATCTGCCAGGACGCCGCGAGCGACACCGCAAGCAGAAAACTGCTCCAGCTGAAGTGGCGGATTTGCAGGAGCGCGCCGACATCGGTCTGGCTCATCAAGCGGCTGAACAGGTAAACGAAAGCAATCACGCCAATGACGCTGGCGACCCGGCCAATGAAGTGGATCACCCGATAACCGAGCACCGTTACCAGCACGATGACACTGGCGAAAATCAGGATCCCGGCGCTGTCGCTGACACTGAACAACTGCCCCAGCGCTTGCCCGGAAAGTACCGTGCCGGTCGCGGTGAAACCGAGGTACATCAAGCACACCAGCACGATCGGAATCGCCGCGCCGTAGACGCCGAATTGCACTCGGCTGGAGATCATCTGCGGCAGCCCAAGCTTGGGCCCTTGCGCCGCGTGCAACGCCATCACCCCGCCGCCCAGCAGTTGACCGATCAACAAACCGATCAACGACCAGAACACATCACCGCCCAACACCACGGCCAGCGCCCCGGTGACAATCGCGGTGATTTGCAGGTTGGCGCCCATCCACAGGGTGAATTGGCTCAACAGACGACCGTGTCTTTCCGCTTCCGGGATGTAGTCGATCGAGCGCTTCTCGATCAACGGTTTATTGCCTGCACGATCGGTGGTGACAGCCATGATTCAACCTCTGTGGATTGTTATTCGTTGTTGGTGCTATCCCTTGTAGGAGCGAGGCTTGCCCGCGAAGGCGTCTGTTCTGACACACCGCGGTTCGCGGGCAAGCCTCGCTCCTACAGGTATTGCGCTAAGCCAGCCCGTGTTATTTGCCGGTAATCATCGGCAGATTCAGCCCTTGTTCCTTGGCGCAATCGATCGCGATCTGATAACCCGCATCGGCGTGACGCATCACCCCGGTCGCCGGGTCGTTGTGCAGCACGCGGGCAATGCGCTCGGCCGCTTCGTCAGTGCCGTCGCAGACAATCACCATGCCCGAATGCTGCGAGAAGCCCATGCCGACGCCGCCGCCGTGGTGCAGGGAAACCCAGGTCGCGCCGCTCGCGGTGTTGAGCAGAGCGTTGAGCAGTGGCCAGTCGGACACAGCGTCGGAACCGTCCTGCATCGACTCGGTTTCACGGTTGGGGCTGGCCACCGAGCCGGAGTCCAAGTGGTCGCGACCGATAACGATCGGTGCCGACAATTCACCGCTACGCACCATTTCGTTGAACGCCAGACCCAGCTTGGCGCGCTGACCGAGGCCGACCCAGCAAATACGCGCCGGCAGACCCTGGAAGCTGATGCGCTCGCGGGCCATGTCCAGCCAGTTGTGCAGGTGGGCGTCGTCCGGGATCAGTTCTTTGACTTTGGCGTCGGTCTTGTAGATGTCTTGCGGATCGCCCGACAGCGCAGCCCAACGGAACGGGCCGATGCCACGGCAGAACAGTGGACGGATGTAAGCCGGGACGAAACCCGGGAAATCGAAAGCGTTTTCGACGCCTTCTTCCTGAGCCATCTGACGGATGTTGTTGCCGTAATCGAAGGTCGGAATGCCCATTTTCTGGAATTCGAGCATGGCTTTGACGTGCATCGCCATCGATTGCTTGGCGGCTTTGACCACAGCGGCAGGCTCGGTCTTGGCGCGAGCGCGGTACTCGTCCCAGGTCCAGCCGGCCGGCAGGTAACCGTTGAGCGGGTCGTGGGCGCTGGTCTGGTCGGTGACCATGTCCGGGCGCACGCCGCGCTTGACCAGTTCCGGTAGAATTTCTGCAGCGTTGCCGAGCAACGCGATGGAAATCGCCTTGCCTTCCCTAGTGTATTTGTCGATGCGCGCCAAGGCGTCGTCGAGGTCGGTGGCTTGCTCGTCGACGTAACGGCTGTTGAGGCGGAAATCGATGCTGACTTGCTGGCATTCGATGTTCAGCGAGCAGGCCCCGGCCAGCGTCGCGGCCAGTGGTTGCGCGCCGCCCATGCCGCCGAGGCCGGCGGTCAGGACCCAACGGCCCTTGAGGTCACTGTTGTAGTGCTGGCGCCCGGCTTCGACGAAGGTTTCGTAAGTGCCTTGGACGATGCCTTGGCTGCCGATGTAGATCCAGCTGCCGGCAGTCATCTGGCCGTACATGGCCAGGCCTTTGGCGTCGAGTTCGTTGAAGTGTTCCCAGCTCGCCCAGTGCGGCACCAGGTTGGAGTTGGCGATCAGCACGCGCGGGGCGTTGCTGTGGGTTTTGAACACGCCGACCGGTTTGCCGGATTGCACCAGCAGGGTTTCGTCGTCGTTCAGGTTGGTCAGGCTTTCGACGATCTTGTCGTAGCATTCCCAGTTGCGTGCCGCGCGGCCGATGCCACCGTAAACCACCAGTTCTTTAGGGTTCTCGGCGACTTCCGGGTCGAGGTTGTTCATCAACATGCGCAGCGGCGCTTCGGTCAGCCAGCTCTTGGCGGTCAGCGTGTTACCGCGTGCGGCACGGATTTCGACGTCACGGCGCTTGGTAAAGGTAGGCGTAGGTTTCTGGGTATTGTCAGTCACGAAAAAGACTCCTCAGCGATCAATTCAAACCAACCCTGGCAGCGGGCAAGCGAGCGGGTGCGCCTCAAGGTGCGACCTGCGAATCAGTGGACGCTGCGGAGAGTCTCAAGCGACTCATACGCATACGTCTTTACTTGTACATACAAGCATATGCAATCGAGCGGCCAACTTGTTGGAGGGGTGATCGAGAAATTTTCTTGTGGGGCTGGGAGGCTTGTGGATTGAGGGTTGTGGCGAGTATGAAATTTTTCGCGGGGGATTTTTGCTGGGAGTGGCGGCTGTTACTTGAGCGCGGTTTTGCGCCACGCTGGGGCGTTAGGTAACAAAGTGGTGCGAGATTTGGGAACGGTGTTGGCGGCTAAAAGCTTCGCGGGCAAGCCTCGCTCCTACAGGGTTTGTGTTGGCCGTCGTGCGCCACAAATCCTGTAGGAGCAAGGCTTGCCCGCGAAAGCAATTCGGGATCAGCGTGCGATCAGCTCAATCACGCAGCACGGCCCGCTGGTCGAGACTTCGAGCAAACCGCTATTGCCCTCCAATTGCAGGCAATCATGCCGACCGAGTTGCGAGGCGCTGTTACCGACCTTGACCTCAAGCTCAGCGCTGACGCTAAACACCACCAGCGTCGCCGCCGAGCTGAAAAACCGCTGCTCGCCGTCCAGCCATTGCAGCCGCGCGCTGTAACGTTGCGGCGCATAGATCAGGTTGAAATCGCGGATCGGCCCGCCGAGCAGCGTGCACGCGACCTGGCTCTCGCCGCTGAAGGCAAACGGGTCCAGCGGTAACAAGGCGCGGGTGTCGTGACCGTCCACGCGCAGGGTCATGCCCTCGCCTTGCAGCACGGTGATCACCCGTTGATAACCCGCGAACGTCGAAAAGCCGCCCGACTCAGCGATATCGGCAATCGACAGACGCCAGCCAAAACCGTCAAGACCGGCGCCGGCGTCGCGGGTGATTTCTTCAGTGCTGCCGCCGCCGTTTTTCCACGGCATGCGCGGGTAATCGATGGCGCGTAAAACCTTCACTTTCATGTGCGGCTCTCTACTTGTGGAAGCGGCCTTCCAGACGATGGCGCGAACCTGGGTGGATCAACCGCGCAGCAGTCACGGGCTGCCGGCCGGACCAGGTGCGGCGGCGGATCAGCAGGCACGGCTCGCCTTTTTCGATCTGGAGCAATTTGCATTCGCTGGCCTCGGCCAGAATCGCCTCGACCACGTGCTCGCCTTCGGTCAGCGGCGCGACCTGGTTCAAATAGGCGTAGGGGGTTTGCAGGGTGAAGTCCTGCTTGAGGTAATCCGGAGCCACCAGCGCGTTGACAAAACGGTCTTCGATTTGCACCGGAATGTCGTTTTCGAAATGCACGATCAGCGAATGAAAGACCTTCTGCCCTTCGCGCATGTCCAGCGCCAACGCGCGCTCGGAACCGGCGGCCTCTTCTTCGAGCGTGATGACTTTGCAGGTATGGCGATGACCGCGCGAAGCGATTTCGTCGGCAATGTTATGCACTTCAAACAGCGCCGACTGGCTCTTCGGTTCGGCGACGAACGTGCCGACACCTTGCATGCGCACCAGCAGGCCGTCGGCGGTCATCTCGCGCAGTGCGCGGTTGATCGTCATGCGGCTGAAACCGAGCTGGCTGACCAGCTCGCTTTCGGATGGCACGCGGTAGTGCGGCGGCCAGTTTCCACTGTCGATCTGCTGGGTGATCATCTGTTTGACGCGGGCGTACAAGGGCGCCGGACTGTCGCCCAGATTGGCGCTCAGATTGGCATTTGGCGGCAATGTGGCAGGCGGAGTCGGCACGTTTAATCCTTGTTCATTCGATAGAGATGGCTAGCTTGCCGGAGTTTACCGAGCAGGCAAACGTCTGTATATGTATATACAAATAACACACGATGGGGTGCTGAACCATGTCCGCCTTCTTTGCCGAACGCGCGCTGCTGCCTAGTGGATGGGCCAACAATGTACGTCTTGAGGTCAACGCTGACGGCGTTTTGACCTATATCCAGGCCGATTCCCACGCAGATGGCGCCGAGCGGCTGAACGGCCCGTTGCTGCCGGGAATGCCCAATTTGCACTCGCATGCGTTCCAACGGGCGATGGCCGGATTGGCGGAAGTGGCGGGCAATCCGAACGACAGTTTCTGGACCTGGCGTGACTTGATGTATCGCCTCGTCGGAAAAATCAGCCCCGATCAACTCGGCGTGATCGCCCGGCAGCTGTACATCGAAATGCTCAAGGCCGGTTACACCTCGGTCGCCGAATTTCACTACGTGCATCACGACACCAACGGCCAGCCTTACGCCGACCCGGTTGAGCTGGCGCTGCGTATCAGCCAGGCGGCCAGCTCCGCCGGAATCGGCCTGACCCTGCTGCCGGTGCTCTACAGCCACTCCGGTTTCGGCGGCCAGACACCCAACGATGGCCAGCGCCGTTTCATCAATACCACCGAAAATTACCTCACCCTGCAGTCGCGTCTGAAGCCGTTGCTGGCGCAGCAACCGGCGCAGTCGCTGGGTTTGTGTTTCCATTCGTTGCGCGCCGTCACTCCGGAGCAAATCAGCGAAGTTCTGGCCGCCAGCGACGCGCATTGCCCGGTGCACATTCACATTGCCGAACAGCAGAAAGAAGTCGACGACTGCCTGGCCTGGAGCGGTCGTCGGCCGCTGCAATGGCTGTACGAAAACACCGAGGTCGATCAGCGTTGGTGCCTGGTGCACGCGACCCACGCCAACCCGGAAGAAGTCACGCTGATGGCCAAGAGTCGGGCCATCGCCGGTTTGTGTTTGACCACCGAAGCCAACCTTGGCGACGGGATTTTCCCGGCGGTGGACTTCCTCGCTCAGGGCGGGCGCATGGGCATCGGTTCCGACAGCCATGTGTCATTAAGCGTGGTCGAAGAGCTGCGATGGCTGGAATACGGCCAGCGTCTGCGCGATCAGCGGCGTAACCGTTTGTATGGCGCGGATCAGCCGATGGTCGGCCGCACGCTTTACGATGCCGCGCTGGATGGCGGCGCGCAGGCGCTCGGTCAGCCGATTGGCGCGCTGCAAGTCGGCAAACGCGCGGATTGGCTAGTGCTCGATGGCAACGATCCATACCTGGCGACGGCGAGCGGCGACGGGATTTTGAATCGCTGGTTGTTTGCTGGCGGCGATCGCCAAGTGCGCGATGTGTTGGTCAACGGACAGTGGGTGGTGCGCGATGGCCGGCATGCGGGGGAAGAAGAAAGTAACCGGGCGTTCACCCAAGTGCTGCGCGACTTATTGGGTTAACGCAGAACGAATTGTAGGAGTGAGCCTGCTCGCGATGGGGCCGTCATATCCAACAGAGATGTCGACTGACAGACCGCAATCGCGAGCAGGCTCACTCCCACAGTTTTAATCCGCGCTACGCCGCTAGTTCGAGGTCTTGGCCATCTGCGTATCCGTCGCGCGCCAGATCAGGCGCGTGGTGTCGTAACCCTGCTGACGTGCCTTGCTCAGCAGTTCTTCACGGACCACTCCATTGACCTTCGGCGTTCGCGACAGCAGCCACAGATACTTGCGGCTCGGGTCGCCGACGATGGCAGTCTTGTAGTCGTCGCTGACGTACAGCACCCAGTATTCGCCCTTCGCCACACCCGGAATCAGCCGCGAGAACCAGTTATCGAACTCGACCCACAACTTGTCGGTCTTGCCCGGCACCTGTGGATAAGCCGTGCCTCGGGCCTCTTCCCATTGCCAGTCCGGGGTCAGGCAGCGATTGAGCACCGCCACGTTGCCGTCAGGTTTGAGCGTGTAACGGGCTTCGGATTGCGCGCAATTGCGCTGGAAATACATTGGCAGTCTCGCCAACTCGTACCAGGTCCCTTGGTACTTCTTGAGATTGACGCTGTTGACGGTTTTCGGTGCCAACGGATCTACGCCAGAAGAGGCGCAGCCAGCCAATACCAGGCCAGCGAAAAGAACTAAAAATAACCGCTTCATTGTTTTTCTCCCGTGGGCGCGTGGCCCCGGTTTACTTCAGGCCTTGGCCAGAAAACATCAGCACTTTGTCACCGGCGTACTGCACGCTGATAAAGCTGTTTTTGTCGCCCCAAGTGCAACTCGACATGCCGAGCGCGCCCGAGCAATCGGTTGGTTTGCCCAACAAGGTTTCAACCTCGGCTTTGGGCATGCCGGCCGACAACTTGGCGTAGTTCTCCTGATTGACCTTGCTGCACGCGGCCAACAAGACGCAGAACGAGAGCAAGGCGAAAGATCGCAGCGACATGGTGAAACTCCTGGGGAACGAGAATTGGCATGGCTGCCAAGCTTGAGCTTAGAAGAGAAAACCCCTGTCTGGTTCCCCGAGCGCCCGGCTATTTATTCTGCCGCCCGTCTGGCTTTTGCCGATAAATCAGGAACTTTGCCGGGCTGTCCGGTATTTCGTCGGTTTTCGCCAAAAGCCGCCTAATCTTTGGCGCGGACCAGTCGACATAAGAGCAGCGCAAAGCCCATCACTGTGGCAAATTGACGCCCCTTGTTGACCAGCCCCCTCCGCGGTAGCTCATTAAATGACCAGAAACATGAAGTTCAGCCACAAAATCCTGTTGGCTGCTGCCCTCGTGGTGGCCGTTGCATTCGCTTGTTTCATCCTGTTCAACGACTACCGCCAGCGCCAGACTTTGCGCAGCAGTACCGAGTCCTCGATGCAGGAACTCGGCAGCCTGACCACCAGCAACATCCAGACCTGGCTGGAAAGCCGCATTCAGTTGCTGCAATCGCTGTCGCAGCAGATCAGCGTCGACGGCAGCGCCCCGGCCAGCCTGAAACGGGCGATCGACTTGCCGGCCTACACCAGCAATTTCCAGTTGAGCTACTTTGGCGGCACCGACGGCGTAATGTTCTCGATCCCGGCCGGCAACCGCGCCGCCGATTACGACCCGCGCGCGCGTGGCTGGTACAAAGCGGCGAACAGCGCCGGGCAAACCATCGTCACCGAACCGTACATCGCCGCGTCGTCGGGCAAGCTGGTGATCACCGTGGCCACGCCGGTGCAGCACCAGAACCAGATGATCGGCGTCGCCGGCGCCGACATTGATCTGTCGAGTGTCAGCGCGATCATCAACTCGCTCAATTTTGGTGGCCATGGCCACGCCTTTATCGTCAGCGCCGATGGCAAGATCCTGATTCACCCGGACAGCAAACTCGTGCTCAAGACCCTCGCCGAGGCCTACCCGAACGGCGCGCCGCAGGTCAGCCCGGGCCTGAAAGAAGTCGAGCTCGACGGCAAGACCCAATTCGTTTCGTTCACCCACGTCAACGGCGTGCCGTCGGCCGACTGGTACGTGGCGCTGGTGCTCGACAAAGACACCGCGTTTGCGATGCTCAGCGAATTCCGCACCTCGGCGATCATCGCCATGGTCATTGCCGTGGTGATCATCATCGCGTTGCTCGGCATGTTGATCAGCTTCCTGATGCAGCCGCTGCTGACCATGGGCCGCGCCATGCATGACATCGCCGAAGGTGAAGGCGACCTGACCAAACGCCTGACCATCCACGGCCACGACGAATTCGGTGCGCTGGGCACCTCGTTCAACCGTTTTGTCGAACGCATTCACACCTCGATCCGCGAAGTGGCTTCGGCGACTGGCCAGGTCAACGAAGTGGCGTTGCGCGTGGTCGCGGCCTCGAACTCGTCGATGTTCAACTCCGACCAGCAAGCCTCGCGCACCAGCAGCGTCGCTGCGGCGATCAACGAATTGGGCGCCGCCGCCCAGGAAATCGCGCAGAACGCCGCCCTCGCCTCGCAACATTCCAGCGACGCCCGCGCATTGGCCGAAGACGGTCAGCAAGTGGTGGATAAAACCATCGCGGCGATGCAGCAGCTGTCGGCCAAGATCAGCGATTCGTGCGGCAACATCGAAACGCTGAACAGCAACACGGTGAACATCGGGCAGATTCTCGAAGTGATCACCAGTATTTCGCAGCAGACCAATTTGCTCGCGCTCAACGCCGCTATCGAAGCCGCGCGTGCCGGTGAGGCCGGCCGTGGTTTTGCCGTGGTCGCGGATGAGGTGCGCAACCTCGCCCACCGCACTCAGGACTCGGCGCAGCAAGTGCAGAAGATGATCGAAGAACTGCAAATCGGCGCCCGCGAAGCGGTCAGCACCATGACCGACAGTCAGCGCCAGAGCGAAAGCAGCGTCGGCATCGCCAACCAGGCCGGCGAACGCCTGGGCAGCGTGACCCAGCGCATCGGCGAAATCGACGGCATGAACCAGTCCGTGGCGACCGCGACCGAAGAGCAGACCGCGGTGGTCGAATCGATCAACGTCGACATCACCGAAATCAACACGCTGAACCAGGAAGGAGTGGAAAACCTGCAAGCCACCCTGCGCGCCTGTTCCGACCTCGAACAGCAAGCGGCGCGGCTGAAGCAATTGGTTGGTAGCTTCAGGATCTGAGGCGCTTTTGACGGCCTCATCGCGAGCAAGCTCGCTCCCACAGGAATGGTGTCGCCTGTAGGAGCGAGGCTTGCCCGCGAAGGCGGCATCACTGGCAATGAAGGTCTACCCTGTCGAAATATGCGCCGGTCGCCACAACCAGACGCAGGACTGAATTAAGACTAAACTCGGTCGCACTCACCCCGCCGAGACTTTCACCATGAAATTTTCATCTCAAATCAAGCCAATCAGTTACCTGAAAAGCCACACAGCTGAAATCGTCAAAACAATCACTGAGAGCCGCGAACCGTTGGTCATCACTCAAAACGGTGAGGCGAAACTTGTCGTTATGGATGTGAAAAGTTTTGAAGAGCAAGAGAACACCATGGCCTTGTTGAAGCTATTGGCGATGGGTAACCGAGAGATTGAGGACGGCAAATTTCGGGATGCCGAAGACGTGTTCGCAGAACTGGACAAGGCCGATCATCAATGAGCTTTAAGGTCGTGATTCTTCAGTCAGCTGAAACAGACCTCAAAGAACTTCGTAGCTATCTGAACAAAAGTTTCTCCGAGCAAACATGGCGCAGCACTTTCAGCGAGCTGAAAGCGGCTATCAACCGTTTGGGAACCTTGCCGTATGCAGGGTCAATTCCAGAGGAAATCGAGAAGTTGCACCTCAGCCAATACCGGCAAGTCCTGTCGGGAATGAATCGCGTGATTTATGAAGTGCGAGACCGTACGGTCTACATCCATATCATTGCTGACACCCGCAAAGATTTGCCATCGCTGCTGATGAAGCGACTGCTGCAAAGCAATGCTTGAGCTGTGCGGCGGTTAAAACCGCGAACCCGGTTTCGACAGAAACTCGATCTCTTCAGCCGTTGACGCTCGCCCCAGCACTTTATTGCGATGCGGGAAGCGGCCAAACCTTGCGATGATTTTCTGGTGCCGTTCGGCGTAATCGAGGTTGTCGGCGAACACTGCGCGCTGCGCTTCGGGCTGTTGCTGGGTCAGATCGAGGAAGCGCGAAACCGCTTCGTTCTGCACCGCCAGATTCTCGCAATGCTCAAACACCAAATAGATGAACACGCGCTGAATCGGTTGCAACTGCCGATCAAAATCCGCGGCGATGCCTTGTGCCACTAGCGCTTGCGCGCGCAGGTCACCGGCAAAAGATTTGGGGTTTTCGCGAAAGATCATTCGCGGCAGTTGGTCGAGCAGCAGCACCAGGGCCAGCCAACCTTCAGGGCGTTGCGCCCATTCGATCAAACCGCCGGCCAGTGCCTGCTCGACCCAGTCGCCGAAACGCGTCTGCGCTTCGAGGTCCTGGCTGTCACGCTTGCCGAACCATAACTTGCCCTTGTCAGCCGCGATGTCGTCGGGGGTTTCGGCTGAACCGAACCACCAGTCGAGCAACGGCTGCCAAGGCTCAGTCATGGTTTATTCCTTGTGGTAAGCGGTAATGCGGTCGACTTCTTCTTTCGAGCCGAGGTACACCGCTACGCGCTGGTGCAGGCCATCTGGCTGAATATCGAGGATGCGCTGGTGGCCATCGGTGGATGCGCCGCCGGCCTGCTCGACCAGGAACGACATCGGGTTGGCTTCATACATCAAACGCAGTTTGCCCGGTTTGGATGGCTCGCGGCTGTCGCGCGGGTACATGAACAAGCCGCCACGGGTCAGGATGCGGTGCACATCGGCGACCATCGCGGCGACCCAGCGCATGTTGTAGTTCTTCTTCAGCGGGCCTTCATCGCCGGCCAGCAATTCGCCGACGTAGCGTTGCACCGGCGCTTCCCAGTGACGCTGGTTGGAGGCGTTGATCGCGAATTCCTGAGTCGCCTCAGGGATCTGGATATCTTCATGAGTCAGCACGAAGCTGCCCATTTCACGGTCCAGGGTAAAACCTTTGACGCCATTGCCCAGGGTCAGCACCAGCATGGTCTGCGGGCCGTAGATCGCGTAACCGGCGGCGACTTGCTGAGTGCCTGGCTGCAAGAAGGCCTTCTCGTTCAGAGGCTCGTTCTGAGTCAGGTATTCGTTCGGGCAACGCAGTACCGAGAAGATCGTGCCGACCGGGGCGTTGATGTCGATGTTCGACGAGCCGTCCAGTGGGTCGAATACCAACAGGTACGCGCCTTTCGGGTATTTGCCCGGGATCTGGTAGGCATTGTCCATTTCTTCGGACGCCATGCCGGCCAGGTGACCGCCCCATTCATTGGCTTCGAGCAGGATGTCGTTGGACATCACGTCGAGTTTCTTCTGCACTTCACCTTGGACGTTTTCAGTGCCCATGCTGCCCAGAACGCCGCCCAGGGCGCCTTTGGAAACGGCGTGGCTGATTTCCTTGCAAGCGCGCGCCACCACTTCGATCAGGAAACGCAGATCGGCAGGGGTGTTGTTGCTACGGGTCTGCTCAATCAAATAGCGACTCAGGGTAACGCGGGACATGGACGGCTCCGGTGGAATGGGGGGCTAAAAACCCGCGCAGTTTAGCGCGAGTCGGGGCGCATTTCCTCCTATCAGACGTGATACGCCGAAGAGAGTTCATGCGTCGGGTTGAGCGTAGTTCGAAACCGACGCGGTTTCGGGATTTTTGGTGGCAGGCAAGCCGCCTTCGCGGGCAAGCCTCGCTCCTACAGTTTTGTGTCGTTCGCGGACATTGGCACGACGCGAACTTGTGGGAGCGAGGCTTGCCCGCGAATGGCGCGCAGCGCCGGCCATTCTCAGGATTTGGCCGGCGGTTTGCGCAGCAGACTGAACGCCATCACCGCCAGAAACAGCACGCTCAGCAGCAACACCGCCCACAACCCGAATTTCTTCCAGTTGGTGTCCGCCGTCGCTGCGGCAACCGCCGGTGCTGCTTGCGTGACCACGGCCCCGCCATCGATCGCAGCCTTGCCCAGCGTCGTAAACTTCGCCGCGCTGTAATCCGGAATCAGCGTCGACAACGGCAGGTTCGCCGCTTTCACCGTCGCGTTGCCCAGCGCCAGCGTGTACGGCCCGGCGCCGCGCGCGAGGAACACCACTTGCGTCGAGCGCACGGCAAATTTCACGCTCGGTGCCGCGGCGCCCAAACCGCCGCCGCGCTCATCCACGGTCAGCTTCAATTGCTGCACGGTTTGCCCGGACAACTGCAATTCGTCCTGCACCACGTCCCGACCGCCCTGGGTCAGGCGATAGAGCAAACCGCTGCTCAGCGGTTGCCACGGCAAACTGCTTTCACGCCGACCCGCCAGCGTCACCGGCGCCAGACTGTTGGGCTGATTCAATTCAATCTGCACGCGCTCGACGTTGACGCCCATCGGCAATTGCCAAGTGTATTCACCGGCCTTCGCGCTGCTCCCGGCCAGCGGTTGCGACCAGACCAACGGCAACGGCAGGCTGCGGGTGCTGGCGCTTTCCAGTTGCGCCGAAGTCAGCGTCGGTGCCGCTTGCGGGGCGTTCCAGAGCAAGCGCAGGTAACGCGCCGATTGCCCCGGCAGACCGACTTCATGCTGCTCGACGCGCTCCTCGGCAAACGACAATCGCGCGACCTGCCCTTCGCCCCACGACTGCCAATGCTGCAGATCGTCACTGGCCTCAATGCTGAAGCGCTGGAAACCGTCGCGCTCGCTGGTCCAGTCGAGGATCAACTGCTGCAACGGCGCCTTGATCGCGCTGGCATCGAGCAACCAGCCGCGCAGCACTTCTTCGCCCGCCTCCAATTGGCTCGACGGTTGCACTTCGACCAGCGTGCCGTTGGCGCTCGATTGCACGCGCACGCTCGGCGCGCGCTCGGTGTCGTCCGCCGCGTTGTACAGCGGAAACCACTTCACCTCGGTCACGTTGCGATCTTGCGCAGACTGCGCCGTCGCCCGCGCCATGGCGTAGGCCTGCGGCTCGCCGGCCGCGTTGAATACGCGCACGTCGCTGAGATCGGTTTGCTGCGCATTCAGTTGCACGCTCAGCGGCAATTCGAGGCGATACCACGGGCCTTCGCCGCTCACCGACAGCGGTACTTGCGTGCTGAAGTCCGCCGGTTTTTCCTGCGCCCCGGCCGACAGCGCCACGCCCAGCGCAACGGCGCCCAACCAACCCAGGTTCAGCTTCTGACTCAAGACGACACTCCTTCAGGTTCAGCGGCCGGTTTATCAGCCTCCGGCAACGTTTCGGCACGCTTGGGCGGCAACGGCGCGAAATAGCCGACCACCAGCAACAGCACGCCCACGCCGATAAACGAAACGATCCGCGCCAGTCCGCCACGGTTACTCAATTCGACAAAGAACAGTTTGGCCACCACCACGCCAATCAGCGCGGCACCGATCAGCCAGACTTCCCGGCGATGGCGCAAATGGCCGCCGATCATCAAGCCCAGCGCCATCAAGGTCCAGACGATCGACAGACCGGCCTGCACCTGCATCGACGCCAGCAGCGTATCGAGTTCAAACGGCACGCCGCCCCAATGGTGCGCGGTGCGATTGACCAGCGCGGTGAAGAAGGCGAACAGCGAAACCCCAGCAATCAGTTGCGTGGCGTTGTCGGCGCGGTCCTGGCGAATAGTCGATTGCGCAATCGCGCTGCGCGACCACACGTAGACGCCGAACAGCGCAAACAGCAGGCCCAATTCCAGCGGGTTGATCAGCGGCACATACGGCAGCGGTTCGGCGCTGCCGTCGCTGAAGGTGTTGGCCAACCAGAACCAGCCGAGCAGCAACAGCGCCAGCGGCGCGGCGGCGTACACCCGGTATTCGCGGGCATGCGCCGACACCGGCCACGGCCAGGCGCGCGGTGCGGCGGCGAGCACCAGATACAGGCTTGGCAGAATCGCCCAACCCAACCAGCGCCAGGCGTTGTATTGCTCGGACAACAACAGCAAACCGAAACGCAACTCCAGCGCCAGCACGCCCAGCAACAGCCAGCAGCCGAGCACATGCGCGGCGCTCAAGGCACGCGCCGGCAGCATCGGCGCCAACCAGCGCAGCGAGAAGAAATGCACGGCAAACAGCGCCGCCCACGCCAGCCAACCGAAGTTGGCCGCCGGGTGATAACGCGAGTGCCACGCGGCGACCAGCACCAGTGCCGCCGCCGGCATCAGCAAGGTGCAAAGCAAGCCCAGCGACGACCAATTGAGCCGCAATGCCAGCAGCGTCCACAGCGCTACACTCAGCGCCGTGACTGCCAGCAACAGCGGCGCTTGCAACTCCGGCGCGGCAAAACGCAGCACTTCGCTGAGCCACGCCAACGCCCACCAACCCGCACCCCACGCCAGCAACACGTCGGACAAGCGCTGCAAACTCAGGCCATCGAACGCCGCCGCATGATTGCCGACCTGCAAGCGCCACGCGCCAATCAATGCCGCCAGACCCAGCACCAACGGCGTCCAGAAACCGCTATGCGCCAGCGGCCTCAAACCTTCAGCGGCCAGCGGGCCCAGCATCTCAAACCGTAGTAGCCCACTACCAAATAATGCTGGCCCGGCAAACAGGAACGCCGCGCCGCCGATTACCTGCAACACCAGGCCGAAGACAAAACTCACACGCTGCTTGAGGTACAGACTCAGCCAGATGATCAACAAGCCGCTGGCCGCCCACACCGCACTCGCGGTTTGCCACGGCAGCACGAACAGCACCGCAAGGTTGATCAGCACCAGGCCGGCGAGCAACACCACCGACAAGCCGCGCAACAGGCGCACGTCGCTGCGAACCATGTCGTCGCGCGCCGCGAGCAGCATGCCGGCGATCAGCGCCAAGCCAATCAGCGAAGCGCTGAGCAGGCCGCTCCAACCGGCGCTGAACACCGCCGTCGAATCGCTGCTCGCGCCTTGCAAGCGCAACAGGAATAACGCGCCACCGAGCAATTGCACGGCAAACGCGGTGAACAGGAACGTGCGCGATTGCACACGCAGGCCGGCGAACAGCGTGACCAGACCGGCCAGCGCCCAAGTGATCGCCGTGCCTTGGGTGAAGAAGAACAGCGGCGCCAGCAGGTACAGGAAGCTCAACCCGAGGCACGCCAAAACTGGCGAGCCTTGTCGTTCCCACGTCGAAATCTGCTCCGGCGCGGCTTTGTGCAATTGATAGAAACTGAACAGCAGCGCCACGCCGAGCATCAGCGCGCCGAGCCATGAACCGTCGAGCAAGCTGCTCTCGCCAACCCCCAATTCGCTGAGAAACGCCAGCGCCGAACCGAGTTGCAGGAGCAACGCGAAGGCCCGCGCCAGCGGTCGTTGCTGGCGCAAACCGAGCCAGAAAATCCCCGCACCTTCCACCGCCCACGCGGCGGCAGTCCAACGTGCGTCGAGGCCCAGCGGGATCGCCAGACTGGTGAAAATCACCCCCAGCGCCAAACAGGTTTCCGCCAGCAGCAACGCGCGCCCGCCCATCAACACCCGGGCCAGCGCCATGTAGATCATGCCCAGCGCCAACGCACTGAACGCTGCGGCAAATTCGAGATGCTGGACCAACGCAAACTGCAAACCGAAGCCCACCAGCGGCGGCCCGAACAGCATCGTGCCGTCGACGTAATCGCCCTTGCGCGCCGACCAGTGCAGCAGCGCCTGACGACTGTCGTCCTGCGGTGCGTCGGGCATTTCCAGCAACTTGCGACGGGTGAACAACAGCCCGATACCGAGGTACATCAGGAAGAACAGAATCAGAAACGGCTCGGTGCTCCACAGCAGTTCCGGCGTGTAAGAACGCAGGCCCCAGGCGAAACCGATGCCGAAGGTGCCGACGAATCCGATCAGGTTGAGCAGGCGCCACGCCTTGAACCAGGCGATGGCGAGGATGCCGGTGTTGAGCAGCGCGAAGTAGCTGAACAGCGCGACGTGGTTGCCGGCGCCGGTCGAGGTCAGGATCGGCGCGGCGAAACCGCCGAGCGCGGCGGCGCAGGCCAATGCCAGCGAGTCCTGGGTAATCGCCAGAATCGCCGAGAACACGGTCACGGCAACCAGCAAACCCAGCGCGGCAGTCGGGTCGAGCAGCGGATGCAAACGCATCGCCGCAAACACCGTCAGGTACAACACGGCGATCCCGGTGCCTTGCAGCATCAGCGCGTAATGGTTGTTGCGATGGCGCAGCCACCAGCCGAGCCCGAGCAAGCCCAGCGCACTGGCGGCGACGCAGGCGTAACGCATTTCGATCGGCACGACCATGCCTTCGGTGGCGTAGCGCAACAGGAACGCCAGACCGAGGAACAACAGCACCACGCCGACGCGCAGCACGGTGTTGCCGCCAAACAGCCAATTGCGCGCGCCGCTGATCGCGCGGTCGAGAATGTTCGGCTCGCGTGGGGCGGCGGGTTGGCGTGGTTCAGGGGTGACCGGCTCGCGGGCGGCTGGCTGCGGCGTCCAGACATCGTCGGGCAGCGGACGAGTGGCTTCGCTGGCGCTGGCGGCGACCGGTTGCAATTCGGGCGGCAAGTCCCAGATCAATGTCGGGGATCGCGCAGGCGCTTCTTCGAGGATGTCGTCGAGAATGAATTCAGGTGTGGCAACCGCGTCGGGCTGACTGGCGGCGGCGGATGGCGCGGCAGTCGGCTGCGGTGTGTCGACAGGTTTGAGGTCCGCGCGTTCCAGCGCTGCCAGGCGTTGCAGCAGCGTGTTCTGGGCGATTTGGGTCAACCGATGCTGCTCGGCCACCTGCGCGTCGAGGCGCGCAATGCGAATCGCCTGGCCAATGCCCAAGCCGAGCAACGCGCCCAATAGCGCATCGCTGAACGACTCGTCGAACACCCAGCCCAGCACCAAACCAATCAGCACAAAAATCCATTGCATGGTCGATATCCCTAAGCGGCCCATTGGCGGGCAAGTCCAGAAGTCCTGTGGCGTCCTGCGCTGACGCCTTCGCGGGCAAGCCTCGCTCCTACAGGTTATGTGTCGTGGCTCAATCCATGGCACACGCAAAACCTGTAGGAGCGGAGCTTGCCCGCGAAAGCATCCGCGCAGATGTCACTGAAACATCCGGCAAAACTGGCGCTTAGTATATCGATCCGGCCCAACAGGCGTTGGGCCTTGCGCGTATTTATTGCTAAAAGTTACTCCAATGCCTTCCAGATATCCGTGGCGTACTCGCGAATCGTCCGGTCCGAGGAGAACCAGCCCATGCGCGAAGTGTTCAATACCGCCGAACGCCACCATTGCTGCGAATCATGCCAATGCGCTTCGACGCGCATTTGCGCCTCCCAGTAAGAGTCGAAATCGGCGCAGACCAGGAAGCGGTCGTAGTCCACCAGCGAATCGATCAGCCCGGCGTAGCGCGACGGATCATCCGGCGAGAACACCCCGCCGCGAATCGCTTGCAGCACGTCATTCAGGCGATGCGAAGCGGCGATATCCGGCGTCGCGTTGAACTCCTGATTCTGCTTGCGCGCCTCCACTTGCTGAGCGCTGAGGCCGAAGATGAACATGTGCTCGGCGCCAATCCGTTCACACATTTCGACGTTGGCGCCATCCAGCGTGCCGATGGTCAGCGCGCCGTTGAGGCCGAACTTCATGTTGCTGGTGCCCGACGCCTCGAAGCCTGCGGTGGAAATCTGCTCGGACAAATCCGCCGCCGGAATAATGCTTTCCGCCAGGCTGACGTTGTAGTTGGGCAGGAACACCACTTTGAGCAAACCGCGCACGGTCGGGTCGTTGTTGACGACGCGGGCGATGTCGTTGGTCAGTTTGATGATCAGTTTGGCCTGGTGATAACTCGCCGCAGCCTTGCCGGCGAAGATCTTCACGCGCGGCACCCAATCGATTTCCGGCTCGGCACGAATCGCCTGATACAGCGCCACGGTATGCATCAGGTTGAGCAACTGGCGTTTGTATTCGTGGATCCGTTTGACCTGCACGTCGAACATCGCCGCCGGGTTGACCGCAATGCCCAGACGTTCGTGAATCAGGTACGCGAGGGCTTTTTTGCTGTGCAGTCGCTGATCGGCGAAGGCTTTGCGGAAGGCCGGTTTTTCGGCGAACGGTTCGAGGTCGAGCAAGCGCTCTTCCGGGTTGTCCAGCAGGTCAGGCCCAAGCGCATCGACCAGCATCGAGGTCAGCTCGGAGTTGGCCTGGTAGAGCCAGCGGCGGAACGTGATGCCGTTGGTTTTGTTGTTGATCCGCTCCGGGTAGAGCTTGTGCAGTTCGGAGAACACGGTTTTACGCATCAGTTGCGTGTGCAAACCGGACACGCCGTTGACGCTGTGCGAACCGAGGAACGCGAGGTTGCCCATGCGCACGCGGCGGCCGTTGTCTTCTTCGATCAGCGACACCGCGCGTAAAACGTCGAAATCGTGAATGCCTTTGGCGCGCAGCGAGTCGATGTGCTGGGCGTTGATCAGATAGATGATCTGCATGTGCCGCGGCAGCATGCGTTCCATCAAACCGACCGGCCAGGTTTCCAGCGCTTCGGGCAGCAGCGTGTGGTTGGTGTACGACAGCGTGTCGACCGTGACCTGCCACGCGGCCTCCCACGCGACATCGTAGACGTCGACCAATTGACGCATCAGCTCGGCGACGGCAATCGAGGGGTGCGTGTCGTTGAGCTGGATGGCCGCGTGGTCGCCCAGGGTCAGTACCGAGCTGTGGGTGTTGCGGTGGCGCCGCAGCAAATCCTGCAGCGAGGCCGCGACGAAGAAGTATTCCTGACGCAGACGCAGTTCCTGGCCAGCTTCGGTGCTGTCCGCCGGGTAGAGCACGCGGGAGATACTTTCGGCGCGCGCCACTTCGGCAACGGCGCCCAAGTGGTCACCGGCGTTGAAGCGTTCCAGGTGCAAATCTTCCATGGCGCGGGCACGCCACAGGCGCAAGGTGTTGACGCTCGCACCGCGCCAGCCGACTACCGGCGTGTCGTAGGCAATTGCGCGCACGGTTTCCGCCGGAGTCCAGACCTGCCGCGATTTGCCGGCCTCGTCGGTGACGGTTTCGACGCTGCCGCCGAAGCCGATCGGGTAAACCACTTCTGGCCGCTCGAACTCCCACGGGTTGCCGAAATCCAGCCAGTGTTCGGTTTGTTCCTGCTGCCAGCCGTCGACGATGGCCTGGCGGAACAAGCCGTGCTCGTAACGAATGCCGTAGCCGTGGCCGGCGATGCCGAGGGTCGACATGCTTTCCATGAAGCACGCCGCCAAGCGACCGAGGCCGCCGTTGCCGAGCGCCGCATCGGGCTCCAGCAGGCGGATGCGCTCAATGTCGACGCCAAGTTCGGTCATGGCTTCGCGGGCGACGTCGAGCAAGCCAAGGTTGCTCAGGCTGTCGTAGAGCAGACGGCCGATCAGAAATTCCAGCGAGAGGTAATAAACGCGTTTCTGCCCTTTGCGGTAGATCTGCCGGGTGTGGTCCATCCAGTGTTCGACCATGTGGTCGCGCGCGGCCAGGGCAATGGCTTCGAACCAGTCGTGGTCGAAGGCGTGATCCGGGTCTTTGCCCACCGCGTAAGTGAGTTTGGTCAAGACGGCATCGCGAAATGCGGCCACCTCTGCTTCGCGAACAAGTGGTTCTTGAGTCATCGATAGGACCTCGAGCGAGCGTGGAGTAGTTGAGCCTAGACGGTCTGACAAACGGACGGGACTGTGGTTCGCCGGGTTGATCCCGATAGTGCCCGATAGTGCGCGATAGGCCGGCATTAGATTGTCATGTACTCGAATGAATGCAGGGGCCGTGCCGGATTAACGCGGGTTATTGGGCGTTGCGGAAAAAAACCGGCGAAAGGTTGTTCAAAAATCCACCAGTCCCGGTATGATCGCGCGCCCTGATGCACACGCTGGTAACAACCGATGATGAAGTCCAACCTGATCGCTGCCGCAGAGATCGACCGCCTCGATACCTGGGCCAAATACTCTGCGCCGATGTGCGGCTCATGCATATCCAGCTGCTGCACGTTGCCGGTCGAGGTCAAGATCAAGGATCTGATCCGCATCGGCATCGTCGACGAGTTCGAGCGCGGCGAACCGGCGAAGAACATCGCCAAGCGGTTGCAGAAGGAAGGGATCGTCGAGCGTTACAACCAGAAGTCCGAGATCTTTACGCTGCAGCGCATGAGCAACAACGATTGCCTGTACCTGGATCGCAAGAGCCGCCTGTGCACTATTTATGAAAAGCGCCCGGACACTTGCCGCAACCACCCGAAAATCGGCCCACGGCCGGGGTATTGCGCTTACAAGCCAAAAGAAGTGGCGCGCGAGACCAGCGAGAGCCGTCGCACCTTCGAGAAGTTCTGATCGTTGCTGAGGTTGGTGCCAGGCGTCAGAACCCTCCCCTCACCCCAACCCTCTCCCCAATGGGGAGAGGGGGAAAGGGGGCTGATCTTCAAGCTTTTCAAAACTTGAGTTCGACTCGATCTTTCAGGCTGCAGTACTTCCAATCAGCCCCCTCCGCCCCTTTCAAACCTTGAGTTCGACTCGATCTTTCAGGTCGCCGTACCTCCACTAAACACCTCGGCCAGCCCCCCCCAGGGAGAGGAGGAAAGGGAGCTGATCTTCAAGCTTTTCAAAACTTGAGTTCGACTCAATCTTTCAGGTCGCAGCACCTCCA
>NZ_VIVC01000004.1:40074-289501 GCF_007828705.1 Pseudomonas sp. SJZ131 | reverse complement strand
CACTAAACACCTCGGTCAGCCCCCTAGGGAGAGGAGGAAAGGGAGCCGATCTTCAAGCTTTTCAAAACTTGAGTTCGACTCGATCTTTCAGGTCGCAGCACCTCCACTAAACACCTCGGTCAGCCCCCTAGGGAGAGGAGGAAAGGGAGCCGATCTTCAAGCTTTTCAAAACTTGAGTTCGACTCGATCTTTCAGGTCGCCGTACCTCCAATAAACACCTCGGTCAGCCCCCTCTACCCCTTGGGGAGAGGGTTGGGGTGAGGGGTCGATCCCAGATCATCCCCAAAACTCTGAAAACACCGCCAGCCAAATTCCTTTCCCCCAGACAAACAAAAACGCCCCCGATCTCGCGATCGGGGGCGTTTTTTTGTCAGCTAACTAAGTCGAGACTCAGTTACCGGACTTCTTGGCAGCGCGGGTACGCTCGCTTTCGCCCAGGATCTTCTTGCGAAGACGGATGGACTTAGGAGTGACTTCGCACAATTCGTCTTCTTGAACGAATTCCAGAGCTTGCTCCAGGGTGAAACGGATAGGCGGAACCAAAGCGATGGTTTCGTCTTTACCCGAGGCACGCATGTTGTCGAGCTTCTTGCCTTTGGTTGGGTTGACGCCCAGGTCGTTGTCGCGGCTGTTGATGCCGACGATTTGACCTTCGTACACGTCTTCGCCGTGACCGAGGAACAATTTGCCGCGAGCTTGCAGGGTTTCCAGCGAGTAAGTCAGCGCCTTACCGGTAGCAACCGAAACCAGCACGCCGTTCTGACGGCCGGACATGTCGCCGGACTTCATCACGTCGTAACGGTCGAAGATCGAGGTCAGGATGCCTGCACCGGAGGTCAGGGTCAGGAACTCGTTACGGAAACCGATCAAGCCACGAGCCGGGATGTTGTACTCAAGGCGCACACGGCCCTTGCCATCCGGAACCATGTTGGTCAGGTCGCCTTTACGGATACCGATCTGTTCCATGATCGAACCTTGCGATTCTTCCGGCAGGTCGATAGTCACGTTTTCGTACGGTTCGTGCTTCACGCCGTCAACCATACGGATGATCACTTCCGGACGACCAACACCCATTTCGAAGCCTTCGCGACGCATGGTTTCGATCAGTACGGACAAGTGCAGCTCGCCACGACCGGAGACTTTGAACTTGTCAGCGGTGTCGCCTTCTTCAACGCGCAGAGCAACGTTGTAGAGCAGTTCTTTGTCCAGACGTTCCTTGATGTTACGGGACGTCACGAACTTGCCTTCTTTACCGCAGAAAGGCGAGTCGTTTACCTGGAAAGTCATGGAAACGGTTGGTTCGTCAACGGTCAGCGGCTTCATCGCTTCGACGTTCAGTGGGTCGCACAGAGTGTCGGAGATGAACAGCTGGTCGAAGCCGCTGATGCAGACGATGTCGCCGGCAGCTGCTTCGTCAACGTCGATACGGTGCAGACCGTGGTGACCCATCAGCTTCAGGATACGACCGTTACGCTTCTTGCCGTCGGCGTCGATGGCGACAACCGGAGTGTTCGGCTTGATGCGGCCACGAGCGATACGGCCAACACCGATAACACCCAGGAAGCTGTTGTAGTCCAGTGCCGAGATTTGCATCTGGAACGGACCATCGCGGTCGACTTTAGGCGCTGGTACGTTGTCGACGATCGACTGGTACAGCGGGGTCATGTCTTCAGCCATGTCGGTGTGTTCCAGACCGGCAATACCGTTCAGGGCCGAGGCGTAGACGACTTTGAAGTCCAGCTGTTCTTCGGTAGCACCGAGGTTGTCGAACAGGTCGAAGATCTGGTCCAGAACCCAGTCCGGACGCGCGCCTGGACGGTCAACCTTGTTGATCACCACGATCGGACGCAGGCCGGCTTCGAAAGCCTTCTTGGTCACGAAACGGGTTTGCGGCATAGGGCCGTCTTGAGCGTCAACCAGCAGCAGAACGGAGTCGACCATCGACATTACGCGTTCAACTTCGCCGCCGAAGTCGGCGTGGCCCGGGGTGTCCACGATGTTGATGTGGTAGCCGTTCCAGTTGATGGCGGTGTTTTTCGCCAGAATGGTAATACCGCGCTCTTTCTCCTGGTCGTTGGAGTCCATCACGCGCTCGTCGTTGAGCTCGTTGCGCTCCAGGGTGCCGGATTGACGCAAGAGTTTGTCTACCAGGGTGGTTTTACCGTGGTCAACGTGAGCAATGATGGCGATGTTGCGTAGATTTTCGATCACTTGTGTATCTCGATCAGAGGATTCGGTGTGCTGACAAGTCTTGGCAGCGATTAACAGTAGAGTCCGGCAAAGCCGTTACAGCTTGACGGCGGCGTCGGGGGGCCGGTGACGCAGGCCACAGGCAAACAGCCCCGGGCACTTAGCTCGGTCGATAAACGCGCACATTGGCATGCCCCTCACTGAGCAAATGGTGGGCATGCAGGCGACTCATCACGCCTTTGTCGCAATACAGCAGGTACTGGCGAGTAGGGTCCAGTTCCTTGAAACGAGCGTTCAATGCATAAAACGGCATCGTCTGTACCTCAATGCCAGCGATTTTCAGCGGCTCGTCTTCAGCGCCATCCGGGTGACGGATGTCGATGATGATCTGGCCCGCCAGTGCTTCGCTGACTTCTTCGATCTGCAAGTCCTGGCCCAATTCGTCGATCACGCGATCGATCGGCACCAGTTTGGCGTTTTCGAGCGCACGCTCGAGGATGGCCATGTCGAACTGTTGTTCTTCGTACTCCACGCGGTTGCGCTTGGCGTGGGTCTTGGGGTTCACCGAGATGACCCCGCAGTATTCGGGCATGTGCTTGGCGAAGTCGGCGGTGCCGATTTCGTTGGCCTGGTCGATGATGTCCTGCTTGTGACTGGCGATCAGCGGGCGCAAGACCAGCTTCTCGGTCACACAGTCGATCAACGACAGGTTCGGCAACGTCTGGCTCGACACCTGGGAGATCGCTTCACCGGTCACCAGCGCATCGATGTCCAGCCGATCGGCAATCTTCGACGCAGCGCGCAACATCATACGCTTCAAAACTACGCCCATATGACTGTTATCGACTTTCCCGAGAATTTCTCCCAGGACTTCCTCGAACGGCACACTGACAAATAACACGCGTTGGGAGCTGCCGTACTTCTTCCAGATGAAGTGTGCGACTTCCATGACGCCCAGTTCGTGGGCACGTCCGCCCAGATTGAAGAAGCAGAAATGGCTCATCAGACCGCGACGCATGATCTGGTAGGCGGCGACTGTCGAGTCAAAGCCGCCGGACATCAGCACAAGCGTCTGTTCCAGCGCTCCCAGCGGATAACCGCCGATGCTGTTGTGCTGGCTGTGGATCACATACAACCGTTGGTCGCGAATTTCGATGCGAACTTCGATTTCCGGCTCTTTCAGGGAAATCCCGGCGGCGCCGCACTGACGACGCAGTTGGCTGCCGACGTATTTCTCGACGTCCATCGACGAGAAAGTGTGATGCCCGCCGCGCTTGCAACGTACCGAAAAAATCTTCCCCGCCAGCGCATCGCCGTAGTGCTGTTTGCACTTGGCGACGATGTCGTCGAAGTCACCCAACGGGTATTCATCGACCTGCAGGAAATGCGCGATGCCCGGCATGCAGCTCAGGCGCTCGGTCATTTCCTTCAGGGCTTTGGGCTCGCTGACGCGGGTTTCCAACTCGAGGTTGTCCCACACGCCGTTCACCACCACAGCCGGGTCCAGATCGCGGAGCACGGCACGGATGTTCTTGGCCAACTGGCGGATGAAACGCATCCGTACCGGGCGGCTCTTGATGGTGATCTCGGGGAAGACTTTTACGATTAGTTTCATGAAAACAGCGCGCGCTGGGCCAGCCGAAAAAGGGGGGCGCGGATTATAGCGGAAATTGCTCAAGGTTTAACCAGTTAATATGCAGAAGGTTTTGCGCGCACCAAAACGGGTCATTTATGGATTAAGACGCTACATTAGGGGGCGCTTATTTGACCTTTGCGGCAAATTGCACCTCTATAAGCTTGAATTTGGCGCAAAAAACCCATGGTGGGGCACTGGCATGCAATTTGCTCCCTTGTGAGGCAGGTTGCCTTGGCAGAGTATTCGCGCCGGCATCACCCATATTTCAGGGCCATCCACTACCAAAGCCCGAAGCCACCCGGAGGACACTATGTCGAAGTCGGTTCAACTCATCAAAGATCATGACGTCAAGTGGATTGATCTGCGCTTCACGGACACCAAAGGCACTCAGCACCACGTGACCATGCCGGCTCGCGACGCGCTGGATGACGCTTTCTTCGAAGAAGGCAAAATGTTCGACGGTTCCTCCATTGCTGGCTGGAAAGGCATCGAAGCCTCCGACATGATCCTGATGCCGGACGACAGCACCGCTGTGCTCGACCCGTTCACCGAAGAGCCGACCCTGATTCTGGTCTGCGACGTGATCGAGCCGTCGACCATGCAAGGCTACGACCGCGACCCACGTGCGATCGCCAAGCGTGCCGAGGAATACCTGAAGTCGACCGGTATCGGTGACACCGTATTCGTTGGCCCGGAGCCAGAGTTCTTCATCTTCGACGAAGTGAAGTTCAAGTCCGACATCTCCGGTTCGATGTTCAAAATCTTCTCCGAACAAGGTTCGTGGATGTCCGACCAGGACGTGGAAGGCGGCAACCGCGGCCACCGTCCAGGCATCAAAGGTGGCTACTTCCCGGTTCCGCCATTCGACCACGACCACGAAATCCGTACCTCCATGTGCAACGCCATGGAAGAAATGGGCCTGGTCATCGAAGTTCACCACCACGAAGTGGCCACTGCCGGCCAGAACGAAATCGGTGTGAAGTTCAACACGCTGGTAGCCAAGGCTGACGAAGTTCAGACCCTGAAGTACTGCGTACACAACGTGGCTGACGCTTACGGCCGCACCGCGACCTTCATGCCTAAGCCTTTGTACGGCGATAACGGTTCGGGTATGCACGTGCACTTGTCCATCGCCAAAGATGGCAAGAACACCTTCGCTGGCGAAGGTTATGCCGGCCTGTCCGACACCGCTCTGTACTTCATCGGCGGCATCATCAAGCACGGTAAGGCACTGAACGGCTTCACCAACCCGTCGACCAACTCCTACAAGCGTCTGGTCCCAGGTTTCGAAGCACCGGTAATGCTGGCCTACTCGGCTCGCAACCGTTCCGCGTCGATCCGTATTCCTTACGTGTCGAGCCCGCGCGCTCGCCGTATCGAAGCCCGCTTCCCGGATCCAGCAGCCAACCCGTACCTGGGTTTTGCTGCACTGTTGATGGCTGGCCTGGACGGCATCCAGAACAAGATCCACCCTGGCGATGCTGCTGACAAAAACCTGTACGACCTGCCGCCTGAAGAGGCGAAAGAGATCCCACAAGTTTGCGGCAGCCTGAAAGAAGCCCTGGAAGAGCTGGACAAGGGCCGCGCGTTCCTGACCAAGGGCGGCGTGTTCTCCGACGACTTCATCGACGCTTACATCGCTCTGAAAAGCGAAGAAGAAATCAAGGTCCGCACCTTCGTACACCCACTGGAATATGAGCTGTACTACAGCTGCTGATCCGGTAGCGCCCCTAACCGCGGCGTGACAAAAAGAGGCCTCCTTCGGGAGGTCTTTTTTGTGCCTGTGAATAATTGGACTATGGGAGCCGGCCTCAAGAGCCACTCCTCACCCCAACCCTCTCCCCAAGGGGTAGAGGGGGCCGACCGAGTTGCATGTTCTAAATACAGCGACCTGAAAGCCCTGAGTCGAACTCAGAATTTGAAAAGCATGAAGATCAGCTCCCTTCCCCCCCTCTCCCCTCTGGGAGAGGGTTGGGGTGAGGGGTCAATCTTCAACCCGGCAAAAATTCATCGCCAAATGTTAACAACTTGGGCCAAGCCCTTTCACTGACCTATGCTGCAACCCAACGCTTTCGCATCTGGTCGATTTTATGGGTCGTGGTTTTCTTTTGATGTTGATGTTGATGTCGATGCTGATCGCCCTGCCCGCCGCAGCGCAGATCTACAAGTACACCGACGCCGATGGCAACACCGCGTACAGCAACCAGCCGCCCGATGGTGTGCAGGCGCAGCCGGTCGAGTTGCCGCCGCTCAACAGTGTCGAACCGCAAACGCCTGCCGCCCCGGCGCCCGAAACCTCAACCCGCGAACAACCCGGCAACGCCTACGAGGTGCTGGAATTGACCGGGCTGCCGACCACCGAGGCCCTGCGCGCCAACAACGGCACGTTCACCGTCAGCGTGTTGATCAAACCGCGACTGCAAGGCGCGCAGCTGTTCAGGTTGCTGCTCGATGAACAACCTTACGGCCAGCCGAGCAATGTGCCGATCCTGCAACTGGTCAACATTGATCGCGGCGAACACAGCCTCGCAGTCCAGGTAATCAGCGGCGACACCGTGATCCAGCAGAGCCCTTTCGTCACCTTCACCGTGCAACGGGTGCACACCAATTGAAGCGCTGGCTGCTGATTCTGAGCCTGCTGGCGATGACCTCCACGGCCATGGCCGACGTCTACACCTACATCGACAAACAGGGCAATCGCGTCTTCACCGACCAGCCCGGCCACGGCAACGCCAAACGCGTGCCGCTGGCCACCAGCAATCGCATGACCGCCAACCCGACCGGCGCAGCGCCAGTCACCGCCGCAGAAAAAACCGCCGAGCCCGCGCCATTTCGCTACGACATGCTGCGGGTTTTAGTGCCGGAACCGGACGCTACCCTGCGCAGCAGCGCCGGCGAATTGATCGTCAGCGTTACCAGCGAACCCGGCTTGCAACGCGGTCATCGCTACCGTTTGTTACTCGACGGCAAAGCCACCGCCGAACCCGGCCCGAGCCCGGTGTTCGCCTTGAGCAATATCGACCGTGGCAGCCACAACCTCTCGGTGGAAATCCTCGACGCGCAGGGTCGCACGGTCGAGCGCACGGCCAATCAACCTTTCCACATGTTGCGCATCTCCCTGGCGCAGAAGCGTCAGGTCAAACCCTGCGCCCTCACCGATTACGGGCAACGCCCGGAATGTCCGCTCAAAGACAAACCGCCCGAAGAAAAAAATCCGTTCTTCCGCTTCTTTTAAAGCCGTTCAGGTTTGCGCACTATGTTGGTGCAAACGGTTGCACGGTTCCCACATGCCAGCCCATTTTGGTTCGAAACTACCCGCAACAGCTGGCAGAACGCCACGAGATCGAGCGCTAAACGCCCGTTTCAAGCGTTAAACGCTTCTTTTCGGAGCTTTGGTTTGGTTTTTGCATTTTCCCCGTATCAGCGCGCATTTCTTGCGCGCGCCCCGCTCCAAAAGAGGTCCGGATGACCATTAGCGACGCACTGCATCGGCTATTACTCGACAACCTGACCACCGCCACCATCTTGCTCGACGCCCAATTGCGTCTGGAGTACATGAACCCGGCGGCGGAGATGCTTCTGGCGATCAGCGGCCAGCGCAGCCATGGGCAGTTCATCAGTGAGTTGTTCACCGAATCGACTGAAGCGTTGAATTCCTTGCGCCAGGCCGTCGAGCAGGCGCACCCGTTCACCAAGCGCGAAGCGATGCTCACCGCCCTCACCGGCCAGACACTGACCGTGGATTACGCGGTGACGCCGATCCTCAGTAATGGCGACACGCTGTTATTGCTGGAAGTGCACCCGCGTGACCGCTTGCTGCGCATCACCAAAGAAGAGGCGCAGCTGTCGAAACAGGAAACCAGCAAAATGCTGGTGCGCGGCCTCGCCCACGAGATCAAGAATCCGCTGGGCGGGATTCGTGGCGCCGCGCAATTGCTCGCCCGCGAACTGCCGGAAGAGAGCCTGCGCGATTACACCAACGTGATCATCGAAGAGGCCGACCGCCTGCGCAATCTGGTTGATCGCATGCTCGGCTCGAACAAGCTGCCGTCACTGGCGATGTGCAACATTCACGAAGTGCTGGAGCGCGTTTCGCATCTGGTCGAGGCCGAAAGCCAAGGTTGCATCACCCTGGTGCGCGACTACGACCCAAGCATTCCCGACGTGCTGATTGATCGCGAACAGATGATTCAAGCGGTGCTGAATATCGTGCGCAACGCCATGCAAGCCATCAGCAGCCAGAACGAATTGCGCCTGGGCCGCATCAGTTTGCGCACCCGCGCGATGCGCCAATTCACCATCGGCCACGTGCGCCATCGCCTGGTGACCAAGATCGAGATCATCGACAACGGCCCCGGCATCCCGGCCGAATTGCAGGACACCATCTTCTTCCCAATGGTCAGCGGCCGCCCGGACGGTACCGGGCTCGGCCTGGCCATTACTCAGAACATCATCAGCCAGCACCAGGGCCTGATCGAGTGTGACAGCCACCCAGGCCACACCACTTTCTCGATCTTTCTGCCACTGGAACAAGGAGCCACATCGACATGAGCCGTAGTGAAACCGTGTGGATCGTCGATGACGACCGTTCAATCCGTTGGGTCCTGGAAAAAGCCTTGCAGCAGGAAGGCATGACCACGCAGAGCTTCGACAGCGCCGATGGCGTGATGAGCCGCCTGGCGCGCCAGCAGCCGGACGTGATCATCTCCGACATCCGCATGCCGGGCGCCAGTGGTCTGGACTTGCTGGCGCGGATTCGCGAACAACACCCACGGCTGCCAGTGATCATCATGACCGCGCACTCCGATCTGGACAGCGCTGTCGCGTCCTATCAGGGTGGCGCATTCGAGTACCTGCCCAAGCCGTTCGACGTCGATGAAGCGGTGTCGCTGGTCAAGCGCGCCAACCAGCACGCGCAGGAACAGCAAGGTCTGGAAGTGCCGGTGGCGCTGACTCGCACCCCGGAAATCATCGGCGAAGCGCCGGCGATGCAGGAAGTGTTTCGCGCCATCGGGCGCTTGAGCCACTCCAACATCACTGTGCTGATCAACGGCGAATCCGGCACCGGTAAAGAACTGGTCGCCCACGCGCTGCACCGTCACAGTCCGCGCGCGGCATCGCCGTTCATTGCGCTGAATATGGCGGCGATCCCCAAAGACTTGATGGAATCCGAACTGTTCGGCCATGAGAAAGGCGCGTTCACCGGCGCGGCCAACCTGCGTCGCGGGCGTTTTGAACAGGCTGACGGCGGCACGTTGTTCCTTGATGAAATCGGTGACATGCCGGCCGACACGCAGACGCGTTTGCTGCGCGTATTGGCGGACGGCGAGTTTTACCGCGTCGGCGGTCACACGCCGGTCAAGGTCGATGTGCGGATCATCGCCGCGACGCACCAGAATCTGGAAACCCTGGTGCACGCCGGGAAATTCCGGGAAGACTTGTTCCACCGCCTCAACGTAATCCGCATTCACATCCCACGGCTGTCGGACCGTCGCGAAGACATTCCGACCCTGGCCAAGCACTTCCTCAGCCGCGCCGCGCAGGAACTGGCGGTCGAGCCGAAATTGCTGAAAAGCGAAACCGAGGAATACCTGAAGAATCTGCCATGGGGCGGCAACGTGCGGCAGTTGGAAAACACCTGCCGCTGGATCACGGTGATGGCTTCGGGTCGCGAAGTGCACATCAGCGACCTGCCGCCAGAGCTGTTGAACCTGCCGCAGGATTCGGCGCCGGTGACCAACTGGGAGCAAGCGCTGCGCCAGTGGGCCGATCAGGCGTTGGCGCGCGGCCAGTCGAGTTTACTCGACAGCGCAGTGCCGGCGTTCGAGCGGATCATGATCGAGACCGCGCTGAAGCACACGGCTGGCCGTCGACGTGATGCTGCTGTGTTGCTGGGTTGGGGGCGAAATACCCTGACGCGCAAGATCAAGGAACTGGGGATGAAGGTCGATGGTGGGGATGATGATGAGGGCGAAGAGGGTTAACCCCAATTCGCTCAAAGCCTGCGTTGCCTTCAAAAACCAGCCCCTCACCCCAGCCCTCTCCCCAAAGGGGAGAGGGGGAAGGGAGCTGATCTCCATGGATTTCACCTCCTGAATTCGCCTCGATACCCCAGATCGATGCAACTCGAAAAAACAACTCGGTCAGTCCTCATAACCCTATGGGGGAAGGGGAAAGGGAGCCGATCTCCATGGCTTTCACATCCTGAATTCGCCTCGATATCCCAGGTCGATGCCACTCGAAATAACAACTCGGTCAGTCCCATCACCCTTCTTGGGAGAGGGATCTGATCTCCATGGCTTTCACCTCCTGAATTCGCCTCAATATCCCAGGTCGATGCAACTCCAAATAACAACTCGGTCAGTCCCCTCACCCCTCTGGGGAGAGGGTTAGGGTGAGGGGTGGACTTTGGATCAGCCCTCATTCCTCTGTGCACCGCAGTCCCCCCTCATGCACCGCACCAATGCACGATGACCCGCAATCGCGCACAACTACTCGCCTGAAATCCCGTCGTCATTCGCTGAAAAACCCACCCGACAAAAACACAAAAGCCCCGAATCACGGGGCCTCTGGCGCATCAGCACAACTTTCTGTTTCAACTTGTTAAAACCTGGCACGCGCCCTGCAATAGTCCATTCAGTGATTCAGTTCACTCACCGGTTTCGGGGACCTTGGTACAGGCAGGCCGGGGATTCCCCTCTTTACATCGGGCTCACACCGCTTAGCGACGAGCCCACCCGTTTGGGGCCCTTGATACAGGCAGGTCAAGGGTTCCTTCTTTACACCGGGACTCACAGCCATTAGCGAGTCCCTGCCGTTTTGGGAACCTTGGTACAGGCAGGCCGGGGATTCCCTCTTTTATTGCTCTCGGAGATGGATCTCCAGCCGCCAGCGGTCATCGACCTCACTACCGGCCCACTCGCCTTGCAGTGGCCGGGCCGCCACCAGCGTCAGCAACAACCCTCCATCACTCAAACGCACACGCCAGTTCACGTCTTTGCCGTTGAGCTTAAGCTGACCCTTTTGCGCCTTGCCTTCAGCACTGAACAACAACGCGACGCTGCCGTCGATAATCTCGCCGTGGGTCTTCGGTTCGTTGTTGAACCACACCACCAAACCGTCGCCAGTCACTTCGACCTGCTGCAACGCGGTCGGGTCTGGCGTGGTCAGGCGGCCGATCATCAACCCGATCATCACGCCGACAATCGCCAGCGATCCGATGACGCGCGGGAATAGTTTCGAACGGTTGTCCACGGGCGGCGTAGAATGCCGCTCATCTTTACCTTCGGAGCCGTGCATGTTTCACGTCATCCTCTTCCAACCAGAAATTCCGCCGAATACCGGCAACGTTATCAGGCTGTGCGCCAACAGTGGCTGCCACCTGCATTTGATCGAGCCGTTGGGCTTCGAGATGGACGACAAGCGCCTGCGCCGGGCCGGCCTCGATTACCACGAGTACGCCACCCTGCAGCGCCATGCCGACCTCGCCAGTTGCCTGGAAAGCCTCGGTCATCCACGGCTGTTCGCGTTCACCACCAAGGGCTCGCGGCCGTTTCATGATGCCAGTTTCGCTGAGGGCGACGCGTTCCTGTTCGGCCCGGAAAGCCGTGGCCTGCCAGCAGAAGTGCTCGACGCCCTGCCCGGCGACCAGCGCCTGCGCCTGCCGATGCGCGAAGGCTGCCGCAGCCTGAACCTGTCGAACACCGTGGCCGTCGCCGTCTACGAAGGCTGGCGCCAACTCGGTTTCAAGTAACCCCAAACAAATGTGGGAGCGAGCTTGCTCGCGAAAGCGGTGTGTCAGACGACTCAGATGTCACCTGACACTCCCGATTCGCGAGCAAGCTCGCTCCCACATGGGTGTTGCCGAACGCTTATTGAACGGACGGAGTCTCGCCAGCCGCCTGCATGCGTTGCAGTTCCTGGGCGTACAGTGCGTCGAAGTTCACCGGAGCCAGCATCAGCGCCGGGAACGAGCCGCGTGTAACCAGGCTGTCCAGAGTTTCACGAGCGTACGGGAACAGGATGTTCGGGCAGAATGCGCCAAGGGTGTGGCTCATCGAAGCGTCGTCGAGGTTCTTGATCAGGAAGATCCCGGCCTGTTGCACTTCAGCGATGAACGCCACTTCGCCGTTCTCACCGTTTTTCACGGTCACCGACAAGGTCAGCACGACTTCGTGGAAGTCGCCTTCCAGGGCTTTTTGACGGGTATTGAGATCCAGACCGACACTCGGCTCCCACTGCTGGCGAAAGATCGCCGGGCTTTTCGGGGCTTCGAAGGACAAGTCACGTACATAGATGCGCTGCAAGGAGAATTGCGGTGCGGTTTCTTCTTCGCTAGCTGCAGTGTTCTGTTGGTCAGTCATCTCAGATCCTTTCTGATCTTGGGGTCGTGTAGGGAAGGCGTTCAGGCCTTGAGCAAGGCGTCGAGCTTACCGGCGCGCTCAAGGGCAAACAAATCATCACAGCCACCGATGTGGCGCTCGCCGATCCAGATTTGCGGCACGGACGTGCGCCCCGCCTTCTGAGCCATTGCGGCGCGCACCTGCGGCTTGCCATCGACCTTGATCTCTTCGAAGGCCACGCCTTTGTTCTCGAGCAGGTACTTGGCTCGCGAGCAATAAGGGCAGTAATCGCTGGAATAGACGACGACGTTGCTCATGTCACTTCACCAACGGCAGGTTGTCGCCCTTCCAGCTGGAAATCCCGCCGGACAGCTTGGCGGCGGTGAAGCCGGATTTCATCAGTTCGCGAGCGTGGGTGCCGGCAGTCTGGCCTTGGGCGTCGACCAGGATGATGGTCTTGTCCTTGTGCTTGTTCAGCTCGCCGACACGTGCAGTCAGTTTGTCGTGGGGAATGTTCAGCGCGCCAACAATGTGACCGGCGGCGAAATCCTTGGCCGAACGAATGTCGATCACCACGCCTGCGTCCTTGTTGACCAGCCCGGTCAGTTCACCGGTGCTCAGGCTACGGCCGCCACCTTTCATCTCATGGGCGATCAGCAGAGCCAGCAGAAGCACGAAAATACCGGCCAGCAAATAGTGGGTGGTGGCAAATGCAATCAGGTGATCAAGCATTTAAGGTGGTTCCAGGGCGTGAAAAGTGGGCCAGTATACACAGGCCCTATGGCGGGCCAAACCCCGTCCGGCGGTGACGTGATGTGAACTTAGCTTTAAACTGCCACTCCTTTTTTGCATCGCCCTCTTTTTAACTCAGCCACGAGTGGATTCCATGACTACCACGCCTAAACCTTTGGTCCTGATGATTCTCGACGGCTTCGGTCACAGTGAGAGCCACGAAGCCAACGCCGTGTACTCGGCCAACAAGCCTGTGCTCGATCGCCTCAGCGCTACGGTGCCGAACGGCCTGATCTCGGGCAGCGGCATGGATGTCGGCCTGCCGGACGGGCAAATGGGCAACTCCGAAGTCGGCCACATGAACCTCGGGGCGGGCCGCGTGGTGTATCAGGACTTCACGCGCGTGACCAAATCGATCCGCGACGGCGAGTTCTTCGAAAACCCGACCATCTGCGCCGCTGTCGATAAAGCCGTGGCTGCCGGCAAAGCCGTGCACTTCATGGGCCTGCTGTCCGATGGCGGCGTTCACAGCCACCAGGACCACCTGGTCGCGATGGCTGAACTGGCGTTCAAGCGCGGCGCTGAAAAAATTTACCTGCACGCATTCCTCGACGGTCGCGACACTCCGCCAAAAAGCGCCGAGTCGTCGATTGAACTGCTCGACGCAACCTTCGAAGCCCTGGGCAAAGGACGGATCGCCAGCATCGTCGGCCGCTACTTCGCCATGGACCGCGACAATCGCTGGGACCGCGTCGAGCAGGCGTACAACCTGATTGTCGACGGCAATGGCCAATTCAACGCCGCCACCGCGCAGGAAGGTCTGCAAGCGGCGTATGAACGTGGCGAGAGCGACGAATTCGTCAAAGCCACCTCCATCGGCGAGCCAGTCAAAGTCGAAGACGGCGACGCCGTGGTGTTCATGAACTTCCGCGCCGACCGCGCCCGCGAACTGACCCGCGTCTTCGTCGAAGAAGATTTCCATGACTTCCAACGCGCGCGCCAGCCGAAACTGGCCGGTTTCGTCATGCTGACCCAATACGCCGCCAGCATTCCTGCGCCGTCCGCGTTCGCCGCCGGCAGCCTGGAGAACGTGCTCGGTGATTACCTGGCGAAAAACGGCAAGACCCAACTGCGCATCGCCGAAACCGAAAAATACGCGCACGTGACCTTCTTCTTCTCCGGCGGCCGCGAAGAACCGTTCCCGGGCGAAGAACGCATTCTGATCCCGTCGCCGAAAGTCGCCACTTACGACTTGCAGCCGGAAATGAGCGCGCCGGAAGTCACCGACCGCATCGTCGAGGCTATCGAAAACCAGCGGTTTGACGTGATCGTGGTCAACTACGCCAACGGCGACATGGTCGGCCACAGCGGCAATCTCGAAGCGGCGGTGAAAGCCGTGGAATGCCTGGACCTGTGCGTTGGCCGCATCGTCGAGGCGCTGGAAAAGGTTGGCGGCGAGGCGCTGATCACCGCCGACCACGGCAACTGCGAGAAGATGTCCGACGAAGAAACCCATCAGGCGCACACCGCCCACACCACCGAGCCGGTGCCGTTCATTTATGTCGGCAAGCGTGATTTCAAAGTGCGCGATGGCGGCGTATTGGCGGACGTTGCACCGACCATGCTGATGTTGATGGGCCTGGAGAAACCGGCAGAAATGACCGGCACCTCGATCCTGGTGTAATCGGCCTCCAAAACACCATCAAACCCTGTGGGAGCGAGCCTGCTCGCGATAGCAATCTGACAGCCAACATCTATGTTGAATGTCAGGCCGGCATCGCGAGCAAGCTCGCTCCCACATTGGTTTTGGGGTGTTTTCAGGGTTAACGCTGCTCCGGTTATCACACAGTCCCAATTGGGCGTTTTTTTTGCAGCGCTTGGCGGGCATACTAGGCCGTCCCTTTCCCTGGTGTCGCCCGCCTCTATGCTTCGCGTCCTGATAGCCCTTGCCCTGACTTGCCTGCTCCAGCCAGCCTTTGCTGATGAGCGCGCGCAAACCCAACAACAGTTGGACGCGACGCGTCAGGACATTGCCGAGCTGAAAAAACTGCTGGGCAAGCTGCAGGAAGAAAGATCCGGTGTGCAAAAAGAGCTCAAGGGCACCGAGACCGAGATGGGCAAACTCGAGAAGCAGGTCGATGCGCTGCAAAAAGAGCTGAAGAAAAGCGAATCCGAGCTGCAGCGACTCGATGCCGAGAAAAAAAAACTCCAGAGCGCGCGCGTTGAACAGCAACGACTGATCGCCATTCAGGCTCGCGCGGCCTACCAGAACGGGCGTCAGGAGTACCTGAAACTGCTGCTCAACCAGCAGAACCCGGAAAAATTTGCCCGCACCCTGACTTATTACGATTACCTGAGCCAGGCGCGCCTGGAGCAGCTGAAGAATTTCAACGAAACCCTGCGCCAATTGGCCAATGTCGAAAAAGACATCGGCCTGCAGCAAGCGCAATTGCTGGTGCAGAAAAGCAGCCTCGACAGTCAGCGCGACGAACTCGAAAAAGTCCGCCAGGAACGCCAGCAAGTCTTGGCCAAGCTGAGCAGCGACGTGAAGGCGCGCGATCAGAAACTCGCCGCCCGCGAGCAGGATCAGGCAGACCTGTCTAAAGTCCTTAAAACCATCGAAGAAACCCTGGCCCGTCAGGCCCGTGAGGCAGAAGAAGCGCGGCAAAAAGCGCTGATCGCCCAGCAGGAAGCCGAAAAAAAGCGTTTACGTGAGGCTCAGGAACAGGCCAACGCCAATACTGATGCCCCACGCAAACCGGTCAAATCGACACCTGGCGCGCTGGTTTCAAGTTCCGGCGAAACCTTTGGCGGCGCATTTGCTTCGACCCGCGGCAAACTTCCATGGCCGGTTGATGGTCGACTGTTGGCGCGCTTCGGCGAGAGCCGCGGCGATGACGTGCGGACCAAGTGGGACGGCGTGATGATCAGCGCCTCCGCCGGCAGCCAGGTGCATGCCGTGCACGGTGGTCGCGTGGTGTTCGCCGACTGGTTGCGCGGCGCCGGGCTGCTGGTGATCCTCGATCACGGCAACGGTTTTTTGAGTCTTTATGGTCACAACCAGACGCTGCTCAAGTCTGCGGGTGATGTGGTTAAAGCCGGTGAGTCCATTTCCACTGTCGGGAACAGTGGCGGGCAGGATACGCCGGCGTTGTATTTCGCAATTCGTCAGCAGGGTCACCCGAGTGATCCGGCGCAATGGTGCCGCGCGCAAGGATAGGCGTTGAGTCACCTACATTAGGAGTTCGTTCGACATGCTGCATTTGTCCCGCCTTACCTCGCTGGCCCTGACGATCGCCCTGGTGATCGGCGCGCCGTTGGCGTTCGCCGCTCAGCCTGCTCCGGCGGCTGCGCCAGCACCTGCACCTGCGGGCACCGCGGCAACCACCAAGGCGCCATTGCCGCTGGAAGAGTTGCGCACTTTTGCCGAGGTCATGGACCGGATCAAAGCGGCGTATGTCGAACCGGTAGACGACAAGACCCTGCTGGAAAATGCCATCAAAGGCATGCTCAGCAACCTCGATCCGCACTCCGCCTACCTTGGCCCGGAAGACTTCGCCGAGCTGCAGGAAAGCACCAGCGGTGAATTCGGCGGCCTGGGCATTGAAGTCGGCGCCGAAGACGGCTTCATCAAAGTGGTCTCGCCAATCGACGACACTCCGGCGTCCAAGGCTGGCATTCAGGCCGGCGACTTTATCGTCAAGATCAACGGCGCACCGACTCGCGGCCAGACCATGACCGAAGCGGTCGACAAGATGCGCGGCAAGATCGGCCAGAAAATTACCCTGACCCTGGTTCGCGACGGCGGCACGCCTTTCGACGTGGTGCTGACCCGCGCCATCATCCAGGTCAAGAGCGTCAAGGCGCAGTTGCTGGAATCCGGCTACGGCTACATCCGCATTACCCAATTCCAGGTCAAGACCGGCGAAGAGGTCTCCAAGGCCCTCGCCAAGTTGCGCAAGGACAACGGCAAGAAGCTCAACGGCATCATTCTCGACCTGCGCAACAACCCGGGCGGCGTGCTGCAAGCGGCGGTCGAAGTGGTTGACCACTTCATCACCAAAGGCCTGATCGTCTACACCAAGGGCCGCATCGCCAACTCCGAACTGCGCTTCTCGGCGACCGGCAAGGACGAAAGCGAAGCCGTGCCAATGGTCGCGCTGATCAACGGCGGCAGTGCCTCGGCGTCGGAAATTGTCGCCGGCGCGTTGCAGGACCAGAAACGCGCGGTGGTCATGGGCACCACCAGTTTCGGCAAGGGCTCGGTACAAACCGTGCTGCCGCTGAACAACGACCGCGCCTTGAAGATCACCACGGCGCTGTATTACACGCCGAACGGCCGCTCGATTCAGGCTCAGGGCATCGTCCCGGACATCGAAGTGCGCAAAGCCAAGATCACCAACGAGCAGGACGGCGAGTACTTCAAGGAAGCCGATCTGCAAGGTCACTTGGGCAATGGCAACGGCGGCGCCGACAAACCGACCTCCAGCAGCAAGGCCAAAGCCATGCCGCAGGATGACGACTATCAACTGGCCCAGGCCCTGAGCCTGCTCAAAGGGCTGAGCATTACGTCCGGCCGCTGAGATGCACCTGCGGATTATCCTGGCGCTGTTGTGCTGTCTGGCGGGTGTTGCTCACGCAGCGCCCGCCAGCACCACGGCGCCAAACAAAGCCTACCTGACGCTGATCATCGATGACCTGGGGCAGAACCTGCCTCGGGATCGTCGTGTACTCGCCCTCCCCGGCCCGGTAACCACGGCGATCATGCCCGACACTCCGCACGCCGCCGAATTCGCCCGCGAAGCCCATCGTGCCGGCAAAATCGTCATCCTGCACATGCCCATGGACCCGGCCACCGGCCCGTTTGCCTGGCATCCCGAGTTGCCCCTCGAAGAACTGGAAAAACGCCTCAACGCGGCGTTCAAAGCGGTGCCCTACACCGCCGGCATCAACAACCACATGGGCAGCCGCATGACCGCGCAGCAACCGGCGATGGCCTGGCTGATGGCGGAGTTGCAGCGGCGGCACAAATTCTTCGTCGACAGCCGCACCAGCGCACAAACGGTCGGCGCGGCCGAGGCGCAGAAGATTGGTCTGGCGAGTGTTTCGCGCGATGTGTTTCTCGACGATGAACGCACCGAGGCGGCGATTTTCACGCAACTGCAGACGGCGATCAGCCTGGCGAAAAAGCAGGGCTCGGCGGTGATGATCGGCCATCCGTATCCGCAGACGCTGGCGGTGCTGGAGCGCGAGATGCCGAAGCTGAAGGCTCAGGGAATTGACTGGATCGACATCAAACTGATGATCAGCGTGCGCAGCAATCGCGCCACTGCCGCCCACGGCAAGGATGGCGTGTACCGCTAATTCGCCACAGCACAAAACCAAGGGTAGGAGTGAGCCTGCTCGCGATAGCGGTCTGCCAAACGACAATCATGTCGTCTGACATTGCCCTATCGCGAGCAGGCTCACTCCCACATGTTGATAACTGGGTGTCTGATAACGGGGTGTCAGAGGTAATTAGCCATGATGTCATCCACCACGCCTTCCTTGCGCATGGCGTCGAGCGCGGTTTGCAGCTTGGTCACCACCTCGTCCGGGACGTCTTTGTTCAGCGCCAGATAGAGTTCGGCGCTGTTGAATCGCAGCACCGTTTTGAGCCCCGTCACGCCGTCCTGCCGCGCCAGATAACGCCCGGCCGGGTCGCCGGTGGCCCACAGGTCAATCTGCCCGCTGACCAGTTTTTTCGCGTTGTCCTGATCGCGCAGCACCACAATCGGCTTCAAGCCTTGCTTGGCCAGCGTCTCGGCAATCGCATCACCCTTGTAAGCGCCGATGCGGAACTTGCGCGCCTGATGCAGGGTTTCGAGGGTGATCTTGCTGTCAGCCTTGGCCAGCATGATCCAGTCATCCGGGCCAATCGGGCCGACCCATTTGAAGAGCTTTTCGCGATCCGGCAGCCGCGCCATCACGAACACGCCGTAACCGGGTTTTTCGAGGGCGAGTTTGTAGATGCGCTCCCAAGGGAAACGCAGCGTCAGGCTGTAGGTGATGTCGGTGCGTTTGAACATCTCGCGGACGATGTCCACGGCAATGCCATTGATGTTCTCGTCCTGAGCGAAGTTTTTGCCGTTCTTCGCCATGTTGTAGGGCGGGAAGTTTTCCGTCAGCAACACCAGGTCGGTGGCGGGACCTTCTTCGGCGCGGGCTGCATTGATCAGCAACAGAGAAGCGCTGGCGAGAACAACAAGAAAGCGTTTGAGCATGTCTGACTACCGGAATCCATGGCGTGCCCAAGAGTGCCTTGAGCCCGCCATGCTGTCCACTGGCCTGTAGCGCTTTGTCAGCGCATGACGATGCCGCGATGCGCCATGTAAGCCTTGGCTTCCTGCACGGTGTATTCGCCGAAGTGGAAAATACTCGCCGCCAGTACTGCGCTGGCGTGGCCTTCAATGATGCCGTCGGCCAAATGCTGGAGGTTGCCGACGCCGCCGGAAGCGATCACCGGAATGCCCAGCGCATCGCTGATCGCGCGGGTCACGCCGAGGTCGAAACCGTTTTTCATGCCGTCCTGGTCCATGCTGGTCAGGAGGATTTCACCGGCGCCGAGGCCTTCCATTTTTTTCGCCCACTCGACCGCGTCGAGGCCGGTCGGCTTGCGGCCACCGTGGGTGAAGATTTCCCAGCGCGGAGTTTCGCCCGGCAGTGAAACCTTCTTCGCATCGATGGCAACGACGATGCATTGCGAGCCGAAATGCTGCGCCGCTTCGCCGACGAATTCCGGGTTGAACACCGCGGCGGTGTTGATCGAGACCTTGTCCGCGCCGGCATTCAGCAAATTGCGAATGTCCTGCACGGTGCGCACACCACCGCCGACGGTCAGCGGGATAAACACCTGGCTGGCCATGCGCTCGACGGTATGCAGCGTGGTGTCGCGGCCATCGACGCTGGCGGTGATGTCGAGAAAGGTAATCTCGTCGGCACCCTGCTCGTCATAACGACGGGCAATTTCCACCGGGTCGCCGGCATCGCGGATGTTCTCGAACTTCACACCTTTGACGACCCGGCCGTTGTCCACGTCCAGGCAAGGGATGATGCGTTTGGCCAGCGCCATGGTCAGTCCTCAGCCTGTGTACGAATCGCAGAAAGCTTGCGCTTCGGCGACGTCAAGGGTGCCCTCATAAATCGCCCGGCCGGTGATGGCGCCGATGATGCCCGGCGCCTTGGCGTCGAGCAGCGACTTGATGTCGCCGAGGTTGTGAATGCCACCGGAAGCGATCACCGGAATGCGCGTGGCAGCAGCCAGCGCCGCGGTGTACGAAACGTTGCAGCCCTGCATCATGCCGTCTTTGGCGATGTCGGTATAAACGATCGCGGAGACGCCGTCAGACTCGAATTGCTTGGCCAGGTCGATGACGTTCACGGTGCTGATTTCAGCCCAGCCGTCAGTTGCGACAAAACCGTCTTTGGCGTCGAGGCCGACAATCACTTTGCCCGGAAACGCGCGGCAGGCTTCGGCGACGAAGGCTGGGTCTTTCACGGCTTTGGTGCCGATGATCACGTAGCTAACGCCAGCCTTGACGTAATGCTCGATGGTTTCCAGCGAGCGGATCCCGCCGCCAATCTGGATCGGCAGGTTCGGGTAGCGCTTGGCGATCGCGGTGACCACTTCGCCGTTGACCGGCTGGCCTTCGAACGCGCCGTTCAGATCGACCAGATGCAAACGACGGCAACCGCCCTCCACCCACTTGGCGGCCATGCTCACCGGGTCATCGGAGAACACCGTGGAATCTTCCATGCGGCCCTGGCGCAGACGAACACAGGCACCGTCCTTGAGATCGATAGCGGGAATAATCAGCATCTGGCAAACCTTCAAATTCGATTGTTCAGCTTCGCTCGAAAATCAGTTTTTCTCGAGCGCCCACAGGTCGCTTTCGATGCTTTCGAACCTTTCTTTAAGGTGCGTCTGCACATCGAAAATCGCCCTGTTGTAATAGTGCGGCGCAATTTCGCGGGTAAACAGTTCAAGGATTTCCGCCGCTTCGAACGAACCCAGGTCCAGTTCGAAGCGATCTTCCATAAAGCGTTTGATCTTGTGATTGGCCTCGTTCTCCTGCTCGGGAGTGAGGGTCAGGATCGGCGGCTTTTTCTTGACGGCCATTTACCAGCGACCATCCCACGCGGCGAAGTTCTGCAGCAATTGCAGGCCATGGGTATGGCTCTTCTCCGGGTGAAATTGCACGGCGAAACGCGAGCCATCGGCCAGCGCAGCGGCGAAATCGACACCATAGTGTCCGCCACCCACCACTTGCCGGGCATTCGCGGCGGCAATGTAGTAGCTGTGCACAAAATAGAAGCGCGCCAGGTCCGGAATGTCGTGCCACAGCGGGTGACTGACCTTCTGCTGCACCTGGTTCCAGCCCATGTGCGGGACTTTCAGGTGTTCGCCGTCTTCATGCAGGTCTTTGCCGAAGAACTTCACCGCGCCCGGAAACAGGCCGATACAGTCGACGCCGTCGTTCTCTTCGCTGCTGTCGAGCAAGGCTTGCATGCCCACGCAGATGCCGAGGAACGGCCGGTCCTGGCTGACTTCACGCACCAGCGAATCGAAGCCCAGGCGCCGGATCTCGGCCATGCAATCGCGAATCGCGCCGACACCGGGGAACACCACGCGGTCAGCTTCGCGAATCACGTTGGCATCGCTGGTGATCAGGACTTTACCGGCACCGACGTGCTCCAGCGCCTTGGCCACCGAGTGCAGGTTGCCCATGCCGTAATCGATAACCGCAACCGTCTGCATTACAGAACGCCTTTGGTCGATGGCATTTGCCCGGCCATGCGGTCATCCAGCTCTACCGCCATGCGCAATGCGCGACCGAAAGCCTTGAACACGGTTTCGATCTGGTGGTGAGTGTTGGTGCCGCGCAGGTTGTCGATGTGCAGGCTGACGAGGGCGTGGTTGACGAAGCCCTGGAAGAATTCCTGAAACAGGTCAACGTCGAAACCGCCAACGGTGGCGCGGGTGTAGGGAACGTGCATCTGCAGGCCTGGGCGGCCGGAGAAGTCGATCACTACGCGCGACAGCGCTTCATCGAGCGGCACGTAGGCGTGGCCGTAGCGACGGATGCCTTTCTTGTCGCCGATGGCTTTGGCGAAGGCCTGACCCAACGTGATACCGACGTCTTCCACCGTGTGGTGGTCGTCGATATGCAGGTCACCCTTGCTGACAATATCCAGGTCGATCAGCCCGTGACGGGCGATCTGGTCCAGCATGTGCTCAAGAAAAGGCACACCGATATCAAATCGGGCCTTTCCGGTGCCATCCAGGTTGATCGAGGCTTTGATCTGGGTTTCCAGAGTGTCGCGCTCGACAGACGCCATACGTTCGGCCATCACCAGCTCCGCAAAATCATTGGGCGAAAAAGGCAGCCATTATAAGGGCGCGGGGCCGAAACAGAAACACGAGAGGTGATATGACTGACGGACAGAATGCGGTGCAGTCGGGGATAGACATGTATGTACAACTCATTTTGGACACCCTGAAACGACTGTAGGAGTGAGCCTGCTCGCGATAGGGCCCTCACATTCAACATTTCTGTCGACTGTCAGGCCGCTATCGCGAGCAGGCTCACTCCTACAGGGTGATGCGTTTACAGCTTACTTAATGGAACAGAATTGCGGTTTTCTGCAGGGTCACCCAAACGCCCCACGCCAACGGAATCCCCACCACCAGCCATGCGGCAACGGCCAACGGCTTGCTGCCCGGCGCCGCTTTCCACTCCAGCACGGTATTGGCATCCGCACCTTTGTCGTGGCCCAGCGCCTGTTCGGCGGCCAGTTCAGCGTCGGTCATGAAGTACTTGTCAGCCACCGGACGCACCAGCAGGTTGCAGAGGAAACCCAGCACCAGCAGGCCCGCGAGGATGTACAGCGTGATGTCGTAAGCGGCGGCACGTTCAACGCCGATGCTCAGCTGATATTCACGCAAGTAGTTGACCAACACCGGACCCAACACGCCCGCCGCCGCCCATGCCGTCAGCAGACGACCGTGGATCGCGCCGACCATTTGCGTACCGAACAGGTCCGCCAGATATGCCGGAACCGTGGCAAAACCACCGCCGTACATCGACAGGATGATGCAGAACGCCGCCACGAACAGCGCAACGTTGCCCAAGTGACCGAGGTTCGGGATCAGCGCGTACAGCGCAAAACCCAATGCGAAGAACACGAAGTAAGTGTTTTTGCGTCCCAGGTAATCGGAGAACGAGGCCCAGAAGAAGCGACCGCCGATGTTGAACAAGCTCAGCAAACCGGTGAAACCGGCAGCAATCGCTGCAATCGAAGCCAGTTGCCCGGCATCCAGTTGACCGAATGGCACATCAACGCCAAGCAATTTTCCGCCGAACACTTCCTGCAACAGCGGCGAGGCCATGCCGAGAATGCCGATACCGGCAGAAACGTTCAGGCACAGCACCAGCCACACCAGACGAAATTGCGGAGTTTTCCAGGCAACGTTCACGTGAACGTGGCGATGAGTGATCATCGCGTTCGCGGTTTTTTTCGCCGGAGCGGTCCAGCCTTCAGGTTTCCAGCCGGTTGGCGGGACGCGATACGACAGCGCGCCGCCGATCATGAACACGAAGTAAATCGCCGCCATCACCAGGAAGCTCTGCCACACGCCGACGCCGGTTGGCGAAGCGAAATGGCTCATCAATGCGGCCGCCAGAGGTGCGCCAACCATCGCGCCGCCGCCGAAACCCATGATCGCCATGCCCGTCGCCATGCCGCGCTTGTCCGGGAACCACTTGATCAGGGTCGAGACCGGCGAAATGTAACCGAGGCCCAGGCCGATACCGCCGATGACCCCGGAGCCGATCCACATCAGCCAGATCTGGTGGGTATAAATCCCCAGCGCCGAAATCAGCAGACCGCCGCACCAGCACAATGCCGACACCACGCCAGCCTTGCGCGGCCCGGCGTGTTCCAGCCAGCCACCCCAGATCGCTGCCGAGCAGCCGAGGAAGATGAAAAACAGGGTGTAGATCCAGCCGAGCATCGAGATCGGCCAGTCGCAATTCGACGAGAAAACTTGCGAGATGAAGCTCATGTCCGGTGCACAAGCGACCGGGGCAGTGACGCCCAGCGCCTTGGACAACGGCAACCAGAACACCGAAAAGCCGTAGGCCATGCCGATGCACAAGTGAATGGCCAATGCGGCCGGTGGTACCAGCCAACGGTTGAAACCGGGCTTGGCGATGATGCGTTCCTTGGACAGGAACGAAGGCTGGCCGGCGTGAGCGCCGTCCGCCGTAATGCTCGTGCTCATTGTGTATCCCCCAATTATTAGTATGGTTCGCCAGCCACTCCTCACCCTTAGCCTTATGCACGCAGGCATGACCTTTTTTTGAGTGAAGCTCCATAAGGGCGCGACGTAAAGTCGCAGAAGGACGGACGAACGCGCAGAGGTTACCATTTGCTCGTGACAGAAAAACCAAACTGATATCACCTTTTGCAGGTCACCTGATCTGTCCGACCGTTGAAGCGGTCATGCCGATCATCGTCGAGCCGCTGAAACCAGCCACTTATCAGGATCAGCAAGCCCTGCGAAAGACCTTCGGGATGCCCGCCGTCCGCCAGACTGAACGCGCCGCTGCACGCGCTGCCCATATGAACTGACCGGTCGTCCGTTTCGGGGCGCTATACTCCCCGGCTAAATTTTGAATTCGACTAACTACAAGGACTCGCCCATGAAAGCGTTCGGCAAAATCCTGGGTCTGGTACTTCTCGGGCTGTTGCTGATCATTGTGGCGTTGGGCTTTGCCCTGACCCACCTCTTCGATCCCAACGACTATAAAGACGAGATTCGCCAGATTGCCCGCGACAAGGCCCACATCGAGCTGACGCTCAATGGCGACATCGGCTGGAGCCTGTTCCCGTGGCTAGGCCTGGAATTGCACGAAGCCAGTGTCGCGACCCTGGTCAAACCTGCCGAACCGTTTGCCGATTTGCAGATGCTCGGCCTCTCGGTGCGCGTGCTGCCGCTGTTGCGCCGCGAAGTGCAGATGAGCGATGTGCGCGTCGAAGGCCTGAACCTGCGCCTGAACCGCGACAAGGATGGCCACGGCAACTGGGAAGACATCGGCAAGGTCCCTGCGCCGGCCGACGCTGCCAACCCTGCGCCAACCGTTGCTGCCGGCGAACCTGCGCCGCAGACACCACCGGTGGCGGAAAAACCGCCGCAGCCGATCCGCCTCGACATCGACAGCCTGACCGTGAACAACGCGCGGGTTGAATACAACGACGAGAAGTCCGGCAAAATCTACACCGCCGAGAGCATCCAGATGAGCACCGGCGCGGTCCACGATTCGACCAATATTCCGCTCAAACTCACGGCGTTCCTGTCCTCCAACCAACCGGCGGTGCGGGTGCGCACCGAGCTGAACGGCGAACTGCGGATCGCGCGGGCGCTGCAGCGTTATCAGTTCGAAGACATGAAGCTTTCGGGCGAAGTGACTGGCGACCCGCTGCAAGGCAAGACCATGACCTTCGCCGCACAAGGGCAGTTGTTGCTGGATAAAGCTGCCAACGTCGCCGAATGGACCGGGATCAAGATCTCCGCCAACCAATTGCGTGCGTTGGGCGAACTCAAGGTCAACGACCTCGACAAGACCCCACAAATCAACGGCGGGTTGTCGATTGCGCAGTTCGACCTGGCGAAATTCGTCGACAGCATCGGCCAGAAACTCCCGGCCATGGCCGAGGGCAGCCTGAGCAAAGTCGAACTGGTCAGCCGCGTCGCGGGCACGCCGAACAGCCTGTCGTTCGACAATATCAACCTGAAAGTCGATGACAGCAGCTTCAGCGGGCGCATCGCCATCGAAGATTTCGCCAAGCAATCGCTGCGCGCGATCCTCAAGGCTGACACGTTCAACGTCGACCGTTACCTGCCGCCAAAATCCGCCGAAGCCAACAGCGCCACCCAAGTGCGTCAGGCCGAAGTGGCCAACACCGAAGCCACTGCGATGGCCGGCGCCGGCTCGACGCCACTGCCGGATTCACCAACCAAAGGCGCGTGGAGCACCGAACGCCTGCTGCCGGTTGAACGCCTGGCCAAGCTCGACGTTGACGCCGACCTGACCTTCGGCCAATTGACCCTCGACAAATTGCCGATCCAGAACGCGGCGCTCAAAGCCACCGGCCAGGGCGGCTTGCTGACCCTGGAAAACCTGCGCGGCGATTTGTACAACGGCAACTTCGAAGCCAAAGGCACGCTGGACGTGCGCCAGCCAGTGCCGGCGCTGAGCATGCAAACGCGCATCAACAAAGTGCCGGCGGAAAAGATCCTCGAAAGCCAAGGCAAAAACCCACCGGTCAAAGGTCTGGTGACGCTTGACAGCACGTTGACCGGCAGCGGCAACAGCCAGCGTGCGCTGATCGAAAGCCTCAACGGCAACGCCAGTTTTGTGATCAACAATGGCGTGCTGCTCAACGCCAACCTTGAACAGCAACTGTGCAAAGGCATCGCCACGCTGAATCGCAAGTCGCTGAGCGGCGAACCGCGCGGCAAGGACACGCCGTTCCAGGAACTCAAGGGCAACCTGACCTTTCGTAACGGCGTCGCCAGCAACCCGGACCTGAAAGTGCGCATCCCCGGCATGACCGTCAACGGTAATGGCGACGTCGATCTGCGCGTGCTCGGCATGGACTATCGCGTCGGCATCGTCGTCGAGGGCGACACCAGCGCCATGCCTGACCCGGCCTGCCAGGTCGGCGACAAGTTCGTCGGCATCGAGTGGCCGCTGCGCTGCCGTGGTCCGCTGGAACTCGGCGCCAAGGCCTGCCGTCTCGACAACGAGCGCATGGGCCAGGTCGCGGCGAAACTGGCGGGCGACAAACTCAGCGACAAAATTGACGAGAAGCTCGGCGACAAGGTCAGCCCTGAACTGAAAAACGCATTGAAGGGGCTGTTCAAACGATGAGAGCGGAGCAGTTTTCCTCGGCGGTGCTGGACTGGTACGACCGCCACGGCCGCCACGATTTACCTTGGCAACAAGGCATCACGCCGTATCGGGTGTGGGTCTCGGAGATCATGCTGCAACAGACCCAGGTCAGCACCGTGCTCAATTACTTCGACCGTTTCATGGCATCGTTGCCGACGGTCGAAGCGCTGGCCGCTGCGCCGGAAGACGAAGTGCTGCACTTGTGGACGGGGCTGGGCTATTACACCCGCGCACGCAATCTGCAGAAAACCGCGAAGATCGTCGTCGCTGAACATGGCGGCGAATTCCCGCGCGACGTGGAAAAACTTGTTGAACTGCCGGGCATCGGCCTGTCCACCGCCGGCGCCATCGCCAGCCTGAGCATGGGCCTGCGCGCGCCGATCCTCGACGGCAACGTCAAACGCGTGCTGGCGCGCTTTACCGCGCAAGAGGGTTACCCCGGCGAACCGAAAGTCGCCAAGCAGCTGTGGGCCAACGCTGAGCGCTTCACCCCGCATGACCGCGTCAACGCCTACACCCAGGCAATGATGGATCTCGGCGCCACGCTGTGCACCCGGAGCAAACCGAGCTGCCTGCTGTGTCCGCTGGAAAAGGGCTGCGAAGCGCACATGCTCGGCCTCGAAACCCGCTACCCGATTCCCAAGCCGCGCAAAGCCGTGCCGCAGAAACGCACGCTGATGCCGATGCTGGCCAACGGCGAAGGCGCGATTCTGCTTTACCGCCGCCCGTCCACGGGGCTGTGGGGCGGTTTGTGGAGTTTGCCGGAGCTCGACGACCTCGACGATCTGCAACATCTCGCCACACAGCATTCGCTGGAACTGGGCAGCCAACAGGCGCTGCCGAGTCTGGTCCACACGTTCAGCCATTTTCAGTTGTCCATAGAACCCTGGCTGGTTCAGGTTCAGGAGGCCGGCCATCACGTGGCCGAGGCCGACTGGCTCTGGTATAACCTCGCCACCCCGCCGCGCCTGGGCCTTGCCGCCCCGGTCAAGACATTGCTGGAGCGCGCGGCAGCCGTATTGAACGCAGGAGAGTCGTCATGACCCGCACCATCAAGTGCCGCAAGTACAAAGAAGAACTGCCGGGCCTGGAGTTTGCACCGTTCCCCGGCGAAAAAGGCCAGGACATTTTCGACAATGTTTCCGCCAAAGCCTGGGCCGACTGGCAGAAACACCAGACCCTGCTGATCAATGAAAAACGCCTGAGCATGATGAATGGCGAAGATCGCAAATATCTGCAGGGCGAGATGGACAAGTTCTTTTCCGGCGAGGAATACGCTCAGGCTGAAGGCTATGTTCCGCCAGCGGAATAATCCCGATTCGACGGGGGTCGGATCGTAAGCGACGGTAATAATTAAAATTTTTTTCAAAACTTTCTTGACGACCCCCTGAAAAACCAGTTTAATGCGCCCCGTTGCCCAGATAGCTCAGTCGGTAGAGCAGGGGATTGAAAATCCCCGTGTCGGCGGTTCGATTCCGTCTCTGGGCACCAAATACCGAAAACCCTGAATCGCAAGATTCAGGGTTTTTTTATGCCCGCGATTTATTCAGCGGCGGCTCAACCGTCCAGTCCACGGTACTTTTGCCTCCCCTTACGGAAAAGGGTAACCAACCTCATGAGCCAGAAGAAAACCCGCGTCCCCCTGCCCCACCCGCCGCCGTACCGCGAAAGCCGAACCGTGTTCTGGCTGATGAACCTTGTTTACGTGCTGATCATCTGTTCTGCCGGGCTGCTGATCTATGCCGTGATCGACGGATTGATCCACGGCTCGATCAGCGAGATGAACCGCCGCGCGCCAAACGTTACTTACAAACTGGCGCAACAACCGAAGATGTATTGGTTTCTGATCGCCTGGCACAGCGTTGAGGCGATCGGTTTGCTGGTGATGGCTGGCGCAGCGTTCTGGCTGCACAGAATCGTCGCAGCGGCGCCGGAGAAGCCAACGCGCAAACGCACTCGCCGATAGACCTGTGAGCGCGTCTGGCGGCGTTACAGGCGCTTCCAGCAAAGCAGTGTGCGACGCGACTGGGACTACATCGCGCAATTTCAGCCTGTATGAAACGTGCGGTCCTGCGAATCGGACTACACGCCGTATTCTCCAAACGTCAGACGCGGTGGGCAGGATCCTGCAACATCAGTAGGCATTTCCTTCCGGATTTGTCGCATCGCCCGGCATCGCCGACAAGGCGTTCATTGCCATGCTTTCCGTCAGTTAATCCAGCTGCGGAAGACTTTATGAGCGTCCCCAACCCCGATAACACGCAAGATCCACAAATCGCGGCATTGCTCGGGCATCTGGGCGAACTGACCCGCCAGGCACGCCAGAAAATCCTCAGCGCGGTCGATAGCACTCAAGTACAAACCTGCTGGCAGATCGGTCGGCATATCGTCGAGTTCGAACAGCAGCCGGCACCGCGCGCCGTTTATGGAAAGCATCTGCTGATGACGCTGGCGAAAGCGTTGACGGGGCAATTCGGCAAAGGTTTTGACGCGACCAACTTGCGCTACATGCGACTGTTCTTTGAAGCATTCCCGAACTGGGAGGCCTGGCGCCACGAACTCAGTTGGGCGCACTATCGGCGCTTGCTGCGCATCGACAACACCAACGCGCGCCACTGGTACATGAACGAATCGGCGATCCAGAGCTGGTCAAGCCGCGCCCTCGACCGCCAGATCAACACCCTCTACTACGAACGCCTGCTCGCCAGCCGCGACCGCAATGCCGTCAAACAGGAAGCCGCGACCAATATTCAACTGATGGATGCGGCGCCTCACGACCTCGCCCGTAACTCGGTCGTGCTGGAATTCCTGGGCCTGCCCCATGCTGACGTCATCAGGGAAATCGATCTTGAACAGGCCCTGATCGAGCAAATCCAAACTTTCCTGCTTCAGCCGGGCAAAGGCTTCGCGTTCATCGCCAGCCACCAACGCATCAATTCCCTGAGCAAAGACTTCTACATCGACCTGGTGTTCTACCACTACCGACTCAAGTGCTTCGTCATCTGTGATCTGCGACGCGGCGAACTGACCCAGCAGGCGATTGGCCAGATGGACAGGTTTGTGCGCATCTACGACGACCTCAAACGCGACGCGAACGACGGCCCGACCGTTGGCGTCATTCTCTGTGCGCAGAAAGATGAGTCGGTGGTGCGTTACTCGGTTCAGGAGGGCAGTGAAGAGGTATTGGCGCAGAGGTACAGAGTGGTGTTGCCGAGTGTGGAGGAGTTGCGGGGGGAGTTGGATCGAGTGCTGATCGAAGTGCCGCTGCATGCTTAGCTCTATAAGCGAAGCCGCCCTGCAGAGTTATCTAATGGCGAAATATCCGAGAGAAGGAGTTGCCTGTGAATGGAAGGAATTCAAGAACCTCACTCATGCAGTGTCTGGGCGAAAAGGCGCAGATATCGCGAGTTACCTTTCCGCAATTGCCAACATGGCCGGCGGCCACCTGATTATCGGCGTCCAGGATGAATCGTTGCACATCGTTGGAATTCGGCAGTTTCACGACTACACACCGGAGAATATCCGCCAACGGCTGCTCGGCAGATGCACCAACTTGAATTCCGAGGGCTTTGTTGTCGAAAGTGTAACGACCTGCGATACGCGCAAAACCGTCTGGATTATCCACATTCCAATACATCGCCCCAGATTGCCGGTTTATGCACACGACAAAGCCTGGCAGCGACTGGACGACGCCCTGGTCGAAATAAGGCAAGAGCGGCTCGAAGCTATCCTAAATGAGCCGATGCTTAACCAAGACTGGTCTGCTGAAAAGGTAAGGAGCGCAACACTCGATGATTTGGATGAGCAGGCTTTGCACGTTGCACGAGAAAAGTTTTCAGAGAAGTACCGCAACTCATCATTTTCCGATGAAATTGCGACTTGGAATCTTGCGACTTTTCTCGACAAGTCAAAACTGACTATTCAAGGCAGCATCACTCATACAACGCTATTGCTGGTAGGCAAAAGAGAGGCATGTCATCACTTGCCGACGCTGGCGCAGATAACCTGGAAACTCGCAGGCGAGGAACAGGCTTATGAGCATTTCAGCCCCCCATTCCTGTTGACCACAACGCAAGTTCTGCATCGAATACGCAATCTCGATTACAAGCTTTTTCCTCAGAATCAGTTACTGGCCACCGTAGTCAGTAAATACGATACCCGGGTCATTCTGGAGGCCTTGCATAACTGCATCGCGCATCAGGATTACCGATTGCGTTCACGTGTCATCGTCACTGAGCGACTGGACCGATTGGCATTCGAAAACGCCGGCGGTTTTTTTGAAGGCAAGCCTGAGCATTATTTCAGCGGTGAGCACACTCCGAGCCGCTATCGTAATCCTTGGCTTACCCAAGCCATGGTCAGCCTGAGCATGATCGACACAATGGGGTTTGGCATTTCCACCATGACACTGTCCCAACGCAACCGGTATTTCCCCCTGCCTGACTACAGCAAGTCCGAGGAAAACAAAGTGGTGCTGGAAATCTACGGGCACGTAATTGACGAAAATTACACCCGTCTCTTGCTGGAGAACCAGGACCTGCCATTGACCACTGTGATGCTTCTGGATCGAGTGCAGAAAAAACAACCTATCACCGAGGCTGACGCTGGCCTGCTACGCAAACGAGGGCTGATCGAGGGACGCAAACCGAACTTTTATGCAGCAGCGCAGGTAGCACGCAGCACTGGCAACCAAATCGACTACATTCGCAACCGGGCATTCAATGATGTCTACTACAAAGACTTGGTCCTCGATTATCTGAGGCAGTATGGATCCGCATCACGCCTAGAGTTGGTAGCGCTGATTCTAGACAAACTCTCAGATGCTTTAGACGAAAAACAGAAACAGAATAAATTTCGCAACCTGCTGCATTCGATGTCGACTCGCGACCAAAGCATTGAAAAATCAGGCGGCTTGCACAAAGGTCTTTGGATACTCAGGCAATCTTCTGATCTAAAGAATTAGACAAACTCTAGACAAACTCTGCCCATGAAAGAGCTTGGTCGCAAACGGAGCGCCAATGAGTCAACAAATCTCATCCACGCAACCTCCACCAGGCCAAGCCGAATATTCGTCGACCGGCACTCCCGGCGAACCCTTCAACGAACCCGCCCCCGACGGCTACCCCCTCGGTGGTTTCACCTGGCGCCACACCCGCCATGACCCCACCCGCCCAGTAGTGATCATCAACGCCGCGACGTCTGTTCGCTGCCGGCACTACTCACGCTTCGCCGATTACCTGTTCGCCAATGGTTTCGACGTCATCACTTTCGACTACCGAGGCATAGGTGAATCTCGGCCGGCGTCATTGAAAACCCTCAACGCGACTTGGTCGGATTGGGGTGCGCTGGATTTCGAAGCGATGCTGCGACGGGCGCATCGTGAATTCCCCGGCCAGCCCATCGATGTGGTGGGGCATAGTTTTGGCGGCTGCGCGGCGGGTTTGGCGGATTCGGGGCGGCTGATCCGGCGTCTGCTGACAGTCGGCGCGCAGTTCGCCTATTGGCGCGACTATGCGCCGGCCCAGCGCTGGCGGATGTTCGGCAAGTGGCACGTGGTCATGCCGCTGGTGACGAAGCTGTGCGGTTATTTCCCCGGCAAACGTCTTGGCTGGCTGGAGGACACACCGGCGGGCGTCGTCCGCGATTGGAGCACGCCGACCGCACGCTACGAGAAGCGCCCCAGCGGTCGCCAGATTCTCGCTAAAAGCGGTCGACTGCCGTTCGCCAATGTCACCGCGAACATCCTGGCGATCAGCATCAGCGACGATCCGTACGGCACCGTTGCAGCCATCGAACGCTTGCTCGGCTACTTCTCGGGCAGCACGACCACCCATCTGCGAATCGAGCCAAAAAACATCGGCGAAGCAGAAGTCGGACATTTCGCCTTTTTTCGCAGCCGATACCAAGCCACACTATGGCCCATTGCACTGTCCTGGCTGCAGACCGGCGAACTGGCCCCCGATACCCCCGGGCGGCGAGTGCCGCGCAGTTGAGTGACCTGCCCTCTCAACGAAATACGGAACAATGCCCATGGCCTCCGCCAACAAGCAGCAAAAACGCGCCACCCGCGCCAAAGCCAAGGCCAAACAGAACCGCAGCCAACGTGCCGCCGCGCCGGTCGAGCTGGACCCGAACGATGATCGCATCGACTTCGAATCAGTGGACCTGACCGAGCTGTTCAAAGAAATGCTCGACGCCGCAAAAATCAGCCAACAGGCGATGTGCACGGCGTTCCTCGAACACCCGTTGCTGGCTTTGGTGCTGCAGCAGGAAGGTGAAGAAACAGCGACCGACTTCATCATCGGCGCACTGCTCGAATATCGTCAGTGGTCCACCGAAGCCGACGAAGCCAGCGCCCTGGCGTGGATCGAATCCCCAGCCTTCCAGGCTGATTACGTGGCGGCCTCCGCAGCCATCGCAGACCAAAACCAACAGAACTGAGTTCCCATGGCCTCCCTGAACAAACAGCAGAAACGCGCCAAGCGCGCCAAAATCAAAACCAAGCAAATCAACATCCACGGGCGTAAGCCGCTCGAGCAGGACGAAGAACTGGATAACGAGCTGGGTGATGAACTGGGCGAAATCGGCGAGCCGATCCCGGAATACACCCTGGCGATGTTCAGCAAAATGCGCGACGCCGAAGCCGTCAGCCGCAACGAAATGCTGGTGACCTTGCTGTCGAACCTTGCCGAGATCATCAGCGACCAGCCGGAACTGCTGGACATGGAAAACGCCGACAACGAAGCCATGGCTGCCACCCACCTGGCTGCCGACATGCTGATCGACTACCGCATGTGGGCCGATGGCATGGACCGCGACGCCGCGCAGGCCTGGCTGACCGATCCGCAATTCATCACCGATTTCGGCACTGCGCTCGACACCTACCGCGCGACGGTGGATGCCGAGGAAGAGAACGCTCAGTAACCAGCTTTCGAGGAAAACAAAAACGGCCGCCTGTCATCACTGACGGCGGCCGTTTTGCGCTAGCCGGCATGCCCACCAGATATTCCACCCTTCATCAGAGCTGATGTATATCCCGTTGACATATCCCATTTCGACACTCTTCTCTCTAATCCAAGCACCGGTCTTATAGGAGATCTGTATGGAACAGACGACCCTTTTTATGAGTAACCGCAGCCAGGCAGTTCGACTGCCGAAAGCCGTAGCAATGCCTGGAAATGTGAAGCGAGTGGAAGTGATCGCAATTGGCCGAACCCGAATCATTACTCCCGCGGGCGAAGCGTGGGACAGTTGGTTCGATGGTGAAAGCGTGACTCCGGATTTCATGATCGACCGCGAGCAACCTGCGGATCAGGAGCGTGAATCGTTCTGATGATCAAATACACGCTCGATACAAACATCTGCAGACTTCCCATCAAGAACAAACCTCAAGTCGTCCGCGAGGCATTTAATCGTCAACACGGGCAGCTATGCATCAGTGCTATCACGCTGATGGAACTGATCTACGGCGCGGAAAAATCCGCGGCACCTGAAAAAAATTTGGCGGTCATTGAGGGTTTCGCTGCTCGACTCGAAATCTTCCCTTTCGACAACGATGCTGCGGCACACACTGGAATGATTCGCTCGGAGCTGGCTAAAGCAGGCACACCCATTGGTCCTTACGACCAAATGATCGCCGGCCACGCCCGCTCACGAGGTTTCACCGTGATCACAAACAATATTCGGGAATTCGAGCGAGTATCCGGTTTGCGCGTTGAGGATTGGGTACATCCCGCCTGACGCTACACCTGCACAAACAAAAACGGCCGCCTGTCATCACTGACGGCGGCCGTTTTGCATTACCCAGTGCCAATCACACCAACACTGGCGCTCCAATCTTCTGCTGCTTGCGGCGACGCGCCACGAACAGCCCGGCTGCAACCACCATCAAACTGAGGAAACCAGTGGCGAGGATTTCCACGCGGTGGGCTTCCTGGAACAGCATGATGGTCAGGGCCGCGATGATGAAGAAGATCACTGCGTAGGTCAGGCCTGGGAACAGCCACATGCGGAACTCGATTTCCTCGCCGTTTTCCATGCGCTTTTTGCGCATACGCAGTTGCGAGAAAGCGATTACCAGGTACACCAGCAGCGCGATCGCGCCGGAGCTGGCCAGCAGGAATTCGAACACGGCGGCCGGGGCCACGTAGTTGGCGAAAACCGCGACGAACGCCGCGCCGGTGGACAGGATGACAGCCCAGTAAGGCGTGCCGCTTTTGTTGGTGCGCTGGGAAACGGCCGGTGCGTCACCGCGTTTACCCAGGGAGAACATCATGCGCGAAGCGGTGTACAGCGCCGAGTTCAGGCAGCTGGTCACGGCAACCAACACGACGATGTCGACGATCAACTTGGCGTTCGGGATGCCCATGCGCTCAAGTACGGTCTGGTAGGAACCGACCGCGGCCAATACCGGATCATTCCACGGCACCAGCGCCACCACGATGAAGATCGAGACGAGGTAGAACAAGCCGATCCGCCAGATCACCGAGTTGGTGGCCTTGGAGATTTGCTTGCCAGGATTCTTCGATTCGGCGGCGGCGATGGTCACGATCTCGGTGCCCATGAACGAGAACATGGTGGTCAGGATCGCGCCGAGCACCGCGCCCATGCCGTTTGGCAGGAAGCCTTGAGTGTCGAACAGATGCGAAACGCCGCTGACCTGGCTGTTCGGCAAGAAGCCGAAAATCGCCGCGAGGCCGAGGCCGATGAAACCGATGATCGCGATGACTTTGATCAGGGCGAACCAGAATTCGAACTCACCGTAGTTCTTCACGCTGAACAAGTTGGTCACGGTCAACAGCAACGTGATCACCAGTGTGAAGGCCCAGATTGCGACATCGGGGAACCAGGCATGCAGGATGGTCGCGGCGGCGTTGGCTTCCAGCGGAATCACCAACACCCAGAACCACCAATACAACCAGCCGATAGTGAAACCGGCCCAGTGCCCGATCGCGCGATCGGCATAGGTCGAGAAAGAACCGGTATCCGGCGACGCCACGGCCATTTCGCCAAGCATGCGCATAACCAAAACCACCAGAGCGCCGGCAGCGGCATACGCCAGCAGCACGGCTGGGCCGGCAGCGGCAATGGCATGACCCGAGCCGACAAACAGCCCGGCGCCGATAACCCCGGCGATCGACAACATGGTCACATGACGCGGTTTGAGCCCCTGTTCGAGGCCATTGGAGCTTTGGGTACTGCTCATTGAAACTACCTTTGCAAGGAAAGCGATTCAGTCCGCCATGTCTGGCATTTCTTTCTCGTAAAAAGAAACCAACGGGGCGTTCCTTATTCTGCACGCAATAATTGCGCCAAAATGTTACGAGGTCCCGAGAACCGCGGCTCTCCGCATGACCGGACAGTCATCGCAAGTCATTGAGATTAATGGCTATTCGCCCGAGCGTTACCCTGCGACCCACTTATAGAACGTTTCAGCGCACCGGAAACACACTCGGAAATTGCGGGTTGCACAATAAAAGTGCAGAACATGAACGTTTGTCCGGTTAGCGCTTCCAACACCCCGTCAAAGCTGGCACCATCGCGCCTTTTTTTACGCGACACTCACGACATTTGTGATTGAGAGCAGGACCAAACGTCTGTTCGGTTGATAGCAGCGCGACAGCCTGCTGCACCAATGCGACAACCTGCCACACGCCATCCGTTTACCGCCCGAAGCGCTGTTGGCTGCCATTCGAACGCTATGCTAGCTTGGCCGCCTCGTCAGGAATGCCGCCTGCAGCACAAGCGAAACACTATGAGGAACGCACATGGCTGAGGCCACGCCCGCGCTTGAAATCCGCAACTTGCACAAACGCTACGGACAGCTTGAGGTGCTCAAAGGCATCTCGCTGACCGCCCGCGACGGCGACGTGATCTCGATCCTGGGTTCCTCCGGTTCCGGCAAGTCCACGTTCCTGCGTTGCATCAACCTGCTGGAAAACCCGCATCAGGGGCAGATCCTGGTCGCCGGCGAAGAACTCAAGCTCAAAGCCGCGAAGAACGGCGAACTGGTTGCCGCCGACGGCAAACAGATCAATCGCCTGCGCAGCGAGATTGGTTTTGTGTTTCAAAACTTTAATCTGTGGCCGCACATGAGCGTGCTCGACAACATCATCGAAGCCCCGCGTCGCGTGCTCGGCATGAGCAAAGCCGAGGCCACCGAAGTCGCTGAAGCCTTGTTGGCGAAGGTGGGCATCGCCGACAAGCGCCACGCTTACCCGGCGCAATTGTCCGGCGGCCAGCAACAACGTGCCGCGATCGCGCGCACCTTGGCGATGCAGCCGAAGGTTATCCTGTTCGACGAACCGACCTCCGCGCTTGACCCGGAAATGGTCCAGGAAGTACTTAATGTCATCCGCGCGCTCGCCGAAGAAGGCCGCACCATGTTGCTCGTCACCCACGAAATGGGCTTTGCCCGTCAGGTGTCCAGCGAAGTGGTGTTCCTTCACCAAGGCCTTATAGAAGAGCAAGGATCGCCACAGCAGGTGTTCGACAACCCGCTTTCGGCGCGCTGCAAACAATTCATGTCCAGCAACCGCTAACGGAGCTACCCACATGCAGAACTACAAAAGAATCTTCCTGGCGGCTGCCGTCACCCTGGCGTTCAGCGCCGGTGCCGCCGCCGAGACCCTGAAGATGGGCATCGAAGCGGCCTACCCGCCGTTCAACAACAAAGATGCCAGTGGCAATGTCGTCGGCTTCGACAAAGAAATCGGCGACGCCCTGTGCGCCAAGATGAAAGTCGAATGCACCGTGGTCACCTCCGACTGGGACGGCATCATCCCGGCCCTGAACGCGAAGAAGTTCGACTTCCTGATCTCCTCGATGTCGATCACCGACGAGCGCAAGCAGGTAGTGGATTTCACCGACCCGTACTACTCGAACAAGCTGCAGTTCATCGCGCCGAAAAACGTCGACTTCAAAACCGACAAGGCCTCGCTGAAAGGCAAAGTGATCGGCGCACAACGCTCGACCTTGGCCGGTATCTGGCTGGATAAAGAGATTAATGAAGATGGTATGGAGAAAAACATCTCCATCAGTCTCTATGACACTCAGGAAAACGCCTACCTGGACCTGACTTCCGGCCGTCTGGACGGCATCCTGGCCGACAAGTACGCCAACTATGAATGGCTGAAAACCGAAGCCGGCCGCGCTTATGAATTCAAAGGCGACCCAGTGGAAGAAAGCGACAAGATCGGGATCGCTGTACGAAAAGGCGACACGATTCGCGCGAGGCTTAACCTTGCTCTGAAAGAAATCGTCGAAGACGGCACCTACAAAAAAATCAACGACAAGTACTTCCCGTTCAGCATCTATTGATCCTGACCTGCCTGACGGGCGCCGTTCGCTGACGGCGCCCGTCCTTGGCATTGCCTGCCGCGATTGAAAAGAAATCCATGATTATCGACCTCTACGGATTCGGCCCGGCGCTCGCCGCTGGCGCGCTGATGACTGTAAAACTGGCCCTCTCGGCCCTGTGTCTGGGACTGGTGCTCGGTCTGCTCGGCGCCTTGGCCAAAACCTCCCCACTCAAGCCGTTGCAATGGCTGGGCGGCACGTATTCGACATTGGTTCGCGGGATTCCGGAATTGCTCTGGGTGCTGCTGATCTACTTCGGCACGGTCAATTTTATGCGTGCCCTGGGCGAGTTTTTCGGCACGCCCGACCTCGCCCTCAACGCCTTCGCCGCCGGCGTGATCGCACTGGGGCTGTGCTTCGGCGCCTACGCCACGGAAGTGTTTCGCGGCGCGATTCTGGCGATCCCCAAAGGCCATCGAGAAGCCGGCGTGGCCCTTGGCCTGTCGAAATTTCGCATTTTCACCAAGCTGATCATGCCGCAGATGTGGCGCATCGCCCTGCCCGGCCTGGGCAACCTGTTCATGATCCTGATGAAAGACACCGCGCTGGTGTCCGTCATCGGCCTGGAAGAAATCATGCGTCACGCGCAAATCGGCGTGACTGTTTCCAAGCAGCCGTTCACCTTCTTTATGGTCGCCGCGCTGATGTACCTGGGGCTGACCATCGTGGCCATGACCGCCATGTACTTTCTGGAACGACGCGCCGCGCGCGGTTTCGCGAGGAGCGACTCATGAACTGGGAAGTCATCATCAAATGGCTGCCGAAACTGGCCCAGGGCGCGACGCTGACCCTGGAACTGGTGGCCATCGCCGTGATAGCCGGGTTGCTGCTGGCGATTCCGCTGGGCATCGCCCGCTCTTCACGGCGCTGGTACGTGCGGTCATTGCCCTACGCGTACATCTTCTTTTTCCGTGGCACGCCGTTGCTTGTTCAGCTGTTCCTCGTCTACTACGGCCTGGCGCAATTCGATGCGGTGCGTAACAGTTCACTGTGGCCATACCTGCGCGATCCGTTCTGGTGCGCCACCGCGACCATGACGTTGCACACCGCCGCTTACATCGCCGAGATTCTGCGCGGCGCGATCCAGGCGATTCCGCCGGGTGAAATCGAAGCCGCGCGGGCGCTGGGCATGTCCAGACCCAAAGCGCTGTTCTACATCATTCTGCCGCGCGCCGCGCGCATCGGCCTGCCGGCCTACAGCAACGAAGTGATTCTGATGCTCAAGGCCAGCGCCCTGGCCAGCACCGTGACCTTGCTGGAACTGACCGGCATGGCGCGCACGATCATTGCCCGGACCTATTTGCCGGTGGAAATCTTCTTCGCCGCCGGCATGTTCTACCTGGTGATGGCTTACGTGCTGGTGCGCGGCTTCAAGCTGCTGGAGCGTTGGCTGCGCGTCGATGCCTGCCAAGGACGCTGATTGTTCCTACGTGCTGACGGGCGAGGCCCTACTCGCCCGCTTCACCGCGCTGGATGCTTTCCTGATCGAGCATCAAGCGCTGTGGAAACCACGACCGTTCACCCATCTGCAGCTCCCTTGGGAAACGTCCTACCCTTCGTTGTCTTCCTGGCTACGTAGCCGGTCGCTGGAAGACGCGGAAACCAGTCACAACCAACCTTGTCTGCTGGATGCGCCGCAGCCGTTTGCTTCATTGGCGGCGTTGTCGCGTGAGCTGAGTTCAGTCGGCGCCTTGCCCACTCATGCGTTGGAAGCGGCTGGCCATCGATTGAACGTCGATGTGCCGGGGCGCAAATGGCAGCAGATCGAGGCGTTTGCCAGTTGCTTGTCGTTCGCCGCATCGCCGACCCATTGGCTGGATTGGTGTTCGGGCAAGGGCCATCTGGGGCGGCGCCTGCTGCAAACCGGGCAACAATTGACCTGCCTGGAATATGACCCTTCTTTGGTATTGAGCGGCCAGGCACTCAGCCAGCGCCATCAGTTGCGCGCGCTGCATGTCGAGCAAGATGTGCTCGCGGCAGATACGGCTTCCCTATTGACCGCCGAGCACACGCCGGTGGCGCTGCACGCGTGTGGCGATCTGCATGTGCGGCTGATGCAACTCGCCAGCGGCGCTGGCTGCAAGCAACTGGCCATCACACCTTGCTGTTACAACCGGATCAGTCTGACGGCGTATGAGGCGCTTTCCTCGGCAGGCTCGCGCTCTGGCCTACAGCTGTCACTCGAAGATCTCGCGTTACCGATGAGCGAAACCGTCACCGCCGGGGCACGCGTCCGACGTCAACGCGATACCTCCATGGCCCGACGCTTGGGTTTCGACGTACTGCAACGTCAACTGCGCGGCATCGACGAATACCTGCCAACGCCGTCGTTGCCCAGCGCCTGGCTGGATAAATCCTTCGCCGACTACTGCCATCATTTGGCCGCGTTGAAGCAGTTATCCACAATCGGCCCGCAAGATTGGCCCGCACTCGAAGCCGCCGGTTGGCAACGATTGGCCGAAGTGCGCAATCTTGAGCTGCTGCGAGGCCTTTTCCGGCGACCGCTGGAGCTATGGCTGGTACTGGATCGAGCACTTTTCCTCGCCGAGCAGGGTTACCGCATTCGGCTCGGCACCTTCTGCGAAACCCCGCTCACACCGCGAAATTTCCTGCTACTGGCCGAACGTTCTTAAACAGCGCCAGCCTGTGGATAACTCTGTTGATTAAATTATCGTGGATCCAATAAATCCGCTGTTTCGCGACTGAAACAGAACTGTTCATTTTTCGTACATATAAATAAAAAACCCTAAAAACAGGGATTTGCGAACAAATGAGAACGAGTCCACAAACGCGCCTCTCGTCACTCATAACAACTGTCGCGTTGTGCATAAGCACCCAATGCAAACGACATAACCGCCGATTCCCGGACACTATCAGCGGAAAATTGCGCCGCGCATCCGCCCTTGTTATACAAGGTGCCAAGGGTGCCGCCAGCGCAGCCAGGAACAACTGACAGGACGCCACTGTGACCTTCATTTCCTACGCCCAGAATTTCGAAGACATTCGCCTGTGGCGCGCCCTCAAACAGTTCGAAAACGGCTTCTACATCGACATCGGCGCGAACGACCCTACCCACGACTCCGTGACCAAAGCCTTCTACGATCGCGGCTGGACCGGCATCAACGTCGAACCGATGCAAGCCTATTACGACGCCCTGCGCCAACAACGCCCCAACGACAGCAACCTGCAATGCGTGGCCAGCGACAGCGCCGACGATCTCACCCTCTTTGGCATTCCCGGCACCGGCCTCTCCACCGTCGACCCGGCCACCGCCGAGGAACGCACCGCGCTGGGCATGGACGTGCACCGCCAAACGGTCAAGGCCCGCACCCTAAGCTCGATCTGCGAGCAATACGCGCGAAACCGCGCCATCCACTTCCTCAAAATCGACGTCGAGGGCCACGAAGAAACCGTCCTGCGCGGCATGGACTTCGCCACTTGGCGCCCGTGGATCATCCTCATCGAAACCCCATGGGCGCGCGACCACACCTGGGAACACCTCGTCACCGACGCCGGCTACCAAGCGATCCTGTTCGACGGCATTAACACCTGGTTTCTGGCCGACGAACACCTCGACCTCAAACCCGCCTTCGACATCCCACCGTGCAACCTCGACAACTTTCAACTGTGCCGCGGCCACGCCTTCAGCCACCCTGTGAGCGACGTCGACCAGCAACTCGCCGCCGCGCTGCAACGCGCCGAACACGCCGAAGCGCAGCTGCGCGCCATGCAAAATAGCCGCACTTGGCAGGCCCTGCACAAACTCAAGAAAACCCTCCTGCGCACCTGACCAGACACCCGCGCAAAAATAGTCTGAATTCAGGGGTTTACAGAAGCATTCCAATCGCTATAATCGTCGCCCAACACGCCGGTATAGCTCAGTTGGTAGAGCAACTGACTTGTAATCAGTAGGTCCCGGGTTCGACTCCTGGTGCCGGCACCATACAAAACGAAGCCCCTGCAGAAATGCAGGGGCTTTGTTGTTTCTGGAGTGCCCACATTCCGCCCAAACTCCGAAACTCGTGGGAGCGAGCTTGCTCGCGATGAGGCCGCCAAACCCTTCGGCGATCCGCTGGTCAAGTTGAATGGCGGCCTAATCCAAACCCAAACGACGAAGCAATCTCAACAAAACAGCATTTTTTGCCAATGATCCTCACCCACAATGGCAATTGAAGCGCCAGCCTCCCGCAACTCCACTGCCTTCATGATCTTCGTTCCATAAGTACTGTGGCGCCACTGCTCATTACCCACGCTACCAACCACCAAGTAATGCACCTTCTTACTCACACCGCCCCCAATCAAACCGCCTCTTTCTTCGACCAGCTTCTGACAATCCTTGCGCGGCCCAAACGCCATAACGCCGGTAAAGACAAACATCCGGCCGTCCCACACCAAATCAGGGATTGGTGAATTGAAAGGAAGATCCGTAGGAGCAATGGCAACAGCACCGCCGACCTTCGGTCTTTCGATGCCCATCCCAGAAAAACCACGCAGGATGTTAAGCAGCTCCAAAGACTCATCTATGTCTAGAACATTGTCCTGAAGCATGGACGCCAAACGCGAATACAGCAGATTGATCACCGGATCGTTCAGATGCGCGAGATTGTTTTCCAACCACTGCTTTAGAAAAACCGCTTCTGTGATGTTAACGATACCGTCGGCAGTAATTCCCGCGGCCAACCCCACCAAGGCATCGGCGGCGCTACGAATGATCCGTAACATCGGTAGCTCGAAGCTTGGGGAAACCGTGAGTCTTGGTCATGCGACCATGGCAATTAGGCTCCATCCCGACTGACAGTCCTATGTGGAAATCCTGCACTGTGTGGCGTAAGATCAAAAATTGCGGATCCCAGACACAAGGCCCATCACTGCTACTTAATCTGGTCAATGCCCCACCTTGCACATGAAGAGTCGTATCCCATGCAACTCCACTCGACCTCCATCGACAGCATAGCGATATCGAACCCTAAACTTTATAAAGATCCCAAGTCATCGAAAGAGTCAAGGATATTTCCGTACTACGCGGGATACTCCAGCGAGTTCTCAAATAATTTGCTTGCAACACTCGGATTGAGCCAAAACTCCATTATTTTCGACCCTTGGAATGGAAGCGGAACGACCACACGCTCGGCATTTACTAATGGCTTTGATTCTATTGGCTTTGACTTAAACCCTTCTATGGTTTTGGTTGCTAAAGCACGATTACTGTCGCCGCTTGAGCACCCCTGCCTAGTTGCAATAGCGAAATCGCTAGTTGAACAAGCACGCATCCCTACTACTTCGTGCAATGGCAGTACGAGCGATCCATACGATCCGCTATTAAAATGGTTCGCAGCGTGTAGCGCGATACCTATTCGAAACTTAGAGTCAAAAATCAATAACTTACTTGTTTCAAATAACGCATATGTGAAATTAGATAACAATCTGGCCATGGATTTAGTTTCCCCGCTAGCCGCTTTTTTCTACGTGTCGCTGTTCCGGACTGTGAGAAAACTGCTTATCGACTTCATTCCCTCCAACCCAACATGGGTAAAACATCCGAAAACAAAGCTTAATCGTAAGCGTACTTCGCCGGATTCTATCTTCACGGCTTTTATAGAAGAAGTCAAAATTTTGATTTCCCGGGAAAGCTCTTTCGAAGCCACCTCCAGAGATTCGGAATCGAGCATTAAGCTTCAGATAGGTAACGCGGAAAATATTACACTGCATGACAGTTCAGTTGACGCAATCATATCCTCACCACCATATTGCACTAGAATTGACTATGCCGTATCCACTACTATCGAATTAGCAGTCATTAGATGTGGACAAACGGAATTCGACCTACTACGCAGAGGCCTTACAGGCACCTCAACTGTCGAACGAACTGCAACCCCCGTTGATGCCAAATGGGGAGCGACATGCGTTAACTTCCTAGACGCCCTATATAGTCATCCTTCTAAAGCGTCGAAAGGATACTACTTCAAAAATCACTTACAGTATTTCGCTTCTTTATCGCGTTCGCTCAGCGAAATATCCAGAGTTTTGAAACCTGGAAAGCTCTGTTTCTTGGTTTCACAAGACTCCTATTATAAGGAAGTCCATAATGATGTCCCAACGATAACATCTGAAATGGCAAACGCGTTCGGATTAGAAATTGTCCGCCGCGAAGACTTTAAAACATCACGCTCCATGGTTGGAGTGAATCTTAAATCAAAAAAATACCTTAATAGTAGAAGTACAACTGAAAGCGTGCTGTGCTTTCAAAACAATTAATGCATTAATATTATTTTTATGAAGCTCGTCATCCAATTACTGCAGTTAAAGAGAGGAAGAAGATGGACGATTCAAACATTGCAGACAATGATATTGTTGACATGGAACCAGAAGGAGAAGGGCTTTCAGGCTTCGAAAAAAAATATAAAGCTCAGATGCGGCAGATTGTCACCCAAAAACTTGATATTCCTATTTCCACCCTACCTTCAATGCTTGCTGACAACATTAAAATCAATCCTGAATTCCAACGCCGTGATCGTTGGGATGAGGAACGTCAATCACGCTTGATTGAATCACTGCTAATGAACGTCCCGATTCCACCAGTGTTTTTGGGAGAGGACGATTACGGGTTTTATGTCGTTTTAGATGGTAGACAGCGGCTTACAGCAATACAAAATTTTTTAGACAATACGTTAGCCTTAAAAGGGTTGGTCGTCTGGGATGACTTAAATGGACTTCGATTCAATGACCTCGTCAAAAGAGGATTGGACAAACATCTCACGAGACGCTTTCTGTCAGCTATTGCCCTACTTAATGAATCCTCATCAGCCATTAAATATGACGTCTTCGACCGCCTAAATACAGGTGGTGTCAAAGCTAACGAGATGGAAGTTAGGAATGCTATTTTTAGGGGGCCGTTCACTGACGCTTTACATAAGCTTTCACGACATCCAGAGTTCTGTAAAGCATGGGAAATTCCTGTTGACGCAATTGAAGCTCAATCGAATCCTATCTATCAAAAAATGATTGATCTTTCGATTGTTTTACGATTTTTCGCACTATCTGATCCTGATAAAATGGATACCACATTTAAGGACTTCCTTGGTGAGTTCATGGAAGATCGTAATAAGCTTTACATTGCAGATCCGAACCTAGCGGCAAAAGATGCAGAACGCTTCGAACGCGCAGTATTGAACAGCGTTACTGTTTTCGGAACCAACTCTTTCAGAAACCCCTCAAAGATGATGAAAGGCCCTCCATCTCTTCCTATTGCAGAAGCAATAATGATTGGCCTCTCAGATTATGACCCTTCCTTAATCACTGAAGAAATAGCCAAAAATATAAAGGCCGATTTTTCAAAGCTATGCAATGACGCAGAGTTCCTTAAATCCATATCGAGTGGCACAAATGGAAAAGGCGCAATTAAAACAAGAATCAATAAAGCAAGAGCGATGTTCAGCTCGCACTTAACTAAGAAAGCATGAGTTATGACTAACTGCTTTGTTGCTACAGATGAGTTTTTATCTTCTTTAGACACCATTGAGACAGTTGCCCAATCGCTCTCATCTCCAGCGGCTCTGAAACCTAGCCAACTTGCCAGCACAAACGCAATTAGCTGCTCTATTATCGTATTGCTGTCCGGTTATTTTGAAAGCTACTTAAAGAATATTATCAAAGAGCATATTGAGTCAATCAATGACCTAAACAAGCCACTAACTATAATACCGCTAAACATGCAGTTAAAACACTATTCTGGAGGAGCAGACGCTTTAGTTTCAGCGAGTAAAAAAGACAAAAAACTAAAATCAACATCCATATCCCAAGACCTCACTAGACGGCTTGGTTCGCTTGACCAGTCTAAATACTATCTTGCTTGGGAATCTTTTGCCAATACAAAGTCCAACCCCGGAGCTGAGACAATATCGATGCTGTTTTCCGGGCTTGAGATTGAAAAAGGATGGAACTTGATAAACGACTTGAATAAATCTCACGGTCGGCTCGATATGTTTTTAACATCCTTCATCGAGATGCGAAATGTCTGTGCTCATACAGGGCGCCATCAGACACCGCCTTCCGGCGCCGACTTATTAGATTATATCGATAAGTTTAGAACGCTAGGTGGATGTATAGACATGGCGATTGGCGTCCGCCTTGCGGAGTTCTCTCAACCATAAGAACCCACTACAAAAGTTTAAAAAGGTTGTTTTTAGATAGTACGTGAGCTAAAAAAAATAAACTATTAACTCACCTCGTGTTAGCAGGTTTTTCGACTCCCGTTGCCGCGCCATACAAAACGAAGCACCCCTAAGAATACAGAGCCTCGTTGTTTCTGGATTTTGGTAAAAGATTCGCCATTACCGTTAAGGCATGATCACTGTTGTCATCAAGCTCCCCTTATACCCCCACTGCGCGCGTGCATGAGAATAATATCCACCGACAAACCATCCAAGATTTTATATCCAAACAGGTATAGCCTCTTTGCCGCGAAATTAGTTAAGCGATTCGGTAGTGAAACCATTGCGATGGGTGGGCAGTAGTAAGAAGGACCTCTGGGATATGCCCGAAGACGTACAGGTGAAAGACGCGGAAGCACATGCAAAGGGATCAAAAAAATGATCGAGATTGAAGAAAGTAGCGGTAACGTTTATGCCGACCTTGGCCGCACTGACGCGAAGGAGATGCTGGTCAAAGCTCAGTTGGCCAGCAAGATCGGCGAGATTATCAAAGCCCGGCATCTCACTCAGGTCCAGGCTGCTGAGCTTCTGGCGTTGCCGCAGCCCAAAGTATCCGAGATGCTGCGCGGGAAGTTCAGAGGCATCAGTGAGGCGAAGATGATGGACTGTTTATCCCGATTGGGCCGCGACGTTCAAATTGTGGTGAAAGCGGCACCCCGCTCTCGCCGGGAAGGGCGTGTTGAAGTTGTGTTTGCTTAGACGAGCACGAACGACAGTAAAACTGTGTTGCAGGAATTTTTACCCCGTTGCGCGCATCTTTTCGAAAAAGAAGCCCTCGTAGAACTACGAGGGCTTCGCTGTTTCCGACATCTGTAAATCAGCCCTCAGTGCCCCGCACTCTGCCCGCCATCAACATGCAAAATCTCCCCTGTGACAAATTTCGCGCTGTCGAGATACACGATCGCCTGAGTAATATCGTGCACTTCCCCCATATGCCCAACCGGGTGCAGTGCGCCCAACGCGGCGTGTGTTTCTTCACCATGCATCGGTGTTTTGATGATCCCGGGCGAAACTGCATTCACCCGAATCCCACGCTTGGCGTATTCAATCGCAAGGGACTTGGTCGCCGCATTCAAGCCACCCTTGGTCAACGACGCTAACACCGACGGCACGCCATCGATCGCGTGGTCCACCAAACTAGTGGTGATGTTGACGACATGCCCGCTGCCCTGTTTTTCCATCTCGGCAATTGCAAGTTGGGTGATGTAGAAGAAGCCATTCAAGTTCACCGACAGCACGGCGGCGTAGTCTTCCTGGGTGTAAGCGGTGAACGGTTTGGCGACGAAGATTCCGGCGTTGTTGACCAGTGTGTCGATGCGGCCGAAGCGCTCGATGGCTTCGCGGATTACGCGCTGGGCGACGGCGGGGTCGCCAATGTCGCCGGCTACCGTGTGAATGTCCGGGTCGGTGGACGGTTTGATCGAACGCGAGGTGGCGACCACCTGGTAATCGAGTTCACGGAATGCCTTGACCATTCCTGCGCCCAGACCTTGCGACGCACCGGTGATAACGATGACTTTTCTCGAATTGCTCATGATGAACCTCAACTAATAAATGATGGTTTGAAGATTGATCAGGCTTCAGCAGGCGCCTGCGCCATTTGCCGCAACATCTGTTCGTAGTACTCGACTGATTGCGAACCGGAGACCAAGTGACGACCGTTCAACACCATGGCCGGGACCGAGTTGATTCCGCGTTGGCGATAGAACGCTTCAAGTTCACGCACTTCGCTGGCGAATGCGCTGGACGCCAATACTTCCCGCGCGGCTTGCGCATCCAGTCCAACTTCTGCCGCCAGTCGAACCAGTGTTTCGCGATCACTCGGGTTCTGGCCGTCGCTGAAGTAAGCGCGCATCAAGGCTCGCTTGAGTGCAACTTGCCGTCCTTGCTGCAATGCCCATAACAGCAATCGATGGGCATCAAAGGTGTTGTAGAAGTGGCTGCGTTTCTCCAGGTCGAACTTGAAACCGATGGCCTTGCCGCGAGCGATCTGCAGCGCTTTGCCGGCCGCGACGTCTTCGGCAGTGCGCCCGTACTTGCGCATCAAGTGCTGGACCGCGTGCTCGCCTTCGGCCGGCATGTCCGGGTTCAACTCGAACGGCTTGTAGGTCAACTCCACCGCAACTTCGCCAGCCACGTTTTCGATCGCTTGCTCCAAGGCCGTCGCGCCCAACGCGCACCACGGGCAGACCACGTCGGAGATGAAGTCGATGGCGACGGACGCAGTCATGACTTGCCCTGCGCGTCGGCCAGTTGTTTTCGGTACTGAGTGGTGGTCATCCCGGCGTAACCCCAGTTATCGGTGTCGACTTCCTCGATCACGATGTGGGTCAGGTGCGGGTCCTTGTTGAGGACGCGCTGCAGGGTTGCAGTGATTTCGGCGATCACCTGAGCTTTCTGCTCGGAGGTAACGCCATCGCGGGTGATGCGCACGCTTACGAAAGGCATGAGGAAATCTCCAGTGGCCAGCCCTTCGGGATGATGGGTAGGCGTTGGAGATGAATGTAGGGGGTTGGGTCAGGGGGATAAAGGTGGGGGCGGGTACTTCATTAGTTACTTGGTGTAATGAGTATCGGGGCTGGGTAGTGCGTATTCACAGGCGGATGAAGAGAGCAAGATTCAGTAACACAACCACCACTTGGCCACGATTGCGCATCCCCTGCCCCGCGTCTATTTTCAACCGCCGCTGCCAATTCAGCGACCGGGCCTGAGAACTCGAATCGATGTAGAAATCAATCTGAGGTCTCAATATGCATGCCCGTCTTGTGTCCTAGAGGACAGATCTATTTCGTTTCATTCAAAAGATCTGTCCTCTGCTAATCCTAGAATGCCTGCAGGTCACGTAACGCCTCAGGATGCTGACTCGCAACCCGCAGCAGCGTTTGCGCCGCTCCCGTCGGCTGGCGACGCCCTTGCTCCCAATCCTGCAACGTCCGCAAACTAACTCCAATCAGCTTCGCAAATGCACTCTGGGAAACCCCCACTTTGGCACGCGCTTCGGCAGCCGCTGACAACGGCACTTCTGTCACACGGGCCGCTTTGCCGGCCTTCATTTGACGTACAGAATCCAGCAAGTCCTGCTGGAACTGCTCCAGTTCATTGATCATCGCTGATTTCCTCCTTCAGTTGCTTGAGGAAGGCTACGGGTAAATTGTCGAATTTCGCCTTGGTGTAGGCGATCAGCAACCAGATACAGCCTTCTGAAAGCGTGTTGTAGTAAATGACACGCGTACCACCTCGCTTACCCATCCCGCTACGGGACCAACGCACCTTGCGCAGGCCTCCGGTACCGGGAACCACATCGCCAACCAACGGATTAGCCGCCAGCCAGGTAATGAATTCATGACGTTCGCCATCGTCCCAGATGGACTCAGCATAGCGCTTGAAAATTTCGGTTTCGATATGAGCAAAGCGATCATTGATGACGTGGTGAAGGTGCTCGAAGCGCCGGGGAATAATCGCGGCGCTGACGTCGTTTCGTAAATCTTTCTGCCCGCATGAAAAAGCCCCGAACTGATCGGGGCTCTTTTACACAGCGCTAAATAAAAGATTTGTTTCATAAAAACGATTATCGAACCACCCGCTCCTCCCCTGCCCACAACTATCTCGCCGATAAAACTCAAACCTCACTCACCTCAAACACAAACGAAATCCTCCGGCTGCTCGCACTCCACACATACCTAATGTGCTTCCCTTGCTTCGGAATCGATACCGCCGGCGGGCGAAACGCTGCAACACATTCATGCCCCGGCAAGCGCACGCTGTTGTACAGCAACCCCCAGGAGAGGGTTTCGCGCAGTTGGCGGGCGAAGGCCTGCGACGGTCCATAAGCGCTGGTATCCGGATCATGCAGCTGCGGGTAGTTCTGGCGAATGTCGTGTAACGGTTTCACCACTTTGTTGACGTAAGTGCGCATGGTCAACTCAAGGTCCGGCTCGTTGGTGGCGGCGAGAAACCGTTCCTGGTGGTAGCTCGTTTCAGCAATCGCCGCAGCCTGGCTGCTCGCGGCGTAGTAAACGCCGAAGGTGCCGTCGGTGAAGCGGCTGCTTTTGCCGATGTGGGTGAACGCGGCCATGACCGGCGTGGAGCCGGGGCCGGAGATTCGGTCTTCGGGACGAACGCGCGACAGCACGCCGGCCTCTTCCATCAATCGATCGTTGGTCAGCGCTTCGAGGGCGTAGGCCGTGGGCAGGTCTTCGGGATCGAGCACGTCTTCGAACAAGGAGATCGGCGGGAAGCAGCTGTTGACGATCCGATAGGCCCGCGGCCACTGCGGCTCGAGCAGTTCCGGCGCCATCAACCGCGCACTCCGTCGAGGTAGCGGCGCACGTCAGCGATGTCGACGACGCGGCCCACCAGCATGTAATCCAGCGCGGTTTGGCCATTGAACGGCGCGGCGGTATTCGGGCTGCTGACCCATTTGTAAACGCGCTCGCGGCTGTTGCTGAAGATGATGCTCAACGCCTTGTGAATGCCCATGAGATAGGAAATACGCTCGAGCGTGTCACGGGGCAACCGCACATTCGGCGGCAGGTGTTTGTACTTGTAGAACGTGGTATTGCCGACTTTGCCCAGCAACGTGCGCTGCTGCTCGGCGCTGCAGCCCCAGCGCTCCATGAGATTGAAGAAGAACTTGAGCGCAACACGGCCGGCGTCGGCAGTGTCGAGTTGTTGTTCCGGGGTTTGGGCTGTGGAGGAGGTAGGCATTTGATGGGCCTGTTTTTGGAATATCGTGAACTGAGACTAGTACAGAAACGGATGATTATGTTGATTTAATTCAGAAGCGAACGATAAAGCAGCTTTCGACTGCTTCTTTCAGCAAATAACCGTATCTGCGACTTTTATCGGAACAATTCGGAGTGGCTTCCAAGATCCACGAACGTAATCAAATCGGTACGCGTAACCTCATAGATCAACAAGAAGTCACCACCAATGTGACATTCTCGGAATCCCAGCCAATCGCCAGTCAAAGCGTGATCCAAGTACTCCGCTGGCAGTTGCACGCCCAGGAATAGCATCACCATTACCTGGCAAACCTCGTTCATGTCTCGACGCCCAGCTCGCTTGTAACGCTCCCACGATTTCTTGAATTCCGACGTCTGAGCGCACTGTTTCGGCAATTCAGCGCGTTTTTCCTTTTTCTCCGGTTTCGCCATCAGCGTCCCTCAGCATGTCGTCTATAGAGCCGAAACGCTGGCGAATCTCCCGCGCCTCCGTCATGGCACGGGCAGTCTTCTCAGACGGAACGCGCACTTCAAACGGAAGGCCTTGAGTCGCTACAACCTGACGAAGGAAGAGACGCATGGCGTCACTGATGCTCAAGCCGCATGCGCTTAACACCTCTGTGGCACGCATCTTCAAATCCTCTTCAATTCGGCAGCGTACATCAGTGGTTTTCAATAATGCTGCCATCGCTATAACCTCATTGTTAATTTGTAGCTACATTGGCGCTACCTCGGCATTGTGATCGGGTGCCTAATTTTCAGTCAATGGCAAATTGATAAGCGGGCTACGACCGGCCTAATTAAAGATCCTTGGCGACCGAATAATATTTCCTGACTATTACAGCCGCCAATGCAGGCGAGGGGTATCAGCCAAATCCCAACCTTCCCGTCGCCCCTTCCGAGACCACTGCGGGAAAAATCCCTGCCCGCTGTAGCCTTACCGCCTGCCCCTAAACCCAAAAACCTCCCGCACACCCAACACATTATTTGACCCCAATCACCCCCACCCCACCAAAAACCCCGATCCTGTGTAAGCCTCCAGCCATCGGCTGCGGAATCAATTCGCTACTAAACCCGCGACAACTATGCTCAGGTGCAGGAATATAGCCGGCACAGGCGCCGGATCGGTCGCAAGGTACACAACAATTGCCAGCCCACTTTAGAGGGCATTACCCCATGGATAGCAGAACCTTACGCAACCTTATGCGCATCGTGCAGACCGGCTCGTTGTCGGCGGCGGCGGAGCATTCCTGCCTGACCGTGCAGGCGTTGGCCGCACAGTTGAACAAGGTCGAAGAGCAGTTTGGTTTTCGCCTGTTTCGACGTTCCAACAAGGGTTTGACCCTGACGGCGCAGGGCACCGAGCTCACGCCGTACATGGACAAAGTCCTGGTGGCGACGCGGCAGATGGAAGAGAAAGTCGCGGCGTTGAAAGCGCCGGGGCAGCGCACGTTGAAGGTGGCGTTGAACACCACGCTGTCGGAAGACTTCAACCGGCGCATGATCGGACGCCTGTTCGAGGTGTTTCCTGACCATCAGTTGGAGTTTTCCTACGCCGAGTCGATGGAAAACCTCAGCAAGTTGAAGAATGAAGACTTTGACCTGGCGGTGCTGATCGGTCCGCAAAAACCAGGCATGCCGAGCATTTTGTTGCCGGATGTGCAGGTTCAAGTGGTCGGCGCGCATTGCGGTCAGGAGAACGATCCGCTGGTGTTGCTGGGGGACAAGTTTCAGGTTCGTCCTGCAGACGATTGTCCGTATTCCCACAGCTTTTTGCGTTTTCTCGACGCCGGGCTCGGCAATAACGAGTCTGGCCAACGGATGATTTATTCGTGCAGCGAAACCCTGACGCTGTCGTTGATCCCGCAAATGGACGGCATCGGCATGGTTTCGCGCACCGCCGCGCAAAAAAATGGCCTGACTATTTTCCCAGGTTTCGAGGATTACCTCGAAGTGCGTCTGGCGGTGAATAACCCTGAGTTGTCCAGCCAGGCGTTGAGCGATGTGGTCGATTTACGCCTGCATGAACGCGCCGAGCGCAATGTACGCAGCCGTCCCAACCGCCACACTGAGAAAGAGGTTTTTGCTGAAATACGCACATAACAACGTCGGAATTGCCGCATAGAATTCCGGGCGATCGAGCTGCACATGCTGGTCCTTGATCAACAAGGGCGTGACGCTGATGGCAGCGACGATCGCCACCGGCAGATATTCCAGCGCGCGGGCAACGAACGGCGGCCAATGCTCGGTGTTGATTTGCAGCGGCAACGCGCGCGGCAGGAAGGTCACGGCCATCATCAACACGACGACCAGAATCAGGAACGTTTGGTCAGGCATACGCCCACCCCGCAGCCAACAAATGTGGCGATAAACACGTTAAACGGCGAGCTGCCGACCAGGCTCAGCGCGCCCATGCACACCACCGCGGCCGCTGCGGCAATCAGCTTGTTGCGGGTATTGCACAGCGAAACCAGCACATACAGCATCATCGCGGTCAAGGCGTAATCGAGTTGGTACTTGATCAAGTGCGCCGCGTACTGCGCGCAGATCGCCCCGAGCAAACCGCCGAGCACCCAGGAAGTGTGACAAAACAAGTTGAAACCGATCAGGTAACGCACGTTTACTGGTGCGCCGCTGCCCAGTTTCACGCTGTGAAAAGCGAACGATTCATCGGTCAGGCCACCGGCGTAACACCAGCGTTCAAATCGGCTGAGGCCCAATGCGCGCAGGGCTTTCGCCATATAGACCGACATCAGCATGTGCCGCGCGTTGATCAAAAACGTGGTGAGAATGATCGTGGTCAGCGAGGCGCCGCTGGTGATCAGCGCCAACGCCGCGAACTGCGAAGCGCCCGCGTACACAAACAGACACATAGCCACCGGCAGCCACACCGGCAACCCGGCGTTGACCGCCATCAAACCAAACACGAACGACACCGTGAAGTAACCGGCCACTACCGGGCTGGCTTCTGCAAAGGTGCGCGATGGCTGTGGCTCGACCATCAGCGGCGGGCTGCTGGACGTCTCATTCATAGGTCCCTCTCAAAGGTCGTTTCGCCACGCGGCTCGCAAAAACCCTGGGCAGTCCAAAAACGCTTGCCGGCAAGGTTAGCATCGTCGACGAACAGGAACATCCGCAGCACGCCCACGCGTTTCATGTCTGCCGACGCCGCTTCAACCAACCGTTGACCCACGCCTTGCGCGCGGTACAGCGGGCTCACGGCCAAGTGATTGATGGTGCCGCGACTGCCGAGCATGCCGCCGAGCACCGCGCCGACCACTTCACCCTTCAGGTCGAGCGCGAGGTACGCGGTGGTGGTTTTCTGCATCAACACACCGCGCAAACATTTGGCGTCCTGCCAGTCGCAAAACGACACTTCGTCGAACTGCCGAAAAAAGCGCTCCAAACGCAGCGCATCTTTGGCGTTCGCGCGCCACAGCATCACCGATGCCGAGGCGCCATCCATGGGGTCGAGCTGTTCAGCGAACAATGTCGAAAGCGGTCCCGGGCCGCGAGAAGGAAATCGCCAGAATCTGCCGATACGCCATGTCGTGCGAATGGGTATTGCGCGCAGGCGTTACGTAATGGCGCATGTCGCGATCAAGGAAAAACGTGGTGTCGAGGATTTCCTGGTAAGTCGTCGACGCCAGTTGTTCCTGATGCGCGGAGTACAAACGGCTCTCGGCACCATCAACATTATTGCGTCCCCAGAAGTGCACGCCGCTGAACGGGTAACCGTCGCAGTGAATACCTTCAGGGGTGATTTCCAGTTGTTTGCCGGGTTTGATTTCGATGCGGATCTGATGGATCTGGCATTGCCAGATTTCATCGTGCAACTCCGGCGGCAAGACGTTTTTGTACACTTCGAAATCGATGTCGATGAGGCTGCGCATCACCGGCGAGTTGATCACTTCTTCGGAGAAATCCTGAAAGTGCCGAACCATGCCGCCAACGTAACTGTTGTTGGCTTTGGATTGCACATACGCGCGGTGTTCCAGTTGCTTCAAGTCGCGCGTTACCGGGTTGTATTCGAAGTCGCTGTAACGGCGGAAACGCATACCGGATTCGGCCTGACCGTAGTAACTGTCCGGCTCCATGTTTTCCCAACTCTTGGTCAGTCGAACGAAGTCGGCGAAATGACCGTAGAGATTGAAGTCACCACCCTGGACGTTGACAAATTTGTCGCGCCTTAGCGATTCGCCAACTTCTCTGTTTAAAACGATCATTACTAGGCTCCGCTGCATTGAGCGACCTAATCTATTAGGTGCGGGATTTTCGGCCCATGAGAAAGAATTTCAGGCATCTCAAGCGTTGCTTGAAGCGGCGCAACAAGTTGCCTTGAACGCAGTTTTTTATGCCGAAAAGAACAGCTTTAGATCGTTTTGAGCAAAATGCAGGCGAAAAAAAACCCCGAACCAGTCGGGGTTTTTTCTGAGTTTTTAGCTCAGCCGATCATCAGAAGATGTTGATCGGGTAGTCGACGAACACACGCAGCTCGTTGCCGCTGACGTTGTACTCGCTGGACTTCTGCGATACACGCAGAACCGAACTGCGCAACCGTACGCTCAGGTCTTTGGCCGGGCCATTTTGCACGACGTACTTGAACTGGTTGAAGATCTCGCGCTCGGTGCCGCCCTCGCTGGTGGACGTGGTGATGTTGTCACCGCGCACGTAAGCGAAGTTGTAGCTCAGGCCCGGAATGCCATAAGTGCTGAAGTCCAGACCGTAGCCCAACTGCCAGCTGCGCTCGTCTTCGGCGTTGAAGTCGGACCAGTAGGAGTTCGCCAGGTAGATGGTGTTGCCGCCGTCGCCGACACGGTTTTGGCCGCGCTGATAACCGCCGTACGCGTAACCCAAGTTGCTGTCGCCAGTGCTGCGCTGGTGCGCGAGGGTGAACGTGTGCGCGCCAGTTGCAAACGTCGCGGCCAGGCTCCAGATCTTGTTGTCGTCGCCCGTCACGCCGTTTTCGCGCACGTACGAGTTATCCAACTTGGTGCGGTAACCGTTGAAGTCCAGCGTCAGCGATTGATCTTTGTTGAACGGCAGCACGTAGTTGGCGTTCACGTATTGCTTCTTCAATACGTCTTCAACGTCGGACGCGTAGACCGCTGCTTTGAATTGCTCGGTGAACTGGTAACTACCGCCCAACACGTTGATCGACTTCAAGCCACCGCTGTCACGACCTTCAGCGCTCTTGCGCGATTCGGCGGTGAAGCGACCGGCGTTCAGCACCAGGCCTTTGACTTCTTTGGAGGTGATCAAGGTACCGGTGTAACTTTCCGGCAGCAGGCGCGAGTTGTCGTAGTTCAACACCGGCAACTCCGGCATCTGGTCGCCGTAGGTCAGCGTAGTGCTGGAGATGCGGAATTTGACCGCGCCGCCGAACTTGGACAAGTCGTCCGCCGCGTTGCCGCTGGCGCCCTGTTTGAAGAAGTCGATGCCTTGGGCGCCAGTGCGGCCCTTGCCGCCGTCCAGACGCAGTGCGTATAGACCGAAAGCATCAACGCCGACACCGACAGTGCCCTGGGTGAAACCGGACGAGTAAGTACCGATGGCCGCTTGGCCCCACTCGGCTTTGTCCGGGTTGCCGTCCTTGTAATCACGATTGATGTAGGCGTTGCGCAACAGCACTTTGAGGCTGCTGTCTTCAACAAAACCCTTGGATTCTGCCTGGTCGTTAGCCATGGCGTGTGTAGCGCTCAACATCCCCAGAGCGATCAAACTGATGCGCTTATTCAACATTTGTTTTTTTCCTTATTACGGGTTGATACGCACTGTGCCGAACGGCGGAAATGGCGCTGTTGCGCTCTTTTTTCACCTCGAAACAAAAAGGCCCGCCCACGAGCAATTCGTGGCGGGCCTTTTTATTGTTTTGTGGGTCATGGCGGTTGGCCACAGGCGTTGGCATGGATCCTAGCCGCGCGCTTAACGCCGTGTCAATTTCATGAATCGTCTGAGAATAGGCAAAAATCGTCTAAGAAACTGCTTGTGCACGACAGTTTGTTGCAGGGAATACCTGTAAATCAGTGGATACAACCGTCGAGGACCCGCGTTTGGTGAGAGAAGCAGGCAGTGCGCGGCGCGTTTGCAAGTCCGGCAAACATGACTGTTAAACCGTGTATCAACCCAGACACAACTGGAAACAATCATTCACAAACACTTACCAAGAATGATTAACGGAAGTAAATAACAAGCATTACCATTCGCGCGCTCGAATTCCTTCACCCTTTCGGATGCGCTCCAGATGCCTGCCCCTTTGCGTTTTTCGCCCGTTACCCTTGGGCTCTCTGCCTTGTTGTCTGCCGGATTTGCCGGCGCCGCGACCACTGTTCTGCCCGCCACGTCGATCAGCGCCGAAATCGAAACTGAAACCGACGACCCACGCGTAAAGGAAACCAGCACCGCTACACGCACCGCCACTGCGGTGCGTTACGTGCCGCAAGCCATCGATTCGATCAAAACCGCCAACGTAGCGGATTACGGCACCAACGACCTCGGCACGGCGCTCAGCGGCATTCCCAACGTCAGCAGCGGCGCCGACACGCGTTTCGACAGTTTGCGCATTCGAGGTTTTGACGCCAGCAACGACTTCTACCTCGACGGCATTCGCGACGACAGCCAATACGTGCGCGACTTGCACAACATCGAGCGCATCGAAGTGCTCAAAGGCCCGGCCGCCGTGTTGTACGGCCGTGGCAGCCAGGGAGGAATCGTCAATCGGGTGAGCAAACTGCCGGAATTCGGCCGCCGCTCGACCATTGAGGCGCAGGGCGGCAGCGAGGATTTGCGCAGTCTTTATGCGGACTTGAGCACCGACGTCAGCGACGACATCAGCCTGCGCCTGAACATGGGCAACATGGATGAAAACAGTTTTCGCGATGGCGTCAGCGGCAATCGCCAATTGTTCGCGCCGTCGATGAGCTGGCAACTGACGCCAGACCTGAACTGGCTGGTGCAGTACGAATACAGCCGTTACAACCGAACGCCGGATCGCGGAATCCCCGGTGTAAATGGTCGCCCGGCGGATGTAGGACGGGATACGACCTACGGCAGCGAGCACGATTTCATCGACGACAAGTCACAATCCCTACGCTCCAAACTCACTTATGAGCTGAGCGATAACTGGCAACTGCGCCATACCCTAGGCGTGTTCAAGCTCGACAGCGATTTCGATAACACTTACCTGACCGGTTACTCCGCGGCGAACCAAAGCGTTTTACGCCAGCACTGGCAGCAGGACCTGAGCACTCGCAACGTTTTCAACAACGTCGAACTGGAAGGTGGTTTCGACACTTTTGGTCTGGAGCATCGCTTGCTGACCGGCGTCGAAATCGGCAGCCAGCGCCGCGACCCGAAGCTTTACAACGCTGTGACCGGACGCGGCCCCGGCATTCAAGCGGTGCCGGCGCTGGACTTGTACAACCCCAATCGCGACTTGCGCCACACCGGGCGCCTGCAGCTCTCCAGCGACAACCACACCGAAGTCGAAAGCCGCGCGGTGTACGTGCAGGATCAGTTGCGCCTGAACGATCAATGGCAGTTGCTCGGCGGTTTGCGTTACGACACGTTCGACATCGAGTCGACCAACAAACTGCGAAACATTTCCGAAGATCGCGACAGCCACAGCACCAGTCCGCGTGTCGGCATTGTCTGGACGCCGCTGCACAATCACTCCTTCTACGCCTCGTGGACCAAGACATTTTCGCCGGTCGGCGGTGGCTTGATCGGCATCACGCCGGGCGCGACCGGCAACAGCAACGACTTGAGCCCGGAGCTGACCAAGCAAAAAGAAATCGGCGTGAAAAGCGACTGGCTCGATGAGCGCTTGAGCACGACGTTGGCGATCTACGAACTGGAACTGTACAACCGTCGCACCAGTGATCCGCTCAATCCGACCGTGACGCTGTTGACTGGCGAACAACGCTCGCGCGGTATCGAACTGACCGCCAGCGGCAAGCTCGGCGGCAATTGGTACGTGCGCGGTGGCGTCGGTTTGCAGGACGCGACGGTGGAGAAGGACAACAACGGTTTTGAAGGCAAACGCGTGAGCAACGTGGCCAAGCGTAACGGCAGCCTGTTCCTGACGTGGAAACCGGAAATGGGCTGGTACGCCGAGACCGGTCTGACCCTGGTCGGCGACCGGTATGCCGACAACCTCAACACGGTTGTGTTGCCCGGTTACGGCCGCTGGGACGCGCTGGCCGGGTTCCGCCAGAAGGATTGGGATTTGCGCGCGGCGCTGAACAACATCAGCGACAAAACCTATTACTCATCGGCGACCAGCCAGTTTCAGATCCAGCCAGGTGCGCCACGTAGCGTGGTCGTGACCGGGACTTACAGCTTCTGAATCCGTAGCAATCGCTGTGCGAGTGAGCCTGCTCACTCGCACATTTTCAGATCTTCAGTGGTCGCGCAATTTCACCCAAAAAAAAGCGCCGCCCTCCCGGCAGCGCTTTCGGCAATCCCTGGCTATTGTTTTTATCCTTCCAGCACATCCCACAACGCTTGCAGTTCCGCTTCGCTGAGTAAACCAGCGGGGTAGCGCTCGATCATCATCCGGCGCGGATCAGGTTGCCTGATCTGACGCGTTCCATTGGACTTCAACCAGTGCGCAAGGACCTGCAGCGATTCGCTATTGACTGCCAGGGGATGCAGTGCCCGTTTGCTCGCGACATTCACTACGGCGTTCATTTCGGCGCTCTCTCCCGGATTGTGAGCGGCTAACGTATCCAAGGTTTGTGACAGAACGTCGCCGTCCCCCGCCCTCCCTGACTTGCCAGATAACAGATACAAGAGCTATGCCAAGGTGCTGGATCGAGAGCCGTGCGGGCAGAAAAAAACCCGCAATCCTTACGGGCTGCGGGTTCGCTGTTTCAGCGCTGCTCAGCAATCGTTGCCCGACTGAATTTGCAGGCAACTCAAGCTGTTACAACTGCACTCACTCGTTGTGCGGCGCAGGCTGCTGTTGGGTAAGACAGTGGATATTGCCGCCGCCCAGTAACAGTTCGCGACCCGGCACCATCACCACTTCGTGTTGCGGGAAGAGCGTTTGCAGGATCTCTTTCGCCGGGCCGTCCAACGGATCGTCGAAGCTCGGCGCGATGATGCCGCCGTTGACGATCAGGAAGTTCACGTAGGAACCCGCCAGCCGCACGGTCGGATTACGTTCCTGCGTGCCGTCCACCGGATCGACCCCGGCGCATTCTTCTTCGGTCGCGTACAGCGGCCCCGGAATCGGCATTTTGTGCACCGTGAACGGGCGACCCTTGGCGTCGGTGCTGCTTTCCAGCACTTTCATGGCAGCCTGGCAACGCGGGTAGTTCGGGTCCTGCGGATCATCGGTCCAGGCCAGCAATACTTCGCCCGGACGCACGTAGCAGCAGAAGTTATCCACATGGCCGTCGGTTTCGTCGTTGAACAAACCGTCCGGCAGCCAGATGATTTTATCCACAGCCAGATTTGCGCTGAGCACCGCTTCGATGTCGGCACGCTTGAGGTGCGGATTGCGATTGCGGTTCAGCAGGCATTCTTCGGTGGTGATCAGCGTGCCTTCGCCATCGACGTGAATCGAACCGCCTTCGAGCACGAAGCCCTCGGTGCGATAACGTTGGCTGCGCTCGATTTCGAGGATCTTGCCGCCAACCTGCGAATCGCGATTCCACGGCGCGTACAACCCGCCGTCAAAACCGCCCCAGGAGTTGAAATCCCAGTTCACGCCACGCACTTCGCCGCTGTTATTGATCACGAACGTCGGGCCAGTGTCGCGGACCCAGGCGTCGTCGCTGGACATTTCGACCACGCGAATATTCGGTACATCGAGGCGCGCGCGGGCGTTTTCGTATTGGCCGGCGGACACCGCCACCGTCACCGGTTCAAACCGCGCGATAGCCTTGGCCACCGCGACGTGTGCGGCTTGCGCCGGTTTGCCACCCAGGCGCCAGTTGTCCGGGCGCTCGGGCCAGATCATCCAGGTTTGGGTTTGCGGCGCCCACTCGGCTGGCATGTAGAAGCCATCGGCGCGCGGGGTGCTGTTTAAAGTGGTCATCAGAATCAGGACTCCAGGGAACCGTCGAGGGTTTTCAGCGCAGTGTATAGGTTCGGGCGACGATCGCGGAATGAGCCCCACGCGCTGCGGATGTGCTCAAGTTCGTCGAGGTCAAAGCGCTGGACCAGCACGCCTTCTTCAGTTTTATCGAGTTCCTGCACCTTTTCGCCGAACTGGTTGGCGATGAACGAAGAACCATAAAACGTAATGTCGTAGCCGTCCTGCTCTTCGTTGCCGATGCGGTTGCTGGCAATCAGCGGCATCAAATTCGCGCCGGCATGGCCCTGTTGCACGCGCTGCCAATGGTCGCGGGACGAGATGGTTTTGTCGTGCGGCTCGCTGCCGATCGCGGTCGGGTAGAACAGAATTTCCGCGCCGAGCAACGCCATGCTGCGCGCGCATTCCGGGAACCACTGGTCCCAGCAGATGCCCACGCCGATTTTCGCGTAACGGGTATTCCAGACTTTGAAACCGGTGTCGCCGGGGTTGAAGTAATACTTTTCGTGATAGCCAGGGCCGTCCGGGATGTGGCTTTTCCGATAAATCCCGAGGTTGCTGCCGTCGGCATCGATGATCGCGATGCTATTGAACCGCGCGCGACCCGCCAGTTCATAAAAACTGATCGGCAACACCACTTGCAGTTCCTTGGCGATTTTCTGGAAATGCTTGATCGCAACATTGTCTTCAACCGTGGTCGCCAATTGCAGGTAATCCGCATTCGGCTTCTGGCAGAAGTACGGCGCCTCGAACAATTCCTGCAGGAGAATGATTTGCGCACCTTGGGCCGCCGCCTCACGGACCAGTTTTTCCGCGGTCTCGATGTTGGCTTCAAGGTCCCACGAACAAGCTATCTGGGTGGCGGCGACGGTAACGATACGGCTCATGAATCATCTCCTGAATCATTTTTATAGGGAGGCAAGTGGCGACTTTATAGCCGATAAATATCGGCTTTAAAAGTCGAATTAAGCCCTTCCGTCTAAAAACAAGCAGAAAACACCGATAACAATCGAATTAACACCCTCCCCCCCTGTAGGAGTGAGCCTGCTCGCGATCACGCCAGTCCAGCCACCATAAATGATGAATGGAAGATCGCGATCGCGAGCAGGCTCACTCCTACAAGGGATAGGGGTGTTTCATAAACCTTCAGCGAGCACCTTCGAGAGCATGTCGACAAAAAAATCCACGCTGCGGCGCGAGGTGACCATGGGTGGTTTGATTTTCAGCACGTTTAGGTAATCCCCGGTCGGCTGCATGAAAATCCCCAATTCACGCAAGCGCTCACACAGCGCCGTGGTTTCTTCGGTCGCCGGTTCCAGCGTTTGCCGGTCGCGGATCAACTCGACGCCGAGGTAAAAACCCGAACCGTGCACCGCGCCGACCAGCGGATGAATGTCGATCAGCGCTTCGAGCCGCTGCTTGAAATGGCCACCGACGATCTGCGCGTTTTCCCAGAGTTTTTCTTCTTCCATCACATCGAGCACCGCCATGCCGATCTGGCAACTGACCGGACTGCCGCCCGCCGAGGAGAAAAAGTAACCCTCGGCCTCCAGCGCTTCGGCGATTTCCCGGCGAGTGATCACCGCGCCCAATGGCTGACCGTTGCCCATGCCTTTGGCCATGGTGATGATGTCCGGGACCACGCCTTGCTGCTCGAAACCCCAGAAAAAATCGCCCATGCGCCCGTAACCGACCTGCACTTCATCGGCAATGCACACGCCGCCGCGCGCGCGGACCAGCGCGTACACCTGTTGCAGATAACCGGGCGGCAACGAAATGCCGCCGGCGTTGCCGTACACCGGTTCGCAGATAAACCCGGCCAACTGCCGATTCTGCTCGGCGATTTTCGCCAGGTTGTGCTCGACGCTGCGCACGTAATCGGCCGTGCTTTGCGCGCCGCGAAATTCGCCGCGATAGGTGTTTGGCGCCACCACCGGGTGCACCCAGTCCGGGCGGCTGCTCAGAGCTTGCGGGTTGTCGGCAATCGACGTCGACACCGCGTCCGCGCCCACCGTCCAGCCGTGATAGGCCTCCAGCACGCTGAGCATGTCGCGACCGCCGCTGTAAGCCCACGCCAAGCGGATCGCCAAGTCATTGGCCTCGCTGCCGCTGTTGACCAGAAACACCCGATCCATGCCGTCCGGCGACAACTTCAACAGCCGTTCGGAAAACTCCGCGACCGCCGCATAGTTGAAGCGCGAATTGGTGTTGAGCAGCGACCACTGACGGCTGGCGACGGCGGCCATGCGCGGATGCCCGTGGCCGAGCACCGCGACGTTGTTGAGCATGTCGAGGTAGGAGCGGCCCTGCATGTCGATCAGGTGATTGCGCCAGCCGCGCTCGATGCGTGGCGGGTCGGCGTAATAGTGTTTTTGCGTGCGGGCGAAACTGGCGTCGCGGCGCGCGAGCAAGGTCTGCGAATCCAGCTCCGGTTCGGCATCACACGCCAGGCCGAGCAGCGCCGCCGGGGACGGGCACAGCGCTTGCCAGGCCAACGCGCGCGACGGCGAGCAAAACAGCGGCGCTTCGAAAGAACGGCCACGGCACAACTGCACCAGCAGCGGACCGTTGACTGCGCCCAGCACCTGACCTTTGACCACTTCGGTGCCACCGAGCAGCGAACAATTTACCCCCCACAAACGCACGCTCAACTGCTCGCCATCAAGCTGCAACACGCCCGCAAACGGCTGCTGCACAACCCCGGCAAACGGCGCGGCGACCGCTGTGCCGTGGGGCACGCGCAATTCGACGTGCAACGGGCAGGTATCCGGTTCAGCGGCGCTGTCCGGCTCGGTGCGCGACAAACGATATTGGCCATAACGACTCGCTGCCAAGCCATGCACCGCCGCCGCTTCGTCGAGCAAACGCTGATCGATACCTGCCTGCTGCCAATTCCCAGCCTCGAAATGAGCGCTGAGGACGCCGAGGTCGATCAAGGCAAATTCGCGCCCGACCAGACTCGGCAATAACGGCGCAAAACCTTCATGGTTCAGGCTCGGCAAAGACTGGCCGACCGCCGTCAAAATCGCTGCTTCCATCAGCTCCAGCGGCGCCGAAGTGGCGACGCGGAAAATCTCCCATTCGTGGCTCAAGTTGTCGCAACTGTATTGATTGCCCGGGTCGATGCTGACCTGCTGCTCGCCACTGAGCACCAGCACCGCCGCCCGCGCGACGATCAACGGCCACAGCGCTTGCAGCTCTTCAGGCTGCAACGGATTGCTCGCGTGATACGCCTGCACCGCCGGCAAAATGTAAAACGGATCGCCCTCGGCGTGATGCAGCAACGCCGCGCAGGTCACCGACAAATCGGTGATGCGCCAAGTGCGAATCAGGTCGCCGAAATCGATCACACCCTGCAACTGCCACTGCCGTTGCGCATCGCGTTGCCACACGACGTTATCGTCGGTGATGTCCATGTGAATCGCCTGCACCGGCAGTTTGTCGATCAGTGGCAGCAGGCGTTGCTCGGCGTGTGCGGCAGCCTCGGCGACTAACGTGCGCTGCGCCTCATCAACGATCACCGACAGCAAATGCGCGATCAGCGCGTGGGCGTGGCGCGCGTCCCATTGCAGCGTGCGCTCAAGCCCGGCGTGCTCGAACGTCGCCAGCGCCAGGTCCATGTCCGCGCACAGCCGCCCGAAACCACTGACCACCGAACCCGGCAGGTGCGCAAGTTGCGTCAACGGCTGGCCTTCGATGTAGTCGAGCAACCGCACATGCAGCGGCTGCCCATCGACATCCAGCGAAAGAATCTCCTCGCCGCCATTGGCCGTGATTACCCGTGGCACCGGCACCTGCGAATGCTCGGCCAGATGTTTGAGCCCGGCGTGTTGCGCCTGCAATTCGATCTTCGCGTAATCGCCCCGACAGATTTTCAGGACAAATCGCCCGCGCTCAGTGTCGACGCGGTAGTTCAGGTCCTGCTGACTGCCCAACGCCCGCAGCGTCCCGCTCAAGTCGTAATGCCGCTGCAGCAGCGCCAGCGCCTGCGCCGCAGACACTTGCGGGCTGGGCAAACTGGCGCGGTGAATCAACGTGGCGAGCGGCATACAACGACCCCTGAAATGTGATTTGGCGCCTATATCGCCATTGCCTCGGGGGATAATCAACCCCTGCTGCGGCGGCAAAAGCCAAATACGACCAACAACCCTCTTGCACCACCCCGCTCCTGCCGACAAGCTATGCTCATTCGTTTTATCGTCTTACGGAAAAAGGTTGGCCAACATGCGTATTCTCATCACCGGCGGTGCCGGTTTCATTGGCTCGGCCCTGATCCGCCACCTGATTCGGCACACCGAGCACGAAGTGCTTAACCTCGACAAGCTGACCTACGCCGGCAATCTCGAATCGCTGACCAGCATTGCCACCGATACCCGCTACGAATTCGTCCAGGCCGACATCGTCGATCAGGCCGCCGTCAGCGCGGTGCTGGCACGCTTTCAGCCACACGCGATCATGCACCTGGCGGCAGAATCCCACGTCGACCGTTCCATCGACGGTCCGTCGGATTTCATCCAGACCAATATTGTCGGCACCTACAGCCTGCTCGAGGCCACTCGCGCCTACTGGCTGACCCTGGACGAAGCCGAGAAAAGCGCCTTCCGCTTCCATCACATTTCCACCGACGAGGTGTACGGCGACCTGCACGGCGTCGATGACCTGTTCACCGAAACCACGCCCTACGCGCCAAGCTCGCCGTACTCCGCCAGCAAAGCCGCGTCCGACCACTTGGTTCGCGCCTGGCAGCGCACCTACGGGTTGCCCGTGTTGCTGACCAATTGCTCGAACAATTACGGGCCGTTCCACTTCCCGGAAAAACTCATTCCGCTGGTGATCCTCAATGCGCTGGCGGGCAAGCCGCTGCCGGTGTACGGCAACGGCCTGCAAGTGCGCGACTGGCTGTTTGTCGAAGATCACGCCCGCGCGCTGCTCAAAGTGGTGACCGAAGGCGTGGTCGGCGAGACCTACAACATTGGCGGCCACAACGAGCAGAAGAACATCGACGTGGTGCGCGGGATCTGTGCGCTGCTCGAAGAATTGGCACCGAACAAACCTGAAGGCGTTGCGCAGTTTGCCGACCTGATCACGTTTGTTCAGGACCGCCCTGGCCACGACCTGCGTTACGCAATCGACGCCAGCAAAATTGAACGCGAGCTCGGCTGGGTACCGGAAGAAACCTTCGAAACCGGCCTGCGCAAAACTGTGCAGTGGTACCTGGATAATCTTGAATGGTGCCGCCGCGTGCAGGATGGCAGCTATCAGGGCCAACGCCTGGGCGCCCTCGACATCAAGGAATTGCTCGCATGATGAAAGGTATTGTTTTGGCCGGCGGCTCGGGCACGCGCCTGCACCCGATCACGTTGGGCGTGTCCAAACAGCTGCTGCCGGTGTACGACAAACCGATGATCTATTACCCGATCTCGGTGCTGATGCTGGCGGGCATCAAGGACATTTTGCTGATTTCGACGCCGCAGGACCTGCCGCAATATCGCAACCTGTTGGGCGACGGCAGCCAGTTCGGGGTGAACTTCAGCTACGCCGAGCAGCCCTCGCCGGACGGCTTGGCGCAGGCCTTTCTGATCGGTGAAGAATTTATCGGCGACGACCCGGTGTGCCTGATCCTCGGCGACAACATCTTTCACGGCCAGCACTTTGGCGACCAATTGAAGAACGCCGCAAAACGCCCTTCCGGCGCCACGGTGTTCGGCTATTGGGTCAAGGATCCGGAGCGCTTCGGCGTGATTGATTTCGACAGCGAAGGACGCGCGCTGTCGATTGAAGAAAAACCGAAAGTCCCGAAATCCAGCTATGCCGTGACTGGCCTGTATTTCTACGACAACGACGTGATCAAGATCGCCAAAGCAGTGAAGCCGTCATCGCGCGGCGAACTGGAAATCACCGACGTCAACAACGCCTACCTGACGCGCGGCGACTTGCAGGTCGAGCGTTTCGGCCGTGGTTTTGCCTGGCTCGACACCGGCACCCACGACAGCCTGCTCGAAGCGTCGCAGTACGTGCAGACCATCGAACACCGCCAAGGTCTGAAAGTCGCCTGCCTCGAAGAAATCGCCTACGAGAATGGCTGGATCAGCCGCGAACTGTTGCTCGAACGCGCGGCTTATTTCGGCAAGACCGGTTATGGCCAATACCTGTTCATGCTCGCCGGAGAAGCGCAATGAACGTGATTGAAACCGCTCTGCCCGGCGTGCTGATCATCGAACCGAAAGTCTTCGGTGACGAGCGTGGTTTCTTCTACGAAAGCTTCAACGCCAAAGCCTTCGCCGAAGCCACCGGCCTCGACACGCAGTTCGTTCAGGACAACCATTCGCGCTCGCAGCGCGGCGTGCTGCGCGGCTTGCACTATCAGTTGGAAAACGTTCAGGGAAAACTGGTGCGCGTCACTGCCGGTGAAGTGCTCGACGTGGCGGTGGACATTCGCCGCAGCTCGGCACATTTCGGCCAGTGGGTGGCGGTGCGTCTATCTGCCGATAATCACCGGCAACTGTGGGTGCCTGAAGGGTTTGCCCACGGTTTTGTGGTGCTCAGCGACGTCGCCGAATTCCTCTACAAAACCACCGATTACTACACGCCGTCCGCTGAGCGCTGCATTCGCTGGGACGACCCAACCTTGGCCATCGACTGGCAACTGCACGCCGCGCCGCAACTGTCGGCCAAGGATCAGAACGGCAAAAGTCTGGTTGAGGCTGATCTGTTCCCATGAAAATCCTCATCAACGGCCAGCACGGGCAAGTCTCGCAAGCACTGCAGCGGCGTTTGAGCCACCTCGGCGAGCTGGTCGTGCTCGGTCGCGAACAGCTCGACCTTGCGCAACCCGAACAGATCCGCCAACAAGTACAAAGCATTCGCCCAGACCTGATCATCAACGCCGCCGCACACACAGCCGTCGACCAAGCGGAAAGTGAGCCGCAACTGGCGTTTGCGATCAATGCCCGCGCGCCGGGGATTCTCGCCGAACAAGCGCTTGAGCTGGGCGTCCCGTTGATTCACTACTCCACCGATTACGTGTTCGATGGCAGCAAACCCGCGCCCTACACCGAGGACGACGCGCCCAATCCGCTCGGCGTCTACGGCAAAAGCAAACTGGCGGGCGAACAGGCGATCAGCGCGGTGCAGGGCCAGCATTTGATCCTGCGCACCAGTTGGGTCTACTCGACCCACGGGCGCAATTTTCTGTTGACCATGCAGCGCTTGCTCCAGGAAAAACCGGAAATGCGCATCGTCGCCGATCAGATCGGCGCGCCGACCTGGGCCGGCACGATTGCCCGCAGCACGCTGGCGCTGATCGAGCGTTGGCAGGCCGGGAATGCCGGAGCGTGGGGCACTTATCACCTGACTGCGCAGGGTGAAACCTCGTGGTTCGGTTTCGCCCAGGCCATCGGCGCAGCGCTGCGCGAACAAGGCAAGCCGTGCGCGAACCTGCTGCCGATTCCGTCCAGCGCTTACCCGACGCCGGCCGCGCGCCCGTTGAACTCGCGGCTCGACTGCTCGCGGCTGCAACGCGAGTGGGGCGTCAGCCAGGCGGATTGGCAAACCGCGCTGCGCGAGTGTCTTGCCGAGCAACCCTAGGCATAATGCGCCTGTCCCCCCAGGCGCTCGATGCTCATGACTCCGACCCTCCCCCGCAGACCTCGCTGGCGCAGTCTGGCCCTGCTGGCGCTGTGCCTGGCACCTTTGCTGTGGCCGCTGCAGCATCTGGCCGAGCGTTATTACCGCAGCGAACTGGCCGGGCAGAATCGTCAGACCCTCGACCTCTACGTCGCCAACCTGCTGGGCACGCTGCATCGCTATGAAGTGCTGCCGCAGATTCTCGGCGACCTGCCGGCGCTGCGCGCGGTGCTCGGCGCGCCCGACGATGGCGTCACCCAAGGCAACGCCAACCGTTTGCTGAAAAACATCAGCGCGCAGTCCGGCGCCGAAGTCATGTACCTGATGGACACCAGCGGCAAGACGCTCGCGGCGTCGAATTGGGACAAACACGACAGTTTTGTCGGGCGCAATTTCTCCTTCCGGCCGTACTTCAGCGAAGCCATGGCCGGGCGCCTCGGACGCTTCTTCGGGCTGGGCACGACCTCGGCCAAACGCGGTTACTTCTTCGCCGCTGCGGTGCGCGAGGGCGAAAAAATCATCGGCGTGCTGGTGGTCAAGGTTGACCTCGACCACACCGAAAGCCTGTGGGGCAAAACCCCGGAACAACTGCTGCTGACCGATCACAACGGCGTGGTCATTCTCACCTCGCGGCCGGAGTGGCGCTTTCGTTCGACGCGCACCTTGAACGAGGCAGAGAACAAAGCCATCAGCGCGATTCAGCCGTACCCGACGCGCGATCCACGGCCGCTGCGGCTCAACCCCAACGCCTGGCTGACGCAGACGCAACAGATTGAAGAAACCGGCTGGAACGTCAGCATTCTCGCGCCGCGCACCTTGATTGACCGCCCGGTGCGCACCGTCGTCGCGATCGGCGGCGCGACGTTACTGGTGCTGATGTTGCTGCTCGGTCTGATGATGCAGCGCCGTCGGCATTACCTGGAGCGCATCGCGTTCGAAGCCAAGGCCCGCCGCGAGCTCGAAGGTCGGGTCGCCGAGCGCACCAGCGACCTCGAAGGCCTCAACCGCCGCTTGAAACAGGAAGTATTGGAGCGCGAACAGGCGCAACAGGAACTGGTCCGCGCGCAGGATGATCTGGTTCAGGCCGGCAAACTGTCGGCGCTGGGGACGATGTCGGCGAGCATCAGCCACGAGCTCAATCAGCCGCTGGCGGCGATTCGCAGCTACGCGGAAAACGCCGAGGTGTTGCTCGATCATCAGCGCACCGACGATGCGCGCGGCAACCTCAAACTGATCAGTGAACTGACCGGGCGCATGGCCTCGATCATCGCCCACTTGCGCGCCTTCGCCCGCCGCGACCGCCACGCCCCGGAAAGCGTTGCCCTGCAACCGGCGCTCGACGATGCGCTGGCGCTGCTGGCCAAGCGCCGACGCAGCATGGAAGTCGAGTTGATCCGCGATCTGCCGGCGGCGACGTTGTGGGTCGAGGCTGGCGAAACCCGTTTGCGCCAAGTGCTCGGCAACCTGCTGGCCAACGCCCTCGATGCCCTCACCGAAAAAGGCCCGCCGCGCAAACTCTGGCTGAGTGCCCAATCCACCAGCGACGGCGTCAACCTGTACATTCGCGACAACGGCCCGGGGTTTTGCATGGAAGCCCTCGGCCGCGCGAGCGAGCCTTTTTACACGACCAAAACCCGCACTCAGGGCCTCGGGCTGGGCCTGGCGATTTGCGAAACCCTGATGCGCGCCTTCGGCGGTGAACTGTCGTTCGCCAACCACAAGGAGGGCGGCGCCCTGATTACCCTGAAGCTGCGCGCAGGCGCACCCGGCGTGAGCCTGCAACCGTCCGAGGACCGAAGTGCATGACCATCGATAACCGCATTCAGGTGGTGTTGATCGACGACGATCCGCACCTGCGCCAAGCCCTGAGCCAGACGCTGGACCTCGCCGGCCTGAAGATTCTGCCGCTGGCCGAAGCCAAGGGCCTGGCCGCGCAACTGGAGCGCGACTGGCCGGGCGTGGTGGTCAGCGACATCCGCATGCCGGGCATGGACGGCCTCGAATTGCTGACCGAGCTGCACGCCCAGGACCCGGAGCTGCCGGTGCTGCTGATCACCGGCCACGGCGATGTGCCGCTGGCGGTGCAGGCGATGCGCGCCGGCGCGTATGACTTCCTCGAAAAACCCTTCGCCAGCGACGCCCTGCTCGACAGCGTGCGCCGCGCCCTCGACTTGCGCCGCTTGGTGCTGGACAACCGCAGCCTGCGCCTGGCCCTCAGCGACCGCAATGAACTGAGCACCCGACTGGTCGGGCAATCGGCGCAAATGCTGCGTTTGCGCGAGCAGATCGGCGCGCTTGCGGCGACCAAGGCTGACGTGCTGATCCTCGGCGAAACCGGCGCCGGCAAAGAAGTCGTAGCGCGGGCGCTGCACGATTTGTCGAGCCGGCGTAACGGTCCGTTTGTCGCGATCAATGCCGGCGCGCTGGCCGAATCGGTGGTCGAGAGCGAGCTGTTCGGTCACGAACCCGGCGCGTTTACCGGCGCGCAAAAACGCCGTATCGGCAAGTTCGAATTCGCCAATGGCGGCACGCTGTTCCTCGATGAAATCGAAAGCATGAGCCTCGACGTGCAGGTCAAATTGCTGCGCATGTTGCAGGAACGGGTGGTCGAGCGCTTGGGCGGCAATCAGCTGATTCCGCTGGACATCCGCGTGATCGCCGCGACCAAGGAGGACTTGCGCCAGGCTGCCGATCAAGGGCGTTTTCGCGCCGACTTGTATTACCGCTTGAACGTCGCGCCGCTGCGCATTCCGCCGCTGCGCGAACGTGGCGAAGATGCGCTGATGCTGTTCCAGCATTTCGCCGACGAGGCCAGCGCCCGCCACGGTTTGCCGCCGCATGAGCTGCAACCGGGGCAACGCGCGTTGTTGCTGCGCCACAACTGGCCGGGCAACGTCCGCGAACTGCAAAACGCCGCTGAACGGTTCGCCCTCGGTCTGGAATTGGCGCTGGATAACAGTGCCTTTGAGGGCGGTGCCGGGACCACGGTGGAAATGGTCAGCGGCGGGCTCAGCGAGCAGGTCGAGAACTTCGAGAAAACCCTGATCGCCGCCGAGCTCGCGCGCTCGCACAGCTCGGTACGCAGCCTCGCCGAAGCCTTGGGCATCCCGCGTAAAACCTTGCACGACAAGTTGCGCAAGCACGGTTTGAACTTCGCCGACGGCGGCGCACACAGCCACACCGACGAGCTCGATTGAGCCAGCGTTTTTCCCATTTCAGCAAACAAGAGGCCGTGCATGAGCCGCGACAGTCGTCACCTGCAATCGATCCTCCACCACGACATTCCCCTGACGCGGGACATGGGCCTGACAGTGCTCGACTGGCACGACCAGCAACTGCGTTTGCAGTTGCCGCTGGAGGCCAACGTCAATCACAAAAGCACCATGTTCGGCGGCAGTCTGTACTGCGGCGCGGTGCTGGCGGGTTGGGGCTGGCTGCATTTGCGTTTGCGCGAAGAAGGGATTGAAGACGGCCACATCGTGATTCAGGAAGGGCAGATCAGCTACCCGTTGCCGGTGACCAGCGATGCGATTGCGATTTGCCAGGCACCGAGCGCGGCGGCGTGGAAGAAGTTTCTGGCGATGTATCAGCGCTATGGCCGGGCGCGATTGACCCTGAATTCGCGGATTGTGAATACCGGAAGCGAAGAAGCGGCGGTGACGTTCAGCGGGCAATACGTGCTGCACCGCTAAGCATCAGTTTGATCTGACCCCCAAAACCTGTGGGAGCGAGCTTGCTCGCGATAGCGGCATCACACTCAACATCAATGTTGACTGACTCACCGCCATCGCGAGCAAGCTCGCTCCCACATGGGTTTCGAGTAGCGGCGTTATCCGCGTGCAAGCTCCAACAACTTTTCGCACCACTTAGCCTTGGCCGGCAGCGCCAGGAAAAACTCATTCAACAGCGATTCCCGCGCCGGATAGCTGAACGGTGCGCCGCTCAATTCCAGCACCTCACCGCCCGCGCCTTCGAGCACGCCTTGCGCAGCTGCCGTGTCCCACTGCGATGTCGGCGCCAGACGTGGATAACAATCCGCCGCGCCTTCGGCCAGCATGCAAAATTTCAGCGAACTGCCGAAATTCGCCAGGCGCAATTCGCCGAGGCTTTCGCTCAAACCGGCCAGCAAACGCTCCTGCTCAGGGCTGGAATGCCGACGGCTGGCAACCACGGTAAACGCCTCGCCCGCCGCTGGCACGTCGCGCACGTGAATCGGCAGCGGCGCCGCATCCTTGTCGCCGCGCCACGCGCCCAATCCCGCGCCACCGACGTAGAAACGCCCGTTGGTCGGCATCGACACCACGCCAAACACCACGCGGCCCTGCTCGATCAACGCGATGTTGACGGTGAATTCTTCGCTGCCGGCAATAAATTCCTTGGTCCCGTCCAGCGGATCCACTAGCCACCAACGCTGCCACCCGGCGCGCACGCTCTGCGGGATGTTGGCGTCTTCTTCGGACAACACCGGAATACTCGGGTCCAGCGCCGTCAGCCCGTCGAGAATCAAATGGTGCGCCGCCAAATCGGCGGCCGTGACCGGCGAATCATCCGACTTCGCCGTCACCGCAGTGCCGGTGCGCCAGAACGGCAGGATCGCGTCGCCAGCCTGCAGCGCCAATTCGATCACTGGCGCCATCAACGGATGCGGGAAATTCATGGCAGAAACACTCCGCGCTGGGTCAGCAGGTCACGGGCCAGATACAGCGCCGCCAAGGCACGGCCCTCGGTGAATTTCGGGTTTTGCGCCAAACCGGACAATTCACGCAAGTTGATCTTCTCCACGCCCATCGGCTCGGGTTCGTCGCCCTCCAGACTTTCTTCGTACAAGTCGGTGGCCAGCACCACTTGGATCTTCTGGCTCATATAACCGGGCGACAACGACAGCTCGGTCAGATGTTCCAGTTGCCGCGCGCCATACCCGGCCTCTTCCTTGAGCTCGCGCTCGGCCGCTGCCAGCACGTCCTCGCCCGGCTCGATCAAGCCCTTGGGCAACGACAATTCGTACTCGTCAGTACCGCCGCAATATTCCTCGACCAGCACCGCGTGGTCGGCATCGAGCATCGCCACGATCATCACCGCGCCATACCCGGCGCCCTTGCCGACCAGACGCTCGTAAGTGCGCTCGACGCCATTGGAAAAGCGCAGCTTCAGCTCTTCGACGCAGAATAAACGGCTAGTGGCGACGATCTCGCGGGCAAGTACGGTGGGTTTCTGGCGCATAGACGGCTCCTTGGCGTGAACGCGTTACTATACAGGCTGTTTGAAAGCTGCTGCGCTCGAGATTGCTTCGTCAAAAACAGGCTCGGACGGGTCATTTACAACACGTAAACTCCCCGTCCTCGCCTGTCTTTTCCTTGCACTCTCTTCGCTCGCGACGCTTTCAAACCAGCCTGTACCCGGCCTATCCTGATTGTTGACCTCGGATATCTTTTTTACCGCTGGAGAAGTTTTTTATGTCCCTGCTGCCCTGGCGCGACATCGACACTGTGCTGCTGGACATGGACGGCACGCTGCTGGACCTGCATTACGACAACCATTTCTGGATGGAACACCTGCCGCAGCGATATGCCGAGTTGCACGGCGTCAGTCGGGCGATGGCGGAGATGGAGTTGCAGCCGCTGTTCGAGCGCAATGCCGGTCAGTTGCAATGGTATTGCCTGGATTTCTGGAGCGCCGAGCTGAAGATTCCAGTGCGCGAACTGAAACTGGAAACCGCCGATCTGATTGCCTTGCGTCCCGACGCCGACACGTTTCTGGCTGCGATCAAACGAGCTGGCAAGCGCGTGGTGATGATCACCAATGCGCACCGCGATTCGTTGTCGCTGAAACTGGAACGGATTGAACTGGCGCCCTATTTCGAGCGTTTGATCAGCTCCCACGATTACGGGTTCGCCAAGGAAAATCCGCAGTTCTGGGACGCGCTACAGGCCGATATCGGTTTTGACCCGGCGCGCAGCCTGTTCATCGACGACACGCTGCCGATCCTGCGCAGTGCGCGAGATTTTGGCGTGGCGCATTTGCTGGCCGTGAGCGAACCAGACAGCCGCAAAGGGCCGAAAGACACCGCCGAATTTGCGGCGGTCGGCGATTATCGCGACCTGATCGAAGGCCTCTGAGCCGAGCACGTCGGCCTAATGTTGCGAGGGGGCAAGCCCCCTCGCCACGGGTTTGTGGTTACTCAGGAATACGCAACGACTGGCCCGGATAGATCTTGTTTGGGTCTTTGAGCAGCGGTTCGTTCGCTTTAAAGATTTTCTGGTATTTGTTGGCATCGCCGTAAACGCGCAGGGAAATCGCGCTGAGGGTGTCGCCCTTCTCGACCACGACAAATTTCGCGGCTACGAGCGTTGCCGCACCGGTCACGGTGATCTGATCATCAACACTACCAACGCCGGCGATATTGCCCACCGCCAGCAGAATCTTTTCTTTTTCTTCCTGGGACGCGACTTCACCGGTGACGGTGACCTTGTCGCCGTCCACAGTGGCCTGCACATTCGGATTACCCAGACCGACCTTGCTGATGTGCTCCTTCAATTGTTCGCTGGCATTGGCGTTGCCGGGTGTCAGCAGGTCGAGCAGTTTCTCGCCTGCTTCTTTCACAAAACTCAAAAGGCTCATCGTGTTCTCTCCATGGGATAAGGGTCCAGACGCAAAAGACTAGACCAGCCCGGCAACGCGCGGTTCCAACCCGACCAATGACGTCGGTCCGCCGCAAGCGCTAAAATCCCCGACCTCACCGCGCCCTGGAGCGAAGATGGACATCAAGCAACTGAAATTCCTCATCGCCCTCGACGAAACCCGGCATTTCGGCCAAGCGGCGGCGCGGTGTCACATCACCCAGCCGACCTTGTCCATGCGCCTGCGCAGCCTTGAGGAAGAACTTGAGTTGCCGCTGGTCAATCGTGGCCAGCGTTTCGAAGGTTTCACCGCGCCGGGCGAGCGCGTGTTGGCTTGGGCGCGCACGGTGCTCGCGGCGTATGACGGTTTGCAGGCTGAAGCGGCGGCGTGTCGCGGCAATCTGGTCGGGACATTGCGCCTCGGCGTGGTGCCGCTGTCGAGTTTCGATCCGTTGCCGCTGATGCAACGCCTGCACAAGGAACACCCGAACCTGCGTTTCGAACTCTCGGCGCTGAGCTCCGAGCAAATCCTCGAGCAACTCGCGAACAACCGCCTCGACCTCGGCGTGTCCTACCTCGAACGCCTCGATGGCGACCGCTTCGATTCGCTGGCGTTCAGCACCACGCGCATGGGCCTGCTCTACGATCAGCGGTTTTACGACTTCGGCGAGGCGCCGCTGAGTTGGGAAGCGCTGATCGAGCTGCCGCTGGGCATGCTCACCAGCGGCATGCACTTTCGCCAGTCCATCGACCACAACTTCCACAGTCGCGGGCTGACGCCGCAACCGTTGCTGCAAACCGACGCGGTGCACCAATTGTTACAAGCGGTGCACGGCGGATTCTGTTGCGCGGTGATGCCGCTCGAAGGAGGCCTGGAAAACCTCACCGACCACCTGCGCCTGCAACCGATCGACAATGCGCAAACCCTCGGTCGGCTGGGCCTGATCATGCGCCGCGCGGCGCCACGTTCGGCACTGGCCGAGGCGTGTTTTGCGATCTATCAGAAATCGCCGAGCGAGTCTTGATCGACGTCATCTATCGGCGGATCAGTATTAGCGATTAGACGCGACAAGTTGACGCGCCTAGGCTAGGAGCTGACCAAACCGTCGGTGATGTCCCATGAACGCCAAGCGCCCAACCAGCGCGGCGCCCGCACTCGAAACGCCCGCGCCTGCCGCCAGCCACACCTACAGTTACAGCGATCTGACCTACGCAGAATCGACCAGCACCGCGCTGGCCGAGGAAGTGGCGTTGGCGATCGCCTATAACGGCATCAGCCAAGCGGTGATGCTGGTGACGCCGACGGATCTGGAAGATTTTATCGTCGGTTTCAGCCTGGGCAGCGGCATCATCGAAGACGCCAGCGACATCTATGACCTGCAACTCAGCGGCGCGGGTTCGGCGCAATACGCGCAAGTGACCATCGCCAACCGCGCGTTCTGGAACCTCAAGCAACAACGTCGGCAACTGGCCGGCACCAGCGGTTGCGGGCTCTGCGGCGTCGAAGCGGTCGAGCAGGCCTTGCCGGACCTCAAAGTGTTGCCCGGCGCACCGCTGCCTCCCGCGCAATGGCTCGACGGTTTGCGCCAGCGCATCGGCGCGTTCCAGCCATTGGGCCAGCATTGCGGCGCGGTGCACGCGGCGGTGTTCATGAACAGCCAAGGTGAATTGTTGCTGGGCCGCGAAGACATTGGCCGGCACAACGCGCTCGACAAGCTGATCGGCGGCCTGATCCGCCAGAACATCCCGACCGCTGGCGGCGCGGCGATTGTCACCAGCCGTTGCAGCCTCGAATTGATCCAGAAAGTACTGCGCGCAGGCATTCAGACCCTCGTCAGCCTGTCGTCGCCCACCGGCCTCGCCGTGCAATGGGCGCGCCGCCACAACCTCAATCTCATCCACCTGCCGCAGAAAAGTGCGCCGCGGGTTTACAGCCCAGCGATGGAGAATCAAGCGTGAGCCAACACAATCAAGCCGATCAGACCCCCGTCCCGCGCTACAAGCCATATAAAGGGCCGGCCGGCGGTTGGGGCGCGCTGGCCAGCGTTGCCCGGGCCTGGTTGACCAGCGACAACGCGCTGAAAAACCTGCGCATGATGCTCAAGACCAACAAGAACGGCGGTTTCGACTGCCCCGGCTGTGCCTGGGGCGATTCCAAGGAAGCCGGCATGGTCGCGTTCTGCGAGAACGGCGCCAAAGCGGTGAACTGGGAAGCGACCAAACGCCGTGTCGATGGCGCGTTCTTCGCCAAACACAGCGTCAGCGCGCTGCTCGATCAAAGTGATTACTGGCTCGAATATCAGGGCCGTTTGACCGAGCCATTGAGCTACGACGCTGAAACCGATCGCTACAAACCGATCAGTTGGGAAGCCGCGTTTGCCTTGATCGCCAAGCATTTGCAGGGTCTGTCGAGCCCCAATCAGGCTGAGTTCTACACCTCGGGCCGTGCCAGCAACGAAGCGGCGTATTTGTATCAATTGTTCGTGCGCAGCTTCGGTACCAATAACTTCCCCGACTGCTCGAACATGTGCCACGAGGCCAGCGGTGTGGCGTTGGCGCAAAGTGTCGGCGTCGGCAAAGGCACCGTGACGTTCGAAGATTTCGAACACGCCGACGCGATTTTTGTCTGGGGCCAGAACCCCGGCACCAACCACCCACGGATGCTCGAACCGCTGCGCGAAGCGGTGAAGCGTGGCGCTCAGGTGGTGTGCGTGAACCCGCTGAAAGAACGCGGACTCGAGCGTTTCCAGCATCCGCAACACCCGATCGAAATGCTCACCAACGGTGACAAACCCACCAACACCGCGTATTTCCGCCCGGCGTTGGGCGGCGACATGGCGCTGCTGCGCGGCATGGCGAAATTCCTGTTGTTGTGGGAACGCGATGCGCAGAAGGCTGGCACGCCGGCGGTGTTCGATCACGACTTCCTCAACGAACACAGCGCCAACGTCCTGGAATATCTGGGCACTATCGACGACACGCCGTGGGAGCAGATCGTCGAGCAGTCCGGCCTGACCCTGGTGGAAATCGAGCAAGCGGCGCGCATGTACGCCAAAGGCAAGAACGTCATCATGTGCTGGGCGATGGGCATCACCCAGCACCGCCATTCGGTGGCGACGATTCAGGAAATCGCCAACCTGATGCTGCTGCGCGGCAACATCGGCCGGCCGGGCGCCGGGTTGTGCCCGGTGCGCGGCCACAGCAACGTGCAGGGCGACCGCACGATGGGCATCAACGAGCGTCCGCCAGTGGCGTTCCTCGATTCGCTGGAACGGCGTTTTCAGTTCAAAGTGCCGCGCGACAACGGGCACAACGTGGTCGAGGCGATTCACGCGATGGCCGACGGTCGCGCCAAAGTCTTTATCGGCCTGGGCGGCAACTTCGCTCAAGCGACCCCGGACAGCTCGCGCACTTTCCAGGCGCTGAGCAATTGCGACCTGACCGTGCAGATCAGCACCAAGCTCAACCGCAGCCATTTGGCCCACGGTAAAGAAGCGCTGATCCTGCCGTGCCTGGGCCGCACCGACATCGATATCCAGACCGAAGGCCCGCAAGCGGTCACCGTGGAAGATTCGTTCAGCATGGTCCACGCCTCCAACGGCCAGTTGCAGCGGTTGTCCAACCAAATGCGTTCGGAGCCAGCGATCATTGCCGGCATCGCCGCCGCAACGTTGGGCAGCAAACCGGTGGACTGGAACTGGCTGGTGGCCGATTACTCGCGCATCCGCGACTTGATCGCCGACACCATTCCGGGCTTCCGTGACTTCAATGAGCGGGTGAAAAATCCGGGCGGTTTCTACCTCGGCAACAGCGCTGGCGCACGCAAGTGGAACACGCCGTCGGGCCGCGCCAACTTCCGCGCCAACATGCTGCCCAAAGATCTGGTGCACGAACGCACGCGCGCGACTGGCGTATTGCCGGATTTGATCATGCAATCAATGCGTTCCCACGATCAGTACAACACCACGATTTATGGTCTGGATGACCGTTATCGCGGGGTCAAGGGTCAGCGCGATGTGTTGTTTGTGAACGAGGCGGACATCATTCGTCTGGGCTTCAAGCCTGGGCAGAAAGCCGACATCGTGTCGATCTGGGACGATGGCCGCGAGCGTCGGGTGAAAGGTTTTACGCTGCTGGCATTTGATATTCCTGCGGGACAGGCTGCGGCGTATTACCCGGAAGTGAACCCGCTGGTGCCGCTGGAAAGCACCGGGGACGGCAGCCATACGCCAACTTCGAAGTTTGTGGCGATTCGGCTGGAAATGGCCAGTGAGACTGGTTTGATCATGGCCAAGTCGGCTTAGGGCGTCAGCAGGTCCGCGCTCTTCGCGGGCAAGCCTCGCGCCCGCGGGTTCGCGTCGTTCGGATAATTCGCGGACGACTCTGATCTGTAGGAGCAAGGCTTGCCCGCGAAGGCGTCTGCCCGGACAACATAGGCTTCGGGTACTTTCCAAACGCCCACAAAAAAGGCCGTTTTCTCGCAAAAACGGCCTATCCGAAGTAGCTAAAGACCAGCAAAAATCACTTAAGTTCCCTAGATAAAACAGTAACTTACCGAATTGTGTACAAGTCGTGTTACTCGTCGGATTTTGATTGTCACAATCCACCCACCACCTCAGGATCGCGTCGTCATCCCCTTGAGGTTCCTCTATGAAGTTCTCCTCGATTCTCTTGTTGTCCCTTGGCCTGGTCAGTGGCTTCGCTTCTGCCGGAGGCACCACCGAAGCAGGTGTGGGCGGCGCATTGGGTGGAGTTCTGGGCTCGGTCGTCGGTCAGTCACTAGGCGGCAATACAGGTTCCACCATCGGCGCAGCCTTGGGCGGCGCGGGTGGTAGCGCAGTCGGCGCCGACAAACGCAGCCGTGGCGAAGCCGCCATTGGCGGTGCGTTGGGCGCAGCTGGCGGCAACGTAGTCGGTCGCAGCCTCGGCGGCGGCACCGGCAGCCTGATCGGCTCCGCAGCCGGCGGTGGTGCTGGCGGCGCGCTCGGCAACTACATGGGCAACAAAAGCGATGAGGACGACGACCGTCGCTCCTATCGTGGCCGTGATGATCGTCGTTACTACCGCGACGGCCACCCTGGCCGGGGTCATGCCTATGGCCACCGCAAGCATCACAAAAACTATCGTCATCGCTGAGGCCTGAAGGCTTAGCGGTCCGCTAGATAAAAATCGCAGCCCTCGGGCTGCGATTTTTTTTGCGTTTCAAACTACCAACCGTTCCAGCGCGTCGCGCAGCCCGGCAGGAATCGCCACTGGCTGATTCGATGCCCGATCAACAAACACGTGGACGAAGCGCCCAGCCGCACAGGCTTCGTCCTCGCCGTGCTTGAACACCGCCAGTTCGTATTGCACCGAGCTGTTGCCCAACTTGCCGACCCGCAGGCCGATCTCGATGCGATCCGGGAAAGCAATCGACGCAAAGTAATCGCACGCCGAACTCACGACAAAACCGACCACCTCGCCGTCATGGATATCCAGCCCGCCGACTTCGATCAGGTAAGTGTTCACTGCCGTATCGAAGAAGCTGTAGTAAGTGACGTTATTGACGTGACCGTAGGCGTCGTTGTCGTGCCAGCGCGTGGTGATGGGCTGGAAGTGCGGGTAGTCGGTGCGTTGATTCATTGATTGCTCTCATTCTGAAGGATCGTTCCCGTGCTCCGCGTGGGAATGGCTCAAGGGGCGCTCTGCGTTCGCCTTTGGGACGCCGAGCGTCCCTTGCTGCATTCCCACGCCGAGCATGGGAACGATCACAGCAGTGAATTCTAACGGTCAGCGAACCCCTTACCCGCCTCCGCCAACTCGCCAATCAGCCGCGCAGGTTTCCACTGATCGCCCTGCCGCGTTTCCAACGCCAGCAAACGCTGATGAATCTCCGCCAGCCCTTGCTGATCCGCCCAGGCCATTGGCCCGCCCTTGTCAGCCGGGAAACCATAACCGTTGATGTAAACCAGATCGATGTCATGCGCCGAACCGGCGATGCCTTCCTCGAGGATCTTCGCGCCTTCGTTGACCAGCGCCAGCAAGCAGCGCTCCAGAATCTCTTCAGGACCGATTTCACGGCGCTGGAAGCCCAGCCGCTCGCTGACCTCCAGCACCAGCGCATCGACCTCTACATCGTGCTCAGCCTGGCGACTGCCCGGCTCATAGTGGTAATAACCGTTGCCGCTCTTCTGACCGAAACGCCCTAGCTCACACAGCCGATTGTCGATCTGCACCTCAGGCGCATCCTGCCCTTTACCGGCCAGTTCGCGGGCGCGCCATTCCAGATCGATGCCGACCACGTCGTACATGCGGAACGGCCCCATGGCGAAACCGAAACCTTGCAGCGCGGCGTCGACCTGATACGGCAACGCGCCTTCGAGGAGCATCTTGCGCGCCTCGAGCACGTAGGTATGCAGCATGCGATTGCCGATAAAACCGTGGCAATTGCCCGACACCACGCTGACTTTGCCCATGCGCTGGCCGAGGTCCAGGGCGGCCTCAAGCACCGCCGCAGCGGTCTGCGCGCCGCGCACCACTTCAAGCAGTTTCATGATGTGCGCCGGGCTGAAAAAGTGCAGGCCCAGCACCTGTTGCGGGCGGCGAGTGGCGGCGGCAATCGCGTCGATGTCGAGCGCCGAGGTATTGCTCGCCAGAATCGCTTCGGGTTTGAGCAGGCCGTCGAGTTCGCGGAAGATTTTCTGCTTCAGCTCAAGATTCTCGTACACCGCTTCGATCACCAGATCGACATCGCGAATCGCCGCGTAATCCGCCGCGCTGGTCACTCGCGCGATGCGTGCGTCGGCTTCGGCCTGATCAATCCGGCCCTGACGCACGTTGTGCGCGTAGGTGTCGGCAACCGTGGCCAACGCCTGCTCAAGCATCTGCGGATTGTTATCCACCCACTGCACCGGCACCCCGGCGTTGGCCAGGCACATGACAATCCCACGGCCCATGGTGCCCGCGCCGATGACCGCAGCGCGCTGAATATTGAACGACGTCTGGCTCATTTTTGTTCTCTTGGTTGTGCACTGGTTGGCGATGCAAAGACAGGCTTCACCATAGCCAGCCGTCGCGGGTTTTTGAAATTTATTCGTGTGATGGGCGACATTCAGCGGATGGATGCACTGCTTCTTTTGGGTCGTTCCCACTCTCTGCGCGGGGTTCTTGGGATTCAGCCATCAGAGGTGCGCTTGCGCCCACTCCCGCACGTCGGCATACGGATAATCCTCCAGCACACCAAACCCCGGAATCGCTCGTGCCTTGAGCTTGGTAAACAGCGGCACGCTGATCCCGCACAAAAACCGCGTCACCCGCTCCGCTGTCGGGACATTCCCCGTGTACTGCTCGTGCTTGTGGATAAAGTCAGCGCACAGCGCTTGGAAATTTTTATCCACAAGCGCCGGCAATTCCGGTGGCGCCGGCAGCCGCGCCACATCGCCGTGGCACACCGAACAATGCCCGCACTGGCGCGGCGCATTTTCGTCGCCGAAGTACTCGGCCAGTCGATAACCCAAACAATGCTCGGTGGCGAACAGATCGAGCATCGCGTGAATCCGCGCAATCTCGGTTTGCTCATGCCGCGTGAAGTAGGCGTGCAATTCTTCGCTCAACGCCTGCGCGTCAAAACCGCTTTGCAGCAGGCTGTAGACCTCGGTCATCTGTTTGCTTTCGAGCTCGACCCAGCCCTTCTCCTGGAAGTAATCCAGCGCTTTGACCACTCGATTGCGCTCGGCCGAATGTTGCTCGTACAGCGCATCGAAATTCACCGTCGCCCAAGTCCGCGCGCGCGCAGAGGTCTGGATGATCGCCGCGACAAAGTCTTTGCGCTCGCCTTCAAACCGCGCGAGCAGCGCCTCCGGTTCCTGCAAGTATTTGAAACGGTACTCGGCGTAATAGGCGTAACGCGGGGCAATGATTGCGCGCAGTTCCAATTGCACCAGCAAGGTCTTGAGCGGGAGTTGGCGAATATTGCTCTGGTCCGCCAGCGGCCCGAGCAGAAACTCCCACTGCCCTTCTGGCGCAGCCGCTTGCAATTCGTCGAGCACGCAACGGATGCCATCGAGCTCCGGCGTGTCGCCATACACGAAGTTTTCCAGCACGTTGAGGCTGTCGCGGTTGGCCAATACCAGGCAGTCCGACGGCTGGCCGTCACGCCCGGCGCGGCCGATTTCCTGGCTGTAGTTTTCGATGGATTTGGGCAGATCGAAATGCACCACGTTACGAATATCGCTCTTGTCGATGCCCATGCCGAAAGCGATGGTGGCGACGATGCAATTCGACTGGCCGCCCATGAAGCGTTTCTGGATCGCCTCGCGTTGATCGTGCGGCAAACCGGCGTGATAGGCCTCAGCCTGAATGCCGTTGCGAACCAGATGCTCGGCGATATGCTCCGCGGTTTTCTGCAGCGTGACGTAGACGATGCTCGGCTGGCCGGGACGCGCGCTCATCCATTCGACCAGGCGTCGGCGTTTGTCGGCGCCGCGAACCGGCTCCACCAGCAGATTGAGGTTGGGCCGATAGAAACCTGTGGTCACCACGTCCTCGGGGGCGATGGCGAATTTCGCTTCCATATCCGCGATGACTTTTGGCGTCGCGGTAGCGGTCAGCAGCAGCGCCTGAGGAATGTTGAACTGGCGTTGATAGTCCGGCAGCTTCAAGTAGTCGGGGCGAAAGTTATGGCCCCATTCGGAGATGCAGTGCGCCTCGTCGACCACCAGCAGCGAGATCGGCACTTGCTGCAAAAAGTTACGGAAGCGCTCGTTTTTCAGGCGCTCCACGGAAATCATCAGGATCTTCAATTCGCCGGACTTGGCGCGCGCCATTACATCGCTGGCGTCGTCGCGGCTCTGCGCCGAATCAATGCTGCCCGCCGAGATGCCGTGGCGTTGCAGGAACGCCAATTGGTCCTGCATCAGCGCCAACAGCGGCGACACCACCAATGTCAGGTGTGGCAGCAGCAGCGCCGACAATTGATAACACAGGGACTTGCCCGAACCGGTGGGGAAAATCGCCGCCGCCGAGCGCCCGGCCAACACCGCGCTGACCGCCGCCTCCTGGCCGGGCCGAAACTGTGGATAACCGAAAACCTGTTCCAGGGTGTTGTGCATAAGCTGTCACTCCGTTGACCGCTGCGAAGCCCAAAGACTAGTCGGCAATCGCAGCGCGTCGAGAAAAGGTCGGGACCAAAACGATACGGGATGATACAGCGGATGCAATGCCCGACTTGCAGGGAACGCCAGCCGCCGTGAGAGTAAAAATTCCTCGGGCGGCTGTCGCTGATTCTCTAGGCCGGCCGGTAGGACGCGAGGAAAAATCCCACGCATTCTGGCGCTCGATTTCCACAGCCTTGCTGCGCAATGTCCGACAGCCCTGTAAGAGAATTTACCGACAAACGTTTTCCCGTAAAAAGCCCTGCTAACCGCGTAGGGCAAATCTGAAAACACCGGTAAATCCCCTACAAAGTCTGTCCATCAAAGCCGTATTGCCGCGTCGCGGGCTGGCCTTTTATAGTCCGAGCCCCGCCTGAAACAGCACTCTGCGGTTGCAGTGATTTCACACAGGACAGACCTCGATGAATACGCTCCATCCGCAGCCCGGTCGTTATCTTCCGCTCAAATCCAGCTACAGCACGACTGCGGTGCTGGTGATCGACACCGAGGCCGATCCGCACGAGATTCTCGATGCCGCACGCCAGCGCATTCGCGCGGCCAGCGACTTGCTGGAAACATTGCAGTGCCATTGTTTCAAAGAGGCTGACATCAAAGACATTCCGCACATCATCAACGCTCTTTACTTGTTAACACAGGATGGCAATCAATTACTTGAAGTTGCCAAGTTGCAGTTGAAGCGCTGAACTCATCGTTAACAACTGAGCAATAACAAATCAGCAATAACAAATCAGCAATACAAAAGCGGCAACAACTGAGCGCTTTCTTATTCGACTGGGCAAACTTAGTCTGCACGCTCTTTCAATCAGACAAGAGCAACATCATGACGACTTTAACTGTGTTCTTTTGCGGCACCGGCTCGACTAAATTTGATGACAAGAACAGCACTTACTGGAACGGCGAACTGGTTGCCACACTTGCTTCCAATCACGCCGGGCGCGAATTTGCCGAGTGGGTGGTGATCGATGGCCCCGGCACCAGCAACCTGCAAGCCGACGAACTGTTTACCCAATCCAAGGACTATTGCCTCAGCGGAACCTTGTTCGGCAAGGGCTGGGAAGAAAACGTCAAGCACGCGGTCAACATCGTCATCGGTCGTAGTGACTGGCAACGCGAGAAACTGACTGAAGCCGAATACAACCGCCTGAAAGCCGCCGGCATTCCCATCGACGATGTAAAAGTCGAGGGTTCGTGGATGTGGCGCAAGTATAACTACGGCGACCGTAGTGTGACCCAGCAAAAATTGCAGGAGCAAATTATCAAGACCTTCCGCAAGGACGGAATTATTCCAACTCGCATCAACTTGGTCGGCTGGAGTCGTGGCGGCATTAGTTGCCATATGTTGGCCAACGCGCTTTATAACGATGTGCAGCTTCGCGATATTCCGGTAAACATTTTTGCGATTGATCCAGTCCCGGGCTTGTCCAACTTTCAAAGCGAAAAAGTCAAACTGGAAAAGAACGTTAAAGAGTACGTGGGGTTTTATGCTCGCGACGAGCGTTCGAAAGGCTTCAGTTGCGTGATCCCGCAAACTTCGCCACTGACCAAAACCCACATTTACCCGATGCCTGGCCGCCACGGCTCGCTGGTGGGCAACGCCGCCTCCGATGGTGTCAGCGGGCCGAAAACCCTGGCCGAACCAGGCCAGATCGTCCGTCATTTCGCTGAAGCCTGCCTCAAGCGCTGGGGCGTGACGCTGAACAAAACCCTGAACCTGACCCACGCGCAACTGGAAAACCTGCACACCGTGATGGGGCGCGACGACTCGAAATATGTGGCGATGCGTAAGATTTCCTACACCTATTTCACCGAACTGGATCTCGGTGAGCGCCATGTGTCGCTGGGCAACAAGGGGGTTAATTTTTCTGCGGTGAAAGGCACGATCTTCGCGCCGGCGACCGGGCTGACGACGGGTTTGAAAATGGAAAAGGACTCGTATCTGCACATTCGTTGAACGACTCAATGATGCTGGGAAACGATGTGTTTAAAAGGCTCGCGGATTCGTAGGAACGGCCTATAGAAATTTCGCCCACTTCCTACAGAGTCCGGCGCCTTGTCTTCTATCGTCGCAGTGGTGCCGACACCTATAGTCGTGACTGTCGCTGCCAATACAGCGGCTCGGGCTTGGTCACCCGATGGAAGACATAAGCGCGTCCGTTGTATGCTGCCGGCACCTCAAGTGTCTGCACGCTATATGGTGGCTGTGTTTGGGACGTCTGATGGCGTGCCGGTCTTATGTATTCCTCCGGTTGACCAACCCGAACACAGTCCGCCTCCATCGCTTGGTCACGATGGCAGCGGTTCATCTGATGCATTTGGGAATACATAAATGAACAACAGCAATCCGCCAAACGATCGTTACCTCCCACTCCAAAGCAACCTCACCAATACCTCGCCGCTGATCATCGACACAGAGGCCGATCCCCAAGACATTCTCGAAGGCGGGCTCCAGCGAATCCGAGCCGGCAGCGACCTGCTAAAAACCCTGCATTGCCTGTGCTTCAAACACGGCGACATCGAAGACATCCCGCACATCACCCACGCGCTCTACCTGCTCACCCAGGACGGCTGCGACCTGTTAAAAGTCGCCCAGCAACGCATGATGGGTTGGAAAGCATCCTCCTGACCAAACTGCCAGGGGATCGCCCGCCTGAATAGAGCTGGCGATCCACAAAAAAGGCCACCCAATCGCGCATCTTGATGGAGACAAAATTTGCAAACAATAAATGATTGCGTAGCATACGAGCCAATGAACCACCAAAGGCTCTTTCTAATGACTACTGAGAAGGTTGATCATCCGACGCTCATTAAATTGCTTGAAAAAGGTGCTGTGACTGCAACCCATATTCATCCCAAGCAAGGTGGCTGGTCAGTCCAAATTCAAACTGGCATGAAGGTCCTTTCGCTTACAGCTCAGCGCAGCCGGCAAATACGGCTATTCAAGCGACTGGAAACGCTGGTGATCTATCTGCAAGGAATAGGGATCAGTCATTTCGATGTCGACACGTCGCACTATGATCCCTCTCAAATAAAGACTTACTCGCGCCCTGACCGGGCCGAAGCGCTTAAGCAAGTCCACGAATCGGCCGCCTATGATGAGTGGTTCAGGAAGCAGGTTCAGGAAAGTATTGATGATCCCCGCCCAAGCGTGAGCGATGAAGAGGCGCGCAGAATCTTCGCCGCAAAACGTGATGCTATCCGCCAACGGGCTCGCTAATGCGAGTGATTTGGCGCCCGGCTGCTCTCAATGACCGGGACAACATCATGAATTACATTTGCCAGGATAATCCCGACGCAGCCATCGCGTTAGACGAAGTTTTTGAGCTCAAAGCAGAGCAGGCCCGCCATCAGCCCAGGCTCTACCGACACGGAAGAATTTCCGGCACTCACGAGATAGTGGCCACTCCAAACTACGTGATGGTTTATACGGTTGTGGACAAAAACGTCGAGGTGTTGCGGATTCTGCATGCGCGACAACATTGGCCGTAATTGACTCCACCGCTTGCAGCGCCCACAAAAAAGCCGCCCCAACAGGGCGGCTTTTTCACAACGTCAACGCAACCTTACAACTTAGGCCCGGCAGCCTTGATCGCGTCGCTCACTTCGAACTTCTTGAAGTTCTCAACGAACAACCCGGCCAATGCCTTGGCGGCCTCGTCGTAAGCAGCCTTGTCAGCCCAGGTGTTGCGTGGGTTCAACAGGCCAGTTTCAACGCCCGGCACGGCCAATGGCACGTCGAGGTTGATGGTGTCGAGGTGCTCGGTTTCAGCGCCGATCAACGCGCCACTCTGGATTGCTGCGATCACGCCACGTGTGGTCGGGATGTTGAAGCGTTTGCCGACACCGTAGCCACCGCCGGTCCAGCCGGTGTTGACCAGGTAGACCTTGGAGCCGAAGCCGCGGATGCGCTTGATCAGCAGCTCTGCATATTCGCCGGCCGGACGCGGGAAGAATGGTGCGCCGAAGCAGGTGGAGAAGGTCGACTTGATGCCGCTGCCAGAACCCATTTCGGTCGAGCCCACCAGCGCGGTGTAGCCGGACAGGAAGTGGTAGGCCGCTTGTTCTTCGCTGAGGATCGACACTGGCGGCAGCACGCCGGTCAGGTCGCAGGTCAGGAAGATCACCGCGTTTGGCTCGCCGCCCAGGTTCTTCTCGGAACGCTTGGCAACGTGCTCCAGCGGGTAAGCGGCGCGGCTGTTTTGGGTCAGGCTGACATCGGCATAGTCGGCGTGCTTGGCGTCGTCGATGACGACGTTTTCCAGGACTGCGCCGTGCTTGATGGCTTTCCAGATGACCGGCTCGTTCTTCTCGGACAAGTCGATGCATTTGGCGTAGCAGCCGCCTTCGATGTTGAAGACCACGCCTTCGCCCCAGCCGTGCTCGTCGTCACCGATCAGGTAACGGCTTTCGTCAGCCGACAGGGTGGTTTTGCCGGTGCCCGACAGACCGAAGAACAAGGTCACGTCGCCTGCTTCGCCGATGTTGGCGGCGCAGTGCATCGGCAGCACGTCGGCGGCCGGCAGCAGGAAGTTTTGCACGGAGAACATGGCTTTTTTCATTTCACCGGCGTAACGCATGCCGGCGATCAGCACTTTCTTCTGTGCGAAGTTGAGGATCACGCAACCGTCGGAGTTGGTGCCGTCACGCTCTGGCACACATTCGAAGTTGGCTACGTTGAGGACTTGCCACTCGTCACGGCCAGCCGGGTTGTACTGCTCGGGGTTGATGAACAGGCAACGGCCGAACAGGTTCTGCCAGGCGGTTTGGGTGGTCATCTTCACTGGCAGGTAGTGGTCGGCGGACGCACCTACATGCACGTGGGAAACGAAGTGCTCTTGCGCGTTGTTGAACGCCTCGACGCGGTCCCACAGGGCATCGAACTTGTCGGCCGGGAACTTGCGGTTGATCGGGCCCCAGGCAATGGCTGCCTGTGTGGAAGGCTCGTCGACAATGAAGCGATCGACTGGCGAGCGGCCGGTGCGGTGACCGGTGCGAACAACCAGCGCGCCGGTATCGGCAAGCTCGCCTTCACCGCGACTCAGGGCTTCTTTGACCAGATCATCAACACTCAGATCGGTGTACACGGCGTTATTGGCTTGCGTCATGAGATTCCCCGTCGGCCAGTGGCCGAGTGTGCTCCAAACGTTTTGTAGTAGAAAGTCGTGCACTACTACCGCGACAAAAAGTGGGCCGGATTATGCCAGAAACGCCCAAAAAAAGTAGGGCCCTCCCGTCGTAACGGCGTTATTCCGGCGCTTACCAGTGAATTTACCTGCGCTGAACCGTTTTAGTGCCGGGTATCTGACGGGGTATCAACGCCCGCTCCAGCGAACAATTGAGCGATATCGGCGGCATCGAACAGGTAACGCTGGTTACAGAACTGGCAATCGATCTCGATGTGGCCGCCATGTTCGATCACCAGCGACTGGGCATCTTCCAGACCCAAGCTGACCAGAGCATTGGCAGAACGTTCGCGGGAGCAACTGCAGCGAAAACGCAGTCGCTGCACGTCAAACAGGCGCACTTGCTCTTCGTGGTAGAGGCGATGGAGCACGGTTTCGTTGTCCAGACTGAGCAATTCATCGGCGGTCAGGGTGCTGGCCAGCGCGGTGATGTGCTGCCAACTGGCGGCGCGTTCTTCTTCGTCTTTCAGACGGTCGGCGGGCAATTGCTGCAGCAGCAGGCCACGGGCGCGACGGCCATCAGCGTACAACCAGAAGCGCGTGCCGACCTGTTGCGACATGATGAAATAGTTGGTGAAACACTCGGACAAGGTCTCGCCGTCGAGGTCGACGATGCCTTGGTAACGCTGGCCCTGAGTCGGGTCGACGGTCAGCGCCAGCACGCCGTTGGGCATGAGGTCGGCGAGGGTCGCGTCGGGGGCAATCTGATCGGCTTCGTAACGCGCGAGGCCACGGATTTCGCGCTCGCTGGAGCACTCGATCATCAGCAACGGGATCGGGCCATCGGAACGCGCCTGCAAAATCAGCAAGCCGTCAAACTTCAGCGCGCCGACCAGCAGCGACGCGGCGGCCATCAGTTCGCCGAGCAGTTGCGCAACTGGCTCCGGGTAGGGGTGTTTGGCCAGTACTTCGGCATAGCTACGTTCCAACGCCACCAGCTCGCCGCGGGTGTCGCTGTCATCGAAGATGAAGCGTTGGGTGAAGTCGGAATCCGGTAGATCGGTCATAGGTCTGGGTATCTGAAGTGATGACAATTTGATTACAAAAAGTGACAATTACGCTTTGCGGCACCACTTTGGTGCGCGATGTTCCGCCATTGGAGGCATTTTATGAACAATCCGGGTTTGTTCCAAGCAAGGTGGAACCTCCGCCGGTTGGTTTTGTGCAATGTCGTGCCTTTAGCGTTGCTGGCATTCTGGTTATGGCCCACGGGTCAGATGTTGTGCACGATTTTCGACGAGTGGCTGTTCCGTCTGCTCAATACGCCGTTGGCCAGTAACCCGATATGGCTCCACATTTGGGCAATTGCAAGTCTGCGGCCGTTTGACGCGGTGGTCGGGGTAATTCTGCTGACGCTGCTGATCACCGGCGACTGGGTGTTTGAAGCGATCAACGTGCGCCGCGCGTTTTTCGGTTTTCTGGCGATTCTGTTGTTGCTGCTGTTTATCCGCATGCTGTTTTCAAAATTCGCCGACTACATGGATTGGCAGCACAGCAGCCCGTCGATGATGCTCGATGGCGCGGTGCACATGAGCGAGTACTTCCCCGGGCTGGAGAAGACGTGGCAATTAAAGGACCGTTCGAGCCAGAGCTTCCCCGGTGATCATGCTTCGGTGTTGTTGATCTGGGCGATGTTCATGACCGTGTTCAGCCGCAGCACCAGGCAAACGCTGACGATCTGGGGGCTGGCGTTGCTGTTCATGATGCCGCGCCTGGTGGCCGGCGCGCATTGGGGCCAGGACGATTACATCGGCGGCGTGCTGCTGGCGGTGTGGGCGTTGGGCTGGGGTTATTACACGCCGTTTGCGTATCACGTTTCGGAGTTTTTCCTGAAAGTGACGACGCCGGTGTTTGGGCTGCTGGGGAAATTGCCGGTGGTTTCGCGGATGAGCGTGGTGCGTAGCGCCTGATATTGTCAGATTGTTCCCACGCTCGGCGTGGGAACAATCTTCGGGTTACTCGTCGTTACTGCTGCCACGAAACTTGAACAAATCCCGGCGCTGCTTTTTGCTCGGTTTGCCATCGGTGCTCACGCCCAGTGAGCCGGCCTTGCGCATCGCCGCTGCCGCTTCGCGCTTGGCGACGCTGGCTTCGGTTTCCGCATATAAAGTCTGCGCTTCCGGCGCGCCGCGCCTCACGATCGACAGCGCCTGCACCACCACGGTCTTCTCCTCAAAGCCAATGCGAATCTGAAACTCATCGCCGATGCGCGGTTCCTTGCCCGGTTTGCAGCGTTCGCCCCGGCAATGCACCTTGCCACTTTCGATGGCTGATTTGGCCAGCGCACGCGTCTTGAAAAACCGCGCCGCCCACAACCATTTATCGAGGCGAACCTTGTCGTCCTCTTCCTGTTTTTGTGCCATATGAATTCCTCATTCCGCCAGTAGTCGGAACTGTACTACCGTTTCTGTCGGGCGCAACAATCCGCTCCGGCAGATAGACTGTGATCGTGGCCGGTTTCCGGCATGGAGTGATCGAGTGACTATATTCCCCTCTTCCCTGACCTCAGCTAAATCCGGATGCCAAGGCTGCCAGCAAAGTGAACCGCTGGGCTTTGACTTTGCCTTCGCCTATCAACCTATCGTCGATCTGCGCGACCAGTCGATTTTCGCCCACGAAGCGCTGGTACGTGGCCTCGCCGGTGAAGGCGCGATGTCGGTGTTAGATCAAGTTACAGAAGAGAATCGCTACCGCTTCGACCAGCTCTGCCGGACCCGCGCCATCGAAGGCGCGGCCAATCTAAATATGCAGACACACTTGTCGATCAACTTCATGCCCAACGCGGTCTATCGTCCGGAGCTGTGCATTCGCAGCACGCTGGAAGCTGCGAAGAAACACAATTTCCCGATCAACCGACTGATTTTCGAAACACTGGAAAGCGAGCACGTAGATAACTATCGCCATTTGACCAATATTCTGCGTGAATACCGCGAATTCGGCTTCATGACCGCCATCGACGACTTCGGTGCTGGTTATTCAGGGCTCAATCTGCTCGCCGATTTCCAACCGGACCTGATCAAACTCGACATGGCGCTGATCCGCGATGTCGACCGCGACCGTGTCCGTCAGGCCATCGTTCGGGGGGTTGTCACAATGTGTGCGGAGTTGAACGTTACAGTCATTGCCGAAGGCATTGAGACGGCCGGTGAACGGGATTTCCTGGCGGACTGTGGAATTTTTCTGATGCAGGGTTACTGGTTCGCCAAACCTGCATTCAAAGCGTTGGCCCAGGTAGCCCCTGAGGCCTGGACGCGTTAATCGCCGGTTGTTCCTAATTGAAGACATTTGACCATTTGACCGTTGTCGGTCTGCGCGAGTGGGTGGCGCTCCCGGATCTGGGAGTTGCGGGCCTTCGGGCGAAGATCGACACCGGCGCCAGCACTTCCAGCCTGCACGCCACCGACATCGAACGCTTCGAGCGCGACGGGCAAGAGTGGCTGCGTTTCACCGCGCATCTGGGGTCGGTGGTGCAATTGCGCCATCGACGTTGCGAAGCGCCGCTGGTGACAATGAAGACCATCAAAAGCTCCAACGGCCACGCGCAGATGCGTTATGTGGTCAGCACCACCCTGGCCCTCGGTGATCGGGTCTGGCGGGTCGAGTTCACCCTCGCCTGCCGCAAATCCATGCGCTATCGCCTGTTACTCGGTTCCAAAGCCTTGATCGACGGCCAGTTGGTGGTCAATCCGGGCATCAAATACGTACAAGACAAGCCGGTGTTCCCGGTATCTACCTCCTCCACAGGTGTTGCATGAAGATCGCTGTGCTGTCGCGGAATCCGCGTCTGTATTCCACCCGTCGTCTGGTCGAAGCCGGTACCGAGCGTGGCCATGAAATGGTGGTGATCGACACCTTGCGCGCCTACATGAACATTGCCAGCCACAAGCCGCAGATCCATTACCGCGGCAAGCCGCTGGAAGGTTTCGACGCGGTGATCCCACGGATCGGTGCGTCGGTGACGTTTTATGGCTGCGCGGTGTTGCGCCAGTTCGAAATGATGGGCGTGTTCCCGCTCAATGAGTCGGTGGCCATTGCCCGTTCGCGGGACAAATTGCGCTCGCTGCAATTGCTCTCGCGTCGCGGAATCGGCTTGCCGGTGACCGGGTTTGCGCACTCGCCGGACGATATTCCGGACTTGATCGCGATGGTCAACGGCGCCCCGCTGGTGATCAAAGTGCTTGAAGGCACGCAAGGTATCGGCGTGGTGCTGTGTGAAACGGCGACAGCGGCGGAATCGGTGATTGAAGCGTTCATGGGTTTGAAGCAGAACATCATGGTCCAGGAATACATCAAGGAAGCCGGCGGCGCGGACATTCGCTGTTTTGTGGTCGGCGACAAGGTGATTGCGGCGATGAAGCGTCAGGCCAAACCGGGTGAATTTCGCTCCAACCTGCATCGCGGCGGCAGCGCCAGCCTGATCAAGATCACTCCGGAAGAACGCATGACCGCATTGCGCGCGGCGAAGGTGATGGGTTTGGCGGTGGCGGGTGTGGATATCTTGCGTTCCAACCACGGGCCGCTGGTGATGGAAGTGAACTCGTCACCGGGGCTGGAAGGGATCGAGACCACCACCGGCAAGAACGTGGCCGGGATCATCATTGAGCATCTTGAGAAAAATGGTGGGCCGAACATGACGCGCACCAAAGGGAAGGGCTAAAGCCAAGAGCCCCCTCACCCTAACCCTCTCCCCAGAGGGGCGAGGGGACTGACGGTGGTGTTCTTTCGAGCTACATCGACCTGAAAAATCGAGTCGAGCTCAAGTTTCAAAACAACCGAGATCTGCCCCCTTTCCCTCTCTCCCCTGTGGGGAGAGGGGACTGACGGTGTGTTCTTTCGAGCTACATCGACCTGAAAAATCGAATCGAGCTCAAGTTTGAAAACAACCGAGATCTGCCCCCTTTCCCCCTCTCCCCTGTGGGGCGAGGGGACTGACGGTGATGTTCTTTCGAGCTACATCGACCTGAAAAATCGAGTCGAGCTCAAGTTTGAAAACAACCGAGATCTGCTCCCTTTCCCCCTCTCCCCTGTGGGGAGAGGGCTGGGGTGAGGGGTGGCTTTTGACTACACAGCGTCCCGCGGCAGCATCAACCCAAGCGGCAAGCGCACCCGCGCTTCCAATCCGCCGCCCGAGCGGTTGCGCAGTTCAACGTTGCCGCCGTGCATCGACGCAATCCGTTTCACAATCGCCAGCCCTAACCCAGTGCCCTTGCCGCCGCGCGCTCGATCGCCTCGGGTAAACGGGTTGAAAATCGCCTCCAGCTCTGACGGATCGATTCCCGCTCCACGGTCCATCACGCTCAGCACCACGTAAGGTGCGTTGATATCTCCGGACACAAAAGCCGCGACTTCGACACTGCTGCCCGCGTGATTCAAGGCGTTGCCAATCAGGTTGTTGAGCAAGCGTTTCATCGACACCCGGCGCAACGGGAACGGCTGGATCGGCTCCAGCCGCAAGCGCACTTTTTCTTCGTTCTGGTTGTACGGCGCAGCCACTTCGCGCACCAGGTCGCTGAGGTCGACTTCTTCCACCGACTCGTCACGCCCGTCGCGGATGAACGCGAGGAACTGGTCGAGAATCGCGTCCATGTCTTCGATGTCGCGCACCATGTCGTCCGACAGATCGCTGTGATCGCCCATCAATTCCAGTGACAAACGCAATCGGGTCAGCGGCGTGCGCAAATCGTGGGAGACCCCGGCCAACATCAATTCACGCTCGCGACCGGCCTGCTCGACGTCTTCGGCCATCTGGTTGAAGGCGCGATAGACCTCGGCCATTTCGCTCGGCGTGTCGCTGATCGGCAGGCGCACACTGCGACCCTGGCCGAGTTGCCTTGCGGCATAGACCAGACGTTTCAACGGTTGATTGAGCTGGCTGACGAAGATCCACGCCGACGCGGTCGAGAGCAAACCGATGGCGAGGAACCAGCCGAGCACGTTCCAGATTTTCTGCCCGCGCAACGGATGCGGGTACAGCGGCACTTTCAGCCAGCCATCGCCCAGGCTCGGCGCCCGGACCCACAGCGCCGGCGGCGAATGCATGCGCAATCGCACTTCGGTGTCGGCGCCCAATTCGGCTTGCATCTGCCGCTGATAGATTTCGCTGTACGGCCAGTGTTGCTCGCCTTCCGGCACACCGGCACCCACCACGCGGATCAGCGTCGCGGCATCGGCAATTTTCGTGCGGTTTTCTTCGTCGGCGGCCCAATAGGCGCGCAGCGTCAGGGCGACGCCGTGGCTGTATTGGCGGTCCACCAGCACGTCCTCGTTCATCAGCAGATAAACCAGGGTCAATGCCTTGGAAAACAGCACGACGATCAGCACCAGCCACAGGGTGCGAGAGAAGAAACTCTGGGGGAACCAAACGGGGGTTTTCATGAATAACCGCTACACACTTGCAGGAGCGAGCGATGCTCGCACATTGCGGATCGCGAGTCTGCGGACAACTTCATCCGCAAACCCGCTCCTACAAATCGCCGATCACTTGGTGGCGGCGCCATCCGGAACGAACACGTAGCCCACGCCCCAAACGGTCTGGATGTAACGCGGCTTGGATGGATCAGGTTCGATCATCCGGCGCAGACGCGAAATCTGCACGTCAATGGAACGCTCCAGCGCATCCCACTCGCGGCCACGGGCCAGGTTCATCAACTTGTCGCGGGTCAGTGGCTGACGCGCGTTCATCACCAAGGCCTTGAGTACCGCAAATTCACCGGTGGTGAGCATGTGCACTTCGTTGCCGCGCTTGAGTTCGCGGGTGGCCAGGGACAGTTCGTAGTCACCGAAGGTCACGCTTTCGTCTTCGCTGCCCGGCGCACCCGGCACCGGCGCGGCCTGACGGCGCAACACCGCTTTGACCCGAGCCATCAGCTCGTCCGGGTTGAACGGCTTGGCCAGGTAATCATCGGCGCCCAGCTCCAGGCCCTTGATGCGGCTCAGCTCATCGCCCTTGGCGGTCAGCATGATGATCGGGATCTGGTTGTTCGCGCCGCGCAGTCGGCGGCAGGCGGTCAAACCGTCTTCGCCGGGCAGCATCAGGTCGAGTACGACCAGATTGAACACTTCGCGCGCCAGCAAACGGTCCATTTGTTCGGTGTTCGGTACGGCGCGGGCACGGTAGCCCTTGCTGACGAAAAAGCGTTCCAGCAGGCTGCTCAGCCCTGGATCGTCATCAACAATCAGAATCTTTTCGCCTTCAGCATTGTTTGCAGTGCTGCTCATTAGATGCTCCTTTTAGCTCGGCGCGCATTATGGCGTAGCTGTCGTTATACGCACCGTGTGCATTGTTAGCAGATTTTTCCTTCACCGCCATAGAACCGACTCCGCGCCTGCCGGGCGCAATGTCCCGCAATCATGGAACGCTGGGTATAATGCGCGGCGTTTTGTGTCAGGCAACGTTTGATCGTTACGCGCTGCGGCCACTTTTTATTTTCCCGGCGCGCGCAGTAATAGTTCGATTTCACGGGTCAACGGGATGCCTGTCGACCCAGGCAGCGGCGCAGGTCAGGCCGCTCAACCAGACTCGCCGGGCCTTTATTTGCGCGCCCGCGAGCTGCTTTCACAATTTGTCAGGTGGTTTTATGGACAGCATCAACAGCCGCATCGCCGAGGAACTCGGTGTACGCCCACAACAGGTCGAAGCGGCCGTCGCGCTACTCGATGAAGGCTCGACCGTGCCCTTCATCGCCCGCTACCGGAAAGAAGTGACCGGCAGCCTCGATGACATCCAGTTGCGTCATCTGGAAGAACGCCTGCGCTACCTGCGAGAACTCGACGAACGGCGCATCAGCATCCTCGCGAGCATCCAGGAACAAGGCAAACTCACGCCGCAACTCGAGCGCGACATCAAACTCGCTGACACCAAGACCCGCCTCGAAGACTTGTACCTGCCGTACAAACAGAAGCGCCGCACCAAGGGTCAGATTGCCCTGGAAGCCGGCCTCGGCGAGCTGGCCGACGGCCTGTTCAACGACCCGAGCCTGACCCCGGACGCCGAAGCCGCGCGCTTCGTCGACGCGGAAAAAGGCGTGGCCGACGTCAAGGCTGCCCTGGAAGGCGCCAAGTACATCCTGATGGAACGCTTCGCCGAAGACGCCGGTTTGCTCGACAAACTGCGCAGCTACCTCAAGCAGGAAGCCACGCTGAGCGCCCGCGTGATCGCCGGCAAGGAAGAGGAAGGCGCCAAGTTCCGCGACTATTTCGAACACGATGAACCGCTGAAAAGCATGCCGTCGCACCGCGCGCTGGCGATTTTCCGTGGCCGCAACGAAGGCATTCTCAGCTCCGCGCTGAAAGTCGGCGATGAGCTGCCGGGCACCATGCACCCGTGCGAAGGCATGATCGGTCAGCAATTCGGCATTCAGAACCAGAACCGCGCCGCCGACAAATGGCTGAGCGAAGTGGTGCGCTGGACCTGGAAAGTGAAGCTTTACACGCATTTGGAAACCGATCTGCTGGGCGAACTGCGCGACGGCGCCGAGACCGAAGCGATCAACGTGTTCGCGCACAACCTGCACGATTTGCTGCTGTCGGCACCGGCCGGCCCGCGCGCCACGTTGGGCCTCGACCCGGGCCTGCGCACCGGTTGCAAGGTCGCCGTGGTCGATTCCACCGGCAAGCTGCTGGATCACGCCACGGTTTACCCGCACGTGCCGCACAACAAGTGGGACCAGACCATCGCGATCCTAGCGGCTCTGTGCGCCAAGCACTCGGTGGATTTGATCGCGATCGGCAACGGCACCGCCAGCCGTGAAACCGACAAACTTGCCGCCGAGCTGATCAAAAAGTATCCAGCGATGAAGATGACCAAAGTCATGGTCTCCGAGGCCGGCGCATCGGTTTACTCGGCATCCGAACTGGCCTCCAAGGAATTCCCGGACCTGGACGTGTCGATCCGTGGCGCGGTGTCCATCGCCCGTCGCTTGCAGGATCCGCTCGCCGAACTGGTGAAGATTGATCCGAAGTCGATCGGTGTCGGCCAGTACCAGCACGACGTTTCGCAGCTGAAACTGGCGCGCGGCCTCGATGCGGTAGTCGAAGATTGCGTGAACGCCGTCGGCGTCGACGTCAACACCGCTTCCGTGGCGTTGCTGGCGCGGATCTCCGGCCTCAACTCGACGCTGGCGCAGAACATCGTCAGCCACCGCGACGAGCACGGCGCGTTCAAGACTCGCGCAGCGTTGAAAAAAGTCGCGCGTCTGGGCGAAAAAACCTTCGAACAGGCTGCCGGTTTCCTGCGTGTCATGAACGGCGACAACCCGCTGGATTCGTCGGCGGTTCACCCGGAAGCCTATCCGCTGGTGCAGCGTATTGCCGCTGAAACCGACCGCGATATTCGTTCGCTGATCGGCGACGCGAGTTTCCTCAAGCGCCTCGACCCGAAGAAATACACCGACGAAACCTTCGGTCTGCCCACCGTTACCGACATTCTGCAAGAACTGGAAAAACCGGGCCGCGATCCACGTCCGGAGTTCAAGACTGCCGAGTTCCAGGAAGGCGTCGAAGACCTCAAGGACCTGCAACTGGGGATGATCCTCGAAGGCGTGGTGACCAACGTGACCAACTTTGGCGCGTTCGTCGACATCGGCGTGCATCAGGACGGTTTGGTGCATATCTCTGCGCTTTCGGAGAAGTTCATCAAGGACCCGCGTGAAGCGGTGAAGGCCGGTGACGTGGTCAAAGTGAAGGTCATGGAAGTTGATATCCCGCGCAAACGCGTAGGTTTGTCGATGCGCATGAGCGACACGCCGGGCGAGAAGATTGACGGTGCGCGGGGTGCGCGTCCGGGTTCGTCCTCGCGTCAGTCGCAGAACACTGCGCCGCGCAAGGAAACCACGGCAGCGGCCCCGGCCAACAACGCCATGGCCTCGCTGTTCGCCAACGCCAAGCAGTTGAAGAAGCGCTGATGGAAATCCCTGCCGGGCTGACCGAAAGCGCTTTTTTCAAGTTGCTCGGGTGCCGCTTGCACAGCCTTGAAACCGGGGTGGCGCAAGTCGCCCTGGAACTGGCACCGGAGCTGCGTAATCGCGGCGGCAAACTGCACGGCGGGGCGTTGTTCAGTCTGGTCGACATTGCCATGGGGCTGGCCTGTTCCAGCACCCACGGCTTTGATCAGCAGAGCGCGACCATCGAATGCAAGATCAATTACATTCGCGCCGTGGCTGAGGGCGAAGTGCTGTGCACGGCGCGGGTTATTCACCCGGGCCGGCGCACATTGGTGGTCGAAGCCGACGTGATGCAGGGCGACAAACTGGTCGCAAAAGCACAAGGCACGTTCGCTGTGCTGTAGCTAGACGTCACCGATTTGAGTTAATTTCAGCGCAACGAAACCTGTAGGAGTGAGCCTGCTCGCGATGGCGGTGTGTCAATAACCGATGCATCGTCTGACACACCGTCATCGCGAGCAGGCTCACTCCTACAAGAATTACGCAGTTCTTTATTGACCGGCATGAGGTCTGTGCTGCTCAAAAACCAGGCGAAAACGCCAGTTTTAACTTCACCCTTGTAGACCGTCTTGCCCACCCCCATATTGGGGCGACTGACGCGTGAAGGAATCCAACTTGAGCGAACTTCTCAACCGCCGCCTGGCTATGCTCGGCGAGCGCGCTAACCTCTCTCTGCTCGAACAGTGCCTTCACGGCATCGAACGTGAATGCCTGCGCGTGACCAGCGAAGGTCGCCTTGCGCAAACGCCGCACCCCGAAGAACTGGGTTCCGCGCTGACCAACGAACAGATCACCACCGATTATTCCGAATCGCTGCTGGAGTTCATCACCCCGGCCCTGCCCGACCCGGCAGACACCTTGGCGAGCCTCGACAGCATTCACCGTTTTGCCTACAGCAAGCTCGGCAACGAGTACCTGTGGAGTCCATCGATGCCGTGCCCGTTGCCGGCCGAGGAAGACATCCCGATTGCCTATTACGGCACCTCCAACATCGGTCAGCTCAAGTACGTTTACCGCAAGGGCCTGGCCCTGCGTTACGGCAAGACCATGCAGTGCATCGCCGGGATCCACTACAACTTTTCCCTGCCGGAAAAGCTCTGGCCGCTGCTCAAGGAATCCGAAGGTTTTGTCGGCACCGACCGCGATTATCAGTCGAGCGCCTACATCGCGCTGATCCGCAACTTCCGTCGCTACAGCTGGCTGTTGATGTACCTGTTCGGTGCCTCGCCAGCGCTGGACGCCGGTTTCCTGCGCGGGCGTTCGCACCAACTCGAACAACTCGACCCGGACACTTTGTATCTGCCTTACGCCACCAGCCTGCGCATGAGCGACCTCGGTTATCAGAGCAACGCCCAGGCCGGCCTCACACCGTGCTACAACGACCTCGCGAGCTACACCGACAGCCTGCGCAAAGCGGTGGCCACGCCGTACGCGCCGTATGTTGAAGTCGGCACGCACAAGGACGGCGAGTGGGTGCAGCTCAACACCAACATCCTGCAGATCGAAAACGAGTACTACTCCAACATCCGCCCGAAACGCGTGACCTACACCGGCGAGCGGCCGATTCAGGCGCTGGTGGCGCGCGGCATTCAGTACGTCGAAGTGCGTTGCCTGGACATCAACCCGTTCCTGCCGATGGGCATCGACCTGACTGAATCGCGTTTCCTCGATGCGTTTTTGCTGTTCTGCGCGCTGAATGACAGCCCGTTGCTGACTAATGGCAGCTGCGGCAACGCGACCTCGAACTTCCTCAGCGTGGTCAAGGAAGGTCGCCGTCCGGGCCTGCAATTGCAGCGCGACGGGCAACCGGTGGACATGAAGGAATGGGCCGCCGAACTGCTCGAAGAGATCGCGCCACTGGCGGCGCTGCTCGACCAGAGCCATGGCGGCGATGCGCACAGCAAAGCGCTGGACGTGCAGTTGGAGAAGGTCAAAGACCCGTCCCGCACCCCGTCCGCTCAAGTGCTGGCGGCGATGGCCGAGCACAAGGAAAGCTTCGCCCAGTTCTCGCTGCGTCAGAGCCAGGCCCACGCGGAGTACTTCCGCAGCGAACCGTTGAGCGCCGAGCTGCAGAGCAAATTCGAAGAGCGCGCCCGCACCTCGCTGGCCGAACAGTCTGAGCTGGAACAGAACGAAGTCGGTGATTTCGACGTGTTTGTCGGGTCTTATCAGGCGAGTATTTTGGCGATTAGTAACTAGGATCAAGGTCCGCCCCTCACCCTAACCCTCTCCCCAAGGGGTAGAGGGGACTGACCGAGTTGTTCTTGGAGCTACATCGACCTGAAAAACCGGGTTGAACTCAGGGTTTGAAAAGCATGTAGATCGGCCCCTTTCCCCCGTGGATAGAGGGACTGACCGAGTTGTTCTTGGAGCTACATCGACCTGAAAAACCGAGTTGGACTCAGGGTTTGAAAAGCATGTAGATCGGCTCTCTTTCCCCCGGGCAAGAGGGGACTGGCCGAGTTGCTCTTAGAGCTACATCGACCTGAGAAACCGGGTTGAACTCAGGGTTTGAAAAGCACGAAGATCGGCCCCCTTTCCCCCTCTCCCCCGTGGGGAGAGGGCTGGGGTGAGGGGTCGATCCACCTGAACGCACACAATGGCAAATTCTCCACTACCCTCCCACCCATCCCTTAGATTTTTCCGCACATAAGCTCATTCGAAAAAGTTATTTATTTTCGTATTCTTAGATCATTTAGTCTCCTTTCACGCCGATCCTCGGCCGCCTGACAAGGAGCTTCTCCAATGAAACTGCATTTCCCTCTTCGCCTCCTGGCGGCCGCGTCGGTGGTGGCGGCGAGCTTCTTTGCGCAAGCGGCTGACGTCACCGTCGCCTACCAGACCACCGTTGACCCAGCCAAAGTCGCCCAGGCCGACGGCGCTTACGAGAAAGCCACCAACGCCAAAATCGATTGGCGCAAATTCGACAACGGCGCCGACATCATCGCCGCCATCGCTTCCGGCGATGTGCAGATCGGCTACCTCGGCTCGAGCCCGCTGACTGCTGCAATCACGCGCAAAGTCCCGGTTGAAACCTTCCTCATCGCCACGCAGATCGGCGCCGCCGAAGCGCTGGTGGCGCGTGACGGATCCGGAATCAACTCGCCGCAAGACCTGATCGGCAAAAAAATCGCCGTGCCGTTCGTTTCTACCGGCCACTACAGCCTGCTCGCGGCGTTGAAACACTGGAACATCGACCCATCGAAAGTCACTGTGCTCAACCTCGCGCCACCGGCGATCATCGCTGCGTGGAAACGCGGTGACATCGACGCCACGTACGTCTGGGATCCGGCGCTCGGCGTGGCCAAGGAGAACGGCAAAGTGCTGATCACTTCCGGCGAACTGGCCAAGTTCGGCGCGCCGACTTTCGATGCCTGGATCGTGCGTAAAGACTTCGCCGAGAAGCACCCGGAAATCGTCACCGCATTCGCCAAAGTCACCCTCGACGCCTACGCCGATTACCGCAAAGACCCGAAAGCCTGGCTCGCCAACCAGAGCAACGTCGACAAACTGGTGAAGCTCTCCGGCGCCAAGGCCAGCGATATTCCATTGCTGCTGCAAGGCAACGTCTACCCGCTGGCGGCTGATCAAGTCACCACCCTCGGCGCGCCGACCACCAAAGCCATCACCGACACCGCCGTGTTCCTCAAGGAACAAGGCAAAGTCGAGGCCGTGCTGCCGGACTACGCCCCGTACGTCAGCGCCAAATTCATCACCAACTGATCGGAGTTAACTGCGATGGCTTTGCTTCAGCTGGAGCGCATCAGCGCACAGTACCCCGGCAGTCCGGAACCGGTATTGGCAGATATTTCCCTGAGCCTTGGGCCCCAGCAATTGCTGGTGGCGCTCGGCCCGTCCGGCAGTGGCAAGACTTCGCTGTTGAACCTGATTGCCGGTTTCGTCGAACCCAGCGCCGGGCGCATCACTCTTGACGGCGTGCCAGTCAAAGGCCCGAGCGCCGAACGCGGCGTGGTGTTCCAGGACGACGCGCTGCTGCCGTGGCAGGACGTGTTGGCCAACGTTGGTTTCGGTCTGGAGCTGGCCGGTATAACCAAAGAAAAACGCGAAATCCGCGCGCGCGAAATGCTCGCACTGGTGGACCTTTCCGGTTTCGAGAATCGGCGCATCTGGCAACTCTCGGGCGGCCAGAAGCAACGTGTCGGCCTCGCTCGCGCCCTCGCCGCCGACCCGCGCGTGTTGCTGATGGACGAGCCGTTCGGCGCGCTCGATGCCTTCACCCGCGAACAGATGCAAGAGCTGTTGCTGCAAGTCTGGCAGCGCACCGCCAAACCGGTATTCCTGATTACTCACGACATCGAAGAAGCGGTGTTCCTCGCCACCGACCTGATTCTGCTGGCGCCGAATCCCGGGCAAATCGTCGAGCGCCTGAGCCTGGATTTCGGCCAGCGTTACGCCGCCGGCGAGTCGGCACGGGCGATCAAATCCGACCCGCGTTTTATCGAAACCCGCGAACACGTGCTCGCCAAAGTGTTCTCGCAACGCAGCGCCGCCACGCGGCAGGAGCGCGCATGAGCAGCTATGAAATCCCCGCCGTCACGGTGAAACCCGCTTCGACCGCAGTGCCTGCGCGGCGCAGCCTCGGCACGCGCTGGATCAGTGTGTTGACGCTGTTTGCGTTGGTATTCCTGTGGTGGGCGGTGACGGCCAGCGGGATGATCGAGCCGCTGTTCCTGCCGCCACCGTCCGCCGTGCTGCAAAAGGGCTGGCTGCTGGCGACCACGGGTTACATGGATTCAACCTTGTGGCAGCACTTGGGCGCGAGCCTCAGCCGGATCGGTCTGGGGCTCGGTTTCGCGGTGCTGACGGCGGTGCCGGTCGGCATCGCCATCGGCCACAACCGTATCGCTCGGGGCATTCTCGATCCGCTGATCGAGTTTTACCGGCCGATCCCGCCACTGGCCTACCTGCCGCTGATCGTCATCTGGTGCGGCATTGGCGAGCTGTCGAAAGTCTTGCTGATTTACCTGGCGATCTTCGCGCCGATTGCCATCGCCACCGCGACCGGCGTGCGCACGGTTGATCCGGCAAAACTGCGCGCCGCGCAGTCGCTGGGCGCGACTCGCGCACAGCTGATTCGGCACGTGATTTTGCCGAGCGCGCTGCCGGATATTTTGACCGGTGTGCGCATTGGCTTGGGCGTCGGTTGGTCGACGTTGGTCGCCGCTGAGTTGATTGCTGCCACCAGCGGTTTGGGTTTTATGGTGCAGTCGGCGGCGCAATTTCTGGTCACCGATGTGGTGGTGCTGGGGATTCTGGTGATCGCGCTGATCGCCTTCGCCATGGAAATGGGCCTGCGCGCACTGCAACGCAAACTGGTGCCGTGGCACGGCCAGGCACATTGAAAATTTTCATGTGAAGCAACCTGTAGGGGTGAGCCTGCTCGCGATAGCGCAGTGCAGGCGACATCGTTGTGGCGGATCCACCGCTATCGCGAGCAGGCTCACTCCTACAACAGCTCGACACCCCGGATTGAAGAGAACCACCATGAGCAACCTGACCATCGTTCCTCTCAGCTCAGCCCTCGGCGCGCAAATCAGCGGCATCAATATCAGCCAGCCGCTGAGCGCCGAACAACGCGACGCGATCGAACAAGCGTTGCTCAAGCATCAGGTGTTGTTCTTCCGCGAACAGCCGATCACGCCGCAGCAACAAGCGCGTTTCGCCGCGAATTTTGGTGATCTGCACATTCATCCGATCTACCCGAATGTGCCCGAGCAACCGGAAGTGCTGATCCTCGACACCGCCGTCACCGACGTGCGCGACAACGCGATCTGGCACACCGACGTGACCTTCCTGCCGACCCCGGCGATGGGCGCGGTGCTCAGCGCCAAACTGCTGCCGGAGTTTGGCGGCGATACGTTGTGGGCCAGCGGAATTGCTGCGTATGAAGCGTTGTCGGCGCCGATGAAAACCCTGCTGGAAGGGCTGACCGCTACTCACGATTTCACCCGGTCATTTCCGCTCGAGCGCTACGGCAATACGCCCGAAGCGCTGGCGCAGTGGGAGGAAGCGCGGCGCAAAAATCCGCCGCTGTCGCACCCGGTGATTCGCACACACCCGGTGAGCGGACGGCGTTCATTGTTCGTCAGTGAGGGCTTCACGTCGAAGATCAACGAGCTGTCGGAAACCGAGAGCGAGGTGATTCTGAAGTTTCTGTTCGCCCACACCACGCGGCCGGAATTCACCATTCGCTGGCGCTGGCAGAAGGATGACGTAGCGTTCTGGGACAACCGCGTGACGCAGCATTACGCGGTGGACGACTATCGCCCGGCGCGGCGTGTGATGCAGCGGGCTACGGTGTTGGGGGATGTGCCGTTTTTTCGCTGAGATTTTGGAACCGCCCCCTCACCCTAACCCTCTCCCCAAAGGGTAGAGGGGACTGACCGAGGTGTTTGGTCGAGATACGGCGACCTGAAAGACCTGAGTCGAACTCAGGCTTTGAAAAGCATAAAGATCGGCCCCCTTCCCCCTCTCCTCCTTGGGGAGAGGGCTGGGGTGAGGGGTGGATCCGAGGTGTTTGGTCGAGATACGGCGACCTGAAAGACCTGAGTCGAACTCAGGCTTTGAAAAGCATAAAGATCGGCTCCCTTTCCCCTCCCCCCCTTGGGGAGAGGGCTGGGGTGAGGGCTGGATCCGAGGTGTTTGGTCGAGATACAGCGACCTGAAAGACCTGAGTCGAACTCAGGCTTTGAAAAGCATAAAGATCGGCCCCCTTTCCCCTCTCCCCCTTGGGGAGAGGGCTGGGGTGAGGGGTGGATCCGAGGTGTTTGGTCGAGATACAGCGACCTGAAAAACCTGAGTCGAACTCAGGCTTTGAAAAGCATAAAGATCGGCTCCCTTTCCCCTCCCCCCCTTGGGGAGAGGGCTGGGGTGAGGGGTGGATCCGAGGTGTTTGTCGGATACAGCGACCAGAAAGACCTGAGTCGAACTCAGGCTTTGAAAAGCATAAAGATCGGCTCCCTTTCCCCTCTCCCCCTTGGGGAGAGGGCTGGGGTGAGGGGTGGATCTAACTGACCCACCCCAATCCAAGCATCACTCAGCCGTCGAAGGCTTCTCCCAAAGGTTGATCCCGCCCTCTTGAGCAAATCGGTCGATCTCCGCCAGTTCTTCCGCGCTAAAGCTCAGATTCTTCAACGCCCCGACGTTCTCGATGATCTGCTCCGGCCGGCTCGCGCCGATCAGTGCCGAGGTCACGCGCGGGTCGCGCAAGGTCCAGGCCAGTGCCAGTTGCGCAAGGCTCTGACCGCGGCGCTTGGCGATTTCGTTGAGCCCGCGCACGTGCGCGATGTTGGCTTCGGACAAGTGCGATTGCTGCAGCGAACCGCCACCCGGACGGTTGACCCGCGCGTCTTTCGGAACGCCATTCAGGTATTTGTCGGTCAACAACCCTTGAGCCAACGGCGTGAAGGCAATCACCCCGGCGCCGAGTTCGTCGGTGACGTCCAGCAAATCTTTTTCGACCCAGCGATTGAGCAGGTTGTACGCCGGTTGATGGATCAACAGCGGCACTTTCCACTCTTGCAGCAGCGCGGCCATTTCGCGGGTTTTCACCCCGGAATAGGACGAGATACCGATGTACAACGCCTTGCCCTGCTGCACGGCAGTAGCGAGGGCGCTGGCGGTTTCTTCCAGCGGGGTGTCCGGGTCGAAACGGTGCGAATAGAAGATGTCGACGTAGTCGAGGCCCAGACGTTGCAGGCTCTGGTCGAGGCTGGCGAGCACGTATTTACGCGAACCGCCGCCCTGCCCGTACGGGCCTGGCCACATGTCCCAACCGGCCTTGCTGGAGATGATCAGTTCGTCGCGATACTGCTTGAAGTCTTCGCGCAGCAAACGGCCGAAATTGGTTTCGGCGCTGCCGTAAGGCGGGCCGTAATTGTTGGCGAGGTCGAAGTGGTTGATGCCCAGGTCGAACGCGGTGCGCAGCAACGAGCGCTGGGTGTCGATCGGCGTGCTGTCGCCGAAGTTGTGCCACAGCCCCAGCGACAGTGCCGGCAGCACCAGACCGCTGCGGCCCACGCGGCGGTAAGGGATGGAGTCATAGCGGTTTTCGGCAGCGGTGTAAGTCATCGAATCCTCTCTTGTCTGTTTTTTCTGGAATCTGTAGGCGCTGTAGGAGCAAAGCTTGCTCGCGATGGCGCACGGACCTGTGGGAGCAAAGCTTGCTCGCGATGGCGGACTCAAGATCGCCATCGCAGGCAAGCCTTGCTCCCACAGGGGCGCTACACAAATCTGTTCCCGGGCCTGTGCAATCCGAGGTTTTCGCGCAAGGTCCGGCCCTCGTACTCTGTTCTGAACAACCCACGCCGTTGCAGTTCCGGAACCACCTCACTGGCAAAATCCTCCAGACCGCCCGGCAGATGCGGCACCAGCACATTGAAGCCATCGGCCGCGCCGTGCTCGAACCATTCCTGCAAGCGGTCGGCAATCTGTTGCGCCGTCCCGATCACGCTGTAATGCCCACGGCCACCGGCGATCTTGCGGCCCAGTTCGGCGAGGCTGAGGTTTTCCCGCCCCGCCAGTTCGGTAAGCAGCGCCTGACGGCTTTGCTGACCGCTGTCGGTCAGCGGCAACTCCGGCAGCGGCCCGTGCAACGGGTACTTCGACAAATCGAAGTTGCCCAGCATACGCCCAAGTAATGCGACGCCAACCTCGGGTTCGACTAATTGCTGAAACGTTTCATATTTCTCCTGGGCTTCGCTCTCCGTGCGCCCGACCACGACAAAAACCCCCGGCATGATTTTCAGCGAATCGGCGCTGCGCCCGTAACGGCCCAGACGTCCCTTGAGGTCGGCATAAAATGCCTGGGCGGCGGCCAGGGATGTTTGCGCGGTGAACACCACTTCAGCCGTTTCCGCCGCCAGTTCACGCCCCGCTTCTGAAGAACCGGCCTGGACAATCACCGGTTGCCCCTGCGGCGAACGCGCGACGTTCAACGGTCCCTTGACCCGAAAGTGCTCACCGACATGATCAAACACGTGTACTTTTTCCGGCTGGTAGTACGTACCGCCGAGCTTGTCCCGTACGAAAGCGTCATCCTCCCAACTGTCCCACAAACCCGTCACCACACGATGGAACTCCCGCGCCCGGCTGTAGCGGTCTGCGTGGCCGATATGCTGGTCGCGGCCGAAATTTTGCGCTTCGGCGGCATTGTCGGAAGTGACCAGATTCCACCCCGAGCGCCCACCCGAAAGATGCTCCAAAGAGGCGAACTTGCGTGCTACGTGGTACGGCTCGTTATAGCTGGTTGTGGCGGTGGCAATCAGTCCGATGCGCTCTGTAACAACGCTCAACGCCGAGAGCAAAGTCAGGGGTTCAAAGTGCTCTGAGCGCGCCATGCGGCTGGCAATGTCGCCGATGGGCGCCGCGAGGCTGTCGGCGATGAACAACGCGTCAAACTTCGCCGCTTCGGCGATCTGCGCCAGGTGTTTGTAATGCGCGAAGTCGAGACCGGCGTCGGCCTGCACTTCGGGGTGCCGCCATGCGGCGACGTGGTGCCCGGTGGCCATCAGGAAAGCGCCGAGTTTGAGCTGTCGAGGCATGTCAGAAATCCTTGCGCAATTGCACGCCGAAGTAGCGCTCGTCATCGCGTGGCACGGCGCGATAGATGTAGTTGCCGCCGCTCGCCAGCAGCGGCGAGTAGGACTTGTCGGCGAGGTTCTTGCCGAGCAGCGCGACGCGCCAGCCATTGCTGTAATCGGCCAGCGCGACGCTGGCGTTCCATAAGCCGTAGGCGCCCTGCTTGGTGTCGGCGTTCTGGCTGATGTCGTACTGCACTTCGCTCTGCCAGCTGTAGTCGGTGCCGAATTCGACATCGAGGCCGTTATCCAGCGGAATCGTGTAGTCGGCGCGCACGTAGCTTTTCCAGTCCGGGCTGAACGGCAGTGGCTTGCCGTTGACGTTGCACGAAGCCGCGGCACCCGCCGGGCAGGCGAATTCGTCGATGCGCGCGCGGGTGTACGCCAGCGCGCCGGAGAACTTCAATTGCTGGGTTGCTTGCAGCGCGTAATCGAGCTCGACGCCTTCGGTGCTGACGCTGCCGGCGTTGATCAGCCGCGTCACCACTTGGCCGGCGACGGTGTCGAAGAAGTTCGCTTGATAGTTGTCGTAATCGCTGTGGAACACCGCGAGGTTGGTGGTCAGCCGATTGCTCCACGCGGTGGCTTTGATGCCGGCCTCCCAGGTGTTGGAGGTTTCCGGTTTCAGCGCCTCGGTATCGCGCGGCTGCATGTTGAAAAACACGTTGTACGCCGGGCCTTTGTAGCCGCGCGAATAGGTCAGGTAGGTGGTCACCGTATCGCTCAAGTCGTACTGCACGCCGAGGCGTCCGGACCAGCCGTCCTCGTCCACCGATCCCGAGCTGCGGGTGGCCGGTTGAATGCCGCTGACGGTGGTGGCGGAGGTGGAAACGCGGCGGTGATCGTACTCCAGATCGTCATGGGTCCAGCGCAGGCCGGCGATCCCGCGAAAGTTCGAGGTGAAGTTCAGCGTGCTTTCGCCAAACACCGCGTAGCTGTCGCTGGTGGTGCTGTAATCGGCGACGCCCCGGTTGACGGCGGTTGGGGTGGTCAAGGTGCGCTGATAGGTTTCGTCGTCCTTGCCGTGCATGTAGAACAAGCCGCCGACGTATTCGAGAAACTCGCCTTTGGGCGATGCCAGGCGCAGCTCTTGCGAGTATTGATCGAACGCCAGGTCGCCCTTGTCGGCGGTGCCGGGAAACGCTGCGGTGACGCTGCCGAGACGGTCGCCATCCTGATACTGCGTGTTGTCCCAGCCGCGCCACGCGGTGATCGAAGTCAGGGTGTAATCGCCGAGGTTCCAGTCGAGCTGGCCGGACAGGCCTTTGTTGACGTCTTCGACGTGGCTGCGGGTGTCGGTATTGATGTCGCGGTTGTCGCTGGATGGCCGCACCGGGCTCAGCGCATTGGTGAACGCTGGGGCCAGGGACTTGCTGACGACGCCGTTCGGGCCGTCGTCGTGGGACTGCATGTAGTCGGCAATGACGGTGAATTTGAGCTCGTCATTCGGCGTGAATTCGAGTTTGCCGCGCGCGCCTCGGTGGTTGTAGCCGTTGACCTCCTGGCCGTTGTGCTGGTTGTCGACATTGCCGTCGTAGCTGCCGAACAACGTGGTGATCGAGCCCTTCAACGTGTCCGGAATCAGGCTGCCGCCGAGGCCGAAACGGGTGCGGCTTTCGTTGCCGCTGTAGTACGACTGATCGATGAAACCGTGGGTCTCGGCGGTCGGTGCTTTGCTGGTGATATTGAGCACGCCGGCCGAAGCATTCTTGCCGAACAGCGTGCCTTGCGGACCGCGCAGCACTTCAATGCGCTCGAGGTCGAGCAGGTCCAGCGTCGCTTGTCCCGGACGCGCATACACCACGCCGTCGATCACCGTGGCCACGGTCGGTTCGACGCCCGGCGAGGTGGAAATGGTGCCGACGCCACGCACGAACAGCGAGGTGTCTTTGTTCGACGCGCCGGTGCGGAAATTCAGCGACGGCACTTGCTGGACGATGCTCGCGACGCCGTTGCGATTGTCGCGTTCGAGCTGTTCGCCATCGAGCACCGAGACCGCCACCGGGACTTTCTGCAATGACTCTTCGCGCCGGGTAGCGGTGACTGTGACCGACTTGAGCGTTGGTTCCTGATCCGCAGTCTCGACGGCAAACGCGCCTGCGCTCGGCAGCGCGCTCAATCCGGCGAGCAACCAGCCCAGATGCGCTCGGCGTGGCGTGGCAGCACGAATCGATCGCGCCAGTTTTTGTGTTTCCCCAGGAATGCTGTGCATGGTCTGCCCGCTCGAAAATGTGCCCTGAACCGCTGCCCTTCTGTGAAAGCAGCGACGGTGAATGTGTCTTGGGCATTCGCTCGAGCGAGTAGCAGACAGAACGCTTTGTTAGCGCTAACATCGCCAGTATCGGCAAGCCAGCCATAGACCGTCCAATACTGAAAAATTACTTTTATATGCTTTTTGGTTTTTAAGAGGAATCGCCCGTTGAGTGCAGACAAGCCTCGCAAACGCCGTGGCGCCGGCCGCGTCACGCTCAATACTGTGGCGCGTGAGGCCGGGGTTTCGGCGATCACCGTGTCGCGCTATTTCAATCAGCCGGAACAGGTTTCGCCGGAGCGTCGCGAGCGCATTGCAGCGGTGGTTGCCGAGTTGGGTTACGTGCCGAATCTGGTGGCCGGCGGGCTGGCGTCGGCACGCGGGAAGATTGTCGGCATGGTCATTCCGAACATCTCCGGGCCGATCTTCGCCAATACGATCCAGGGCTTCAGCGACACGCTGAGCCAGCACGGTTATCAGTTGTTATTGGCCTCGAGTTATTTCAGCGCCGAGCAGGAAGAAAATGCGGTGCGCGCGTTCCTCGGCTGGGCGCCGGCGGCGTTGGTGCTGACCAGTCATTTTCACAGCGCCGGCACGGAAAAAATGATCGCCGAAGCGGATATCCCGGTGATCGAAACCTGGGATTACCAGCCTGAGCGCGAGCCTGTGCAGATCGGGTTTTCGCATTTTGAAGTCGGCGTGACCGCTGCGCGTTATCTGCATGGCAAAGGTTATCGGCGCATCGCGTTTGTGCAGAACAGCGCGCCGGGTGACTTCAGTGCGCTGGAGCGCCGCGACGGTTACGCCGCGACAGTTGCCGAGTTGGGACTGGCGCCGTGGGTGTTCGCGCCGGATGTTGATCGAGCGCCGTTCGAGGCTGGCAAACAGGCAATGGAGGCGCTAATGAACACCTCGCCGCGCCCCGACGCGATCATCTTCGCCAACGACAACCTCGCTGCCGGCGGTTTGCTCGCCGGGCAGCGCGCCGGCCTGAACATCCCCGAAGACTGCGCCGTGCTCGGCTTCGGCGATTACCCCTTCGCCGAAATGCTCCTGCCGAGCCTCAGCACGATCAAACCCCCGGCACTGGAAATCGGCGTACTCGCCGCCACCCGCGTGCTGCAAAGCCTGGGGGTTTTACCGGTGGAGGACGAAGTGCAACGACTGAACCTGCTGGAATGCCAAGTGATCGAACGCGAAAGCGCCTGAACCACCGCTCCCCTTCGCAGGAGCGAGGCTTGCCGGCGAAAGCGATCTTTCAGAGACATCTCTGGCGGATGACGTGACGCCTTCGCGGGCAAGCCTTGCTCCTACAGGGATTGGCGTCAGGCTGATAATTCGCGTAGCGCTGCCGCCGCCAGAAATCCGGACCTTGAACTGTAGCGCTGGTCGCGCCTGACCGTCTGGTCGATGCGCTCAAGCAATTGCTCGGGCAACGTCGCATTGAAGCGAACGGATTTGCCAAAGTAAGGCGTGATATCAAATTCGACCACACCCCACACCCCGCCGGCGTAATCGGGGTTATCGAGATGAGCATCAATCTCACGCACTTGAGGCAATGGATCGCCATCGGCCACCAGGCCTTCATAGTGCAGTGACAGCGCTTCTTTAACGTTTTCAAAAGCCTGCCCGACGGTGCTGCCAGCAGAAAAACAGCCCGGCACATCCGGGACAATCACACCGTATTCTGAGTCGGCATCCTTGTGCAGAACGACCGGAAATTTCATGTGAATGAATCCTTCCTGTGATTGGATTCAAGGCACTGTAAAGCAGACCGGACTAATCCACGCCCGCGGGACATATCCTGCAAAAGATCACAGGCATCCAGGTACGAATTTTTTTGTTCAGGCTTCGGCGTTCATACGCACAGCACCTGCCTGGCGATGCGGTGTGCATTGCCGACAAAGCGGTCGGTTTAAGGGGAGTAACCGGGCTAGCGCGGTGACGCCATCGCGAGCAGGCTCGCTCCTACAGGGATTGGCGTCAGGCCGACAATCCGTGTAGCGCTGCCGTCATGCGGATTGATCGTCAGCGTGAGGTTTGATGATGTTCGCAGGAAGCCGCAGGCTCGCTCCTGCGCGTGCCGGTGGCGGCGCTGGTTTTGTTCAGGGTGCTGAGCAAAACCCGGGCGCCACCGGCGGCTGATCAGCGCACCAGGTGCAGGAACTGCATGTGCCGTTCGTATTGGTCGAGGATGTCGTTGATGATCTGGTCCTTGGTGTAACCGACCAGATCGTAGTCCTGACTGCCCTCACTCAAATGCACTTCGGCGCGGTAGTAGCGGCGGTTGTTGAGTTGCTTGGAACCCATGCCGCCGCGCGCGAAGGATGGCGTGAAGTAGCCACGCATCTGCACCTGATAGATGAACGGATGCTCCTCGCCGTGACCGATTTCCAGGCTGACGTTGTCGTTGGCCGGGTCCGGCTGAGTGACCACCTTCAACCCTTTCTCGACGAACACCGCGCTCACCTCTTCAATCGCCGGGCGCACCGTCGTGTCGAGGAAGCGGTAAACCTCATCGCGCGACGGGAAATGCACAGCCTGAGTCAAGCGTTGACGCCAACCGCCACGGCGCGAACCGGAGACCGGCGCCAGTGAATGCATCTGCGCAATCTGCTTCTGCGACTCCAGATAGAACGCCTTGTGCAGCCCCCACATCATCAGCAGCAAGATCATCGAGAACGGCAACGAGGTCAGCACCACCGCTGACTTCAGCGCATCAATGCTGCCGGAGAACAGCAGCGCGCTGGTCACCAGCGCAGTCATCGCGCCCCAGAACACCCGCAGCCATTTCGGCCCGTCTTCATCCGGGTTGCCACCCTTGGCGGACAGGGTCGACAGCACCACAGTGCCCGAATCGGCAGAGGTGACGAAGAACACGAAGCTGATAAACACCGTGACCGCGATCACGGTTTTGCTCCACGGGTAGGTTTCCAGCAGCAGGTACAGGGTCATCGACGGATTTTCGACCGCCGACATACCCAGCGCGGTCATGCCGTGGTTGAGCACTTGATCGATGGCGCTGTTGCCGAAGATCGACATCCACGCGAGGGTGAAACCGAGCGGAATCAACAGCACGCCGAAGACGAATTCGCGGATGGTGCGGCCACGGGAAATCCGTGCGATGAACAGGCCCACGAACGGCGACCATGCAATCCACCAGGCCCAGTAGAACACCGTCCAGCCGCCCAGCCAGTCGCTCGGTTTGTCGTAGGCGTAGAGGTCGAAACTCTTCATCGGCAACGCGCCGAGGTAGTCGCCGATGTTCTGGATCAAGGTGTTGAGCAAGTGCTGAGTGGGACCGGCGAACAACACGAACAGCAGCAGCGCGCAGGCGAGCAGCATGTTGATGTCGGACATCACCCGCACGCCTTTATCGACGCCGGACACCGCGACAATGATCGCCGCGCCCATCATCAGCGTGATCAGGCCGACCTGAATCCACTGCGTGTGAGCGATGCCGAACAGGTAGTCGAGGCCCGAATTGAGGTGCAACACGCCGAAACCCATGTCGGCACCGAGGCCGAACACCGTGGCGATGATGCCGAAGCCGTCCACCGCGTAGCCGATCGGGCCGTTGATGCGCTTGCCGATCAGCGGGTACAGCGCCGAACGCAGGGCCAGCGGCAGGTTGTGCCGATAGGCGAAGTAGGCCAGCGCCATGCCGACGAACGCGAACACGCCCCAGCCATGCAGGCCCCAGTGCAGAAACAGAATCTGCATCGCTTGGCGCGCCGCATCCGGCGTACCGGCGGTGCCTTGCGGCGGTTGCGCCAAATGCGTCAGCGGTTCGGACACGCAGAAAAAGAACAGCGTGATGCTGATGCCAGCGGCGAACAGCATGCCGGCCCAGGACAGATAACTGAATTCGGGTTCGTCGTGGTCGGCACCGAGTTTGATCTTGCCGTAGCCGGATAACGCGGTGACCACCACGAAGACCAGATAAAGCGTCATCGCGAGCATGTAATACCAGCCGACCGTGTTGGCCGCCCAGTTTTGCGCTTCGAGCAGCCAGGCACCGGCCTGCGCGGGCATGGCGATGACGATGATGCCGAATAACAGAATAAAACCCGCAGCGAAGTAGAACACTGGCGGGTTCATGCGGACCTGGCCGCTAGGTGGGGCAGTCGGAGCACTCATGAAACGTGCGCCTCAAAGGGGTGTAACCGGGCAATCAATAACGGACTCGGCAAGGGCAAGCCTCCTGTTGTGAGCGGGCAGCAAACCGGCGGTTTAACTTGAATGAGCGTTCAAGTTAAACATGAATCGGGCGCCGGGGACTAATCGCAGGGCTCGGCGGTCGCCTGACTACGCTAGCTCAAGGATGCGTATGACGTGGGGTTTGGGGGATTCGTTCAGTGCTCAGTGAGCTAAATGCCATTATTGCGGCGCGGCTTGAATCCATTCGCGGGCAAGCCTCGCTCCTACAGGTCCCTGCGCCGACCTGAAAATGGCGCAAAACCTGTAGGAGCAAGGCTTGCCCGCGAAGAGGCCAGTCCAGTCAACCAAGATTCAGGGCTTACTTCTGCGTCCCGTCATCATGCTGCAAGTTCGCCTGCGTCAGGTTGCACCCCGCCGGCACGCTGCGGGTCAGCCACACGTTGCCGCCAATCGTCGAACCCTTGCCGATGGTGATGCGCCCCAGAATCGTCGCGCCGGCGTAGATCACCACATCGTCCTCGACGATCGGATGGCGCGGATGGCCCTTCTGCAACTGGCCGTCCTCGTCCGCCGGGAAACGCTTGGCGCCCAAAGTCACAGCCTGATAAATCCGCACGCGCTCGCCAATGATCGCGGTCTCGCCGATCACCACGCCCGTGCCGTGATCGATAAAAAAACTGCGGCCGATCTGTGCGCCCGGATGAATGTCGATGCCAGTGGCCGAGTGCGCGATCTCCGCGCTGATCCGCGCCAGCAGCGGCAAACCGGCGCGGTACAAGTGATGGGCGAGGCGGTGGTGAATCACCGCGAGAATCCCCGGATAGCACAGCAGCACTTCATCGACACTGCGCGCCGCCGGGTCGCCGTGATAGGCCGCCAGCACATCGGTGTCGAGCAGGCTGCGCAGCCCCGGCAACGCGAGGGCGAAATCCTGAATGATCGAAATCGTCTTCGCTTCGAGCTCAGTGTCGAGCTGGTGATCGGTTGCTGCACTGTGCCGCGCGGCGTAGCGCAGTTCGAGTCGCGCCTGCGCCAGCAACGCATTCAATGCGACATCCAGAGTGTGGCCGACGTAGAAATCTTCGCTCTCTTCGCGCAAGTCCACCGGCCCCAGACGCATCGGGAACAGCGCGCCGCACAAGGCTTCAAGAATCTCCGCCATCGCCGCGCGGGACGGCAACTCGCGGCCACCCTGCTCGCCGCTGACACGGCCATTTTGCGTGCGCCACTGATCCCGCGCCGTGCGCAGTTGGCTGACGATGGTGTGCAATTGCCAATGGCTGGAACGCTCGCTCACGGTAGAAAACTCCTCACGGGCGGCCGGACTGTCTGGCCGCACTGACGGCGATCACTTTACGGCAACGTCCGGAGGGCGAATTAAGAACCAATTGTGCTGTCTTCAGAACTGATGGATATAAGCGACTGGCGGTTGCCCGAACAAATGGGCGTGCCTATAGTCCTGTGATTCTCCTGCGCCAGTACGGACCCATGATCAAAAATTCGCTCGCCCGCTTCAACCGCCTCGACTTGCTCGGCCACCCTACCGCGCTGGAAAAACTCGAACGTCTGTCGACCTGGCTGGGCCGCGATGTTTACGTCAAACGCGATGACCTGACGCCGCTGGCGATGGGTGGCAACAAGCTGCGCAAGCTCGAATACCTTGCCGCCGATGCGCTGGCGCAGGGCGCGGACACGCTGATTACCGCTGGCGCGCTGCAGTCCAATCACGTGCGCCAGACGGCGGCGATTGCCGCCAAGTTGGGCCTGGGATGCGTGGCGCTGCTGGAAAACCCGCTGGGCACCGACGACGCCAACTATGTCGGCAACGGCAATCGGCTGTTGCTGGATCTGTTCGACGCCAAAGTCGAATTGGTCGAGAACCTCGATAATGCCGACGAGCAATTGCAGGCGTTGGCTGATCGGCTGCGCAACAGCGGTAAAAATCCGTATGTGGTGCCGATTGGTGGCTCCAACGCGTTGGGCGCGCTCGGTTATGTGCGCGCCGGCCTGGAGCTGGCCGAGCAGATCAAGGACAGCGGCCTGCAATTCGCTGCGGTGGTATTGGCCTCGGGCAGTGCCGGCACTCACAGCGGCCTGGCGCTGGCGTTGAATGAAGTTTTGCCGGATCTGCCAGTGATTGGCGTGACGGTTTCGCGCAGCGAGGAAGATCAGCGACCGAAGGTTCAAGGCCTGGCCGAGCGCACCGCGGAGTTGCTGGGTGTGAGCCTGCCGGCGAATTTCAAGGTTGAATTGTGGGACGAATATTTCGGCCCGCGTTACGGCGAACCGAACGCCGGGACGTTGTCTGCGGTCAAGTTACTGGCGAGTCAGGAAGGCTTGTTGCTGGACCCGGTGTATACCGGCAAAGCCATGGCCGGGCTGCTCGACGGCATTGGGCGCGGACGTTTTGACGACGGCCCGATCATCTTCCTGCACACCGGCGGCGCGCCGGCGTTGTTTGCCTATAAAGATTTCCTGTAAACGAACACCCTGTGGCCACAGGTCATCACGCCGGGCGCTTATTCTTTAAGGGAATAACAGAATTGTTATTTAGTATTTTCCTATCTAACAACATCGTCATATAGTCGCGCCGCAGGCGAATTTGGCGCAGACGCATAAGCGGCTTTAGGGCAGGATATCGCAGTCGTCCAAATCCCGATTTTGCCAACATTGCCAATAGCATCGTTCACAAGAAACCGTCTTTCATAAAAAAACGTCTTTCAAAAAAACAGGGGCTTGTCATGAATTTTTCCGCACTACGTCGAAATCTGCTGGTAGGTTCGCTGGGCCTGGCACTCAGCGCCGGCCTGATGGGGCAAGCGGTTGCCGGTGAGCAACTGCAAAAAATCAAAGACGCTGGCGTGATCAACGTCGGCCTGGAAGGCACTTATCCACCGTTCAGTTTCGTCGACGCCGACGGCAAACTGGCCGGCTTCGAAGTCGAGCTCTCCGAAGCCCTGGCCAAAAAGCTGGGCGTGAAAGCCAAGATTCAGCCAACCAAATGGGACGGCATCCTCGCTGCTCTGGAATCCAAGCGCCTGGACCTCGTGGTCAACCAAGTGACTATCTCCGACGAGCGCAAGAAGAAGTATGACTTCTCCGAGCCGTACACCATCTCCGGGATTCAAGCGCTGGTGCTGAAGAGCAAGGAAGCCGCGCTGAACATCAAGACCGCCGCTGACCTGAGCGGCAAGAAAGTCGGTGTAGGCCTTGGCACCAACTACGAACAATGGGTCCGAGCCAACGTGCCGGGTGCAGACGTGCGCACCTACGACGATGATCCGACCAAATTCGCGGACCTGAACAATGGCCGTACCGACGCCATCCTGATCGACCGCCTGGCTGCGCTTGAATACGCGAAGAAAGCTCCGAAAACCGTGGCTGCCGGCCAAGCATTCTCCCGTCAGGAATCCGGCATTGCCCTGCGCAAAGGCGAGCCAGAACTGCTGGCAGCGGTGAACAAGGCTCTCGACGAGCTGCGTGCCGACGGTACCCTGGCGAAGATCTCGGAAAAATATTTCCAAGCTGACGTCACTAAATAATGGAAGAAGCTTTCCAACTCGCACTGGACTCCGCGCCCTTCCTGCTGAAGGGCGCGTATTACACGGTGATCCTCAGCCTGGGCGGGATGTTTTTCGGCCTGGTAATGGGCTTCGGCCTGGCGTTGATGCGCTTGTCGCGCTTCAAACTGGTGAGCTGGATTGCTCGCATCTACGTGTCGTTCTTTCGCGGCACGCCGTTGCTGGTGCAACTGTTCGTGATCTATTACGGCTTGCCGCAATTGGGCCTCGAACTTGATCCGCTGCCGGCCGCCCTGATCGGCTTCTCGCTGAACATGGCCGCCTACGCCTGCGAAATCCTCCGTGCCGCGATCAGCTCCATCGAGCGCGGCCAGTGGGAAGCCGCCGCCAGTATCGGCATGACCCGCACGCAGACTTTGCGCCGGGCGATCATTCCGCAAGCGATGCGCACGGCGCTGCCGCCACTGGGCAACAGCTTCATTTCGCTGGTCAAGGACACCGCGCTGGCCGCCACTATTCAGGTGCCGGAGCTGTTCCGTCAGGCGCAATTGATCACCGCCCGGACTTTCGAAGTCTTCACCATGTATCTCGCCGCCGCGCTGATCTACTGGATTCTGGCCACGGTGCTGTCGCACCTGCAGAACAAGTTGGAAGAGCGGGTCAATCGGCACGACCAGGAGTCCTGACCCCATGATTGTCGTGGAAAAACTGACAAAGCAATTCAAGGGTCAAGTGGTGCTCAACGGCATCGATCTGCAAGTGAAGGAAGGCGAGGTTGTGGCGATTATCGGCCCCAGCGGCTCGGGTAAAACTACGTTCCTGCGTTGCCTGAATTTCCTCGAAGAACCAACCAGCGGCCGGATCAAGGTCGGCGACATCGAGATCGATGGCAACCGCCCGCTGAACCAGCAGCAAAGCCTGGTGCGGCGTTTGCGCCAGCACGTCGGTTTCGTGTTCCAGAACTTCAACCTGTTCCCGCATCGCACGGCGTTGGAAAACGTCATCGAAGGCCCGATCGTGGTGAAGAAAATGCCCCAGGCCGAAGCGATTGCCCTGGGCAAAAAGCTTCTGGCCAGGGTTGGTCTGGCGGGCAAGGAAGACGCTTACCCGCGACGCCTTTCCGGTGGTCAGCAACAGCGCGTGGCGATTGCCCGAGCGTTGGCGATGGAGCCGGAAGTGATCCTGTTCGATGAGCCCACCTCGGCGCTCGATCCGGAATTGGTCGGCGAAGTGTTGTCGACCATTCGCAGCCTCGCCGAAGAGAACCGCACCATGGTCATCGTCACTCACGAAATGGGTTTTGCCCGTGATGTGGCGAACCGTGTGGTGTTTTTCGACAAGGGTGTGATTGTTGAACAAGGTGAAGCCAAGGCATTGTTTGCCAATCCGCAAGAAGAACGAACCAAACAGTTTCTCAGCAAGTTTCTGAATAACACCCAGCATTAAAACTCCGCCACACCGATTGTTAACTTCCATGGATGGAAGTTGCATTCACCCTCCCCACGCAGATTCCCAACTTCTCAATACTTTTGACTTGTCTCGAAGCCAAGCTATATAACTTCGCGTCGGTTCGTGCGGTACATATATATGTTCTGCAATAAATTTATTCAGCTTAAAGTCGGACGGGTGCGCAGGTAAGCTCCGCGTGTGCTTCGCCATGCGCGTAGCCTGTTTCAGTGAAAAAATGCAGATTATTCGACGCGGCGCTGAGGTTTTCTAACTTCACCGTGTAGGACATTTCTGATTAAGCGGAAATTGATCCGCCAACTAACTAACTCTATTGACAGGCAATCAGGCGCACTCTTATCTAGTCGCCAGCCAATGCCAATCGCAACTAATCAACATTTAACCATTCGACATTGACTACCCACTTTGTTGCGCCGTAATTCACGCTGATTGATCTTCCAGAAACGGACTTCGCTGCAAGACCTCAAGGAGAGCACCATGACCAGTACCTCGAACATATCCGAACTTGCGGCCCCGACCTTGGCGCAATCGCACAAGAGCGGCATCAACAACGCTGCCGCCGCGCACCTGCTGATCGACGTCGCGCCCTACTCCGGCATGGAGGCTGGCGACCTGATCGAGTTGTACTGGGACGACTGCTATGTCGCGTGCACCACCGTGATCGCGAGCGATGTTGCCCAAACCTTGCAGCTACGCGTGCCGGAGAGCTTCGTCAGCAACGGCATTGCGCAGATTCGCTACCGCGTGATGCAGGTCGGACAAAACCCGGCGCTATCGCCCACGACGCTGGTGCGGATCAAACTCGATTGCCCCGGCGGCCATGCGCCGGCCCTGTGTGGCGACGAGAACCAGAGCCTTGCACCGGTGAGCCTGCCCGAGACAATCCGCCGCCAAGGCGTGAACCCCAACCAGATCAAACGCGGCGTGCCGCTGACTATCGAGCCGTATTTGAACATGGCCATCGACGATGAAATTACGCTGCGTTGGGGCGATGTGCGCATGGATTTGCCGACTCTGACGGCGGGCGATATCGGCCAGCCGATTCAGGTCTGGGTGCCGCCGGCGATCATCCTCGAGGCCGGCGAAGACCTGCGTCTGGAAGTGACTTATTGCATCCTCGACCGCGTCGGCAACAACTCGCGCTGGGCACCACCCCGGACGCTGAAAATCGGCTGCGCCAATCCGTATCTGAAAGTGCCGCTGCGAGAACAACTCCAAGCCGCCGAAACCCGCAAAAACTAAAACCATCACCGAAACCCTGTGGGTGATGAGCTCCTGTGGCGAGGGGGCTTGCCCCCGTTGGGGGGCGAAGCGCCCCTTATCGGCGATTGCGATTGACCTGGTTCTCGCCTGCTGCGCAGTCGAACGGGGGCAAGCCCCCTCGCCACAGCAAGCTCGCTCTCACAGGGGTTGCGAATCATTTTGACGGCCGGACTCAGCTCCCGACTGTTGCCCCACAAACAACTGTTGCTCTGCGGACAGACGCCCTTCTATGCATATTCCCAAAAGTTAGTTTATTAATTTTTTATACACGCTTAGGGTATATGCACCGGACCACCGGACATTCTTGTTATTCGCTCGCCGCCACCCATGCGGCGTTTTTCATGAGATGTGAGGTAGGTATGGTCCGGAACACAATCACCCCAGTGCAGATCGCCAGGGCATTGCGTGCAGCCAAGGAGCGGCACTGATGTCCAGTCTGGCAGATGCAATCGTTCAGAGTGATCTGGACATCGCCCCGCTGTTGTTGCCCGCGCAGGTTTTGCGCAACGACGCCCAAGCCATCAAGGCTGCCCACGAGCTGGCAAACGTCGCGCGCCTGCAAGCGGCCAAACGCGACAAGCAGCGCAAGTTGCCGTGGTCGGAAATCGAACAGTTCACCCGCAGCGGCCTCGGCAGCATTGCGATCCCGCGCGAGTACGGTGGGCCGCAGGTTTCATTCGTCACCATTGCCGAGGTGTTCGCGATCATTTCCGCCGCCGATCCAGCCCTCGGGCAGATCCCGCAAAACCAGTTCGGCATTATCAATCTGGTGCTCGGCAGCGCCACCGAGGCGCAGAAAAAGCAGCTGTTCAAAAGCGTGCTCGAAGGCTGGCGCATCGGCAATGCCGGGCCTGAGCGCGGCACCAAAAACACCCTCGAACTCAAGGCCCGAATCACCGCGGACGGTGACGGCTACGTGATCAACGGGCAGAAGTTTTACTCCACCGGCGCACTGTTCGCGCACTGGGTTGCGGTCAAGGCGTTGAACGACGACGGCAAGCAAGTATTGGCCTTCGTCCGGCGCGGCACGCCGGGCCTGCGCATCGTCGATGACTGGTCCGGATTCGGCCAGCGCACCACCGCCAGCGGCACCATTTTGCTCAACAACGTGCGGGTCGATGCCGAGCTCGTTGTGGATAACTGGAAGATCAACGAGCGCCCGAACACCCAGGGCGCGGTGTCGCAATTGATTCAAGCGGCCATCGACGCTGGCATCGCTCGCGGCGCTATCGACGACGCCATCGAATTCGTCAAAACCCGCGCGCGTCCGTGGATCGATGCAAAAGTCGAACGCGCCAGCGATGACCTCTACGTGATCGCCGACATCGGCAAACTGAAAATCGAGCTGCACGCCGCCGAAGCGCTGCTGCGCAAGGCCGGGCACGTGCTCGACCAGGTCAACGCCGCGCCGCTCACCGCCGAGTCCGCCGCGCGCGCCTCGATTGCCGTGGCCGAAGCCAAAGTGCTGACCACCGAAATCTCCCTGCTCGCCAGCGAAAAGCTTTTCGAACTCGCCGGCAGCCGCGCCACCCTCGCCGAATTCAACCTCGACCGCCACTGGCGCAACGCCCGCGTGCACACCCTGCACGACCCGGTGCGCTGGAAATATCACGCGGTCGGCAGCTACCACCTCAACGGCACGTTGCCGGCTCGCCATTCCTGGATTTGACCAGACACTTTTAACCAGACCTCTGGAGAAACACATGCCTCTTTCTCACCACGTCGCGGTCATAACCAGCGATGAGCAAGCCCTGATTGTCGCCAGCGATCTGGCCGACGATTTCAAACGTGACAGCGCCCTGCGCGACCGCGAGCGCCGTTTGCCGCACCCCGAACTCGAAGTGTTTTCACGCTCGGGCCTGTGGGGCATCAGCGTGCCCAAAGCGTACGGCGGCGCCGGGGTTTCCAACGTCACGCTGGCCAAAGTCATCGCGCTGATTGCCCAGGCGGATGGCTCGCTCGGACAGATCCCGCAGAACCATTTTTATGCCCTCGAAGTGCTGCGCGTAAACGGCAACGAAGAACAGAAAAAACGCCTGTACGCCGAAGTATTGGCCGGTCAGCGCTTCGGCAATGCGCTCGCCGAACTCGGGACCAAAACCGCGCACGACCGCGTAACCAGCCTCAAACGCGACGGTGACGGCTATCGCATCAACGGCCGCAAGTTCTACGCCACCGGCGCGATCTACGCGCAGCGCATCCCCACTTCAGTGGTGGATGAAAACGGCGTGCAGCAATTGGCGTTCGTGCCGCGCGATAGTAAAGGCCTGACCGTGATCGATGACTGGAGCGGCTTCGGCCAGCGCACCACCGGCAGCGGTTCGGTGGTGTTCGAAGACGTCTACGTCGCCGCCGAAGACGTGATTCCGTTTCAAAGCGCCTACGAACGCCCGACCACCGTCGGCCCGTTGGCGCAGATCCTTCACGCCGCCATCGACACCGGCATCGCCCGCGCCGCGTATGAAGATGCGCTGCACTTTGTGCGCACCAAAACCCGGCCGTGGATCGACGCCACCCACGAAAAAGCCATCGACGATCCGCTGACGATCAAGAGCTTCGGCCACTTGAGCATTCGTCTGCACGCCACCGAAGCGCTGCTCGAACGCTCGGGTGAATTTCTCGACCAGGCGCAAGCCAACCCCAACGCGCAAACCGTGGCCGCCGCCTCGATTGCAGTCGCCGAGGCTCGCGCCATCAGCACCGAAATCTCCCTCGCCGCCGGCAGCACCTTGTTCGAACTGGCCGGCAGCCAGGCAACGCTGATCGAGCATGGCCTCGACCGCCACTGGCGCAACGCGCGGGTGCACACGCTGCACGACCCGGTGCGCTGGAAATATCACGCGGTGGGCAATTACTACCTCAACGATGAAAACCCGCCGCTGCGGGGGACTATCTGATGGCCGAGGCGAAAAAGAAGATCCTGCTCAACGCGTTCAACATGAACTGCGTCGGCCATATCAACCACGGTTTGTGGACACATCCACGCGACACCTCGACCCAATACAAAACCCTCGAATACTGGACCGAACTGGCGCAGTTGCTCGAGCGCGGACTATTCGACGGGTTGTTTATCGCCGACATCGTCGGCGTGTACGACGTCTATCAAAACTCGGTGGACGTGCCGTTGAAAGAGTCGATCCAGTTGCCGGTCAACGACCCGTTGTTGCTGGTCTCGGCGATGGCGGCAGTGACGAAAAACCTGGGTTTCGGCCTCACCGCCAACCTGACGTACGAACCGCCGTATCTGTTCGCCCGACGCATGTCGACGCTGGACCATTTGAGCCGTGGACGGGTCGGTTGGAACATCGTTACCGGTTATCTCGACAGCGCCGCCAAAGCCATGGGTTTGAGCGAACAGGTCGAACACGACCGTCGCTACGATCAGGCCGACGAATACCTGCAAGTGCTCTACAAACTCTGGGAAGGCAGTTGGGAAAACGACGCAGTGCTCAACGATCCCAAGCAGCGGATTTATGCGCAACCGGAGAAAGTGCACAAGGTCGAGCACAAAGGCGAGTTCTATGAGGTCGAGGGTTATCACCTCTGCGAACCGTCGCCGCAGCGCACGCCAGTGTTATTTCAGGCCGGCAGTTCGGAGCGCGGTTTGCTGTTCGCCGGGCGCCATGCCGAATGCGTGTTCATCAGCGGCCAGAACAAACCGTCGACCAAAGTACAGGTGGACAAGGTCCGCGCCAGCGCGGTCGAGGCCGGGCGCAATCCCGAGGACGTCAAGGTGTTCATGGGGTTGAACGTGATTGTCGGCGCCACCGAAGAACTGGCCTGGAAGAAGCACGCCGAGTACCTGAGCTACGCCAGTGCGGAGGCCGGTGTGGCGCACTTTTCGGCGTCGACCGGGATCGATTTTTCCGAGTACGCGATCGACGAACCGATCCAGTACGTGAAGAGCAACGCGATTCAGTCGGCGACCAAAAATCTGCAAAACAATGACTGGACCCGACGCAAATTGCTTGAGCAACACGCCCTCGGTGGCCGCTATATCACCGTGGTCGGCTCGCCTGAGCAAGTGGCGGATGAGCTGGAATCGTGGATCGCCGAAACCGGCCTGGACGGCTTCAACCTGACGCGGATTGTCACGCCGGAAAGTTACGTCGATTTCATCGACCTGGTGATCCCCGAGTTGCAGCGTCGTGGCTCGTACAAAACCGCCTACGACAGCGGCAGCCTGCGCGAGAAGCTGTTCCACGGTGAAGCGCATCTGCCGCAGCAACACACCGGCGCCGCGTTCCGCCGCTAAAAGCTTCGCGGGCAAGCCTCGCTCCTACAAGGGCACCGCAATCCCCTGTAGGAGCGAGGCTTGCCCGCGAAGAGGCCCTACCAAACACCAAAAATTCAATGCCCTGACTGGAATAACCATCATGACCAAGAAGCTCCTCTCCCACCCAGTCAAAGCACTGGCCATGGCCCTCGGCCTCTTCAGCTCCATCACGTTCGCCGCCGACGCGCCGCTGAAAGTCGGCACCACTGCGGCGTTCGCTATTCCGCTGGAAGCCGCTGTCGAAGAGGCTTCCAAACAAGGCCTGAAAGTCGAGCTGGTCGAGTTCACCGACTGGATCGCACCGAACGTCAGCCTCGCTGCCGGCGACATCGACGTGAACTACTTCCAGCACATCCCGTTCCTCGAAAACGCGAAAACCGCTGCCGGTTTTGACCTGGTGCCGTTTGCACCGGGGATCATCAACAACGTCGGCCTCTACTCGAAAAAATACAAAAGCTTCGACGAGCTGCCGGAAGGCGCCAGCGTCGCCATCGCCAACGACCCGATCAACAGTGGTCGCGGTTTGCAGCTGCTGGCCAAGGCCGGTTTGATCACGCTGAAACCGGGCGTCGGCTACAAAGCCACCGAAGAAGACATCATCGCCAACCCGAAGAAAATCAAAATCCTCCAGGTCGAAGCCGTGCAACTGGTACGCGCTTACGACGACGCCGATCTGGTTCAGGGTTACCCGGCCTACATTCGCCTGGCGAAGACTTTCGATGCCGGTTCGGCGCTGCTGTTTGATGGCCTCGATCACAAGGAATACGTGATCCAGTTCGTGATCCAGCCGAAAAGCAAAACCGACCCGCGCCTGATCAAATTTGTCGACATTTACCAGCATTCGTCGGCCGTCCGCGCTGCGCTCGACAAGGCCCACGGCAAGCTCTATCAAGCCGGTTGGGAAAGCTGAGCATGACGGCCGCGATCCAACGGCGACTGGATATTCCGGAGCCTCAAAAAGCCGCACAAACCGAACTGCACCCGGACCTCAATAGTGCCCACGTGCGCTTCATCGGCCTGGGCAAAACCTACAACGGCAAGCAAGGTCCGGTGGCGGCGTTGCACGGCATCGACCTGGCGATCCAGCGCGGTGAAGTGTTCGGCATTATCGGCCGCAGCGGCGCTGGCAAGTCGTCGCTGATTCGCACAATCAATCGTCTGGAGCAACCGAGCAGCGGCCGCGTGTTGATCGATCAGATCGACATCGGCGACTTCGACGAAGACCGCCTGGTGGCGCTGCGTCGGCGCATCGGCATGATCTTCCAGCACTTCAACCTGATGTCGGCCAAGACCGTTTGGCAGAACGTCGAATTGCCGCTGAAAGTGGCCGGTGTGCCCAAGGATCAACGCGAAAAGAAAGTCCGCGAATTGCTCGAACTGGTCGGCCTGCAAGAGAAACACAAGGCCTACCCGGCGCAGCTGTCCGGCGGGCAGAAACAACGTGTCGGCATCGCCCGCGCGTTAGTGCACGACCCGCAGATTCTGCTGTGCGACGAGGCGACTTCGGCGCTCGACCCGGAAACCACCCAATCGATCCTCGGCCTGCTGCGCGAGATCAATCAGCGCCTCGGTTTGACCATCGTGCTGATTACCCACGAAATGGCGGTGATCCGCGATATCTGCGACCGCGTCGTCGTCCTGGAACATGGCCGCGTCGTCGAGCAAGGCCCGGTGTGGGAGGTTTTCGGCAACCCGCAGCACGAAGTCAGCAAGACCTTGCTCGCGCCGCTGCAACACGCGCTGCCGGAAGAATTGCAAAGCCGTTTGAGCGCACAACCGCAGTCGGCAGACGCGGCGCTGGTGTTGCGTGTGCAATTCACCGGCAGTGCCACCGATGAGCCGGACCTGGCGGCGCTGTTCGGCGCGCTCGGTGGCCGCGTGCGCTTGCTGCAGGGCGGCGTCGAGCGGATTCAGGGACATGCGCTGGGGCAATTGCTGCTGGCGGTGACAGGCGCGTCGGCCAGCGCCGAGCAATTACGCCAGCGCGCCAGTCAGTGGGCGCAGCACGTGGAGGTCGTCGGTTATGTGGTTTGATCGTTTGCTGCAAGGTTTTATCGACACCTTCCTGATGGTCGGCGTGTCGTCGTTGATTGCGCTGCTGGCGGGGATTCCGATGGCGGTGATTCTAGTCACCAGCTCCAGGGGCGGCATCTACGAAGCACCGACGCTGAACCGCGTGCTGGGCGCGTTCGTGAACCTGTTCCGCTCTATTCCGTTCCTGATTCTGATGGTCGCACTGATCCCGTTCACCCGGCTGATCGTCGGCACCACGTATGGCGTCTGGGCCGCCGTGGTGCCGCTGACCATTGCCGCCACGCCGTTTTTTGCGCGCATCGCCGAAGTCAGCTTGCGCGAAGTCGATCACGGTTTGGTCGAGGCTGCGCAAGCCATGGGTTGCCGTCGCTGGCACATCGTCTGGCACGTGCTGTTGCCCGAAGCGCTACCGGGGATTGTTGGCGGTTTCACCATTACGCTGGTGACGATGATCAACTCCTCGGCCATGGCTGGGGCGATTGGCGCTGGCGGGCTGGGGGACATTGCCTATCGCTACGGTTATCAGCGTTTTGACAGCCAGATCATGCTGACGGTGATTGTGCTGCTGGTGGTGTTGGTGGCGATTATTCAGCTCGGCGGGGATCGCTTGGCGAAAGGGCTGAATAAACGCTAGCCCCGTTGCAAACACTGATTGTGGCGAGGGGGCTTGCCCCCGTTCGGCGGCGCAGCAGCCCCAAGGTTGATGGCGTATATTCGGCAAATCCCAATTGCCTGCGCAGCCGACCATGAAACAGTCCCCCGACGACCTCCAGCAAATCACTTCCACGACGCTCGGCCACTACAACTCGGTGGCCGAGAGTTTTCGCGAGGGCACGCGCGACCATGATGTGCGGCAGAACATCGATGCGCTGCTGCGGCATATTCAGGCTGACGCACCGTTGAACATCCTCGATTTCGGCTGCGGGCCGGGGCGGGATTTGCAGACGTTCACGCGCATGGGTCACATCGCCGTCGGCCTCGACGGTTCGGAAAAATTTGCGCAGATGGCCCGCGAGGACAGCGGTTGCGAGGTCTGGCAGCAGGACTTTCTCAAGCTCGATCTGCCGGCCGAACGCTTCGACGGGATTTTCGCCAATGCCGTGCTGTTTCATATCCCGCGCCAGGAATTGCCGCGAGTATTGAAAGAGCTGCATGCGGCGTTGAAACCGGCTGGCGTGTTGTTCAGCTCCAATCCGCGCGGGGCCAATCAGGAAGGCTGGAACGGTCCGCGTTACGGCGCTTATCACGATTTGCCGGCATGGCAGGCGTTGCTGACCGAGGCCGGGTTTGTCGAACTGGAGCATTACTACCGGCCGGCAGGATTGCCGCGCGAGCAACAGCCATGGTTGGCGAGTGTCTGGCGTAAGCCGGCGTAGCCTGAAAAGACGCCATCGCGAGCAAGCTCGCTCCCACAGAGGAATGCAGGCAACTGTGGGAGCGAGCTTGCTCGCGATAAGCGCGAAGCGCTCGCCTATTGCGCGTCTTTCTTCGGTTCGCGGATTTTGTACCAGGCAACGTAGAGCGCCGGCAGGAACAGCAGCGTAAGCAGCGTCGCGATGATAATCCCGCCGATCATCGCGTAGGCCATCGGCCCCCAGAACACTTCGCGGGCGATCGGGATCATCCCCAGACTCGCCGCCGCCGCCGTCAGCAGAATCGGCCGACGACGATGCTCGGTGGCTTGCGACACCGCATCCCACGGTTCAAGGCCTTCCTTCTCCAGCGCCTCGATTTGCGTCACCAGAATCACCGAGTTGCGGATGATGATGCCGATCAACGCGAGAATCCCGAGGATCGCCACAAAGCCCATCGGCGTGCCGGTCGGGATCAGCGCCAACACCACGCCAATCAACCCGAGCGGCGCGACGCTGGCGACCAGGAACAGCTTCTGCACGCTGTGCAACTGGATCATCAGGAACGTCGCCATCAAAAACAGCATCAGCGGCACAACCTTGGCAATCGGCCCTTGCGCCTTGCCGCTTTCCTCGACGGTGCCGCCGGTGGCGACCTTGTAACCAACCGGCAAATCGGCAGCGAATTTGTCGATGGTCGGTTGCAGCTGTTTCACCAGATCGGTCGGCTGGATCTCGTCGCGCACCGCAGCCTTGATGGTGATCGTCGGTTTGCGGTCGCGACGCCACACCAGCGGTTGTTCCAGCTCATAACGCACCGTGGCGAACGCCAGCAGCGGAATCGAAGTGCCGCTCGGCGTGACGATCTGCAGGTTTTGCAGGGTTTCCGGCGTGCCGCGCTCGGCATCCTCGGCGCGCCCGACGACGTTGATCAGGTAAATGTCATCGTCCACCTGAGTGATCGGCGAGCCCACGACAATGCTGTTCATCAGGTTGGCCACGTCTTCCGACGACAGCCCCAGTTGCCGCGCCTTGTCCTGGGCGATGTCGATGCGCAGGACTTTGCCCGGCTCGTTCCAGTCGTAGATGATTTCGCCAATGTGCGAGTTTTGATCCAGCGCGGTGGCCAGTGCGATGGCGTGTTTGCGCACCTGATCGATGTCCTTGCCGCTGACCCGGTACTGGATCGGCCGCCCTACCGGCGGGCCCATTTCCAGCGCCTGCACATAACTGCCGATACCAACGAAGTCCTTGCGCAGCCGCTCGCGCAAGCGCTGGCTCAACTCGGCGCGCGACTCCAGGCCTTTGCTGACGATGATCAATTGCGCGTAGTACGGGTTCTGCAATTGCTGGTCGAGCGGCAGGTAGAAACGGATCGCACCTTCGCCGATGTAAGTGCTCCAGCGCACGATGTCCGGGTCGTCCTTGAACGTCGCTTCGAGCCTGTCCACAGCCTTGCGCGTTTCCTCGATCGAGGCATTTTGCGGCAGGTTGAGGTCAACCAGAATCTCCGGCCGGTCCGAGGACGGGAAGAACTGGTTCTGCACGAATTGCATGGAAAACACCGACGCTGCGAACAACGCGATGGTGATGCCGATGGCCCACCAGCGATGACGCATGGCCCAGAACATGCTCGCGTTGAACGCGCGGCCAATGCGCCCAGGCTCGGCGGAATGCGGCTTCACTTCGGCGCTGAGGATGTGCACGGCGATCACCGGGGCGAACAACACCGCGACCACCCACGACACCAGCATCGCTACGGCGATTACCGCGAACAACGTGAAGGTGTACTCACCGGCGGAACTGGCGTTGAGGCCGATCGGCACAAAACCGGCGACGGTCACCAGCGTGCCGGTGAGCATCGGGAACGCGGTCGAGGTGTAGGCGTACGTGGCCGCCTGCTCCTTGGTTTCGCCCATTTCCAGGCGCGTGACCATCATCTCGACGGTGATCATCGCGTCGTCCACCAACAGGCCGAGGGCGATGATCAGCGCGCCGAGGGAAATCCGCTGCATGGTGATGCCGCTGTATTCCATGAAGACGAAAACCATCGCCAGCACCAGCGGAATCGAGCACGCCACCACCAGACCGGCGCGCACGCCGAGGCTGATGAAGCTGACGATCAACACAATCACCACGGCTTCAAACAACGCGCTGGTGAACCCGCCGACGGCTTTTTCCACCACCGCAGCCTGATCGGAGACGTTGTTGACGCCGACGCCCACCGGCAGGTCGGCGGTCAGGTCGGTCATGCGCTGGTGCAGCGACTTGCCGAATTCCTGAATGTTGCCGCCCTTCTTCATCGCAATCGCCAGACCGATGGCCGGGCGACCGTTGAAGCGGAATTGCGGAGTCGCCGGGTCGACATAACCACGGCTGATTTCAGCGATATCGGCCAGTCGATAGAAGCGATCATTGAGCCGCAGGTTGACGTCGGCCAGGTCCTTCTCGGAAGCAAACTGCCCGGAAGTGCGCACCGAAATGCGCTCCGGCCCGGCCTCGATGACGCCGGCCGGGGTCACCGCGTTCTGCGATTGCAGGCTCTGTACCACTTGACGCTGATCGATGCCCAACGCCGCGAGTTTGCGCGTCGAGAAGTTCAGGTACAGGACTTCATCCTGCTCGCCGATCATCTCGACTTTGCCCAACCCCGGCACATCGCGAATCGCCGCGCGCACCTGCTCGACGTAATCGCGCAACTGGCGCATCGACAGGCCGTCGGCGGTAAACGCATACACCGAACCGAAGACATCGCCAAACTCGTCGTTGAACCCCGGCCCTTGCAGGCCCTGCGGGAAGTCGCCGCGAATGTCGTTGATCTTCTTGCGCACCTGGTACCAGATTTCCGGGATGTCCTTGGCGCTGGTGGTGTCGCGCAGGTACACGAACACCGTCGATTCACCGGGTCGCGTGTAGCTTTTCACGTAGTCGAGGGAATCGAGTTCCTCGAGTTTTTTCTCGATGCGGTCAGTGACCTGCTTGAGGGTTTCTTCCTGGGTCGCGCCCGGCCAGCGGGTTTGAATGACCATGGTTTTGATGGTGAACGAGGGGTCTTCCTCGCGGCCAAGGTTCATGTACGAGAACACGCCCATCAGCAGCGCGACGAACATCAGATACCAGACGAACGACTGATGTTTGAGCGCCCATTCGGATAAGTTGAAACTCCCTTTCATCGCGGGCTTTCCTCGTCGATTTTGACTTTTTGCCCGGGTTTCAGGCTGTTCACACCGGCACTGACCACGCGCTCACCGGACTTCACACCGTTGGCCAGGACCACGGTGGAATCGGTGCGGCTGATCAGGCTGACGTCACGCGGGGCAACGGTCTGGCTCTGCGGATCGACTACCCAGATGCGGGTTTTGCCATCGACCTCTTGCAGCGCACTGATCGGCAGTTCGAGGCGTGGTTTGATCGCCGAGCTGATTGTCACGCTGATCGCCGTACCGAGGCGGAAGCCTGGCGGCGTGTCGGTCAGCGTCAGCCGCGCGCGGCGGGTACGGGTCGCACTTTGTGCCTGCGGTTCGATTTCACGAATGATCGCGGTGCTGGTGATGCTCGGGTCCAGTTGCGAGGCGACCTGGAACACCACGTCCGTCGGCAACTGATCGACGAGGCTGTCGGGCAGGTCGATCACCGCTTCCTTGATGTCCGGTTGCGCCAGCGTCACCACTTGCTGGCCGGCAGTGACGACCTGCCCCGCCTCGGCGTTCCACGCGGTGACGATGGCTTTGTGATCGGCGCGCAGTTGCACGTAGGTGAGCTGGTCCTTGGCCTGATCGACCGACGCCTTGGCTTGATCGAGCGAGGCCTGGGTGGTTTTCAGGTCAGTCTGGGCGATGTCCAGTTGCGCCTGCGCGCCTACCCCGCGATCAAACAATTCCTGCTGCCGCCGAGCGTTGGCCTGAGTGTTGATGAACTGCGCGCGAATCCGCGCCAGATCACCTTCGGCGGCGCGCAACTGGTTCTGTTGATCGGTCGGGTCGAGGGTGGCGAGCAACGCGCCCTTCTGCACTTCGGCGCCGACATCAACCTCGCGGCTGGCGATCCGCCCCGGAATGCGGAAACCGACATTGCTTTCGTAACGCGCCTGAATGCTCCCGGCGAACCGCCCGAGATCTTCCTGATTCAGCGCTTTGACTTCAATCGACAGCACCGGGCGCACCGGCTCCGGCGGCGCCTCTTCTTTCGAGCACGCGGCCAGCAGCAGGCCGGCAGACAGCAGCATCAGGCGCTTCATTGGTCGGCCCCCGGTGCCAGATCCTTGTAGGTGTTTTCGGCGATTTCCACTTTCATTCCCGGGTGCAGCAGTTGGCCGCCAGCGATGATGACTTTCTGCCCGGCGTCGAGGCCGTCGCTGACGATGACTTTGCCGGTCAGGTAGCGGCCGACAGTGACGTTGTGCAATTGCGCTTTACCGTCGCCGTCGACCAGCCACACGGCGGGTTCGCTGAGATTTTTGGTCAGCGCCGACCACGGCAGTTCGACCGCGGATTTGCCGGCGGTTTTCGCCGTGGCGCTGACCACCGAGCCGAGTTGCATGCCTTCGGGTAGCCCATGCAGGGTGACTTTGACTTGCACGGTGCCGGTTTGCGCCGAGACCGCCGGGGTGATTTCGCGCACGGTGCCGGTGGTTTTGATGTTCGGGTTGCCGAGCAGGCTGACCACCACGGTTTTGTCCGAGGGCGGTTCGGCCAGCAGCGATTCGTAGATGTTGAACACGGCATCGCGCTCGCCGTCCCGCGCGAGGCTGAAGATCGGCACGGTGGCTTGCACCACTTGCCCGACTTCCGCTTGCCGCGCGGTGATGATGCCCGGCGCTTCGGAAATCAACGAGGTGTAGCTCAGTTGTTCACGTGCATTCGCCAGTTGCGCCTGAGCGGCAGTCAGCGCGCTCTGGCTCGCGCGCAATGCAGCCTGGGCGGCATCGAATTCGCTTTGACTGGTGTAACCCTTGGGCAGGAGTTTTTGCTGGCGAACGAACGCGGCGGCGGTCTGTTTGACCCGCGCCTGTTCGGCAACGACTTGCGCCTGGGCGGAATTGACGTTGGTCTGCAGGTCTTTCGGGTCGAGTCTGGCCAAGACCTGTTTCGCCGAAACGCGGTCACCGAGGTCGACTTTGCGCTCGATGATTTTGCCGCCGACGCGGAACGACAACTCGGTCTGCACGCGCGCCTGGACATCGCCGGTGAGGGTCACGGAAGCGGCGTAATCGGCGGGTTGCACCGCTTGCACGAACACCCGTGGCAGGTCTTTTTCGACCGGTTTTTTATCGCCGCAAGCGGTCAGCAGCGCAACAGCGCACAGCCCCGCCATCATTTTCAACCCGGTACCCGCCATGCAGACTCCTTTTCGTGGTACGAACGTGCAAGTGACGATACGACTGTGAGCTTAGAACAGGGTTCCACGCCCGCTAGGGTTTACTGCAAACCCTGTGGCTGACACTCAATCCTGCCGCCAAACGATGACCTGTGGCGAGGGGGCTCGCCCCCGTTCGACTGCGCAGCAGGCGTATTCGGTATATCTGACAAAACCACGGGGCCGCTTCGCAGCCCGACGGGGGCAAGCCCCCTCGCCACAAAGGCTCGCTCCCGCAAGGGATCTTCAAGTTGCTGAAGATAAGGCAAACTGCCCCGCTACGCAGCAGGAAGCTTCCCATGCTCAAGACTCTCGCGGTGGCCAATTACCGCTCGATCAATAAATTGGTGATTCCGTTGGGTCGGCTGAACTTGATCACCGGCCCCAATGGCAGCGGCAAATCCAACCTTTATCGCGCCTTGCGCCTGTTGGCGGAAACCGCGCAGGGTGGCGTGATCAATGCGTTGGCGCGTGAGGGCGGGCTCGATTCGACCTTCTGGGCCGGGCCGGAAACCATCAGCCGGCGCATGCGCAACGGCGAAGTGCCGATTGAAGCCAGCGTGCGCCAAGGCGTCAAGCGTTTGCGCCTGGGATTTGCCGGTGAGGATTTCAGTTATTCGATTGCCCTCGGGTTGCCGGAAAAAACTCTTTCGTACTTTTCCCTCGACCCGGAAATCAAAAAGGAATGCATCTGGTCCGGCCCGCACTACCGCCCCGCGAGCCTGCTGGTAGACCGCGAAGGCCCGATGATTCGCGCGCGCGAAGGGCGCAGTTGGGATGTGCTGGCGCAACACACGCCGAATTTCGACAGCCTGTTCGATCAGGTCGGCAGTTTGCGCACTTCACCGGAAGTCATGCACCTGCGCGAATTCATCCGCCGCTGGCGCTTCTACGATCACTTTCGCAGCGACGCCGACGCCCCGGTGCGCCAGCCGCAACTGGGCACGCGCACGCCGGTGCTGCACCACGACGGCCGCGACCTCGCTGCCGCGTTGCAGACCATTCGCGAGATCGGTGATCCCGAGGTGCTGCAAGCGGCGATCAGCGACGCCTTCCCCGGCGCGCGGCTGAACATCGCGCCGTTGCCGGGTGGTCGGTTTGCGATTGAGTTTTATCAGGAAGGCTTGCTGCGACCATTGTCAGCGGCGGAATTGTCCGATGGCACGTTGCGTTATCTGTTGCTGGTCGCGGCGCTGCTGACGCCCCGGCCGCCGACGCTGATGGTGTTGAACGAGCCGGAAACCAGCCTGCACCCGGACCTGCTGCCGGCGCTGGCGCGCTTGATCATCCGCGCGTCCGAGCAGTGTCAGGTGTGGGTGGTGTCGCACGCGCGGCGGTTGATTTCGGCGCTGCAGGAAGACCCTGAGTGCAATTGCATCGTGCTGGAGAAAACCCTGGGCCAGACCGGGATTGTCGGGCGGGGGGTGCTGGATGAACCGGCGTGGTATTGGCCGGATTGAGTGTCTGGCTTGAGAATGCCCCCTCACCCTAACCCTCTCCCCAAAGGGGCGAGGGGACTGACCGAGGTGTTCTTAGAGCTGCATCGACCTGAAAAACCGAGTTGAACTCAGGCTCTGAAGAGAATTAACACTCGAAATATCGAGTCGAACTCAGGCTTGAAAAAGACGAGACGTCTGCCGAACCGATACTTTGAAAAGCATGGAGATCTGCCCCCTTTCCCCCTCTGGGGAGAGGGGACTGACCGAGGTGTTCTTAGAGTTGCATCGACCTGAACAACCGAGTTGAACTCAGGCCGGAAAAAGACGAGACGTCTGCCGAATCCATACGTTGAAAAGCATGGAGATCGGCCCCATTTCCCCCTCTCCCCTCTGGGGAGAGGGTTGGGGTGAGGGGCTGGTTCTCAGCCGCACCGCAGAACCAACAGAGCTCAGCAGAAGATCACCCCTGCCACTTCCCACCCTCAACAATCACACTCTCAGGCTTGGTGTCGTCGCTCAGTTCTTTGCGCACGTATTGGTCGTACAGCTTGAGCAGATACTTCTCTTCGCCCAACTTCGCCAACTCGGTGTTCACCCAGTCGCGCAGTTCGATGTTGCCCTTCTTCACCGCCGGCGCAATCGGTGCTTCGGCGCCCAGAGTCTGCTCCAGCACGCGGTAGCCGGGATTTTGCTTGGCCCAGCTGAACAGCACCAAATTGTCCTGCGCATACGCGTCACCACGATCATTGGCCAAGGCTTGCAGCGACTCGGAGTTTTTCTCGAACTTGAGCAATTTCCAGTCCGGGTGATTTTTCGTCAGCCAGATATCCGCCGTGGTGCCCGTGGTGACGATGGTCGTGCGGCTCGCCAAGTCGTCCAGGGTTTTTACCGAGCTGTCCTGCGGCACCAAGGCTTGCACCGCAACCTTGAGGTTCGGGTTGGTGAATTCCACCGCTTGCTGGCGCTCCGGAGTGACGGTCATGTTGGCCAGGATCAAATCAACCTTGTCGCTTTGCAGAAACGGAATCCGGCTCGCCGGTTCCACCGCAACGAACTCGACTTTGTTTTCATCGCCCAGCAAATCCTTGGCGAATTGGCGGCCGATGTCGGTATCAAAACCAACGTAGCGCCCAGCCTCATCGACAAAACCGAACGGCGGTTTATCGGTAAACACCCCGACAATCAACTTGTCGCGCGCCTTGATTTTGTCCAGGTAGCCGGCCGGTGCCGTGCTTTCGCTGGCGACTTTGGGTTTCGGCGGTTGTTCGGTTTTATCGCAGCCGGCCAGCAGTGCGAGGCCGAGCAGCGGCAGTAAAAAGAGTGACGACTTGGCAGTTTTCATAGCAGTTCCAGTTCCTGTGTTTGAGTCTTTTTGGGCAGGGCTTCGACGTAGGAGAATTTCTCCAGGAACTGCTGCGCGCGTGCGGTTTGCGGGTTCGTAAAGAAAAGCTCGGGAGGGTTTTGTTCGAGGATGCGCCCGGCATCCATGAACACGATGCGGTCGGCCACCGCGCGGGCGAAGGCCATTTCGTGGGTGACGATCAACAGGGTCATGCCTTCGCGGGCCAGACCCTGAATCACTTCCAGCACTTCCTTGACCATTTCCGGGTCGAGGGCGGCGGTGACTTCATCGAACAACATCACTTTGGGGTTCATGCACAGCGAGCGGACGATGGCGATGCGTTGTTGCTGGCCACCAGAGAGCTGGCGCGGGAAGGCGTCGCGTTTGTCCAGCAAGCCAACCCGTTCGAGCAAGGCTTCAGCCTGAGCGCGGGCCTCGCGGCGTTCGCGCTTCTGCACTTTGACCGGGCCGAGCAGCAAATTGTCAAGGACGCTCATGTGCGGAAACAGGTGATAACTCTGGAACACCATGCCGATCTGCTGACGCACGTCGCGCCAGTCGGTGCTTTTGTCCAGCAACTCGCGGCCGTCGAATGTCAGGCTGCCGCTGTGCGCCACTTCCAGGCCATTCAGGCAGCGCAGCAAAGTGCTTTTGCCGCAGCCGCTGGGGCCGAGAATGACGATCACCTCGCCGGACTTCACACTCAGGTCGATGTCTTTCAGCACTTGTTGCTCGGCGAAAAACTTGTTGAAACCGTTGAACTCGATCAGTGCGCTCATGCTTGCGTCCAGCGCCGCTCCAGCACGCGCGAGGCGGCCGACAGCGGGTAGCAAATGAAGAAGAAAAACAGGAACAGTGCGCCGTAGATCAGCACCGATTCGTAAGTGCGTTCGATGATCTGCTGGCCGACCTTGATCACGTCCACCACACCGATCAGCACCGCCAGCGAGCTGGTCTTGATGATCCGCGTATAGACATTGATGGTCGGCGGCGTCATGCGTTTCAGCGCTTGCGGCAGCAGCACGTAACCGTAGAGTTGCGGGCCGTTGAGGCCAATCGACAAGCCTGCTTCACGCTGACCGCGCGGCAACGAATGCAGCGCGCCGCGCACCACTTCACCCACCTCGCTGGCGCCCCACAGCGACAACACCAGCACCGCGCACCAGAAACTCGGAATGCTCAGGCCGAAGAAAATCGGCAGACCGAAGAACAGCAAGTACAGCCAGACCAGCACCGGAATCGCCCGGAACAGTTCCAGATAAACCCGCAGGATTGCGTTCAGCCATTTCGAGTCAAGCGTGCGCAACACGCCGTAGAGCACACCGCCGACGCTGCTGATGGCGATGCTCAGAAAGGAAATCGACAAGGTTTGCGCCGCGCCTTTGCCCAGTTGCGGCAACGACACCCACAGCAATTCAAGACCCGAACTGGCCATGCTGGAGCCTCCTTTCCAGACGGCTGAGCAGCAGCGACAGCGGCAAAAACAGCAGCACGCAAATCAGCGTCAGCATGGCGAGCATTTCGTAGGTTTTGTAGTAGAGCGCGATGTAGCTTTTGGTGGTGTAGAGAATCTCCGGCACCGCCACCGCCGAGACCACGGTGGTTTCCTTGAGCAGGAAAATAAAATTGGCGAACAGCGACGGCAGGCTGAGGATTCCGGCTTGCGGCAGGATCACGTAGCGCAGCAATTGGCCGTGGGACAGGCCGATGGAACGGCCGGATTCGAGCTGAGCGTGCGGCACCGCGTCGACCCCGGCGCGCAGCACTTCGGTGAGATAAGCGCCGCCAAGGAAGGTCATGGTGATGATCGCCGCGGTGAAACCCGAAACCTTGATGCCCAGCGTCGGCAGGGCGAAGTAGACGAAAAACAGCTGAATCAGCAGCGGCGTGTTGCGCGCCAGTTCCACGTACAGACCGACGAGGCGCTGCAGATATGGCGTGCGAAACACCAGGATCGTCGCGTTGATCAGCGCCACCAGCAGCGAGGTGCCGATGGCGATAAAACCGACCTGCAGAGTCACGCCCACGGCTTTGAGAAACGCCGGCAGCGTGCTGAGGATAAAAGCGTAATCGAGGGTCATTGAACATCCTGACGTCGCGGGGTAAGCGACGGTGGCGCAGTCCATGGGCGGCGGATAACCACCCGGCAGGCACCGACTTTAAAGGTATAAAAAGAAGAATTTAAATACCGTTAAAGCATATTGATATCACGCAAAAAACTATCTGGCTGAGGTGTGGTGAAAGCGGCAAAAGAGCGCAGAAAAATTGATCGATCCGATTTCCTGAACCACACAGAACCCTTGTAGGAGTGAGCCTGCTCGCGATAGCGGTGGGTCAGTCAACATGTCACTTGCCTGACCCGGCGCTATCGCGAGCAGGCTCGCTCCTACAGGGGTCTGCTCCTACAAGGATTTGGGCGCACGCAAAAACGCCGACGCTGTAGCAGCCGTCGGCGTTGAAACCTTGAAGGGGTTTGGTGCTGCGTCGAATCAGAACGCCGGCAGTACGGCGCCGCTGTATTTCTTCTCGATGAACGCTTTCACTTCCGGGCTGGTCAGGGCTTTGGCCAGTTTCTGGATGGCGTCGCTGTCCTTGTTGTCCGGACGCGCCACCAGGAAGTTCACGTAAGGCGAATCCGCGCCTTCGATGACCAGCGCGTCTTTAGCCGGGTTCAGACCTGCTTCCAGCGCGTAGTTGGTGTTGATCATGTCCAGGTCGACTTGATCCAGCACACGCGGGAGCATGGCCGATTCGAGTTCCTTGAACTTGAAGTTGTGCGGGTTCTTGGCGATGTCTTTCGGCGTGGCCAGGGCGTTTTTCGGGTCTTTCAACTCGATCAGGCCAGCCTTCTGCAGCAGGATCAGGGCACGGCCGCTGTTGCTGCCTTCGTTAGGGATGGCGATGGTGGCGCCGTCCTTCAGCTCAGCCAGGGTTTTGACTTTCTTCGAGTAGCCGCCGAACGGTTCGACGTGCACGCCGATCACGGTGACCAGGTTAGTGCCCTTGCCTTTGTTGAAGCTGTCCAGGTACGGCAGGGTCTGGAAGTAGTTGGCGTCCAGACGCTTCTGATCGACCTGCACGTTCGGCTGAACGTAGTCGGTGAAGACTTTGATTTCCAGATCCACGCCTTCTTTGGCGAGAGTCGGCTTGATCAGTTCAAGAATCTCGGCGTGTGGAATCGGGGTCGCCGCAACCACCAGTTTCTCGCCAGCCTGGGCCAGGCCAGCAGTCAGGGCAGCCGCCAGTGCGGTGAACAACAGAACCTTTTTCATGCAGTGTCCTTATCGAAAATCACGGTCGCCAGCGGCGACGGCTATTAGTACGAGTGCCAGTGAAGTGCTATCGCTGGCGTGAAGCGGACAATACCGGGATTTTTTATTCCCGAACAATATCTTTTATTCACTTTCATATTCCATTTTGTTCATACACCCCTTTTTTTCCAGACTCCTCTGGCTCGCGCATTACCCGTAGGAGCGAGGCTTGCCCGCGAAGGCGTCCTTGCTGGTACACCGCGTCGTTTCGGTTCGCGAGCAAGCTTTGCTCCTACAGGGGACGGCGTCTTGCGCGATGCACCGCGTCGTCTGCTTCGCGAGCAAGCTTTGCTCCTACAGGGGACGGCGTCCTGCCCGATGCACCGCGTCGTCTGCTTCGCGAGCAAGCTTTGCTCCTACAGGGGGCGGCGTCTTGCCCGATGCACCGCGTCGTCTGGTTCGCGAGCAAGCTTTGCTCCTACAGGAGCGCGGTGTTTTTCAGGAGTTGGTTTAGCGCTGCTTGTTCGGCGGCGGATCCGTTGGCGAGGATGTGTTTGAGTTGCCGCTCGATCTGCTGCAACGATGGCGTCGCGTCTGGCAGGTTCAGATGCTCGGGCAGGATTTCGTCGCCGGTGCTCACCAACAGCGCGAAGTGAATGACGTTTTCCAGTTCGCGGGTGTTGCCCGGCCAGCTGTGCGCTTCCAGCACTTGTTGCGCGGCTTCGCTGATCAGCGGCACCGGCAGGTCGAGGCGTTGGCTGTAGATGCCGAGAAAATATTCGGCCAGCGACAGAATATCGCCCACGCGTTCACGCAGCGCCGGCAGTTCGAGTTGGCCTTCGCTGAGGTAGTGATAAAGCCGTTCGTGGAATTTGCCGGCGGCCACCGCTTGCGCGAGGTCGATGCTGGTGGCCGCGACCAGGCGCACGTCCACCGGGCTCGGCTGGTGCGCGCCGACGCGGGTGACTTCGTGGTTTTCCAGCGCCGAGAGCAATTTGATCTGGATCGGCAGCGGCAAGTCGCCGATTTCGTCCAGGTACAACGTGCCGCCATTGGCCGAGCCAAACCACCCGGCGCGACTGCTCGCCGCGCCGCTGTAGCTGCCGGCGGCGTAACCGAACAATTCGGCGTCGGCATAGGTCGGGCTGATCGCGCCGCAATTGACCGACACGAACAAGCCGCTGCGATCACTGGCGCGATGGATGTGGCGCGCGAGCAGTTCCTTACCGCTGCCGGTTTCGCCGCGAATCAACACGCACACTGAGCGCGGAGCCAGTTGCTCCAATTCCTCGCGCAACTGGCGCGAACGTGGATCGACAAACACCAGCGCTTTGGCGCGAATGCTCAGGGGACTTTTTTCGGCGTCGGGAAAGGTCAGCAGCGGCTGACCGAAGGCTTCAAAACTCATGGCAGAACTCCCGCCCAAAACCGCCGGGAGACGGGGGCGTTGAAAAGATAAAAAAATCAGGCGCGCCGCAGGGCGTGATGTTCCATGCGGTTTTGCAGGCGATAGAGATAGGCGAAACCCTGCTCCCAACGCTGGTGACCAGACTTGACGTTGATGTGCCCGGCGCCGGACAGAATCCCCGCCTCCGCACCCCAGTGGCGCGCCAGTTCCAGTGCGCGCGGGGCACTGACGGCGCTGTCGTTGTCGGAGCTGACGACTTGGCTGGGGAACGGCAACAACGTGGTCGGAATCGGTGCGAAATTGCGCAGGGCCGGCACGCACGCCGGGCGCTCGACGTCCGCAGGCGCGACCAGCAAGGCACCGCGCACCTGACGCAAAAACTGCGACGGCGCGGTCGCTGCCCAATGCGCGACGGTGATGCAACCGAGGCTGTGGGCGATCAGGATGACTGGCGTGCTGTCGGCGGCAATTGCCTCGGCAAGCGCTGCGACCCAGTCTTCACGACGCGGCGTCAGCCAGTCGGCCTGCTCCACGCGCGCACTGTTCGGCAAACTGTTCTGCCAGTGGCTTTGCCAATGATCATCTGGCGATCCTTGCCAGCCCGGCACAATCAGGTAGCGAATTGATTCGTTGCGCATGGGGGAGCTCTCCTGCTGCGTGTCTGTTCCTGAGCGAGTATAGGGATGGGAGTTATATTCGTTAAGGAATAAGAAGCTATTTATTAAGACCTTAAATGCATATGAGTGATGGATTGAATATTTGGGATTGATCATCAGAACCACCCCTCACCCTAACCCTCTCCCCAAAGGGGAGAGGGGCCTGACTGAGGTGTTTTCGCGAGATGCTGCGACCTGAAAGTCCTGAGTCGAACTCAGGGTCGAAAAGAATGAAGATCGGCCCCCTTTCCCCCTCTCCCGTCTGGGGAGAGGGTTGGGGTGAGGGGATGGCTCTCGAGCCCTACGCAAAAAAAAGGGCCGCACCCTGCCAAGGAGACGGCCCCGGAAACTGTGGAAAATCTAGCGCGCGGTGATCACCGACAACTTGGTAATTCCGGCCCGTTCAATCGAGGCCATGGCCCGCGCCACTTCGCCGTAATTCACCCCGTCGTCGGCCTGCAATTGCACGCGCACTTCCGGATCCTTGGCTTTCGCTGATTTGAGGTTGAACTCGAGCAGATCCGGCTTGATTTCATCCTTGTTGATAAACAGCTTGCCGGCGCCATCGATGCTCACCACCAGCGGGTCCTTCTGCTCCACCGGCGCCACCGCTTCGGTCTTCGGCAGGTTGATCGGGATCGCGTTGGTCAGCAGCGGCGCGGTGACGATAAACACCACCAGCAGCACCAGCATCACGTCCACCAGCGGCGTCACGTTGATCTCGCTCAGCACCTCATCACTGTCTTGCGTGGAGAACGCCATATCAGGACGCCTCCTTGACTTTCTGCGCGCCACCCTGGGCCACGACTTTGTGCGACGTCGGGTGAATCAGCAGTCGGAACGAACTCTTCTGCGCCAGGCTGTAGAAGTCGTGGGCGAAGTCATCCAGGTCCGCCGCCGTCAGTTTCAAACGCCGCAAAAAGTAGTTGTAAACCAGCACTGCCGGCACCGCGACCGCGATCCCCACACCGGTCGCGACCAGTGCTGCACCGATCGGTCCGGCGACCGTTTCCAGGCTCGCCGAACCGGCCGCGCTGATGCCTTTCAACGCTTCCATGATTCCCCACACCGTGCCGAACAAACCAATGAACGGCGAGGTGCTGCCGATACTCGCGACCACCGCCAGCCCGGTTTCCAGCGAACGCCGTTCGCGGACGATCTGCTGACGCAAGGCACGCTCCAGCCGATCCTGGTGATTGATCGCCTGGCTCAAATCCTGCGCCTGCGGCGCTTCACCGACCTGAATCGCCGCATAACCGGCCTGGGCAACCCGTGCGGCGGCGCCGGGCTGGGTTTCGCTCAATTCGGCGGCGGCATCCAGACTTGAGGCCGCCCAGAACTGCTTGTGAAACTTGCGATCCTGAGCTTTCAAACGGCCGAACTGCACGCCTTTGAGCAACGCCAAACCCCAAGTGGCAACGGAAAAAACCACCAGCAGCCAGATCACCGCGCTTTCGATGGATTCAAGTGGAGAGGCCAGTAACGTCATGATGTATTCCCTCGTGTAAACATTTGGCGCGAATTGGGTTTCGGTTTAATGAATCTTGAAATCGATCGGCACGCTGACCCAGCCATCCTGGGCCACCTCACCTTGCTTGGCCGGGACAAAACTCCAGCGCTTGACCGCGCTGAGCGCCGCGTCGTCGAGCTGATCGCGACCACTGCTTTTCTGAATCTGGATTTCCCCCGGTTTGCCGTTGGCCAACACATGCACCCGCAGCAACACCGTGCCTTCCCACCCGCGACGCTGGGCCAGCGACGGATATTCCGGCGCCGGGTTTTTCAGATACGCCGCGTTGGCCGAGGCCGGCGTTACCGGTGCTGGCGCTGGTGGCGCCGGTGGTGCAGGCGCGGCGACCGGCGCTGTCGGTTGTGGCGGCGCGGGCGGTTGCTCGACCGCTTTGGGCGTTGGCTTTGGCGTTGGCTTGGGCAGCGGTTTGGCGACTGGCTTAGGCTTCGGAACCGGTTTGGGTGGCGGCGGTTTTACAGCCAATTCGTCTTCGACGGGTGGCGGCGGCTCGACCACCGGTTGTACCGGTTGCGGCGGTGGCGGCTCGACCACGGGCGGCGCCGGGCGCGAAAACTCGATGGTCATCGGCGGGATTTCCGGCGGCACAATCGGCAATTCCTTGATCGGCTGCTGATTGAGCCAATAGATCACCGCGCCATGCACCAGCAACGCGAGCACACCGAGCAGAATCGCTTCGCGGCGGCTCAAAATCCCCTTGGGCGCACGCTGCAAACGCAACTGGCCCAACGGCACCCGAGGCACGCGGCCGAGGTCGACCAACTCACCACTCGGCGCGTGGCGCCACAGCACCTCATGCGCGCCGGCGGCGGTCTGGACATTGCCCATGGTTTTACTCCCTACAGTCCTTCAAAACGCGTCTACATAAAAAGACAGGCCGGAACAAACATTCCCCGCCGGCCTGTCGATGGCGTGATCATTGAGCTAGACGCTTATCTCTTAAAGTAATCTTTTAGATTACTGATAGATCATTAGCGAATATAAGAACTGCCCATTTGGCCGCAGGCCTTATCCGCCGAGGCCTGTGCGCGAGAGCCCGATTACGCATGCATTCCAGGCATTGAAAATATTCCCCGCAGGCATGGTTTTCGGCGCTCGTGCGGCTCTGGTCAGCGGCTTGCGCTGGTTTGCTGCGCAGCGACCGTCGGCGCAATCACCGCGGTTTCGGCGCGCGGCGTGCCCAGCGGCACCCAGTCGTAGCTCACCGGCAACGCGCGATAGACCCAGTTGCTGATCGCATCGCCACCCGGCGCTTTGCCGAGATAAGGGCTGACGTATTCCCAGACGTTTTCGCCGCTGGCCGTGACCTGGAAAAACCGTCCGTTCATGCCTTCGTCGATCAACGTATTGCCGTTCGGCAAACGTCGCGCGCTGCTGATGAACGAGCTGTAAAACGCCCATCCCGGCTGTTTCGAATTGGCCGCGCTGTACTGCCAGACGATTTGGTTTGTGCTCGGGTCGATTTCCAGCACACGCGAACCCGAGATCAGCCCCAGCGTGACGTTCGGATAACCCGCCGAGCCCTGGTTATCGAACAGCAGAATATTGCCCGCGCCCGGCAAGCCTGCGGGGATGATGTGCGCGTCGTGCTGACCGACAAACTGGTCCACCGGCCGTGGCAGTTTTTGCGCGGTTTTAGGGTCGATCAGCGGCAGGTTCGGGCCGAGACGCCAGACCACTTTGCCGCTTTGCTTGTCGATGATCGCGATGAAATTGGCGTTGCGTGAATCGAGCAGCAAGTTATCCGGATTGAAGCGTTTGTCGCCCGCGTCAAACCACTTGTTCGGGCCGACAAGGCTGAGGTTGTTGATGTGCAGGTAATCCGGGTTGTCGCTGGCGTGCACCAGTTTCAATTGCTCGGGCGTAAAGCCGAATTCATCCAGGTGTTCCGAGGCCAGCCATTGCCATTTCACCTCACCTTTGGGCGTGACTTCGTAGATGGCATCGTCGATGACTTCCGGCACTTTGAACCCGGCGACCTTGTGCACTTTATTGGCCAACACCACGGTGTTGCCGTTGGCCAGACGCCGTTGGTCATGGTGCTGTTGCGCAGCGCCGCCCGGCGCCTTGTCGCCCCACTGCCAGACGACTTTGCCGTTCCAGTCGAGCTCACCAATGCTCTGGTTGCCCAAACCGTTGCCGGCCGAACCGAGTTTGCCGGGGTCCTTGTCGCTGAGTTGCAGCAACACATGGCCGCGCTCGCCGCCGACCAGTTGCGGATCGATTACCGCCGAAGGGAAACCAGCGTGCGGCCAGGTTTTCACCTCGTTGCCGTTCATGTCGATCAAGTGCGTCTGCTTGTCGGCGCCGCTAAAAATCACGTATTGGTTAAACGCCTTGGCCGGGGCATATCGGGTCACGCCCGTGGGGTAGACGCTGGGTGCGGCGAAGGTGCCTGCGCTGAATACCGCGCCGGTCAGCAACAGCGGTAAAGCGGTTTTGATGCTCAACATGATGGAACTCCTTGAGTCACGAATCAGAAGTCGTAGCGACCCGTCAGGCCGAGGGTGCGCGGGGTTCCGAGCAAGCCTTCATAACCGCCGTTGCCGCCGGTCCAGAGGGTCGTGTAATAGGTTTTGTCGAAGGCGTTTTTCAGCCAGAGCGAGACGTCCCACTGGCCTTGGTTGAAGTCGCCGCGCAGGCCGGTGGAGAGGTTGACCACGGCGTAACTCGGAATCTGCCCGTAGTCGGAATCTTCCACAGTGCCGACGGCTTTGGAGCGGAACGCGTAACTGGCGGTGACGTACTCTTCGAGGCCGCTGCTCAGGTTCCATTTGTATTCGCCGTTGGCGTTGCCGATCCATTTCGACGCGCCCACCACCTGGTGGCCGCTGAGGTCGCACGACGCCGGGGCGCCCGGTGCCTGGCTGATTTCCGGCGGGCACGGCGCGTCTTTGTACGAGAGGTAGCTGACGTCGTTGTACGAGCCATTGATGTTCAGCGTCAGGCCCCGCAGCGGCACCAGGGTGCTTTCGAATTCGACGCCGCGTGAGCGCACGGAGCCGGCGTTGGTCAGGTATTGCACGCGATTGGCGGCGTCATAAGCGTTGGTCTGGTAGGCGTTGACCTGGGTCCAGAACACGTTGGCGTTGAGTTGCAGACGGCGGTCCCACAGCGTGCTTTTGAAACCGAGTTCGGCATTGTTCGCACGCTCGGTGCCGATCAGGAGCGAGTCGGCGCCCGCCGTCGGCGCCGAGCCGACCGCGAGGTTGACCCCGCCGGACTTCTCGCCGTGGGACACAGTGGCGTAGCCGAGCAAGTCATCGGTGAAGCGATAGCTGAGGTTCAACAAGCCCGAAGGGCTGGCGCTGTACTGATTCAAATCACCGGAGTCGTAAGCGCCGGTGCGCCCACGTCGCGCCGTCGCCGCTGCGCCGGTTACTGCGGCGCCACCGACCGGAGCCGCGCGGGTCACCGAGGCGTTTTTCTCTTCATAAGTGCCGCGCACGCCGGCGGTGAAATCCAGGCGTGGCGTGAGGTGCCAGGTGCCCTGGGCAAACAGCGCAAAGCTGTCGGTCTTGATGTGGCCCTTGCCGACGCTGTCGACGTTGGCCAGTGCGCCCGCCGGGGTGCCGTTCCAGATGTCCGCTTGCGGGCCGTAGTTGGCGAAGGATTTGTTGTCCAGATCGTTGCCGAAGTAGTACGCGCCGAGCACGTAATCGAAGAATTCACCCTTGGGCGAAGCCAGGCGAAATTCCTGCGAATACTGTTTGTCTTCCACCGAAACCCCGGCGTTGTAGCTCGCCGGCACGTTCAAGCCATCGTCGTTGCGCGGGGTGAAATTCCACCAGCGATAGGAGCTGATCGAGGTCAGGGTGAAGTCGCTCGGCAAGTTCCAGTTGGCCTCCAGCGAGGTGCCGCCCTGATGCACGGTGACGTGTTGATCGTTGTCCAGATTGACCTTGCGATGCGAGCCGTTGACCAGCGTCGCGCCTGCCGCAGCGGCGCGTGACTCATAAAGGTTGACGCCATTGATGGTCGGCCCGGTGTTGTACAACACGCGGGTGCCGGCGCTGGAATCCTCTTCGTTGTAATCGCCGATCCAGCGCAGGTTGAACGACTCGTTGGGCTTGTACAGCAACTGTCCACGAAAGCCTTCACGCGAGCCGCCGTTCAAGTCGTGGCCATTAAATTCGTTTTTGATGTCACCGTCGCTGCGCGTGCGATAGGCCGAAAATCGTCCGGCGAGTTCATCGTTCAGCGGTCCGGAAATCGTCCCTTTGGTCTGGAAATAACCGTCCTCGCCGACCGACGTTTCGATGCTGCGCTCCGGGGTGAACGACGGCGCGCGCGTGCTGATGTTGATCACCCCCGCCGTGGTGTTTTTGCCGAACAGCGTGCCCTGCGGACCGCGCAGCACTTCGAGCTGCTCGATGTCCATCAAGTCGAACACCGCCATGCCCGGCCGCCCGAGGTAAACGTTGTCGATGTAGAGCCCGACGCTGCCCTCCAGACCGTCACTGGCCGGGTTGTTGCCGAGCCCGCGAATCGACACGCTGGACTGCCGCGCATGCATGTAGGCAACGTTGACGCTGGGCACCAGTTGCTGCAGATCCTGAATGCGATAAACCCGCTGGGTTTCCAGCGCCTGGCCGCTGACCACGCTCATCGGCGTCGGCACATCTTGCGAACTTTCTTCGCGGCGGCGGGTGGTGACGGTGACCGTTTCCAGTTGTGCACTGTCGGCGGCGGGTTTGCCGGCGGGCGCGGCGGCGGTCGGCGCCGGTTGCGCGGCGTAAGCCTGGGCGCTGCTCGCCAGTAATAGCGCCAGGGGCAGGCGTTTGAGCCGTCGGGGCGATAAGGGTGAGGCGAGGTTCAACGGACTCATGAGGCGGCTCCTGATCAAAAAACACGCAACGACGTTCAGCACTGCATATTCTTTTAAGTTATTTATTTATGTTTTTACAAAGATTTACTGCATAAGAGATTGCCTTTATAAGGAGTCCACCTGATGCATATCCAATGCATTCGCCCGATATTTTTTATGTGAAAAATGCATATCGACTTGCGCCAACTCAGACACTTCATCGCCCTCGCCGACCAGCGCAGCTTCGTCGCGGGTGCGCTGGCGGTGAACCTCTCGCAATCGGCCTTCAGCCGCAGCATTCAGGCGCTGGAGCACAGCGTCGGTTGTCAGTTGGTTGATCGCGGCCGCAAGGATCTGGCGCCGACCAAGCAGGGGCAGATGCTGCTCGAACATGCGCGGCGGCTGGTCAGCGGCGCACAGCAGATGGCCAACGAGATCAGCCAGTTCAATGGCCTCGAGGCCGGCGAGTTGCGCTTCGGTTGCGGCCCGGCACCGGCGGCGGGCTTGATCCCCCGCGCAATCGGCAGTTTTATCGGGCGCTACCCGAAGGCGCGGGTGCAGTTTCAGGTCGATGACTGGCAGAGTCTGAGCAAGCGGCTGCTCAGCGAAGAGTTCGAATTTTTCGTCGCCGACACGCGTTATTTCGAGGCCGATCCGGACTACCTGACGCAGCGTCTGCGCCCGCGCAAATGGCATTTCTGCTGCCGCGCCGGGCATCCGCTGGCGGCGCGCGAACGTATCAGCGCGGCGGAGTTGATGAGCTATCCGATGGCCGTGAGCATCCGCCCGCCGAACCTGCGCAAAGTCATCGTCGACTTGAGCGGCCGCCCGGATTTCACCCCGAATGTGGAGTGCGAAAACAGCTACAGCCTGCTCAGTGTGGTGATGCGCTCGGACGCCATCGGCATCGTCGGCGCGTACTCGGATGCGCTGCATCACGCGAAGGGTGAATTGGTCTGTTTGAGGATTGACGGGCTGGCCGATGACCTGGAGGAGTTGTACACGCGTTACGGGATTGTCAGCCGCGCCGGCTATCGTTTATCGCCGCTGGCCGAGGCGATGATTGCGCAGATCAAAGAGGTGGATGCGGTGGATGAAGAGGTGTGTTCGCTGGAAAATCTGGCTGTCTGATTGACCGCCATCGCGAGCAAGCTTTGCTCCTACGGTTTTGTGTCGTGCTCGGACCTGTAGGAGCAAGGCTTGCCCGCGATGGCGATTTTCTGGCCGCCGATGCAATCCCTGCATAAAACCCATTCCCCAAATGCACTTGCCTCAACCCCACCGCAACAGCGAAAAACCTCGCCTGTCTTCTGATTGGTGAACCCCATGTCCAACCCCGAAAAACCCGTGCGTAACGTGCTGTACATCATGTGCGATCAGCTGCGCCGCGATTACCTGTCGTGCTACGGCCATCCGCATTTGCACACACCTAATATTGATCGTCTGGCCGCGGCCGGCGTGCGTTTCAGCCGTGCCTACACCCAAGGCACGATCTGCGGACCCTCGCGCATGTCGGCCTACACCGGCCGTTACGTCAGCAGCCATCAAGTGGCGTGGAACGCGGTGCCGTTGCCCCTCGAAGAACTGACCATCGGCGACTATCTGCGCCCGCACGGCATCCGCACTGCGCTGGTCGGCAAGACCCACGCCACGCCCAATCTGGAAGCGTTGCAACGCCTGGCCATCGACCCTGAAAGTGCGCAAGCGGAGGATTTGAACGAGGTCGGTTTCGAGGCGTATTTCCGCCACGACGGGATCTTCCCCGACGACCCGATTTTCGCCGACAAACGCGAATCCGCGCCCTACACGCATTACCTGCGCGAACACGGTTTTGACGGGCTCAACCCATGGCACGACTGGGCGAATGCCGCCGAAGGTGATAACGGCGAAATCCTCAGCGGCTGGCAAATGCGCAACGCCCATCTGCCCGCGCGCGTCCCCGAGCAGCATTCGGAAACGGTCTACACCACCGACCGCGCCATCGACTTTATCGCCGAGCAAGGCGCGCAGCCGTGGTGTCTGCACCTGTCGTACATCAAGCCGCACTGGCCCTACATCGCCCCGGCGCCGTATCACGCTTTGTACGGCGCCGATCAAGTGATTGCACCGGTGCGCGCGGCGGCCGGTGAGGCCAGCGATCACCCGGTGTACGAGGCGTTTCGCCAACATGAGGAGAGCCTGAATTTTTCCCGCGACGAGGTGCGGCTGAACGTGGTGCCGACCTACATGGGCTTGATCAAACAGGTCGATGATCAGCTCGGGCGCCTGTTCGATTTTCTCCAGAGCAACGGTCGCTGGGACGACACGCTGATTGTCTTCACCAGCGACCACGGCGACTTCCTCGGCGATCACTATTTGGGCGAGAAAGAGTTTCTGCTGGAACCAGCGGTGGGCATTCCGCTGATCGTGCGCGACCCGAGGGCTGCAGCGGATGTCACCCGCGGTTCGGTGGATGAGCGGCTGGTGGAAACCATCGACGCCTTGCCAACATTTCTCCAGGCCCTCGGTTTGCCCAGCGCCGATCACCGGCTCGAAGGCCGTTCGCTGATCCCGCTGCTGCACGGCGTCGAAACCGATTGGCGGCGCTATGCGATCAGTGAATACGACTACGCATTTCAGGCGCCGGCACGCGAGCGATTGGCGCAACCGATCGACCGCTGCCGCATGACCATGGTCCGCAGCGAGCGCTGGAAATACCTGGCGTATGACGGCTTTCGCCCACAGTTGTTTGATCTGCTGAATGATCCGCAGGAATTGCACGACCTCGGCGCGGACCCGGCGTTCGCGGCGGTGCGCGAGGAGCATGCGGGGTATTTGTTCGAGTGGCTGCGCGGGTTGAAGCGCCGGACCACGATCAGCCATCAGGAGATTGATCTGCGCGGGCAGCGCTTCCGATATGGCGAGCCGGAAACCGAGAAGCTGGTGCAAATCGGCGTGTGGTAACCAGTCCACTGTGGGAGCGAGCCTGCTCGCGATGGTGCAGTGTCAGTCGATAAATATATCGATGGATACGCCGCTTTCGCGAGCAAGCTCGCTCCCACAGGGTTTGTGCCTATTTACTGATGTTGTGACAACACCAATCCACTGTGGGAGCGAGCCTGCTGGCGATGGCGGCGGATCAGACGCCGACGATTTCCGCTCCTTTGATCGTCTGGCTACGCTGCCCCGCCACGCCCACCGGCACTTCACCTTTCAACGTCACCCGGCGCACCACGCGGTCCTGAGTTCCGTAATCATCCACCGCGTAATGCTGGGTCGAACGGTTATCCCAGATCGCCACATCACCGGCCTGCCAGCGCCAGCGAACGGTATTTTCCAAACGGGTGACATGGCTTTGCAGCAGCCCGAACAAGTGCGCCGAATCCGCTTGCGAATACCCCTTGATGCGCTTCACAAAATGCCCCAGCAGCAAGCTCTTTTCGCCGCTGATCGGGTGCACACGAACCACCGGGTGCTCGGTCTCGTAAACAGTGGAGGTGAAGACTTTGCGGTAGCGCTCAAGCTTCTCCGCCGACACGTCGGGCTTGGCACTCGCGTAGTCATATTCGTTGCTGTGCACCGCAGTCAGTTTGTCGGCGAGTTCGCGCAGCTCCGGCGCCAGTTCGTTGTAAGCGGTCGCCGTGTTCGCCCACACGGTGTCGCCGCCGTAAGAAGGGGCGACCACCGAGCGCAGGATCGAGGCTTTCGGGTAGGCGTCAACGAAGGTCACGTCGGTGTGCCAGGAGTTGGCGCGCTGACCTTCAGCGCCGTCGAGTTCCAGCAGGTAACGGGTGCCGTCGCGCACCGGCACGGTCGGGTGCGCCACCGGCTCGCCGAGCAAGTGCGCAAAGGCTTCCTGACGCTGATCGTCGAGGTGCGTCTGCTCGCGGAAGAACACTACTTTGTACTCGACCAGCGCTTGCTGAATCGCTTCCACGGTGGCGGCGTCCAGTTCACCGGAGAGGTGCACGCCGCGAATCTCGGCGCCGATACGACCGGCCACCGGGTGGATTTCGAGTGCGTGGACAGCGGGTTTTACAGCTAAAGCGGCATTGCTCATGGGTAGACCCTCGATCGGACTGCTGACGGTTGAGCGCCAGCGAAACAATGCTCTATCTATATTCAATTTAGGTCTAATAGATATTCACATGCTTCGTTGACGGAATAAGAGCTTGCATTTAAAACCTCATGCAACCCTCGTCGCAAATGCCTTCGAGCTATTTTTAGGATGCCGGAAAAGCATATGGATCTTCGCCAGTTGCGCTACTTCATCGCCCTCAACGAACACCGCAGTTTTGTCCGCGCGGCCGACGCCATGGGCATCACTCAACCGGCGTTCAGCCGCAGTATTCAAGGGCTGGAGCAAGAGTTCGGCTGTGTGCTGGTGGACCGTGGCAACAAGGATTTGCGCCCCACGCCCGAGGGCCAGGTAGTGCTGCAACATGCCTTGACCCTGGTGCAAGGCGCGGCGCTGCTCAACGCCGAAGTGACGCAAATGACCAAGCTCGATGCCGGCGAATTGCGCTTTGGTTGCGGCCCGGCGCCGGCGGTGAAACTGGTGCCGGATGCGGTGGCGCAATTCATCGATGCGCACCCGAAAGTGCGCACCTGTTTTCAGGTGGATAACTGGGAAAAACTCAGCCGCGCGTTGAGCCGCGAAGAGATCGAATTCTTCATCGCCGACATCCGCCATTTCGAGGCTGACCCGAACTTCCAGACCCAGGCATTGACGCCCAAGCGCGGGGTGTTTTTCTGCCGGCCGGGGCATCCGTTGCTGGTCAAGGACAGCCTCTCGACCAACGACATGTTCGACTATCCGCTGGCGACCACGCTGATCCCGCCGGGCATCCGCAAACTGCTGGCGAACCTCAGTGGACGGATGGATTTTTCACCGACCATCGAGACTGAACACTTCCCGGCGCTGGTGAAGATCGTGTTGCAGTCGAACGCGATTGGGATTGGCACCGAGGAGGCATTTATCGAGGACGTGGCGCAGGGTTCGCTGGTGCTGCTGCACTGGCGCAATTTGCCGCAGAACATCGAAAGCATGAACGCGCGATGCGGGATCGTCAGCCGCACCGGGTTCAGATTGTCACCGGCCGCAAGGGCGATGATCGAGACGTTGGTGGCGGTGGATAAGCAGCAGATCAGCGTCGCGGTTTAGGACGTCTTCGCGGGCAAGCCTTGCTCCCACAGTTCTTGCGCAAGCCCTGTAGGAGCGAGGCTTGCCCGCGAAGACGTGCGAACAGACGCTTGAAATCTCAGAGCTTCGCGGCCGCCAACTGCGGCGCCACCCAGTCGCTTACTTTGAACGGCTTGCGGATCAGCCGCTGCTGCGCCGCCAGATCCACCGAATCCTGCAATTTGCCGAGGAACACCGGGTCCAGCGTCGAGGGGAAAACTTCGCTGAGTTTCTGATCCTTCAGATCCTGCTGAAGAATGATCGGTGGATAACTCGCCAGCCCCGAAACCAGCTGAATGTAGGCGTCCTTGTTGGCGTCCTGAGTCAACCATTCCACCGCTTGCTGCTGTGCCTTGAGTAACTTCGCCACCGCTTCCGGATGTTCGTCGACAAACTTGCCACTGCCCACCAGCACCGCTTGCACACTGCCCGCGCCGCCGAGGTCCTTGGTGTTGAGCGGCAACTCGGCCAGCCCTTTGGCTTGCAACGCGGTCAGCCCGGAGCTGCCCCACGACGCGTCGATCTGCTTGGCCGCCAACGCCGCCACCGCGCCGCTGAAATCGAGGTTGATGACCTTCACGTCCTTCTCGCTCAAACCCTGACTGGCCAACGCCGCATCGAACGACAACTGCGTGGCGGTGCCACGGAAGATCGCCACGCGCTTGCCTTTGAGGTCTTGCAGCGTCTTGATCCCCGAACCGGGGACCACGCCCAAATATTGTTTGACCCCGCGCGCGGTGGCGCTGAGCAGCCGGGTGTCGAGGCCGTTCGACCTGCCGATAATCGCCGCCAGATCACCGAGGTAGGCGAGGTCCACCTGGCCGTTGGCGAACGCCTCGTTGATCACCGGGCCGGCGCCCTTGAAGAAGCTCCACTTGATCGTGATGCCTTGATCGGCGAAGGCCTTTTCGAGGATCTGCTGATCGCGCAAAACATCGGTAATCCCACCGCCGCTGTTCTGCGTACCGGCGCTGAGGTCGGGCACGGCGATGCGGATTTCCTTGAGTTCAGCGGCCTGCGCGCTGAGTGCGATTAACCCTGCCAGCGCCGGTGCGGCAAAAAGATTGATGACACGTTTGAAGGGACGATTCATGGGTGCGGCTCCTGGTGACGACGGCGTTGAGGAGCAGAACGTAGGCTGAATCGGTCGCGACACTTAAATACTATAAATTCACATTTTTAGATCATCTGGATCTATGCAAGTCAAAACGCGGCTCTGCGGAGGGTATGCATAAACAGCATCGAAAATATTCTTCGAATGCATTGGATGCGGGTGGGCTGGAAGCCTTAAATGGTCTCGCTTATCTCTCAATAGCATTGATGCGCATCTTTATAGATCGATTTCGCATACACCAAAAACCTGTGGGAGCGAGTTTGCTCGCGATGGCGTCGGGTCAATCGACATGTGCAGTGCCTGACACTCCGTCATCGCGAGCAAGCGCGCTCCCACAAAAGCGGGATTTGTTTGCAACCCGACAACGGAGGTCACCCATGGCCCGTGTTTCCCTTCTCAGCCTGCCGCTGGCCGCGCCGCCGCTCAATCGTCGGCGCGTGTGGCCCAGCGTCAGCCAACGCCTGCTGCCATGGTTATTGCCCATCAGCCTGTTTGCCCTTTGGTGGCTGGCCAGCCGCAATCACTGGATGAGCGAGCAGATCCTGCCGGCGCCAGCGCTGGTGTGGAGCAGCGCGGTCGAACTGGCCCAAGGTGAAATTTGGGGGCACTTGTGGATCAGCCTGCAACGGCTGTTCTGGGGTTTGCTCGCCGGGGTCAGCGCGGGCGCCGCGTTGGGTGCGGCGCTGGGTTTCAGCCGACGTCTGGAGCGTCTGGTGTTTCCGACATTTGCCGGGTTGGCGCAAGTGCCGACGCTGGCGTGGATTCCGCTGTTCATGGTGTTTTTCGGCATCGGCGAAACGCTGAAACTGGTGGTGCTGGTGAAGGCAATTGTGGTGCCGGTGACCTTGCACACGCTGGTCGGCGTGCGCGATGCACAACCGAAATTGCGCGAGGCCGCTGCCGTCCTGCGCCTGCCGACGCACCTGTTGATCCGGCGCCTGGTGCTGCCCGCCGCGCTGCCGGCATTCATGGCGGGCGTGCGTTTGGCGTTGGCTGCCGGTTGGACGTCGTTGCTCGCGGTGGAGTTGTTGGCCTCCAGCGAAGGCATCGGTTTTCTGATGGTGTGGGCGCGGCAGTTGTTCATGCTCGACATCGTTTTTGTGGTGATCGTGGTCATCGGTGTGATCGGCGTGACGATGGATCGCGGCATTGGTTGGCTCGACAAAAAACTGGTGCACTGGCCGCACCCGGCGACCGCAGAAATTCGTCGCGGCCCGCGCTATGCCGGTTGGCAACGGCTGCAACCGTGGCTGCTGCCGTTAGCGCTGCTGGCGCTGTGGCAAGTGGCGGCGGATCAGCAATGGGTCGACGCGAACATTCTGGTCAGCCCTCTGGTGGTGCTGGAAACCACCGGGCATGGCTTGCTCGATGGCACGTTGAGCGGCGGCATGGCCCTGAGCCTGGGGCGCACGCTCGGCGGTTTGCTGCTCGGCGGCGGTCTCGGATTTGCCGTCGGTTTGCTGCTCGGGTTGTCGCGCAACAGTGAACGGGTGCTCGGCCCGACGCTGGCGGCGATCCGCCAGATTGCGATTTTTGCCTGGGTGCCGCTGCTCACCGCGTGGTTCGGTCTGGGCGAATTGGCGAAGTGGGTGTTTGTCGCGCTCGCGGCGTTTTTCCCGCTGTTCATCGCCACCCAACGCAGCGTCGCCAACCTCTCGCCGCAACTCAATGAAGCGGCGCAAGTGCTGCGCCTGACCTTGGCGCAACGCCTGCGCCGCCTGGTGTTGCCGGGTGCCGCGCCAGGGATTTTCGCCGGCCTGCGCCTGAGCCTGATCTACGCTTGGCTCGGCACCATCGGCGCCGAATATTTCATGCCGTCCAACGGCGGCATCGGCAGCCAGATGATCGGCGCGCAACAACTGCTGCGCATGGACCTGATCATGGCCGGCATGCTGCTGGTCGGCCTCACCGGCGCGCTCCTCAACCTTATTGGCCAACGCCTGGAAATCCGCGCCACTCGCTGGAGACACGCATGAACGCACCGATTGTCAGCTTCAACCATGTCGGCAAATCCTTCGACGTCGACGGCTTCGAACTGGAAGCGATTCGCGAATTCAACCTGGACATTGCCGAGGGCGAATTCGTCGCCATCGTCGGTTCCAGCGGCTGCGGCAAATCGACTTTGCTGCGCTTGCTGGTCGGGCTCGACACCGAATTTCGCGGGCAGATCAGCGTGGACGGCAAAGCCGTCAGCGGCATCGGCAGCGAACGCGGAATCGTCTTCCAGGAACACCGTTTGTTCCCGTGGCTGACGGTCGCCGACAACATCGGTTTAGGCTTGGTCAACGAGCCATTGAGCGCCGAGCAAAAACACCAGCGCGTGAACGATTTCATCGAACTGGTCGGCCTCACCGACTTCACCCGCGCCTACCCGCATCAGCTCTCCGGCGGCATGGCGCAAAGGGTGGCAATCGCCCGTGGACTGGTCGCCAGCCCACGGATCCTGCTGCTCGACGAACCGTTCGGCGCCCTCGACGCGCTGACCCGCCAGCAGATGCAGGACGAACTGCTGGCGATCCGCGCGCGGGCGAAAATCACCACCATTCTGGTGACTCACGATGTCGAAGAAGCGATCTTCCTCGCCGACCGCGTGGTGGTCATGGAGCCACGCCCCGGCCGGATCAAACAAGTGGTCGACATCGCCCTGCCCCACCCGCGCCAGCGCAGCAGTTTCGACTTCCACCAACTGCGCGAAGAACTGCTGCACGAACTCACCAGCGACGACCATTACAAACCGAGCGCGGCGGTGCAGATCCGGGATCTGCCGCTGTCGTTTATTGCTTGCTGATGGGGAAGTTTTGATGTCGCGGAATTCGGCGGTTCCGATTCCACGCCAAGCACGGAGCCCGATTACGTGCGGGCACGTGCGCGGCTGGTCAAGCCCCGATTGGCGTATAAGCGCCGCCCATCGAGGCTCCCCACGGAATACCACTACTGCCTACCGAACCCGTGGCGCGCGTTCCGTTTGCCAGCGAGTTGGCGACGGCAGCGCCCACGACAGCACCGACTCCTCCTCCGATTGGCCCGCCCACGAGCCCTCCAATTGTCCCTCCTACGGCGCCTCCTACGGTCTCTGCCGAGACGGTCAGCCCACCTTGGGCGCCGTAAACCGCCAGCACTTCGGCGTTCGTTAAATCTCTCATTCTGCTTCCCTAGCTATTAGCCATCTGATGAATTTTCAGGCTTCACGATCAAACTTGTTGGCCAGTGCTCTGTTTGTAGTTGATTAGTCGAAGGCAAATACATATCGCCGCAATCATCAACGCGAGCTTGATGTACTTGTTAATCAAAAAATATTCGGCAACGCTGCCAACGGCGATTCCAACTGAGATCGTAATTAACAGGACAAAAAAAAGTTTCAAGCGGCCTATCCTTCCTGGTTTTAACACCGAGCTGTCTCGCTCGGTATAGACCCTAGAGCAACCACAGGGAAGACACCACCCTACAACTGTAGGGTAGCGATTAGGGGTGTCTAAACGGAGTATTGGGAACCACTGAGCGAGTCGCTGTATCGGTCGGACTGAGGGTGGCTGGTCGGACGCCTTCGCGGGCAAGCCTCGCTCCTACAGGTGATGGTGGTTCACGTGGGAGCAAGGCTTGCCCGCGAAGAGGCGATCAGACGCGCACACCTGCTACCGGTTCGTCCTGAACTTTTTCCTTGCGCACAAAGCGGTTCGCCCGGGCAAACGTGCCGAAGTCATTGAACCGAACGCCCATCTCGCGCATGACTTTATGCGCTACCGGCACGGTCATCTGGCGGATGTAAAACGGTTCCTTCACCACAAAATGATGAATCCCGTGGCTGCTGCCGAAGTTGAAGCAGAACGCCTGCAGCGGCCACATCCACCATGGGTTCAGCACTTGGGTTTGCTGGATCACATTGCCCGGCTCGATATCGCCGTAGTAGTGCATGTTGGAGCTGACAAAGTGCAGGCAAAAAGTGCGCAGCACGTTCGGGCCGATGATCACCACTACCGCGATGTCGATCACGTGCATTGCCGACAACGTGGTCGCCGACCATTCGATCGGTGCGCCGAGCAAATGGGCGACGCCGTTGGCCGCATGAAAGCCGAGAAACACGTACCACGCGCCCCAATGCAGCAACGCCAACGGCGCGTAGACCTTGAGCACGCGCTTGAGAATGCTCAGCTTGTGCGGCAAGGTTTTCGCCCGCAGCAGGCGGATGAACGCCGACATCATGTTGTCGCCGACCATCAATAATCGCGCGATGCCCCACGGCTCGCCGTTGGTGATGGCGCGTTCTTCCATGTCGCTTTCGGTGCCCGAAACCTTGTGATGGTTGAGGTGTAGATGCCGCCGAATCCACGGGTTGATCGTGCTCGGCCGCGCCAGCCACACCAGGCCCATCATCAGGTTGTGCGGCACGCGTTGTTTACGGAAATACATGCTGTGGATCAGGTCGTGTTCGAGCTCGTGGGTCAACGACGCAAAAAACGCGTTGAGCAGCAGACACGCCCACCACGCCATGTGGCCGCTGATGTAGAGCGCCGCCGAACCGATCATCCCGGCCAGCGCAAAGGCCAGAATGCCGGCGCCCAAGGCGTCCTGATGGTTGAGAATCGGGTAGCGTTTACGCAGTTCAACGCCTCTGGCCAGCACCACTTCGCGAATATGCGCTGATCGCTGGCCTGCATTCAGTCGCTGGGGACTTGCAGAAGTACCGTGCATGCTTCCATCCTCTGGTTATTGATGCTCACATCCTCGCTTGTGAACTCTGCAAGTGTAGTAGCCGTGAGCGCCAACCTGTTGACCGGAAGCGCCAATCAACATGACTGAACCGACCTCCCTCGCCAGTTGGACCCGCGCCCTGCGCAAGCAGCTCGATGCGCTGGGCCTGGACAGCACCGCGCTGTGCCAACAGGCGGGGCTCGACCCGCAGTTGATGGACGACCCTAACGCCCGTTATCCGTTGTCCAATACCACGCGACTGTGGGAAATCGCCGTGCAAGTCAGCGGCGATCCGGCAATCGGCCTGCGCGTGTCGCGTTTCGTCAGCCCGACCACGTTCCATGCGCTCGGTTATGCGCTGGTGGCCAGCGCCAGTTTGCGTGAGGTGTTCGAGCGCATCGTGCGTTATCACCAGGTGGTCAGCGATGCGCTGGAACTGGAACTGATTCGCGCCGAGGACCGCTACCGTTTTCATCTGAAAGTTCCGTCAGGCAATCCCGCGCCAGCCTTTGAAGCCATCGACGCATTTGCCGCGATCTACGTGCGCACCTGCCGTAATCGGCTGGGCCGTGAATACGCGCCGCTGGCGGTGTACTTGCGCCGGCCGGAACCGGCGGACCCGCACCAATGGCACAAGGTGTTCCGCTCGCCGGTGCATTTTGCCGCCGACGAGGATCGCCTCGAGTTCGCCCTCATCGACTTCGAAAGCCACCTCGACGACGCCAACCCGGAACTCGCCGAACACAACGAAACCGTGCTCAAACGCACCCTCGCCCAGCTCAAACCGCTGACCTGGGAACGTAAAGTGCGCGACGCGATTGAAGAGCAACTGCCCGAAGGCGAACCCAGCGCCGAACACATTGCCAAGACCCTGCACCTGAGCCTGCGCAGCCTGCAACGGCACTTGGCCGACGAAGGTTGCCGGTTCGACACGCTGCTCAACGAAAGCCGCGAAAACCTCGCGCTGCTGCACCTGCGCGATCCGCAATGCTCATTGAGTGAAGTGAGTTATTTGCTGGGATTTGCCGATACCAGCAGCTTCAGCCGCGCGTTCAAACGCTGGACGGGGATGACGCCGGGGCAGTTTCGCGATGGGTTGCGGTGAGGGATTTGAACGTAGTGTTGTGGCGGCCGGCCGCTTCGCGAGCAAGCCTTGGTCCCACCGGGATTTTTAGAACGTCAGTCTTTTATCAAGCTGCGGGCCATACCCAGTTTCCACTGATCAAGCATGGCGCCGCCGATCTCGGCAAATCTGCGGTTGGCTTTGATGTATTCAGCCATCTCACCCATTGCCACCTCCATTCCATGAGCGACTTGCTGCAGTAATTCATTGCAGCGGCTTTCCGTCAGGTTGCAGGCTGAACGACCAAAACGCATGAGCATTTTGTACTTAGGCCACGCTTTCGAGCCGCCCAAGAGCAGCGCCATGCTGTCGGTTTTTATGTACACCGAGGTGGTGACGATATCGTATGCCGGAGCCAGATCGATCAAGGCATCCGCCGCGCAATGCTCGTAAAGCACGCCGAAATTTTTCAGATGCGCGTCGCCATTTTTCAAGCCGGCTGACAACGCAACGATCTTGAAGAATGACTCGAGCGCCTGATTGAGCAGTGACGGCGAAACAAATCCTTTGATTTGCTTGGCGGCACCTTCGTATGAACCATCGTATTTGGCCTTGGACGGCCAGCCATTAAGGACGCAGAAGTCCTCAAATCCCCGATACCCCTGGTCGTACAGGTCAAAGCGTTTTACCACTAGAAATTTGCCGTTTTCGCTGAGATCGAACTCTGGAACCTCAAGCCCGGAATGCAACGCGGCCCGCATGCAAAAATACTCATTGGCGGCAAGCTCTGGGAATTCCTCTGAGCGAAATGCTTTGACCAGATGCGTTGCCCCGCGATGGGTAACCCGGTCGGCACTCGCCGCACTGTCGCGCACAAGGACCTTGGGCTGAACACCTGATACGCCAGAATATTGGCCATAAATGTGCAGCAAATCATCGAACTGACCCTGCGCGCCATCATGCACGAGCAGGTCTGCGAGGCTGGTTTCGGGCAGCCGTTCGTTGGTGTTTCGGGCGTTGGCAATGCCGACTCGCCCGAGCTGATGCGGGCCAACGATAGCCAGCATCGCGAAGTCGTCGAATCCTCGAACCGCTTTGCTGAAGCGCCGAACCAGCTCCTCGCGCAACGCACCTTCCGGTAGATTCATTTCAAAAACAGGATGTATGCCATGTTCCCACTGATAGCTCTCGAGACGAGCCGGCATGGTCAGCGACACGGCATTTCTTTCTGCTGCATTTTCGGCGTAGCTGAAAACCGAATCCTGGCGCGACTCACTGCGACCCAATGTGCCGACGGCGTTAGCGGCAACGCTGATGTGCAGCCGTTCGCTGGCCCTCGGCTCATTCATGGAAATTGACCTTTTTCAGGGTATCGAGCGTCGGGCGCGTCGATTGCCGAGGCACCGCTGTGAGTTCGTACCCAAAGCCATTGAGGATCGCCTCAACCTTGCGGATGCCGACTTCAGCAATCGTATTGTTTTCAATTCCGGAGATCGTTGTACGACTCATGCCGTACTGTTGCGCTAATGCAGCCTGAGAAAGCTTTTTCTCTTTGCGCAATGACCGGATCAGTTCACCAATATTTTCCATCGACAAGACCTGCATCGCATACAGTGCAAAATTGCATAAAACTGTAACTGTGCATCGTATTTAATGCACTAGCCCGCCGGTGTCTAGCTCAAATTTTGATCACCGCCCGCGATCACGCCGCAGCAACTTGCGCACTCGCGCCACCAGCGCACTCATTGCGAACGGTTTGAGCAGGTAATCATCCTCGTGCAATTCCAAGCCGCGCAGGCGATCTTCGATGCCGTCGGTGGTGGTGAGGAACAGCACCGGGGTTTCGCCGAGTTTGCGGATTTGCTGCTGCAGCTGCCAGCCGTTGAGGCCCGGGAGCATGACGTCGAGGATGATCAGGTCGTATTCGCCCGATTCGATCAGGCGTCGGGCATGCATGCCGTCGTTGGCTATTTCCACCGAATAGCTCGCCTCGCCCAAGGCATTGGCCAGTTGTTTGGCGACGGCTGGTTTGTCTTCCACTAACAGGACACGCATGGCACACCTCGATTGATCAGAGCGACAGGCTAGGCGCCTTCGGGCGAATTGCCCATTACAAACTTGTAATCATGCTGACGGAGTTGTGCAAAAAAGCCTGGATAAGGTGGCCTCCTGATTTTCTGGAGCTGCCCCCATGCTGTTGAGAACCCTTGTCTTGAGCCTCGCCACCGGGCTGACCGGCAGCGCGTTTGCCGCCGAATTGCCGCGCCACGCCGACCTCGATCTGCGCACCGCGCGCCAATTGGCCGATGCCACGTTGGCCAGTTGCACCGGCACGGTGTCGGTGCTGGACCGTGGCGGCAACCTGCTGGTGACCTTGCGCGCTGACGGCATCGGCCCGCACAACACCGCCGCCAGCCAACGCAAAGCCTACACCGCGCTGTCGACCAAAACCCCGACACGCTTGTTCGCCAAACGCGCACGCAGCAATCCTGAAGCGGCCAACCTCAATACCCTCGACGAATTGCTCCTGCTGGGCGGCGGTGTGCCGCTGTTTGCCGGCGATGAGCTGGTCGGCGCGCTCGGCGTAGCCGGTTCCGGTGGCGGCGAGCAAGACGAAAACTGCGCAATCAAAGCGGCGACTGTCGCCGGCCTGCAGATCAAACCTTCAAACCAAGGAGCTTCAAAATGAACCTGTTCCGCATGACTTTCGCCGCCCTCGCCCTCGGCAGCCTGTCGAGCCTGGCCCTGGCGGCCGGCAACCCGTTGAGCGTGCATGTGCTGAATCTGGAAAACGGTCTGCCGTCACCGGGCGTCAACGTGACGCTGGAAAAACACGTCGGGCAGAATTGGCAGCCGCTGGCTCAGGGCACCACTAACGAACAGGGCCGTATTGGCGAACTGTTTCCGGCGGACAAGCCGTTCGAGAAGGGCGAATACCGGGTGGTGTTCAAGACTGGCGAGTATTTCCAGAAGACTAAACACGAGACGTTTTTCCCGGAAATTCCGGTGATTTTCGAGGTCAAGCAGACGGACCAGCATTACCACATTCCGTTGCTGCTGAGCCCGTATGGTTTCTCGACGTATCGCGGTTCGTAGGGCAACCGAAAACCGGCCTCACCTCAAACTCAAACCCGCCCCGATTCCTGTAGGAGCTGAGCTTGCTCGCGAAGGCGTAGTGTCAGTCACCTTCAACGTTGGCTGACCCGACGCCATCGCGAGCAAGCTCAGCTCCCACAGGGGCGGGGTCGGCAGTGAGATTTGAGTCAAGGGCCGCGTTGGCAGTGAGATTTGAGTCAGGGGCCGGGTCGGCAGTGAGATTTTGGCAACTGCCGGTTGGTTGATCAGATCGCAGTCAACGCGAGCAGTCGCTCGGCGTCGAAGATTTCGATCTCGCCATACCTCAGGCCGATAATGCCCTGCGCCTGCAGCTCTTTGAGCAGTTGATTGGTGGTCTGGCGCGACAGCGACAGCATCGACGCCAGTTGTTCCTGCGGCAGTTGCAAAACCCGGCGTGGCGGATCGATTTCGCCGTAGCCCTCGGCGATCATCAGCAAGCGATGGGCCAGGCGGGCCGGGGCCGGCATCAGGCTCAGCTGTTCGAGGTTGATAAACGTCAGGCGCAGTTTGTGGCTCATCAGCAGCGCCAGTTGCCGCCAGTACACCGGTTGCTCATCAAGCAATTTCAGCAGCGTGGTTTGCGGGATGTGCAGCAAGGTGCACGGCCCGGCGCTGAAAGCATCGTGAGTGCGTGGCTGGCCATCGAACAGGCAGATTTCGCCGAACCAGTGCGGTGCCTCGACCAGACTCAGCAACGCCTCTTTGCCCTGCTCGCTGACCGTGCCGATGCGCACCGCACCTTCGAGCACCGCGTACAAACCACACGGCGCATCCCCGCGTTTGAACAGCAACTGCCCCGCCGTCAGGCGCCGCAACCGCGCCGCCGCCAGCAGACTATCCTGTAACAGAACAGGTAAATGGCTGAACCACTGCCCACTCATCAGGCGCGCACGCCAAACCTGCATGTCCATTGAATCTCCTGGAAATTGTCGCCTGGCTGACAGAACGAGCACTGAACCCGGCGCATGATCCCTCACCCTACAGGAGGAATAACAATGAAAAGCCTCGTTGACCATCTCAGTCAATACGCCGCCTACCACCGCGATCCGCGCAACATCGTCACGCACTTTATCGGCATTCCGCTGATTGTGCTGGCCGTCGCGGTGTTGCTCTCGCGGCCGCAATGGGCCGGCGGCTGGCTGTCGCCGGCGATGCTGGTGGCACTGGCATCGGCATGGTTTTACCTGCGCCTGGAGTTGCGCCTCGGCGTATTGATGACGATTTTGCTGGGGGCGTGCGTGTGGGCCGGGCAAGTGCTGGCGCAGCAAAGCACCCTGCTCTGGCTGAGCAGCGGCGTGGCGATGTTTGTGATTGGCTGGGTGATCCAATTTGTCGGGCACCATTACGAAGGACGTAAACCGGCGTTTGTCGACGACGTAACAGGGTTGATTGTCGGGCCGTTGTTCGTGGTGGTTGAACTGGCGTTTTTATTGGGGTTACGGCATGACCTCAAAGAGCAGATCGAGGCGCGAGTGGGGGGTGAGCGGGTCAATCCGAAGCGTGCTGCTGTCTAGATCGCTTTCGCGGGCAAGCCTCGCTCCTACAGGATTTTGTCGGTCGTGATGACAACGTTGACCTGTAGGAGCGAGGCTTGCCCGCGAAGCTTTTGATCTTAGAAGCTTTTGATCTTAGATGTTGGCGACTTTCTGCCAGACCTTGGGTTTGAAAAACAACGTCTCACCCTTGGCCAGACCGACCAGGCTGTCGTGGTCCTTCACCACTTCGGCCTCGATCAATTCGCTCTGCCCTTCGACTTTCAATGTCACCCGCGTGGTCGCGCCCAACGGCCGGATATCGCGCACTTCGGCGGCGTGGTGGTCTTCGATCTCATGGCGTGACAGCGACACTTCGTGCGGGCGGAACAGCACGTGTTTGTCATCGCCCAGATGCAGCCGGTTCGAGTCGCCGAGGAAGTGATAAACAAAATCACTGGCCGGGTTTTCGTAGACTTCGCCCGGCGAGCCGATCTGCTCGATCACGCCTTTGTTCATCACGACGATGCGATCCGCGACTTCCATCGCTTCTTCCTGGTCGTGGGTGACAAACACCGAGGTCAGGTTGATGTCTTCGTGCAGGCGCGCCAACCAGCGACGCAGCTCTTTACGGACCTTGGCATCCAGCGCGCCGAAAGGCTCGTCGAGCAGCAGCACTTTCGGTTCGACCGCCAGGGCACGGGCCAACGCGATGCGCTGACGCTGGCCTCCGGACAGTTGCTCCGGGTAGCGATCCGAGAGCCAATCGAGTTGCACCATGTTGAGCAGTTCGTGGACTTTCACCGCGATCTGACTTTCGCTCGGGCGCTGGTTTTTCGGTTTCATGCGCAGGCCGAATGCGACGTTGTCGAACACGGTCATGTGGCGGAACAAGGCGTAATGCTGGAACACAAAACCGACGTTGCGATCACGCACGTCGTGGCCGGAAACGTCCTCGCCGTGGAACACGATGTTGCCCTGATCGGGCGTTTCCAGGCCGGCGATGATCCGCAACAGCGTGGTTTTGCCGCAACCCGACGGGCCGAGCAGCGCCACGAGTTCGCCGCTCTGAATGTCCAGGCTGATGTTGTCCAGCGCCTTGAACGCATTGAAATTCTTGCTGACGTTACGCACTTCGATCGACATGAGTTATTCCTCCGCGGCGCTGGCGCGCAGGCGGTTAATGCGGTTTTCGCTCCACTGCTTCAGCAGCAGGATGAAGAGCGCCATGATCAGCAACAGGCTCGCCACAGCGAACGCGGCCACGTGGTTGTATTCGTTGTAGAGGATCTCGACGTGCAGCGGCAAGGTGTTGGTCACCCCGCGAATGTGCCCGGAAACCACCGACACCGCACCGAACTCACCCATCGCCCGCGCGGTACACAGCACCACGCCGTAGATCAGGCCCCATTTGATATTGGGAACGGTGACGTGCCAGAACATCTGCCAGCCATTGGCGCCGAGCAGGCGCGCGGCCTCTTCTTCCTGCGTGCCTTGTTCCTGCATCAACGGGATCAATTCACGCGCCACAAACGGCACGGTAACGAAAATCGTCGCCAGGACGATGCCCGGCAGGGCGAAGACGATCTGGATGTCGTGGTCCTGCAACCACGGCCCGAACAGGCCCTGAGCGCCGAACATCAATACGTAGACCAGACCGGCGATCACTGGCGATACCGAGAATGGCAAGTCGATCAGCGTCACCAGCATGCTCTTGCCGCGGAACGAATATTTGCTCACGCACCACGCCGCGCTGACGCCGAACACCACGTTCAGCGGCACCGAAATCAGCACGGCGATCACCGTCAGTTTCAGCGCCGACAAGGCGTCGGGTTCAAAGATCGCGGCGAAGAACGTGCCGAGGCCATTCTTCAATCCCTGCGACACCACGATGAACAGCGGCAGACCGAGAAACAGGATAAACACCAGCCAGCACAGGCCGATCAGGATGCGCCGCGAGGTGGCGCTGCCACGGCGGGCGGCGTTGGCCGAAGAGGCGGCCGCAATAGACGATTGGGACATGGTTGGCGCCTCCTTATGGGGTTTCGATGCGCCGCTGCAGCAAGTTGATCAGCAGCAACAGGACGAAGGAAACCACCAGCATCAGCACGCCGATGGAAGTGGCGCCGGTGTAGTCGTATTGGTCGAGTTTGACCATGATCAGCAGCGGCAGGATCTCGGTTTTCATCGGCATGTTGCCGGCGATGAAAATCACCGATCCGTACTCGCCGACACCACGCGCAAACGCCAGGGCAAACCCGGTCAGCCACGCGGGCAGCAGCGCCGGCACGAGGATGTGGCGGAACACTTGCAGGGGTTTGGCGCCCAGGCACGCGGCGGCTTCTTCGACTTCACGCGGGATGTCGGCCAGCACCGGTTGCACCGTGCGCACCACGAACGGCAGCGTGACGAAGGTCAGCGCGAGGGTGATGCCGAGCGGGGTGTAGGCGATTTTGAAACCCATGTCGGCGGCGAACTGCCCGACCAGGCCGGTCGGCGTATACAGCGCGGTCAGGGCGATACCGGCCACCGCCGTCGGCAGCGCGAACGGCAGGTCGATCATCGCGTCAATGATCTTGCGACCGGGGAAGGTGTAGCGCACCAGCACCCAGGCCAGCAGCGTGCCGATGATGCCGTTGATGATCGCCGCGTACAGCGCGGTGCCGAAGCTCAGCTTCAACGCCGCCAACACCCGTGGCGCGGTGATGATCGTCCAGAACTGATCCCAGGTGAGTTGGGCGGCATGCACGAACATCGCCGCCAGTGGAATAAGCACAATCAGGCTGAGGTACACCAAGGTGTAGCCCAGCGTCAGCCCGAAGCCGGGTATGACGGGGGAGATACGACGCGACATAAAAGTCCTTGGTCAATAACGCATCAATGTGGGAGCGAGCTTGCTCGCGAAGAGGCCATTTCAGTCAACATTTATGTCGTCTGACACACCGCCTTCGCGAGCAAGCTCGCTCCCACATGTTTCGTGCCTGGGCATAAGGCCCGTTTTGAATCGGCTTACTGTTTACTGCGCCTGGTAAATCTGGTCGAACACGCCACCGTCATTGAAGAATTTCGGCTGTGCAGTTTTCCAGCCGCCGAAGTCTTTATCGATGGTCACCAGATCCAGCGTCGGGAACTGCTTGGAATACTTCGCCGCGACGTCTTTGTCACGCGGACGGTAGAAGTTTTTCGCAGCGATTTCCTGACCGGCAGGGCTGTACAGGTGCTTGAGGTACGCCTCGGCGATTTGCTCGTTGCCCTTTTTCTCGGCGTTCTTGTCGACCACGGCCACTGGCGGCTCGGCGAGGATCGACAGCGACGGCACGACGATGTCGAATTTGTCGGCGCCACCGTCTTCTTTCAGCGCCAGGAACGCTTCGTTTTCCCAGGCCAGCAACACGTCACCCTGACCGTTGTTGACGAAGGTAATGGTCGAACCGCGCGCGCCGGTATCCAGCACAGGCACGTGCTTGAACAGGGTTTGCACGTATTCTTTTGCCTTGCCTTCGTCGCCGCCATTGGCTTTCAGACCATAGGCCCACGCCGCGAGGAAGTTCCAGCGTGCACCGCCGGAGGTTTTCGGGTTTGGCGTGATCACCGAAACGTCGTTCTTGACCAGATCGCCCCAGTCCTTGATGCCTTTCGGGTTGCCCTTGCGCACCAGAAACACGATGGTCGAGGTGTAAGGCGTGCTCGCGTCCGGCAGACGTGTCTGCCAATCGGCCGGCAGGGTCTTGCCGAGTTTGGCGATTTCGTCGATGTCACCGGCCAGCGCCAGGGTCACGACGTCGGCGCGCAGACCGTCAATCACCGCACGTCCCTGCTTGCCCGAACCGCCGTGGGATTGCTGGATTTTGACGTTGTCGCCAGCGTGCTCTTTCTTCCAGAAGTTGATGAATTCGGCGTTGTAATCCTGATACAGCTCACGCGTCGGGTCGTACGAAACGTTGAGCAGCTCGTAATCCTTGGCAACCGCGGTACCAGCAAAAAGGGCACTGGCCAGCGCGGCCAAAGCGAAATGACGAATCGACGACATGGTGAAAGCTCCTGGAATTCTGTGGTGTTGGCTTTTTCTTATGAGGTGCTGGAGTTGCGGTTGCCGGTCAGCAAAATCGCAGCATGAAGCCGCGATTTTCGGGTGTTGCGAACAAGGCGTCTCAGCTCGGCTTGTGTGCCGGGTTTTGCAGACGGAATTTCTCTTTGCGTTCGATCTGAACCACCTGCGCGTTGTGCACGGTGATTTCCACCGCGCCGAAACGCAGGTCGCGCAATGCGCTTTGGATCTCACGCAAAATGGTTGCTTCGTCCTGGCCGTCAACGCTACGTAGGGATGCGCTCATGGTGCTGCTCCTTCGACTGAGAGGTTGCCTGGCAGTGGCGGCACTGCTTGCGGCGTGGGGCCAATAGTAGATAGGAGCGGATATTCTTAAAAAGACTATTTAAGAATGTTTATATAACCAGAAAGTATTATTTGAAGGGACAAGGGCTTGCGCGGGATTTCACATTTTCGAAAGCCCCACAAAACCCCGTGGCGAGGGGGCTTGCCGCCTCGCCACACAAGCCCCCTTGCCACAGATCAGTTGATTACCGGAGCCCGCGCCCAATCCAGTTGCGCCGCCGGCACCGGTCGGCCAAACCAGTAGCCTTGGCCGAGATCGCAATCCTGATCGAGCAGGAACCGCGCCTGTTCCATTTGCTCGATGCCCTCGGCGTGCACCTGCATGCCCATGCTTTTGGCCAGCGCGATGATCACCCGCACAATCGCGCCGTCGTCATCGTCCCACGGCAACCCGGCGACAAAACCCTGATCGATCTTGAGCTTCTGCACCGGCAAACGCTTGAGGCGCAGCAATGACGAATACCCAGTGCCGAAATCGTCGATGGCCAGCCGCACGCCCAACTCGCGCAAGCGATGCATCTGCTCCAGCGCCACTTCCGGGTCGTCCATGACTGCGCTTTCGGTGACCTCCAATTCGAGAAACGCCGGATCCAGCCCGGTTTCGTGCAGCACGTGCGCAACCTGTTGATACAACTCACGGCGCGCAAACAACCGCGACGACACGTTCACCGCGACAAATGACAGCACCACCCCGGCGCGCTGCCATTCGCACATGTGCTGGCAGGCCTGCTGCATGACCCAGGCGTCGATCTCAGAAATCAGCCCGGTCCGTTCGGCGACCGGAATAAATTCTGCCGGCGAAATCAGCCCGCGCTGCGGATGTTCCCAGCGCACCAGCGCCTCGACGCCAATCAAGCGGCTGCTTTTGAGGTCATGCACCGGTTGGTAATGCACACGCAACTCCTGCTGCTCCAGCGCGCGGCGCAGCTCAAAAGCGATTTCGACGCGTTGCTGGGCATGCGCGGTCAACTCTTCGGTGTACAGCGCGTAACCATCGCGCCCGGCGCTTTTGGCTTTGAACAACGCCGAGTCGGCATTTCGCAGCAACTGCCCGGCGCTCAAGGCATCGCTGGGAAACAGGCTGATGCCGACGCTGGCATTGATGAACAACTGATGGCCGTCAATCTCGAAGGGCTCTTTCAAACCATCGATGATCCGTTGCGCCAATGCCGCGGCCAGCACTGGTTGCGGACAGTTTTCGGCGAGGACGGCGAATTCATCGCCACCCAATCGCGCCAATGTCACGCCCGGCGCAAACAAACCCATGAAGCGTCCGGCGACGCTTTTCAGCAACTGATCGCCGATGTTGTGGCCGAGGCTGTCGTTGATCATCTTGAAATGATCCAGATCGATCATCAGCAACGCGCAACCGCGCTTGTGCAGTTGCGCCGAAGTCAGCGCCTGCTCGATGCGGTCGGAGAACAGCAGCCGGTTGGGCAAGTCGGTCAGCGGGTCGTGGTGCGCGAGGTGCGCCAGCTCATCCTCGGAGTTCTTGATGGCGCTGATGTCGGAAAACACCGCCACGTAATGACTGACGTGGCCAAGATCGTCATGAATGACCCGAATGGTCTGCCACTGCGGATAAATCTCGCCGCTTTTGCGCCGGTTCCAGATTTCGCCGCTCCACTCGCCGTTATCGCCCAGCGTGGCGAACATTTCCTGATAGAAGGCTGGCGGATGGTGGCCGGACTTGAACAGGCTGGGCTGCTGGCCGAGCACTTCGTCACCCTGATAACCGGTGATTTCGATGAACGCGCGATTGACGTGGACGATCAGGCCCTGGCGGTCGGTGACCAGCACGCCTTCGCGGGTGCAATCGAATACGGCAGCGGCCTGGCGCAGGCGCTCGCGGTCATCGCTGCGCTCACGCAATTTAGCGCCGATGCCCAGGCATCGGAACAATTTGGCGCGCGCCAGGAAGATCAACCCGGCGCTGAGCACCACCCAGGCGTAACCGTTGATCAGTTGCCAGCGCAGCTGTTCGTGGGAGCTATCGAAGAAACTGTTCAATAAATAACCACTGAGCTGCAGCCAGATCACTGAAAGCACCAGGTAAAGCAGCGCTGCACGCAAGGCATCGCGATATGTGGCAGACATTCGGCAGTCCATGTCCCTACAAAAGGGTTGGAATTATAGGCGAAAGAAACATCCAGCCACTCTTATCTGAAAGGGCGACTGGTTTTATCTGTGGGCTTAGTGATAATGCATCGGCTGTTTATTTATTTATCGAGGGCCCTATAGCCTATGTGGTACGAAGGTTTTCTCGGCTTGTCACCCTGGTCTCTGGTGGCAGTCACCCTGCTGATGACCCATGTCACGATTGTTGGCGTCACGGTCTATCTGCATCGTTATTCAGCCCATCGCTCCCTGGAGTTGAATGCCGGCCTGAAACATTTCTTCCGCTTCTGGCTGTGGTTGACCACGGCGCAGAACACCCGCGAGTGGACCGCTATCCACCGCAAACATCACGCCAAATGTGAAACCGTCGATGACCCGCACAGCCCGGTGATCAGAGGCCTTTCCACGGTTCTGCGCAAAGGTGCCGAGCTGTATCGCACTGAAGCGGAAAACCCGGAAACCCTGCGCATCTACGGCAAGAACTGCCCTGAGGACTGGATCGAACGCAACCTCTACAGCCGTTATCCGCTGTTGGGCGTAGCGATCATGGGCATCATCGACCTGCTGCTGTTCGGCACCATAGGTATCACCATCTGGGCGATCCAGATGATGTGGATTCCGTTCTGGGCTGCCGGCGTGGTCAATGGCCTGGGCCATGCCATCGGCTACCGCAACTTCGAATGCCGCGACGCGGCGACCAATCTGGTGCCTTGGGGCATCCTGATCGGCGGCGAAGAACTGCATAACAACCATCACACCTACCCGAACTCGGCAAAACTCTCGGTGAAGAAGTGGGAATTTGACCTTGGCTGGGCCTGGATCAAAGTCTTCAGTTTCTTCCGACTGGCCAAAGTGCAGCGTGTTGCGCCGATTGCCCATCGGGTCGAAGGCAAGGGCAGCCTGGACATGGACACCGCCATGGCCATCCTCAACAACCGTTTCCAGATCATGGCGCAGTACCGCAAATTGGTCATCGCACCACTGGTCAAGCAGGAGCTGGAAAAGGTCGATCACTCGGTCCGTCACCAGTTTCACCGCGCCAAGCGCTTGCTCTCGCGGGAAACCAGCTTGCTGGATGACAAGCACCATGTGCGCATCCAGAACATGCTCGAGCACAGCCAGGCGCTGAAGGTAATTTACGAGAAACGTCTGGCGCTGCAGCAGATCTGGGTCAAGACCAGCTCAAATGGTCACGACATGCTCGCCGCGATCAAGGATTGGGTGCACGAAGCGGAAGCGAGCGGGATTCAATCCCTGCGCGATTTCGCCAATCAGCTGAAAACCTACTCCCTGCGCCCCGCCGCTGTCTGACTGAAACCGCACGCAGGCCTCTACCCAGAGGCCTGCCTGTTTTTAAACAGCCTTGCCGTTACACCTTCGCTCGCTCACGCGACATTTCCGCAAAAATCATATCGCCACTACCGCCCGGCGGGAGCCTTCTCCCTAGCCGCACTACGCGGGAACTAAGCTCAAAATCGCCTATCTCAAAGACACTTCGCCATCCTGGCGGGCTGAGACCTGTTATCAATTATTTCCCACCAACGCGTGAATCGCCTGCTGTGGCACAAGAAATAATCGATAAAAGGCCCCTGTAGTCGCCACTTTGAAACTCGAGTGGCGCACGCCTTTTTGAGATTTGTGCCGATGGTCAATAAAAACCTACAAGACTCATCCCTCCCGCAGTGGCCTGAAGCCGCACAAACCCTGATGGCGCTGATGCACGCGCAAGGGGAAGTCGCACGCCTGAGCGAACGCGAACAGTTGTTCAGCTCGCTGCTGGTCAGCGTCAACGCGGTGCTTTGGGCGTTCAACTGGGAAACCCGGCAAGTGCTCTACGTCAGCCCTGCCTATGAACGGATTTTCGGCAGATCTGCCGGACTGCTGCTGGCCGACTACAACGAATGGCGCGACAGCATTTACCCCGATGACCTGGATTACGCCGAACGCAGCCTCGCCGAAGTGCTGGACAAGGGCGCCGTCGAAGATCGCGAATACCGGATCATCGCGGCGGATGGCCAAGTGCGCTGGCTCAGCGACAAATGCTTCATCAATCGCCAGCCAGACCCTGGGCAACCGGTGATCATCGTCGGCATCGCCGAGGACATCACCGAAAAGAAGCAGATGGAAGCCGAGCTGCAACGCCTGGCGACCACTGATGTGCTGACCCAGAGCAGCAACCGTCGACACTTCTTCGAATGCGCCCACCGCGAGTTCGAGCACGCACGACTGCAAGGCGCGCAAATGGCCTTTCTGCTGCTGGATATCGATGACTTCAAACAGATCAACGACACCTATGGCCATCAGGGCGGCGACACTGTGCTGCAACGCATCGCCGAGAGCGGCCGCGCGGCGCTGCGTCGGGGTGACTTGTTCGGGCGAATCGGCGGCGAAGAGTTTGCCGCGGTGTTCCCCGGTTGCGCGCCGGACATGGCCATGCAAGTGGCAGAGCGCCTGCAACGGGAGATTCAGCGCTTGAGCTTCAGCCATGACGACCAGACGTTCGGCATCACCGTCAGCCAGGGCCTGACCAGCCTGACCCACGACGACGACAACCTCGACAGCCTGTTCGCCCGCGCGGACGCGGCCATGTACGAAGCCAAGCGTCAAGGCAAAAACCGCATCATCTCGACGTAAGCCTGAACACAAATCCCCATGTGGGAGCGAGCCTGCGCGCGATAGCGCACTGTCAGCCACCACCGATGCTGAATGTCAGTGCCTCATCGCGAGCAGGCTCGCTTCTACAAGGGATTTGCAGTGTTCGTGATTCGAGGGGTGGCTACTTTTTGCGCAGTCGCATCAGTTCCGGCAGGCCGATCTTCAGCAGCCGTGCGGTGCGGCTCTTGGCCAGTTCTTCGATGCCCTCATGCTCGGTCAAACGTGCCAGTTGCGCCGCCATGTTCATCACCAGCGCCTCGCGCGAATAAACCCCGCCACCGAGCTGATAGACCGCCGCGATCAAATCGCGCAGCTCCAGCGGCAGACGCCAGCGCGCTCGCAGCGCCGAGCCATAACTCGCACCAAACTCATCCAGCGCTTCGCCGACTTCGTCCCATTCGTTGAGCTCGCCGCCCGCCTGCTTCCACTCCTGCAAACAGCGCAGCAACGCCAAATCGCCGAGGCGATGCAGCATGCCCGCGCAATAACAGCGTTCCTGATCCAGATCGAGCAAGCGCGCCAGCGTCCGCCCATATTCGGCGGTGCGCAGCGACATTTCCCAATAACGTTCGGCGTAATCGGCCAGCTGCGGATCGCTCAGCCGCGCGCAGCGCTTGAGCGCCAGGCCCAGAATCAGGTTCATGCTTTGCCCGGTGCCCAAGCGCTGCAGCGCTTGCGCCAAGGTCTGCACGCCGACGCCATGATGCTGCGCGGCACTGTTAGCCGCAGCGATCAGCACCGCTGTGACTTGCGGATCATTGCGGATCTCGCTTTCCAGCCGCGTCAGGTCGAGGCCGTTGGGATTGAGGCTGCGTTTGACCGCTAATTGCACGTCAGTCATCAACGGTGCGCCGTCGGTCGATTCACGCCGACGCTCCAGGTACACCGACAACGTCATGCCCGACGCCAGCGCCGGAATCTCGCACGACACTTCTTCGCCAGCATTCAGCAGCAAGTCCTGCAGGCGTTGGGTCAGGCTTTCCATGTTCAGCGGTTTGGTCAAATACGCGGTGGGCGCCAGCGGCAAGGCTTCGCGGACACTGGCACTGTCGTTGCGATGGCTCATCAAAATGAACGGCAGCGGTGGATTGCGTTTGCGCTGGCGCACGCTGCGCAACACATTGAGGCCATCGATGCCGGGCAGTTCCCAGTCAACGATCACCAGGTCATAAGGCACCTGCGCCAATTGCTCCATGGCCTGCTGGCCATCGGCACACAAATCCAGCCGCGCGTCGCAACGCACATTCAACAGCACCTGTTTCAACAGGTCGCGCGACCAGGGATCGGCCTCGGCAATCAACACTCGCGGTACGGCGGGCAAAACCACAGCGGTCATTCGCACACTCCATTGGCAATGCCTGAACCTTAGACAATGCTGGCCATTCGATACAGCGCATTTATCCCTGATGTGTTTCAAAGGACATAAAAAAACCCGCCGAAGCGGGTTTTTTGTCGATCAGGTCACACTCGGCGATCAGAGCTCGGAGAAGCACTCTTCGATGATGGCCAGACCTTTGTCCAGTTGCTCGTCCGGCGAAGTCAGCGGCACCAGCACGCGCAGAACGTTGCCGTAAGTGCCGCACGACAGCAGGATCAGCCCCTTGTCACGCGCCTTGGCGACTACCGAAGCGACCGCCGCAGCGTTCGGCTTGTGGCTGTCGCCATCAACGAACAGCTCGACCGCGATCATCGCGCCCAGCGCGCGGACTTCGCCGATCACCGGGTATTTCGCCTGAATGGCTTTGAGGCCAGTCACCAGGCGCTCGCCAACTGCCTTGCAGCGATCCAACAGGTGTTCTTCTTCGAACACTTCCATCACCGCCAGGGCTGCGGCGCACGCAATCGGGCTACCGGCGTAAGTGCCGCCGAGGCCGCCCGGCGCGATCGCGTCCATGTATTCGGCTTTGCCGCAGACACCGGCCAACGGGAAACCGCCAGCGATGGATTTGGCGAATGTGGTCAGGTCGGCGGAAACGCCCATCTGTTCCATGGCGAAGAAAGTACCGGTACGGCCAGCGCCGGTTTGCACTTCGTCAGCGATCAACAGGATGCCGTGCTGGTCGCACAACGCACGCAGACGCTTCATGAACTCTTTAGGCGCGACGTAGAAACCACCTTCGCCCTGAACCGGCTCGATGATGATTGCAGCGATATCACGCGGCTCGGCGTCGTTCTTGAAGATGCGTTCGATGCTGGCGATCGAGTCGTCGACGCTCACGCCGTGCAGCTCGTTCGGGTACAGCGCGCGGAACACGCCGCCCGGCATCAGGCCCATGCCGGCCGAGTACGGCACGACTTTGCCGGTCAGGCCCAGGGTCATCATGGTGCGACCGTGGTAAGCACCGGTGAACGCGATCACGCCGGCACGGCCAGTGGCGGCACGGGCGATTTTCACGGCGTTTTCGACGGCTTCGGAACCGGTGGTGACCAGCAGGGTTTTCTTGTCGAAATCACCTGGGACCTTGGCGTTGATTTTCTCGCACAGCTCAACGTACGGCTCGTACGCCAATACCTGGAAGCAGGTGTGGGTCAGCTTGTTCAGTTGCGCAGTCACGGCAGCAATGATTTTCGGGTGCACGTGGCCGGTGTTCAGCACGGCGATACCGCCGGCGAAGTCGATGAACTCGCGACCTTCAACGTCGGTCACGGTGGCGTTCTTCGCGGACTCGGCGAAGATCGGGTGAATCTGGCCAACACCGCGTGGTACAGCGGCTTCGCGGCGTTTCATCAAAGAAGCGTTAGTCTTGCTCATAAAGTCCTCATTCGCCGCTCATCGGGCGGCGTTGCTCAAGGAAAATGCGGCGGGGAGGCAACGGCGGCAGCATGCGATGATCGACTGCCACAGCGTTCCCGGCCACAGAGAAAATACCGGTTGAAACGCAGAAAGGGTCAGCGCTCTCGTGCCCTTTCCGCTTATTGCATTCCCATCCGCCGAGCTTAGATGCCCAGGCAGAGGTATTTGATTTCCAGGTAATCTTCGATGCCGTACTTGGAGCCTTCACGGCCCAGGCCCGACGCCTTGATGCCGCCGAACGGCGCAACTTCGTTGGAGATCAGCCCGGTGTTGACGCCGACCATGCCGTATTCCAGCGCTTCAGCGACACGGAACACACGGCCCAGGTCGCGAGCATAGAAGTACGAAGCGAGGCCGAATTCGGTGTCGTTGGACATCGCGATCACTTCGGCTTCGTCTTTGAAGCGGAACAGCGGCGCCAATGGACCGAAGGTTTCTTCCTTGGCCACGGCAGCGTTTTTCGGCACGTTGGTGAGGATGGTCGGCTCGAAGAAGTTGCCTTCCATGACCTTGCCACCCGCCAGCACGGTCGCGCCTTTGCTCACGGCGTCAGCGATGTGTTCCTGAACCTTGGCCACGGCTTTTTCGTCGATCAGCGGGCCAGTGGTGGTGCCGTCTTCCAGACCGTTGCCGATCTTGAGTTTGGCCACGGCCACTTTCAGCTTCTCGGCGAACGCGTCGTACACCGAATCCTGAATGTACAGACGGTTGGCGCAGACGCAGGTCTGGCCGTTGTTGCGGTACTTGGAGATGATCGCGCCTTCGACGGCCTTATCCAGGTCCGCGTCGTCGAACACGATGAACGGCGCGTTGCCGCCCAATTCCAGGGACACTTTCTTGATGTCCTTGGCGCATTCGGCCATCAACTGACGACCGATTTCGGTCGAGCCAGTGAACGACAATTTACGCACGATAGGGTTGCTGGTCAGCTCGCTGCCAATGTCGCCGGCGCTGCCGGAAACCACGCTGAACACACCGTTCGGGATGCCGGCACGCTGGGCCAGTTCAGCCAGAGCGAATGCGGAGAAAGGAGTTTGCGAAGCAGGCTTGAGCACCATGGTGCAACCGGCGGCCAGTGCTGGGCCGGCCTTACGGGTGATCATCGCGGCCGGGAAGTTCCACGGGGTGATTGCAGCGGTCACGCCGATAGGCTGCTTGATCACGATCAGGCGCTTGTCTGGCTGGTGGCCCGGAATCACGTCACCGTAGACGCGCTTGGCTTCTTCGGCAAACCACTCGATAAAGGAAGCGGCGTAAACGATTTCGCCCTTGGCCTCGGCCAGTGGCTTGCCCTGCTCGAGGGTCATCAGGCGCGCGAGGTCGTCCTGGTTTTCGATGATCAGTTCGAACCAGCGACGCAGCTTGTTCGCGCGGTCCTTGGCGGTCAGTGCACGCCAGGCCGGCAGCGCTTTGTCAGCGGCTTCGATGGCACGGCGGGTTTCGGCAGCGCCCATTTTCGGCACAGTGCCCAGAATTTCGCCGGTTGCCGGGTTGTTGACCTTGATCGTCTGACCGTTGTCCGCATCAACCCAAGCGCCATCAATAAAGGCTTGCTGGCGGAACAACTGGCTGTCTTTAAGCTGCATGTCGGCTTTCCTTAACAGCACCGCGACCAGCGCGGAGCAAATTATGATTGTAGAAAGGCGCCTCGTAGGCTGCCGTCAGGGAAATCATTCACCGGGCTGAAGCACATAAATAGCGCACTGATCGAATCTCGTGCGGTTCAGCACCCAGGCAAGAGCGTTTGAAATCTCGAACGAATCCTAGGATCAATGCCGGTAAAGGACAATAGGCCGTTCGAAAAAAAGAACGAAAACGGCGCATTTGCCGATTTTTTCTGATCAACGTAGCAAAAGGCTGTTACAGGTTAAAAAAACACAGGCTATTCAGCAGCATGGACGCCCGCAGTGCATATGAGTATCATGGCGCCCGCTTGCACCAGTAGCTCAGCTGGATAGAGTACTGCCCTCCGAAGGCAGTGGTCGTGGGTTCGAATCCCGCCTGGTGCACCATATAGAAGAACGAGAAAGCCTCAGGCCCGTAGGGACTGGGGCTTTTTTGTGGGTGCTCTAAATCTCAAAATGAGCGACATGCTCAAGGACTCAGTTATTCGGTTTATCCGAATCACTGAACGAAAAAACCGCCTAAGCGGTTTTTTTATCATTCAGTCGTCCAATCAAACTCGTCATATTCCTCATCATCTTCATCCCCCTCCTCCAGCACCTCTTCCTCAACGGCATCTTCGTCGGGAACGCTTCCTTCCTGCTTTTTCAGCAGAAACTCCTTGCGACTCTCAATTATCCCCCGCCTCAGCTCTTCGCCCTTCTGCGGGCAGTTGAGCATTTGGGCGATGCGATCGATTTTTTTCGCCACGGCTTCCTCCAACGCATCGGCTATGCCCCGATAGTGCGCGCTTTCGGGGCTTGATGCCAAATGGCTGGAGGGGCCGGGCCTCAGTTTTTCTTCAGGGCTTTGAGCCTGGCGGCGAGGTTTTCGTCCGGGAAACGCTGGTGCAATGTCTTCAACAGCTCATCGGCAGCCTGGGTTTGAGCCGCGTTTTGCAGGCGAATCACTTCTCGCAGTTGGTCATCGAGCGGCTTCACCGGCGCAGCCGCACGCTTGCTGACTTTGGCCTCGTCAGCCATGGGCGCACTGAGCGATTCACTTTGCGCGGGCGCGGCGAGTTCAGCCATCGGCGCTGCGGGCGGCGGTGCGGCGAGGGAGCGTGCGACGGGCGCTGGAGCCTCTTTCCTGGCGGCAAACGACGATGTTTTCGGCGCGGGAGCGGCGTCGTACTGCAGCTCTTGCTCCGGCGTGCGCTGCACCAATGTGACCATCAACGCCACGCCGACGAGGCTGGCAAACGCCACTTGCCAACGGGGTTTCTGGCAGGCCTGGACCCAACGCTGCCACAGGCTCGGTTTGCGCACGGGCGCTTCGCGATGGGCGGTAGCAAGGATGAACGCGTCGAGATGCGCTGGTGGGCCATCGCTGCCGTGTTCGCGGAAATGTTCGATCACGGGATCGACCGGAGTTTTACGGGCGTCAGTCATGTCAGTACCTCCTCGGCCAGCAGCCGACGCAGTTTTTGCTGGGCGTAGCGCAACCGGCTTTTGACGGTTTCCAGCGGTGTTTCGGTGAGGGTGGCGATTTGCGGCAGGTCGAGGTCGCCGTGGGCGCGCAGCAGGAACACTTCGCGCTGGTCGGCGGGCAAGGTTTGCAGGGCGGTTTCGAGGCGCTGAGTGTCGCGGCTCAGGCTCAGCAATTGTTCGGGGTCGGTGGCGGTGTCGATCACGGCGTGGGCCTGTTCGTCGTAGCTGTCGTGCAAAGGGTTGTGGATGCCATGTTTGCGCCAGTGATCGATCAGTCGGTTGCGGGCAATCTGGTAAAGCCATGTACGAAAGTTCGCCCGGCCTTGTGGCTGACTGGTGCTGCGGATCAGGCTCAGCCAGGTGTCCTGGTAAACCTCTTCGGCCAGTTCCGCTTTGCCGCTGAGGCCGAGGAGGAATCGATAGAGCCCTTGGCGATGGCGCGCGTACAAGGTTTCGAACGCCGGGCCGTCGCCGCTGCGATAACGCGCCAGCAGCGATTCATCGCTGCTGGCGGCAGTGCTCAATTCAGGAGCAGTCATTTCGCTGAGGTTCCTTTCACTCGATGCGGTTGGCGTTGGCATTGGCATTGGCATTGGCGGATGCAGCCGAGGCCGTGGACGTGCGCAGGCTCTGCGCCAACTCGACCAATTGCACAAACTCGGCGCGCAGGCCAAAGCGATCATCGCCACGAGCGCCACGGGCCAGGGCCTCGGTGTCTTTGAGGGTGAAATCGCCGGTGTAGCGGCCGTCCTTCAGTTGCTGGGAAAACGCCGCCACGGCCGCCGCGAATCGCAGGTCATCACTGGCGGGCGCTGAGCCAGAGGTAATCGGCCGCTCGATCAAGCGACTTTTCCCACCTTCCGGCAACTGATATCGCACGCGCAACATGGCCATTTCCTCGGATTTTCCGGCAACAGCGGCTGCAGAATTGCCATAACGCAGCGGCTCCAACCAGCCTTTCTCGCCAGCAGGGACAATTTCATACAACGCCGTCACCGTGTGTCCTGCACCAATTTCACTGGCATCGACCTTGTCATTACTGAAATCCTCACGTTTCAACGCGCGGTTTTCATAACCCAACAAGCGATATTCGCTGACCTGCGCCGGGTTGAACTCGACTTGCAGCTTCACGTTCTTCGCCACCACGTCGAGGGTCGAACCGAGCTGGTCCACCAGCACTTTGCGCGCTTCACGCAGGTTGTCGATGTAGGCGTAGTTGCCGTCGCCGGCATCGGCCAGTTGTTCCATCAGGTGTTCATTGTAGTTATCCACACCAAAACCCAGGGTGGTCAGGGAAACACCCGTCTTGCGTTTATCCACAGCCATTTGCTTGAGGCTGTCGAAGTCGCTGATGCCGACGTTGAAGTCGCCGTCAGTGGCCAGCAGGATGCGGTTGATGCCTTTGGGGATAAACGCCTGTTGCGCCATCTGATACGCGAGCTCGATGCCTGACGCGCCAGCGGTCGAGCCACCGGCGGTTAATTGGTCGATGGCTGTACGAATTTTCGCTTTGTCGCGTCCGGAAGTCGGCTCGAGGACAACGCGCGATTCGCCGGCGTACACCACCAGCGACACCCGATCCTGTTCGCGCAGTTGATCGACGAGCAATTTCAGCGTGCTTTTGACCATCGGCAAGCCTTCGCGGCGGTCCATCGAACCGGACACATCGACCAGAAACACCAGGTTGGCCGGCGCCAGTTCGGCGACCGCGCGGTCCGAGGCCTTGATCCCGATGCGCAGCAACCGCGTGTGCGGGTTCCACGGCGACGGCGCCAGTTCAGTGGTCACGCCGAACGGCGAGCCATCGGTGGGCAAGGCGTAATCGTAGGGAAAGTAATTGACCATTTCCTCCAGGCGCACCGCGCCGTCGGGCGGCAGGCGTCCCTGATTGAGCAAGCGGCGCACGTTGGCGTAGGCGCCGGTATCGACGTCGGCGCTGAAGGTCGACACCGGGGTTTCGGCGACGCTGTGAATCGGGTTGTCAGCCAGCGCTTGATATTGCTCGCGTTGTTCATCGCGATAGCCCGGCGCAGCAGGCTCGGGCGCATACATCGCCATCGGCGCCGCGCGCACGCTGCGTTTGGCCACGCTGGCGTCCGCCATCACCGCCTCATGCTGCACCGCCGGTTGAGTTTTCGACTCAGCCTGCGCCGGTGACGGTGACGGCGGCGCAACGACCGCCGAATCAGGTTTGGAAGAAACACCGCAACCGGCAACGGCCAGCAGCAAACCGATGGCGAAACCGTGGGTGGCCGGGCGCAGGAAGTGCAGAGGGAGGGACATGGTGGGCTGACCTCAGGAGGAAATTGATCCATTCATCCTCTGAGACGGAGCGCCCGACCGGTTCGGGTTAAAGCGCTGAAAAAGAATTTCCGCGCCGGCCATAGGTGACGTGAACTAAAACAGCGTGAACGGCACATTCGCCACCAGGCGAAACTCGTCATAGCTGCCGTCAATCTGCCCGCCACTCTCTCGATGGTTGTAAACGATGCTGCGCAGCACCGCGTTTTTCAGCGCGCCGGATTGCACCACGTAAGCCAGCATCAGACCGTTTTCGTTGTGTTTGGCGCCGTCGAGTCCGCGCACGTTGTAGCCGGTGTTGCGGCCGTCGCGGTCGCCGTTGTAATGGCTGCCGTCGATGCCCCAGCCCTTGGCGTGCCAGAGGCTGGCGGTCAGTCCGGGGACGCCATACGCGGCGAAGTCGAGGTCGTAGCGCAGTTGCCAGGATTTTTCGTTCGGGCCGTTGTAGTCGGAGTACAGCGAGTTGGCCATGTAATTGCCGGTGGATTCCCAGACATAGTCGAAGTATTCGTCGCCAAACACCTGCTGCCACGCGGCGGTCAAGCCATGCGCGCCGTGGGCCGCAGTGACGGCGAGGCTGTAGGCGTCGTTGTCGATGAAACCCAAGTGCTGTTCGCCCTGATCGCGGGTGCGGTAATAGTTGAGGCTGGTCTTCAACGCCAAGTGCGCGCGGTCGCCTGCCAGGTGAGTCGCGCCCAGATAATATTGCTGCCACATGTCTTCGAACCGCGAACCGTAAGCGCTCACTGTCAGGCCGTAGGATGACTTCGCGGTGGCGCCCAAATAACTGATGCGCGAGCCGCTGTAGGCGCGGTTGCCGAACGTGGTGGTCAGCCGTTCGCTGCCGGTGCCGGTGCGCGGGATGGCGCGCTCGAAGCTGCCTGCCTGCAGCGCCAGCCAGTCGAGTTCGTTGCTGTTCAGCGCGATGCCCTGAAACGTCGAGGGCAAGGCGCGGTTGTCTTTGTAGCGCAGCACCGGATTCTCGGTGAGCATCCGCCCGGCCTTCAATTCGGTGCTCGACACCCGCAACCGTAGATCGCCGACGCCCAAGCGGCTCCACGTGGGCACGGCGTCGCCATCGCTGTCGACCAGCACGCGGTCCCCGCCGTTGGCTACCGCGCCGTGGCCGCGCTCAAGGGTCACGGCGCTGAACAGCGAGGCATCGACGCCAAATCCGACCAGGCCTTGGGTGTAACCGGAGCTGTAATTGAGCATGCCGGTTTGCACCCACGTGTCGCGTTCGCGTGTCGGTTGGGCGACGCCGTGCTTTTTGATCACCAGATGCGTGCTGCGCTGCGTGTGCTGATTGGAATAATAGTGACGCAGGTTCAGGCCCAGATGGCTGCCGTCGATAAAACCCGGCGCCTGATCCTGAGGTGCCACCGGTTCAGCGGCCCAGCCTGGCTGAACCACGGCCAGCAGCAGGGGCAACGTGCGAAACAAATGTGCGTGCATGAAAAAACGCCTGTAAAGAAATCCCGCGCCGCTCACGCACCTGGCGTTCGAGCGGCCATGCTTCAGAAGGGATCAGCTTGTGAGGGATCAGCCAAGTAGCGATCAGCGGGACGGCGCGGTCGGCCAGTGCTTGATCGGCCCGCGCCAGTCTTCGTAGGCCTTGGCGCATTGCAGCAACCATTGATCGGCGAAGCGCGGCGCGATCATTTGCAGGCCGATCGGCATGCCTTGGTCGGTGAACCCGCAATTGATCGACAACGCCGGTTGCTCGCCCATGTTCCACGGCAGGGTGAACACGATGTGTTCGAACGGCTGACGCGGATCGTTGCTCGGCGACGGCCAGTGCGCGGGGAAGCTGCTGACCTGATTGGTCGGCGACAGCACCAAATCCAGATCGCCGAACAACCGGGCGCAGCGGCGGCGAATTTCAAAGGTCTGGTTGAAGCCTTCGACCGCTTGCACCGCCCTCATCGTCGTGGCCGGCGCCGCCCAGTCTTCGATGTACGGCAAGACCCGTTCCCGTTGCGCCGCGCTCAGGGTTTGCAGTTGTGACAACTGCCGAGCGCGCCAGAAATCGTCGAGACCGTCGAGCAACTGGCGATCCATCAACGGCCCGATCAAACGCACCTCGGCGCCGTGTTCCGCGAACAACTGCGCGGCGTTGCGCACGGCGTCGCACACCTGCGCTTCGGGCTGAAAGCCGCAGCCCGGGTCGAGCATCAAGCCGATTTTCAAGCCTTTGAACGATGGCGTTGCCAGGTTCCAGTCCAGCACCTGCGGCGGCAGGCTGGTGGCGTCGCGCGCATCAGCTTGCGCCAGATAACGCATCATCAACGCGCAATCATCGACGGTGCGGGTCATCGGCCCGGCGCAGCGGCCGGTGTAATACGGGTCGATGGGAATTCGCCCAAGGCTCGGTTTGAATCCGACCAAACCGCACCAGCCTGCCGGCAGTCGGACCGAACCGCCGATGTCCGTGCCGACGTGCAGCGGACCGTAACCGGCGGCTGCGGCGGCGGCTGCACCGGCACTCGAACCGCCGGGGTTTTGCTCAAGATCCCAGGGGTTGCGGGTGATCCCGTGAAAACTCGAAAGCCCCGACGACAGCATGCCGAAGTCCGGCACTGTGGTTTTGCCGAGAATGATCGCCCCGGCCTCACGCAAGCGCGCGGCGGGTGGCGCATCTGCGGTTGCCGCGACCAGCGCGGTGGCGGCGCTGCCCTGAGGAATGTAATCGCCAGCGGTGGCGATCAATTCCTTGAGTGTCACCGGCACGCCGTCCAACGCTCCGGTTGGCGCGCCTTTGCTCCAGCGCTCGCTGGATGCGCGCGCCTGCTCAAGTACGCGCTGCGGATCAAACGCATAAAGCGCCGCGAGACTCGGCTCCCAGCGTTCAATGTGCGCCAGCAAGTGGTCGTAATATTCCAGCGGCGACAACGTGCGGCTGGCGTACATCGCCAACAGTTGCGCGGCGGACAAATCCTGTAAATCGCTCATCGAATAGCCATCCTTGCCAAACTTTTTTTGCGCTTCTGCGAGGTGCTTGCCTTTAGCGCTCTGCGAGCAACGCCTGGCTGTGATCGGCAGCTTGCCGTCCGCCAAAAAACCCGGCGCACGCGACGCCGACCGCGCCCATCACCACGCAATACGCCACGCACACCCACGGGCTCCACGGCATCAGCGCGATCAACAGCAACGGCGTGGTGCTCGCCCACAGCGCGTAGGCAATATTGTAGGTAAAGGAAATGCCCGACACGCGGATGTGCGCCGGAAACAGGCTGACCATCACCGACGGCACCGCGCCGACCACCCCGCAGCTCAAGCCGGCCAGCGCATACGCCAGGCCCAGCCACGCACCGCCGCTGATCAGGCAGGCATAAAGCAGGGCGATGCCGATCGGCAACAGCACGCTGTAGAGCATGACCGTGCGCCAGGCGCCGATGCGATCGACGATCAGCCCGGCCAGCACGCAGCCGATGTTGAGGAAGACGATGCCCAGGCTGCTCAGCGCGAAGGTATGGCTGGGGCTCATGCCGAAGCTTTTTTGCATGACCGTCGGGGTGATCACCACCAGCACCACCACCGCAGACGTCAGCACGCAAGTGAGGATCATCGCCGGCAGCAGCATGTGCCGGTGCTCGCGCAACACCGTGCGCAACGGCAACTCGGCGTCCGCTTCGCGACGAGCCTGCAGGGCCATGAACACCGGCGTTTCACTGAGCCAGCGGCGCAACCAGACGCCGATCACGCCAAACACGCCGCCCAGCAGAAACGGCAGGCGCCAGGCGTAATCGAGGATTTCCGCGGCAGTGAACACTTGCGCCAACAGGGTCGCGGTCAACGCGCCGAGCAGATAACCGAACGTCAGCCCGGCCTGCAAAAAACCCAGCGCATAACCACGGTGGCCGGCAGGCGCGTGCTCGGCGACGAACACCCACGCGCTCGGCACTTCGCCGCCCACCGCCGCGCCTTGCAGCACGCGCAGCAACAGCAGCAGCAACGGCGCGAAATAGCCGATCTGTGCGTAGGTCGGCATGATGCCGATCAACAGGCACGGTAGCGCCATCATCAGAATGCTCAGGCTGAACACGCGTTTGCGGCCCAACTGATCGGCGAAGTGCGCCATCAGGATGCCGCCCAGCGGACGCGCCAGGTAACCGGTGACGAAGATGCCGAAGCTTTGCAGCAAGCGCAGCCACTCGGGCATTTCCGGCGGGAAAAACAGTTGGCTGAGGGTCAGCGCAAAAAACACGAAAATGATGAAGTCGTAGATTTCCAGCGCGCCGCCGAGGGCCGCAAGCCCGAGGGTCTTGTAGTCAGCCTTGGAAAACTGATGGGCTGGCGAATCAGTAAGGGCAGTCATGGGCAAACTCTGAACAGTCTATAGAGGACGACGCCTGGCAATTTCAGCAATTGCTCAAGCCGGTTCACGGGTGCGTCGTCGGATCAATTTCAGCAGCGCGATATGGTCTACACAAAAGCCTGTGCGGACAACCGGCCTGTGCCTCTGTGTTGCTTTTTAGCTGGAATCTGTACATTGAGTTTTCCTCGGTTTAAACAATAATCAGGGCCTCCCAACTCCCTGAATATTTGGCCAATCATGGAAGAAATAGCACGTAACTTCGCCGATTTTGATCATCCCGATACAGAATCCATCGCCATCATCCGGGGCCGCGTCCTACAGGCTTTGCAGCATTATTTGCTGGATCGTGACTTCAAACAGCTGATGCCGATTCTGATGTCGCCGATCACTGATCCGCTGAACCACGCGGTGTATCCCGCCGAGATCCAGTACGAACAGCGGCGCCTGAAACTGACCGCGAGCATGATCTTCCATAAACAGTTGGCACTGACCGCCAAGGGCCACGACAAGATCTTCATCGTCGCGCCGAACATTCGCCTGGAAAAGGCCGAAATCAAGGATTCCGAGAACCACTTGCTGGAGTTCTCGCAGTTCGATTTCGAGATTCGCGACGGCGACATGCATCAGGTCATGGCGCTGATCGAAGGCCTGATCAAGCACGTGTTCAGCGAGGTCAATCAGCATTGCGCCGCCGAACTCGCGCAGCTCAACCGCCAACTGCCGCACTTCACCAGCGCGTTCCCGATCTACAGTTCCGACGAATTGCGCGCCGAACACGGCGACGACTTCGAAAAGATCATGTCGGCCAGCGCGCAAACGCCGTTTTTCGTCACCAACTACCGTCGCGAATTCTACGACCGGGAAACCCCCGGCAAGCGCGGCGCGTACAACAACTATGACCTGATTTACCCGGATGGCTACGGCGAGGCGCTGTCCGGTGCGGAGCGCGAGTTCGAATACGAGCAGATCGTCTACCGCATGAACGAGCTGTCGATGGACCTGCAACCGTTCGCCAACTACCTGGAAGTCGCGCGGCGCGGCTTGCTGCACCCGAGCGCTGGCGGCGGTCTAGGGATCGAACGCCTGCTCAAGTTCATCTGCGGCAAGCGACGCATCCGCGACGTCGCGCTGTTCGATCGCACCGTTGGCACCAGCTTCCTGTTCTGACCAAGGACCTGTCTTGCGACGCCTGCCCCGCTGGTCGCGGCGGCCGGCGTTGCCATGGAGAAACACAATGCCTGCACTGCGTATTCACTGGTGTTCGCCGCTCGACAGCGGCCAGCAAAAGGCTTCGGAAAAATATGACACCGGGGCGCTGGATTTTGCCGGCATCGTCGACTTTGCCCAAGAGGCCGATGAGTTGGGAATCGACTCGTTGCTGATGGGGATCAGCTACCACATGCCCGATCCGCTGCCGATGATCGGCGCGCTGGTTCGCGAGACCGAACGGGTCAAGTTCATCCTCGCGTACCGTCCCGGCCTGGTGCCGCCGACCCTGTTCACGCAAATCGTCAACACCGTGTCGTGGATGTCCGACAAGCGCATTTCACTGAATCTGGTGGCCGGGATTTCACCGGACGAACAGGCGTATTACGGCGACTTTGTGGCGCACGACGGGCGCTACGAGCGCACCGGCGAATTCCTCGACATCCTGCATCGGTTCTGGAGCGGTGAATCACCGCTGACCTACCACGGCAAGCATTACCGCATCGAAAAAGCCCAGCTCGGCTTGCCTTTCAAGGACGCCGAGCGACCGCGCATTTACCTCAGCGGCGCGTCCGACATCGCCCAACAAATTGCGATGAAACACAGCGATTGCTGGCTGCGTTATGGCGACACCCCGCAAGGCATCGCCGAAGCCAGCCGCACCGTGCTGGAATCCGGCTGCTCGATAGGGATTCGCATGCACGTGCTCGCCCGCGAAACCCGCGCCGAAGCCTTGGCCGCCGTCGAAAGCATGATGGAAAACCCGGACGAGCAGCACCGCGAATGGGTTCGCCAATTTGTCGGGCGCTGCGACTCGGAAGCGGTGAAAACGTCGTTCCGCCTAGCCGACAAGGCGGAACACGACTGGCTGTCGCCGATGCTCTGGTCCGGCGCTGTGGCGTACCGTGGCGGTCCGGCGTTGTGCGTGGTCGGCAGCTATCAGGAAGTCGCCGAATACCTGTTCGAGTACAAAAAAGTCGGCGTCAGCGAATTCATTTTCTCCGGTTGGCCGACCCGCGACGAGATGCGCCGCTTCTGCACTTACGTGCTGCCTTACCTGCGCGAACTGGAAACCGTGTGGGATCGCGATCATGCGTGAAACCGGCCTCGACGCACGACACAGCGCCGTCCGCTGGTTTGGCGCCGGGCTGCTGTGTGCGCTGCTGGCCGAGCAAACGGTGCTGTTCGCCGTGCCGCTGATGATCTATCAACTGACTGGCAACGTACGCTACTCCGGCGTCGCGTTTGCGCTGGAGTGGCTGCCGGCGCTGATCGCTTATCCGTTTGCCGGGCTGCTGGCTGATCGCTTCGGTGGTCGCCTGCTGTTTCGCAGCGCCAACACCGCGCGCGCCTTGAGCCTGGCGCTGACGTTGGGGATTTGCTGGTATCAGCCGCAATGGATGGTCTGGGCGCTGATCGGCAATGGCATTGTCTTGTCGGTGTTGATGGCGCCGGTGCGCATGGCGGTGGAGAAAAGCGTGCCGCTGATCGCCGGACCGCAGCGTCTGGCGCACTGCCAGTCGCTGGTGCAAAACATGGAGCTGCTGGCCATGGCACTCGGTCCGGCGCTGGCCGCCGGGCTGGCCATGTACGCCGACAAACGCTGGTTGCTCGGTCTCGCGGCGGTGGCGTTGTTCGCCGCATCGATGTTCTGGAAAGGCCTGCCGACCGCGCGAACTGCCAACCACCCGACTAGCATTTTCAAGGACCTGGCCCTCGGCTGGCGCCTGTTGCTCGGCAACCCACCGGTGGTTTCCCTGGCCGCGCTCAACTTCACCATCAACCTCGCGTTTGCCGCTGTGCTCAGCGCCAACGCGTTTGTGATCAGCGGTGTCTTCAGCGCTGCCGACGGCGTGTTCGGGCTGATGAATGCCGGCGCTGGCGCCCTCGGCTTGTTGAATTTTGTGCTGGTACCAAGGCTGCTGGCGCGGATGTCGATCTATCGCCTCGGCGCACTGGGTTTTGCCTTGTTGTGCCTGGGTTTGATCTGCATGGGCATGGCCGCTGGCGTGCTGCTGTATGCCCTGAGTTTTCTCTTGGCGATGGCCGGTTGCGCATTGTTCAACGTGTTCAACCGCACGCAGCGAATCAAGGCGATTGGCACTGCGCATCTGGGCAAAGTCATGGGCCCGTTTTATCTGGTCAACCTGCTTTCGTACCCGCTCGGCGGCCTGCTCACCGCCACTGTCGGCCACGTCTACGGCGTGCAAGTGCTGATTCTGGTGCTCGCGCTGGTGCTGACGGTGCCCGGCACGCTGCTGTTCATTCTTACCACTCGGCGTTTTCGTCTTGCCCTGGATGGTCCGTCACTCGCCATGGAGGCTTCCCAATGAAAACCTTGCCGCACTGCCTGATCGCCACCGTCGAATCCGACTCGCACATGTGGAACCTGGTGTACCTGCAACTGTGGCTGGCCGAACACGGTTTCAGCGTGAAAAACCTCGGCAGTTGCACGCCGGTAGACGCCGTACTGGCGGCGCTGCAACAGCGGCGCACGCAATTGCTGGTGGTCAGCAGCGTCAATGGCCACGGCTATTCCCAGGGGCTGGAACTGATCCGCCAGGTGCGCCGATTGCACCCGCACCTGCCCTGCGTGATCGGCGGCAAATTGACCACTTCCGAGGACGAAACCCTCGCGGTCCGGCAACCGCTGATCGACGCCGGTTACCAGCAAGTATTCGTCGGCGCCGATGCCATTCAAGCGTTCAGCGCTTACCTGGGCACGTTGCACAGCCAGCACGACGCCGAACCCGCGCCTGCCAACAGCGTGACGTCCTGGGGCTGAGCCCGGCCACGCCTGTTCTTCTCATTCAAAGGATCACTACGATGCACATCGTTATCGTCAACCGCTGGCCGCGCTTTCGTGACGAGCGCCGCTGGGACAATGAACTGACGCGCTACGAAGATTTCTTCGACCATCAGCAGCACCAGATCAGCTACGTGGTCGATGCGCCGGGTGCCGAAGGCGTGCTCGCCCCGGCGCAGCAGATTGCCCATCAAGTGCAGGTCGGCGACGTCAATCAGTACGAGCAGTTGCTCGCGGCGGTGGAAGAAGTCATCGCGCATGTCGGCCCGGTCGATCAGTTGATCGCGCTGTCGGAATTCACCCTGGAAATCGCCGCCCGCGTGCGCCAGACCCTGAACATTCCGGGGCACGGCCCGGACGAAGTGGCGGTGTACCGCGACAAGGCGCGCATGAAGGAAATCCTCCAGGCCAAAGGCCTGCGCGTGCCGCCCTTTGCCCGTTGCCAGTCCGTAGAGCAGGCTCTGCACTTCGCTCGCGAGATCGGTTTTCCGCTGATCGTCAAACCCGTGGACGGCGCCGCCAGCATGGGCGTCGAGAAGGTTGAGGACGAGCCGGCGCTGCGCAAACTGCTGAATGACATCGAGCTGCCGCGCTATGAAATCGAAGGTTTCATGCACGGCCAGACGTATCACATCGACGGTTTTGCCGACGTCGATGGCAGCGTGCCGTTCCAGGTGGTTTCGCGTTACATCAACAGCTGCCTGGACTTCGCCAAGGCGCAGCCGCTGGGCTCGGTGATTGTGCAGAAATCGGCGCTGCGCACGCGCATCGAAGCGTTCAGCAAACAGATCCTGCAAGCGCTGAACCTGCGCTGCACCGCGTTTCATCTGGAGATATTCGTCGAGCCGGACGACTCGCTGGTGTTCCTTGAAATCGGCGCGCGGGTCGGCGGCAGCGAAGTGCCGCACCTGATCAACAAGGTCTTCGGCGTCAATTTGTACGAGCACTGGCTGCGACGTCTGGCCGGCGAGCAAGTGCCGTTGCCGGCCGTCAGCCACGACCCGAGCGGCGGCTGGCTGGTGATTCCGAAACCGGCGCGCTTGCCGTGCCGGGTGCTGCGCGCCGATTCATTGCGCGCCGAGTTGCCCAACCTCTGGCGCGAATTGCTGCCCGAGCCGGGGCAGATTCTTGAGGCCGGCGGCAGCTATGACGCGCTGCACAGCGGCCGCTTCATTTTTGTCGGCGGCAGCGAAGTTGCCACTGAAAACGATATCCGCCACGTAACCCAGACCTTCCAATTCCAGGCCGAACCGCTATGAACGCCACCACGTTGCAGCCCTTCAACGACGAGTCGTTGCTCGGTCAGCTCAATCGCTATTTCTGCGCCGATGAACGCCGCGCAGTCGCCACGCTGGGTGAGCGGCTGATCGATGCCGCCGGTGGCCTCGACGGGCTGAGCCGCTACAAATTGATGGTCGCTTACGGCGGCGGCAAAGACAGTTCCTACACCGTCGCCATGCTCCGCGCCGCGCAATTGCACTTGGCGGTGCTGCATGGCCGCACGTTCCAGTTGCGCATCGCCAACATGCGCCATGCCGGCGTGCCGGATGCGGTGATGGCCAACATCGACCGGGTCTACCGCGCGCTGCATCTGTTCGACGATCCACGGGTGGAAATGCTCGTGGTCGATCACCGGCTGATCCGCCCGTTCGAGCGGCATTTGCCGTTCCCGGACGACGTCCAGGCCATGAACCGCTTCGACGTTTTGATGAACGGCCACCGCACCGCTGGTGACGGCCGGCCAACCTTCTGCAACAGCTGCAACCTCGCGGTGGCGGATTTCTACGGTCGGGCCGCATGGTGGCAGGGCGGCGTCAACGCGGTGGTCACGGGCGATTCGCGCAAGGAACAAAAGCATTATTTCACCTGGATCATGCGTTTGGCCCAACGTCTGGGGCTGAACGTCGATGAATGCCGGCGTCAGGGTTTTCGCGGTTTGCTGCAAGCGCTGGATGGCGTGGCGCAGGTGTATTTCGTCGAACTGTTCGGCGAAGGTTTTGACCATCAGCGTGACGAGCGCCGCGTGGCTTGCGGTGATGACCAGGCGGACCCGGCGTTTATCAGCATCTACGATCTGGTCAGCTACAAGGTTGAGGATCATTGGGAACTGATCACCGAATTCCTCGATTTCCGCTTCGAAGAACTGGCGTTCAGCTTTACCGAATCGGACTGCGCCAACCCGATGTTGATGGCGCACTTTCGCGGTCTCAAGGCGCAATACGTGCAGGGTCGCAGCTACAACCAAGGCATCGCTGAATACCTGGAACTGGCGCAAGCGCTGATGCGCAAGAAAGAAATGCCGCAGCGCCTGATCGACTTGGCGATGGCCGCGTACGCCGATGCCGAGGGCATGCAAGCACGGCGCACGCTTGCGGCGAATTTTGCCGAGCAGGCTTTCGGGCTCGATGAAGCGCAACTGGTGTGCATGCAATTCGCGCCGTTCGTTGACCGCGGTCGCGAACTCTCAAGTTTCCTCGGGCTCTGCCATCCGCAGCGTTTGCCTGCACTCGACGCCTTGCATCAGTTGCTCGGCGGTGAACGCGAGGATGCGGCGCTGAGCCAGTGGCTGACACAAGTCAGCGGCCTGCCGTTACCGGCGTTGCGCAGTTTGTACGCGCACCAGCGCATCGACTTCGACAGCGCCGCGACGTTGATCGCACGGGTTCGCGCCGGTGATCCGCACAAGGGCCGCATCAGCCGTTATGACCCGGCGACCGGCGAAACTGTGGTCGAACTGGTTTCGGGACGCTGAAGCATGAGTGCTTTCCAGGGCGGCCATTTTCAACAATTCATCGAGCGCGCCCGCGCCCGCGACGAGCTGGTGGTGCAACCGCGCATGGGGTTCGGCGCGCTGACGCAAATGCGCGCGGGGCTGGAGCGAGTTGCCGCCCTGCCCTGCGCGGCCATCGGCACCATCACCCTCGACAGTTACACGCGCGTCGGCGATTACCAAAGCGCGCTGCAATGCCTCAACAGTTCGAGCCCGATGAACGGCTTTCCGATCATCAGCCACCCGATCGAAGCCGTGCGCGGCATGCTTGATGGCGTATACGGCGCGCAGTTTCCGATTCAGATCCGCCACGGTACGGCCAAACCGCAGAACGTCTTTCAGCGTCTGGCGGCGTTGGGCCTGGATGCCACGGAAGGCGGGCCCGTTTCGTATTGCATGCCTTACAGCCGTTTGCCGCTGGCCGAGGCGGTCAGTGCCTGGGCGCAGAGTTGCCAGGTGTTGGCCGCCGCCACCGAGCACCCGCATATCGAGAGTTTCGGCGGCTGCCTGTTGGGGCAGTTGTGCCCGCCGTCGATGCTGATCGCCATGACCTTGCTCGAAGCGCTGTTTTTCCGTCAGCACGGCGTGCGCGGGGTGTCGCTGAGCTACGCCCAAGGCACTTCGATGGCCCAGGATTTCGGCGCGCTGCAAGCGTTGCGCGAGTTGGCCGGGGAGTATCTCGCCGGCGACCACTGGCATGTCGTGGTGTATTCCTACATGGGCGTATTCCCGACCACGGCGCACGGCGCTCGTCGGCTGATTTGCGACAGTGCGCGCCTGACCCGCGCCGCGGGTTGCGAGCGGCTGATCGTCAAGACCGTCGCCGAATCGCGGCAGATTCCTTCGGTTGACGACAACCTCGACGCCTTGCGCATGACCGCCGAGGTCGCGGCCGGTGAGCCCACGCCGATTGATCCGGCGAGCGCCGTGTATTACGAGGAAATCGTCTTCGAAGCCCGGCGCCTGATCGAAACCGTGCTCAACCTGCACGCCGACATCGGCGTCGCGCTGATCCAGGCGTTCGCCCGTGGCTTGCTGGACATTCCCTACTGCCTGCACCCCGACAACCCTGGCCGCGCCACCACGCGCATCGACGAAAAAGGTGCGTTGCGCTGGGGCAATATCGGCGGCCTGCCGCTGCCGCGCGCCAGCGGCTGGTCGGCGAATGGGCCGGGCATCAGCTCCTCCGAACTGTTTCAGATGTTGCATTACACGGTGAACCGTTATGACCAACCCTTGCATTGATAACAGCGACGCACCGTTGATTCTGGTGGACGCGTATTCGACCGGCGCCCTGCTCGCTCACTCGCTCGCCGGGCAGCGCCGTTTGTTGCACGTGCGCTCACGCGCGGACATGCCCGCTGCGTTCGCCGCCAGTTGCCCGAAAAACCTGTTTGCCGAGGATTACAGCGTCGCCGAAGAAGGCCTCGAACCGTTGCTGCGAACACTCGCCGCGCAGCACCCGGCGGCGGTGTTGACCGGCAGTGAGTTCGGCGTCGAACTGGCGGATTTGCTCGCCGCGCGCCTGGGTTTGCCGGGCAACGACCCCGCCACCTCCGCCGCGCGCCGCGACAAGTCGTTGATGGCCGAACGCGTCGCCGAGGCCGGCCTGCCGGTCGCCGCGCAACTGCGCACGCACTCGATGGCGCGGGCGCTGGCGTGGTTCAAGGCACGGGGCGGCGCCAGCGTGGTGGCCAAACCACTGGACAGCGCCGGCTCCGACAACGTGTTCATTTGCCACGATGCGCTCCAGTTGCAGAACGCCATCGAGTCGATCCTTGGCGCGACCAACCTGATGATGCTCAACAACGAATCGGTGCTGTTGCAGGAATACCTGACCGGCGCCGAATACGTGATCAACAGCGTAAGCCACGGCGGCCAGCACTGGATCACCGACGTCTGGAAGTGCTCCAAGACCTTCACCGCCGACGGCCGCAAAATCTACGACCGCGAAGACCTGCTGCCGGCAGAGGCGCGCGAGTTGCCCGAACTGATCGAATACGTGCAAGGCGTGCTCGATGCGCTGGGGATCGTCCACGGCCCGGCGCACACCGAGCTGATCCTCACCGCCAACGGCCCGCGCCTGCTCGAAACCGGCGCGCGCCTGTCCGGGCTGGCCTGCCCACCGGCGCTGCACGCGGCCACCGGCAACGATCAGGTGGCGCTGACCTGCCTCAGTTATCTCGACCCGGCGCGCCTGGCCGACTGGCCCAAGCGCTACCGATTGCTGCAACACGCACGCGGTCTGAACCTGATTGCGCACCAGCCTGGCTTGTTTGCGCAGGGCCACGTGCGCCGTCGCCTCGAAGCGTTGCCGAGTTTTCATAACGTGCGTTTTCGCTGCGCGGAAGGCGCAAGGATTGCGCCCACCATCGACCTCAACAGCTCGCCGGGCGCGGTGTTTCTGCTGCACCCGCAGAGCGCCCGCATCGACGCCGACTATCACGCCTGGCGTGACTGGGAAAAGGATTGGTTGTAATCGTTGGTTGCAATCGTCGGCGGAAACCTTGGTGGAAATCGTTGATGTAAACCACGGGCGGAAACCTCGGTTGCAACTGCACACAGCCCCGCCAACGGGGTTTAACAAGGAAGAGCGCCATGAGCCTGCATACCCGAACCAAACGACTGACCGTTCCTCAATTGGTCGCTATGAAGGGACAACAGAAAATCGTTTCCCTGACCGCGTATACCAGCTCTATCGCGAAACTGATGGACCCCTTTGTCGACTTCATTCTGGTCGGCGATTCAACCGCGATGGTCGGCTACGGCCGCTCGTCGACACTCGACATGAGCCTGGACGAAATCATTGCCCATACCCGCGCCGTGGTCGGCAGCACGCGCCAGGCCTGCGTAATTGCCGACATGCCGTTCGGCAGTTATCAGGAGTCGCCGCAGCAAGCCTACCGCAACTGCGCGCAAGTGCTGGCGCGCACCGGTTGCGATGCGATCAAACTTGAGGGCGGCGCGGTCCTCGCCGAGACCGTCGAGTTTCTGGTCCAGCGCGGCATCCCGGTGATGGCGCATATCGGCCTGATGCCGCAATACGTCAACGCCATGGGCGGTTTCAAGGCCCAGGGCATGAACGACGCCACGGCCCGGGCCATCGAGGCCGACGCTCGCGCGCACCTGCAGGCCGGCGCATTCAGCTTGCTGCTCGAAGGCGTGGCCGAAGGGCTGGCGCGCAAAGTGACGGAATTTTCGCCGATGCCGACCATTGGCATCGGCGCTTCGCTGGCGTGCGACGGCCAAGTGCTGGTGACCGAAGACATGCTCGGGCTCGGCGGTGATCACGTGCCGCGTTTCGTCAAGCAATACGCCGATGTCGGCGCGCTGATCAGCCAGGCGTGCGAAGAGTTCGCGGCCCAGGTGCGCGACGGCACGTTCCCCGAGCCCAAGCACTGTTACGGCGTCAACTGAGCGCCTGGCTCAACTTTCATCCTGAATAGCCTGGGTGAGCATCTTCAGGGCGTGGACGATGTCCTTGCTCCAGTCGATGGTGTAGCTCAGGCGCAAATGATGCTGCCACGCGCCTTGCTGACTGAAGATCTCGCCGGGCGCGATAACGATGCGTTTAGCCAACAGACGCTCGAAGACCCGGCGCATGTTCACCGGGCGCGTGGACTCGATCCAGAACGCCGCGCCGCCCTGTGGCGCCACCACGCGCAATTGGCCTTCGGTGTGCTCGTGCAACAGCGCTTTCATTCGCTGCATGCGGTCGATCAACATGCTGCGCAGCATCTGCGTGTGCTGGTCGATACGGCGCGTGGTGAATAGCTTGGCAATCGCCTTTTGCCGAATCGGCGACAGACGAAAAGCGCGGTCGAGGAACAAGCGGTGCAGCTCCGGTCCTTGAAAACGGCTCAGCACATAGCCGTAAGGCGCTTCCGAACCGATGATCTTGTCGAACGTGGAAAACACCAGCAAACGCTCCGGGTCGGCGAAGTCGCGATAGCGCGTGGCGCTGGGCTCAAAGCTGAATTCGCCATAACTGTCATTCTCGAACAGCCAGATGCGCCGTTCCGCCAACCAGCGGCAAAGGGTCTGTTTGTCCTCCGCCGGCATCAGGCTGCCGTGCGGAATATTCACCGTCGACGACAACACCGCGAGGCTGATCGGCTCACGCTGCAATAACGCCTGGACGTGCGCCAGATCGAAGCGTCCGTCGTCGCCCAGCGGCACTTCGATCACGCGGATTTTCGCCGCGTGCAGTTGCCGCAAAATCGCCCACGAGCACGGCGATTCCACCAGTGCCACGGTGCCGATCAGGTTCAGGGCTTCGAGGGACAATTCCAGCACGCTGCGCAGGTCCGAGCCGATGTACACGTGCTCGGCGCGCCAATAACAGCGGGTCGAGCGCGTGTAGCGATCGGCCAGAACGCTGCGCAGTTCAGTCTCGCCAAAAGGCTGGTAAAGCGGCGCATGCGAGCGCGGGTATTGGCGCGCCAATTCGCGTTCGGTCATCAGCAGCGGGTTTTCCAGCGACAGCAACATCGCTGGCGCATCGCTGCTGAGGGCGAGCATGCCCGGCTGCCGGGCATTCGCGAACACATTGTCGAGCAGGTTCGGCGAACCTTCGTTGAGCAGCGCGGCGGGCATTGCCTTGGTGTAATAACCGAGTTTGGGCCGGGCGTAGATTCGGCCCTGATCTTCGAGCAATGAATAGGCGTATTTGGTGGTCGACACGGACACGTTCAAGCGCTGCGCCAACTGACGCAGCGACGGCAGTTTTTGCTCGCCCTCGGGGTTTGCGGCTTCGATCAGTTCGACGAGGTAGCGGTAGACGGCCTGGTAGGCAAAAGTCGAATCTTTAGTTGGGTTCATGCTCAATCGCTTCAATCCTGGTGCGTTGGGTACTGCGTTTGCCCAGCGAGGTGATGCCTCTAGGTAAACGCCTGCACTCGGCCATCCCTGCCGACACTCGGGCTCGAACTGATGCCGGTCGGTCAAAAAGCGTAATTAGCGGTGAACATGGTGGGTCGTCAAGCAAGGACGGCGCGCACTGGGAAAAGGTCGTGCCGTCGGCCGATCAGAAAGTGGCACGATAGTGCTTGATTTCAGGGAATGACGCCAATCGCAACCGCGCGTTTCGGACGAAACGCGCGAGCTCAATACCTGCGGTCAGCGGTGGTAACGGCGCACCACGCTGCTGTTTTTCAGCACGTGACCTTTGATTTTTTCCAGCAACTGCGCGCGGGTCAAACCGGCGGGCAATGCGTCCGGGGCGAGGTCCAGCGCGTACAGCTGAATGATGTAATGGTGCGCGCTGTCGCCGACCGGTGGGCACGGGCCGACGTAGTGGGTCGAGCCTTTGCTGTTGGTGCCGCCGACGCCTTCGAGCGCGGATTTGGCGCCAACCCCGGCCGGGATCTGATGCGTGGTCGGCTTGATGCCGTAATGCACCCAATGATCGACGCCCTGACCTTTGCCGCCATCCGGGTCGTGCATGACGATCGCGTAACTCAGCGTCCCGGCCGGGCCGGCGTTCCAGTTCAGCGCGGGAGACTGGTTATGCCCGCCGCAACCGGAAGCGTCGCTGGCGGCGGCCGAGGTGAATAAACGGTCGTCGGTGACGCCGGGGATATTCAGGGTGAAACGTTCCTGGGCCTGCACCGGCATTTGCACGCAGAGGGCGACTGCAACGGCCGCCAGCCAAGGGTTCAGAGAGGTCAATCGGGTCATACCGGAGCACCTTGTGCGGGTTGGGCCGTCGTCGGCTCGCGAACTATAGCCGGACCGTTCGCGCGGTGGCAGTGGCAATTGGGCTGAACCTCGGGATACGCCGCAAACTCCATAAAGAAACACCTGTTGAGAAGCACCTGCTGGAGAGCGCTCATGACCCTGCACCGCGTCGCCCGTTTCGCCGATGTGCCGCTGAATCGGGGTTTGGAAGTGTGCATTGGCGAGATCAAAATTGTCCTGCTGCGGGTCGGCGAGCAATTGCGCGCCTTCCAAGGTGAATGCCCGCACGCCGGGGCGCCGCTGGCCGAAGGTGCGCTGTGTAACGGCCGGCTGATTTGTCCGTGGCACAAAGCGGCTTTTCGTATCGAGGACGGCGCGTTGTGTGAACCGCCAGCGCTGGACAGCCTCAAGCGATATCCACTGGAAATTCGCGAGGACGAGGTCTGGGTCGACGATCAGCCGCTGCTCGACGCGCATACGCCACCGGCTGACGATGAGCGAGTGTTCGTGATCGTTGGCGCAGGCGCCGCCGGCACAGCGGCAGCGTGTGCTTTGCGCGAAAAGGGTTTTGGTGGACGTATTCAGTTGATCGACCGCGAGCCTGACGCTGGTTACGACCGTACGGTTTTGAGCAAGTTTGTGCTTGCCGGCGACATGCCGCCCGAGGAAGTGCCGCCGCTGCGCGAAGACCATTTCTATCAAGAGCAGCGCATTGAACGTGTTCGCGGCGAAGTCGCCAGCCTCGACGGGCCGAACAAAACCGTGCATTTGGTGGACGGCCAAACCCTGAATTACGACGCTGTGTTGCTCGCCACTGGCGGCATTCCGAAACCGCTGCACGTGCCCGGCGCCGACCTGCCGCAGGTGTTCTTGCTGCGCTCGAAAGATCAGGCGCAGCGGATTGTCGAATCAGCCAAACCCGGGCAGCGCGCGGTGGTGATTGGCGACAGTTTTATCGCCATGGAATCGGCGGGCGCCCTGCGCCAATACGGGCTGGAAGTGACGGTGCTGGCGCGTCACGCGATCCCGTTCGCCAAGCAATTCGGCGACACCGTCGGCAAGGCAATTCGCGCCCGGCACGTGGCCAACGGCGTGGTGTTCCACACCGACGGCGAGGCGGCCTCGATTGCCGGAACGGACAAGGTTGAAGCGGTGCTGCTCGATAATGGCCAGCGTCTGCCGGCGGATCTGGTGCTGGTCGGGATCGGCGTCAGCCCGGCGACCCAGGTGTTTGCCGATTTGCCGAAAGAGCAGGACCAATCGCTGAAAGTCGACGGTGGCATGCGCGTCAGCGAGGATTTGTGGGCGGTCGGCGACATCGCAACGTTCCCGCTCAACGGCCAGCCGCAGCGCATCGAGCATTGGCGATTGGCCCAGCAACAGGCGCGGATCGCTGCGGCGAACATGCTCGGCGGCGATGAGCATTATCTGGATGTGCCGTTTTTCTGGACCTGGCATTTCGGCAAGAATTACCACTACCTAGGTCACGCCGAAAGTTGGGACGAAGTCGAATTCAAGGGTGATCCCTACCATCCGCCGTTTATCGGTTTGTTCGGCAAACACGGCGTGGTGGTCGCGGCAGTGGCGTGCGATGAGGACCGCGCGATGGCGATGCTGGCAGAGCGGATGAAACAGCCGCTGCCGATGGACGAGGCCTGGATGTTAGTTCGCGATATCGGCTGAAGCCGATCATCTGGCGAACTCGATTCTGACCTTGTAGGAGCGAGGCTTGCCCGCGAAGGCGATCTCAAGGACGCCTTCGCGGGCAAGCCTCGCTCCTACAAGGGGCCATTTGAACGCTGGCTCAGCGGCGCCCGATCAGGTCATTTTCAGCCGGCAGGCGAATTACCAACGGTCGCTGCAGCGGCGCATTCAGCGGCAAATAGTGCGGCACTACGTGGCTGACGTCGCCATCCTGATTGTTGTGAATGGTCATCGAGCCCGGTGCGCGCAATTGCGCCAGACCATCGCCGGTGAGCTTGAAACTCTTGCTCAGCCCGTGGTCATCGACCACCGGCGCGGCGAGTCGGCGTTGGGCGTAACCCCTGCTTTTGCGATGCTGATAACGCGCCCAGGTCACCAGGATCAGCGCGTTGACCACCGCCACCCACAAATAAATCTGCAAGGTGCCCAGCGCGTCAAACGCCGAGGGCTCGATCAGAGCGCCGCCGCGGGTATCAATCAGCGGCCACACGCCGCGGATCAGCATATACAGCAGGCCGACCCACGCCAGCACGGTGAACAATGCGTCGATAACCAGCAGGATCGGGCGCTGTCGGGTTCTGATGATTTTCATTTGATGACCTCTTCTTCCTCATCAACCAGCGGTTTTATGCCCCGGTCCGGACTGACCCAGCGCGCACGTTTTTGATGCTGACCAAACAGCACCTTGGGAAAACTCACCAGCGTCGTCAGCAGGCTGACGAACCAGAACACCAGCGGATACCAGATGACCCAGAACATCGTCTTGCCCAGGCCTTTCTCGTAACGCCGGTCGATCAGGATGCTCACCGCAAATTGCATCAGGCACACCAGCGCCAGCAGCAACCCGGTGAAGGCTGGCGGCAACAGGTTATGCACGGCGATGGCTTCCGGCATTTCGACGTATTTGCCGACCACCCAGAAAATCACCGACAGCAGGAACGTGAACGCCCAACCGGTCGACAGGCAATATTCGAACAACAGCGGCCACAGATAACGGTGGCGGTATTGCCAGATGCCCCGGATGTTCTTGAACAACACTTCGGCGCCGCCCTGGGCCCAGCGCAGACGCTGCTTCCACAGGCCGCCGAGGGTTTCCGGCATCAGAATCCAGCACAACGCGCGCGGCTCGTAAAAGATGCTCCAGTGGTCCAGCTGCAGCTTCCAGCTGATGTCGATGTCTTCGGTGATCATGTCGGTGCTCCAGTAACCGACACGGTGCAGCGCCGAACGGCGGAACGCGACGATCACCCCGGACACGGTAAAGATCCGCCCGAACACCCGTTGCGTGCGTTTGATCAAACCGATGATCGAGGAGAACTCGCCGACCTGCACCCGCCCGATCAAGGTTGAACGCGTACGAATGCGCGGGTTGCCGGTCACGGCGCCGAGGCGTGCGTTGTCGAGCATTGGCGCGACCAGATATGCGGCGGTGTTCGGCGCCAGCAGCGCGTCACCGTCGATGCACACCAGATATTCGCTGCGCGCGGCGATGGCGCCCATGCGCAGGGCCACGGCTTTGCCCTGATTTTCCGCGAGGTGCAGCACGCGCAAACGCGGGTCCTGCTCGGCCAGGGCGTCGAGCACGGCGGCGGTGTTGTCCTTGGAACCGTCGTTGATCGCGATCACTTCGATGTTCGGGTAATGCTGGGCCAGCGCCGCGTGGATGGTGTCGGCGGCGTTGTCACCTTCGTTGTAGCAAGGGATCAGGATCGAGATCAGCGGCTCGCCGGCCAATGGCGGCGGCAACGTGTCGTCCTTCCATGGCCAGTGACGCTCCCAGTGCAGCCAGAAATACAGGCCACCGGCGATCCACAGCGCCGACATGAACAGTGGATAAAAGAACACGAAGTCCATCAGGAATTGGCCGGTGACCAGGAAGATCAGCCCCAGGGGTATCCCGAGGACGATCGCCAGTACCAGCAGGGCCAGCAGTCTGTCCAGCATGTTATGGATTCCACTTGTTGGAGAGCGCGGGCCGCACGGTTTTCAGGTCCGGCTGGTTCTCGAGGAAATTGTCCGGGTAGTAGCCGAAACTGGTGGCGCCCTGACGCTTGAGGCGGCCCATCCAGTCGATCAGATGCGCGCCGTCGATGTCGGAATCGGTTTGTTTGGTCCAGTCCTTGGCCTGCAATTCGAACACCGTGCGATCGAGCGCTCCGGGACGTGCCTTGACCGTCGCCACCAGCGCTTCGAGCCACGGTCCGGATTGCGCGTAAGTCTGTTTTTCCATCAGCGGCATGGCCATCGGCGCCGTCCAGTCATAGGTGCCGAGGAAGTCGTCGAGGTTCTGCGCGAACCACGTTTCGCTCTCGGGATTGAGCATCGGTTCGGCGAAGATATTGCGCGCGGTTTGCACCTGCGGGCCGCGAATGGCGCGGACCTTGGCGGTCAGCTCTTTAGTGAAATCGATCAGGTAACGGCTCTTGAAACGCGTCCAGCGTTGCAGCGTCGCCGGGTCATCGCGCAGCGCGGCAATCGAGCCCGGCAAGCCGTTGGCGGCGTAGACCTTGAGCGCGTCGGGGCCGGCGTCTTCGAAGTCCGACATCACCGCATCGTCGTGGTAAAGAATGCCGTCGACCGAAGTCAGGCGCGCCACGTCTTCGTAGATTTCACCGATAATCCGGCGCACGTTCGGGTCGAACGGCGACAAGCGTTTGTACTGGTTCGGGTCCACCGAAGTGGCGCCGGTTTTCGGGTCCCAGCGGGTCACGCGCGGCAGCTTCGCATCGAGGCCGAAACTCAGCACCGGCATCCACGCATAGACTTTGACGTGAGCGCGAGTGCGCAACTGCCAGGCGACCCGATCAAAGATGTCGGCGCGCACTGGCAAATGGCGGTTGGGGAAGTACAACGAGTGCACTAGGCCATCGCCCTTGGGGTCGGCGAAGGCTTGCAGGAACACGGTGTTGGCGCCCATGTCGGCCATGCGCTGGATCAGTTTGCCGAGGTTGACTTCCTGTTGCGCCGGGTCAGGGTCGTAGACGTTATCCAGGTCGACGTGCACCACGCGCATCGGCGACTCCGACTGCACGCCGACGACGCTGTTGGCGAAGCGTTCGCTGTCCGGGTCCGAGGCCACCAGAAAACGTGGACCGCTCATCAGGTTGTCGAGGGAATCGAGACCGTCGTCGAGCGTCAGGGCCATTTGGTAGCCCTGCTCGTTGACCACTTGCAGCGTGCTGCCGTCCGCCGTGCCATACGGCCAGACCCAGACACGCGGCTTGTAACCGGTGACCTTGCGAATCTTCTCGGTGATGGCGGCGACGTCGGCACGCATCCGCGCCTGGAACTCGGCTTCGCTTTCGTAACGACCTTTTGCCGGATCGTAGCCACGGGTGGCGGCGGCCGGTTGCAAGTTGCCTTGCGGGTTGGCCAGCACGCCTTTGTGGCTGGCGTCGGTGTGCGCGGCGATTTCCACCAGACCGGATTTGGAGATTTCGCGGATTTGATCCCAGGTCAGGAAGTCCGAGCGCTGGCGCGGAGTGCCGGCGAAATCCACCGGTTGGTTCAGCGGCGTGTCGATCCAGGCCCCGACCGGCGCCAGCAACGCGTGCCAGTTATAGGCGCGCAGCACCGGCAAAACGCGGGTGTAGAAGCTCGCATAACCGTCGTCGAAACTCAGCAGGATGGCTTTCGGCGGCAGCTCCGGGCCACCGTTGCGCGCGGCCATGATCTGGTCGATGGTGACCGGTTTGTAGTTGTTTTCGCGCAGCCACGCCAGTTGCTCGATCATGCGCTCGGTGCGCACCGCGACCACTGCTTGATCGGGGTCACGGTCTTCAATGTCGTGGTAGGCGATGCCGAGCACGTGGTTTTTCGGCCACGGTTTTTCGTTGACCGGCACCGGGCGTTCGGAGGGCGGCGTGAACGCCGGGGCTTGCTGGGCGCAGGCGCTGATCAGCAGCGCTCCCAGCAAAAGGATGAAACGCGAGATAAAAGGCATTTTCAAACTCTTCTAGAAGCGGAAAGTGAAGTCGACGAGCAGGCGCAGATCGGTTTCGCGATCGCCGTCATACGGCCGGTTGATCACCGTGACCAGACCGCCCACCTCGAATACGTCATTCCAGCTGTAGCGCTGGCCGTAGCCCAACAGGCCGAGGCCGGCGGTGCCGTGATCGCGTTGGCTGTAAGTACCCGCGCCGGCCTGGAACTGCTGGCTCCAGGAAGTTTCGTAACGGCGATACAGCACGTGGTTGACGTTGACCGTCGGCAGCACGCTGAAATCCGATTTCGGGTTGAAGTACGGCACGTCGTCGGACGCCGAGTTATGGCTGGTGCCGACTTCGAGGCCGAGGTCGACTTGCACTTTCGGCGTGGTGTAGACGCCTTCGCGCCCGGTCAGCAAAGCTTCGACGCGGTTGTTGCCGTCGCTGAAATGCGAAGGGCTCACGGCCAGTCGCCATTCGCGGCTTTCATTGGCGCGCCAGCGCAGGAACGCGCTGCCACCGTTGGCGCTGATGTCGCTGTTGAGTGCGCGCAACGGCGTGTCGGCCGAGAGGTACGCGAGGCTGCCGCCGTACTGCCAGTGATCGTTGATGTCGCGGGCAATCGCCAGACGCGCACCCTGCTTGTTGCCGTAGCCGTAATTGTGATTGGACACTTCCGCTTCAAGGGTCATGTCGCGGGTACGGCGCTCGACGCCAACCCGTTGTGTGCGATCACGCCCGGTACCTTCCTGGAAATCGCCAGTGGCGTAACCGGCACCGGCGAACACGCGCCAGTCTTCATCGATCGGCGGGCTGTACAGCACGCTTTCGATCCCGAAATCCTTGCTCCCGGTAACCGCGCCAGCGTTGCTGTCGCTGCCGCCATAACTCTTGCCGCCGTAGCTCTGCACGCGCAGTTCGGCCATGTCATGCACTTCACGCTGACGCTGCAAACGCTGGACCTGACGGTTGTCCGGGTAACGCGCGGCGACGTCGTCGGTGAGCACGTCCATCTGCCGCCATTCCTGCAATTCCATCGCGGTGTGCGCCTGCGCCACTTCGAGGCCAGCGTCGCGCGGCACCATGCTCTCGGTTTCCTTGAGCTGCAGTTCGGCGCGGCGCGGCATCCCGCGCGCCAGCGACAAATCAGCCTGCGCCAGACGCAAACCGGTATTGCCCGGCGCCTGATCGACCAAGGTCTGCAAGCGCTGTTCACCGGTCGGCAGATCGGCGCCGTAGGTCCCGGCTTGCGCGGCGAGTTGCTGCGCGTCCATCCATTCATCGTTGGGGTTACCGGCCGGCAAGCCTTTGAGTTCGACGCGCGGTTTCTGTGATTTCGCCAGGTTTTCGGCGACGCCGCGTGCCTCCTCGGACTTGTCGCTTTCGAGCAGCGCGTAATACAGCGCGGTGCTGTCTTCGAGGCGATTGCCGACGTCGGCATCCGGCGCCACCAGCACTTGGCGGTAGAGGTCGGTGGCGATTTCCGGCTGACGCTGGTCGAGGTACGCCGAAGCCACCCAACGCAGGGCGTAAGTCGGAATCTTCACGCCTTCGGCCTGGAGTTTTTGATATTCGCTGATGATCTCGGCGGTGCGCGCGCGGGCCTTGAGCGCGCCCATGCGGTCGATGCGCCAGCGCGTCACGTCCTCACGCGCAGTCGGGTCCGGGTTCCATGTGGCGAGCAATTTGTCGTAATCGGCGAGCGCACGGTCAGCGATGACGTAACGGTCTTTTTCGTTGCGCGTCGCCAGTTCGGCCAGACGCACGCGCTCGGCGGCCAGATCACCTTCGAGGCGACGGGTCTGAACCGGATCGATCAGCCCCGGCCGTTGCTTGGCTAGACGCAGCGCCGGCTCCGGCAGGCGCGCACGTTGCAGCGCGGTGACGTATTCACGGGCGACTTCAGGTTTGCTGCCGGCGCGGATGAAGGCCTGATCGTATTCGAACAGCGCGTCGTAATTGTTGCCGGCGCGGGTCAAGGCATACGCCAGCGCCATGCGTCGGGTGGCGTCGTCCGGTTTCGCCGCAACCAGGGCTTTGGCGCGAGTGACCGAGGCGTCGGGTTTGCCGGCGTCAGCCTGGGTCAGGGCCAAACCTAATTGCAGGTCCGGGTTTTCAGGCTCCAGCGCCAACGCCTTGTTGTAGACGTCGGTCGCGGCGTCCCAGCGCTTGAGGTTGCGATACGCGCGCGCGGTGGCGGTCAACGCCTGAACCGGTAGCGCCAGGTTGCGCCCCTGGGTTTCATAGACCTGCACCACTTCGGCGTCGAGGCCGGCCCAACTGGCGATCTGCAAGTGATCGCTGACCTGGCCGGTGGTGGCCTGGCTCGGCGGCACCTGACGCAGCAGCGTCAGCGCGGGCGCGTAATCGCCCGCGCGCGCATCGCGCACCAGTTGATCGTAAGGCGTGTCGGCGAACGCCAGCGCAGGCCAGAGCAACTGGCTGCACAGCGCAACGCGGAACAACGGGCGTAAGCCACGATGAATAAAGGGACCTGCAAAACGCGGCATTCGTCAGCATCCTTACATGGCCAGCCGGGTCGCAATGCCCCTTTGCCCATTCGTGATGGAAAGCTGAGTCGGGAGGACCCAGCCAGCGTATCGGGGCGCAGTCTTGCATGCGAAAGCGGTCAGCTATTCAGAACACAATATTTGTTCAGATTCGTCAGATTCAGCTCCGCGTGTTCAGTGGATTGTCAAACCCCGGACAGCAAAACGCCCGGCACTCAAGGCCGGGCGTTTGCGATGAAACCCTTGGTTTTACTGGACTTGCCCAGCGCCGCCGAGTTTGCTCATGACGAAACTGACGAACTGCTCGACGGTCATTTTCTGGCCGTTGAAATCTACCTGATTGTTCGCGTAGTGCAGTTTGGTCACGACGTTGGTGCCGTCAATCGTCGCCAGTTGCGTGCCCACCGCCATGCTGCTGAACATGTCGCTGGTGGCGGTTGCCTGATCGACGATCAGCTTGGCATCGGTCTGGCCATCCGCTTGTGCCTGCAAGCTCAGCAGGTCAACCAGCATTGGTTTGGAAACCTGCACGTTGAGGTCCAGCAGCGCGAGCAACTGGCGCACCAGTTGATCCGGCGGCAGGTCCATCGAGCTCGGTTTGGTCAGGTCGACCACCAGATTGGCGCGGCTCTCGCCGTTTTCACTTTTGAACGACAGATTTTCCACGGCGAACTGCGGTCCACCGGCCAGCAGTTTTTCCAGGCCAGCCTTGACCTGAGCTTCTTCGGCCGGCGTCAGGTTCAGCTCTGGGGCTGGCAGACCGGCGGCAGCGGCTTCAGCGGCAGCCTTCTCGTAAGGCTGCAATTTGTCCTGGTAGATTTCCATCAACGACATGGTCGCCGGGATATCAAGGTTCTTCAGGCTCATGGCCATTTGTGCGGAACCAACGGTTTTGCCGTTGAAGGTGATTTCGCCAACCTTGTAATCGGCACGCCCGGAAGCGCTGGTGCCGGATTCTTCAGTCTGGTTTTTCATCTCGAACTTGTTCACGCCGACCACCGATTGCTTGGCGCCGAACGTGGTTTTGCTGCTGGTCAGCTCGATGGTGTTTTCGCCGGTGTAATAACCGTAGGTGCTCTTGGCGAGGTTGCTGGCGACGGTCAAACCATTCAGCTCGACCAGCACCGGTGCCTGATCTTCCGACACGGTGGTCAGTTTCAGGCTGTCCATGTAGCCGTTGGCCTTGACCTTCTTGGCCTCGGCGCTGGCATCGACGTCCATGCTCAGGCCGGAAAACTTCAGGCTCGACTTGTCATCCAGAGCCACTTCCAGCGGCAGCAATTCGAAATTGCCGTTGGTGGATTTGTCATAACCGATGTTGACCACGCCTTTGACCGGCGACTGGCCGTTGGCGGCCGCGAACCATTTTTCGGTGGTCGGGGTTTTTTCCAGTTCGAAATGGTTGGTCGCCATCACCGGCAGCCATTTCAGCGACATCAGACGCGAAAACGGCAGCGGGCCGTGTTCGACGCGATCAACGAAAAGCAGTTCCACCGGCGCCGGGCCGAACATCTCGCCTTCGCCCTTGAGGCGGTAATGCGCGGTGCTGCTGAACACGCCACGTTCCACGGACACCAGTTCCAGGGCGGCGGTGCCGTTTGAACCCACCAGCGCGGTTTGCAGCTCCTTGTTGGCGTCCGCCACGGAGGACGTCAGAACGCCTTCCAGTTTGGTCCCGGTGTACCACGCCCCGCCGGCGCTGATGGCACCGATGGCGACAACAATCCCAAGAAGCACGCCTGCTGATTTATTCATGAATTACCCGATCAATGTCCGTTGTTGAAATGTGGTCGTCTTCCCTGAACCCATGTCGGGTTGTGGTCGCGACTGTGCTGAAAGTGCGGTGGAGATTAGCATTTGCGCGGCGCGAAGGCCCAATGTTTAAAGGTGCAAGAGTGTCTATGGACCCTGTATCGGGGTTGAGAGTTTCGGCGTTCCTGAAAACGCCTTCGCGGGCAAGCCTCGCTCCTACAAGGAGAATGCGGTCCCCTGTAGGAGCGAGGCTTGCCCGCGAAGGCGTCAGAACTGCGAACACAGATTCAGGAATACTGCACTTCAATCTCATCCAGCTGATGATCAAAGCTCTTCAGCCGCGCCGTCCACGTATAGACCAGCACTTCGAAATCGCGATTGATCACCGCCCCGCCCATGACTTCCGCGCGCGGGTCGCAGAAGTCCAGTTGATAGCGTTCGCGGGCCATCGCGTTGGCGACATCGCAGAGTTCGCGGGCATTGTTCAGCCAGTGCCAGCCTTCTTCGGTGACTTGCTTGTCGAGCGCCAGGCATTGGGTTTTCAAGGCTTCGAGGCTTTTTTCCAGCGGCGTGCCGGTGAGTTCGCCCATGACTTCCTGGAACGTGCGCCCCGGCTGCCAGTAACTGCCCCAGAAATAGCGGTCGAACACGGTTTCGACCCGGCGCAGCGCAACCTTGGTGTCCCAGATCAGCACGCGAGTCTTGCCCTGTTCGAGGTGTCGTTTCTTGATGCGTGCGCCCTGCACCGAGGACCAGGCAACCACGACGATGGACATTACCGCGATCAGCGCCGCTGCGCTGTCGAGGAACACCAGCGCCTTGTCGATCTGATGGGCGAGCATGATGCCGTAGAAATAGGTGGCCGAGAGCAGCACCAACGCCGCAATAGCGCACCAGAAGCCGGGAGCATAAGGGTTTTTCATTATTAGAGTCCCCATGACCAACGCGAGCCTTGACCGATGAAATCGTCGCGCGATCTCATCAAGTCAAAGCATAGCAACGGCCTCAGGGTTTGCCGGGTTGTGACGCTTGCGTTCGTCCGCTTTCCCAACCGCCGCCGAGGGCGAGGAATAGATCGATCTGGCTCATCGCAACCTGGGTGTTGGCGGCGGCCAGTTGCGCGGTGACATCGGTGTAGGTGCGGGTCGCTTGCAGGTCGGCGAGGAATGACGCGCGGCCAGCCTGGAAGAAGCGGTGTGTCTGGTCCGCCGCCAGTTGCGCGGACTGCTCGGCGTCGGCCAGCGCATCGCGGCGTTGCAGCAGCGCGGTGTACTGCGCGAGCCCGGTTTGCGTTTCACGAATCGCGTTGAGCACCACGCCGTCAAAGTGCGCCAGTGCGCCTTGGGTCGAGGCTTCTGCTTCGCGGATTCGCGCGCGCGAGCCGTTGGACGGCACGGTCCAGTTCAGCAACGGGCCGAAACCCCAGCGATTGGCCGCAGGTTTGCCGAGATTTTCCAGCAGACCAACGGTGCCGACGGACGCGCCGATGCTGATGTCCGGGTACAACTCGCCCGTGGCGATGCCGATGCCGGCCGTCGCGGCGGCCAAGCGCCGTTCCGCTTGTCGCACATCCGGGCGGCGCTTGAGCAAGGTTGCGCCGTCACCGACTGGCAACAATTGCGCAATCTTCGGCAGCTCGGCGCAGCTGTCAGTGCCGGCCGGCAGTTGATTCAGCGGTTTGGCCAGCAACATCGACAGACGGAACAGGCCCGCCTGACGCAGCGCTTCATAACGCGGCATGTCGGCGCGCAACGATTTGAATTGGGTTTGCGAGCGCGTGACCTGGGTTTCATCGCCACGCCCGGCGTCGCGCAGGCGTTGTGTCAGGGTGGTGCTCTGCGCTTGCAGGTCGAGGGAATGCTGAGCGATTTCGCGTTCTTCATTGGCCGCGCAGACTTGCGTGTAGGCCCGAACCACGTCGGCGACCAAGGTGATGCGCGCCGTGTCCGCCGCCGCTTGCGTGGCATCGGCATTGGCCTGGGCCGCTTCGATCCCGCGCTGCAAGGTGCCGAACAAATCGAACTGATAAGAAGTGGTAATGCCGATGTCGCCAACGTTGGCCACCGGCACTTTGTCGGCCAGCAAAAACGCCTCACCGGATTCCTGCAAACGCTGCGCGCCGAGCTTGACGCCGCCGCTCCAGCCGCCCGCCGCTTGCGCCTCGTCAACCTGCGCCCGTGCCCGTGACAGGTTGGCCGCCGCGACACGCAAATCGGTGTTGGAGGCCATGGCTTGCTGGACCAATTGATCGAGGCGCGGGTCCTGATACAAACGCCACCAATCGCCCGGCACCGGCGCCGACACCACGTCTTTGTCGTTGGCCGCGAGGTTGCCCTGCAAGTCTTGACGATGCACGGCGGCGTCGTCCGGCAACTGATAATCCGGGCCGACCACCTGACACGCCGACAGCAACAGGCCTAAACCGGCCACCGCCAAAGCCGAGGCTTTGCTCATTTCGCCGGCTCCTCGGTAGTGTCGTCAATGATCGAAACGGTCGCGGTGCGCCCGGCGATCATGCGGAAATCCGCCGGCACTTCGTCGAAAGCGATGCGCACCGGAATCCGCTGCGCCAGCCGCACCCAACTGAACGCCGGGTTGACGTTCGGCAAGAGGTTGCTGCCGCTGCTGCGGTCGCGGTCCTCGATGCCGGCGACGATGCTTTCGACGTGTCCGCGCAGGCGCGCGCGGTCGCCGATCACGCGAATATCGACGCCCATGCCGACGTGAATACCGTCGAGTTTGGTTTCTTCGAAATAGCCGTCGATGTGGAAGGAATTGCTGTCGACCACCGACAACACTGGCCGCCCGGCGGTGACGAATTCCTGCGCGCGCGGCGCCCGGTCGTTGATGTAGCCGTCGACCGGGCTGCGAATGGTCGAGCGATCGAGGTTGAGCTGAGCGCTGTCCACCGCCACTTGCGCTTCCATCAGCGCAACTTCGGCGCGGGCAACGCGCGACTGGCTTTCTTCCAGTTGCTCGCCCGGCACCAGATTGCCGAGGCCACGGTTACGCTTGGCTTCGCGTTGCGCCTGGGCCAGGGTTTCCTGACGGTCGGCGACTGCCGCTTTGGCTTGGCGCAGGGCCAGTTTGAAGCGGTCCTGGTCGATGCTGAACAGCACCTGGCCGCGTTGCACCAGTTGGTTGTCGCGCACTTGCACCTGCTGGATCAGCCCGGAAACGTCCGGGGCGATCTGCACGATGTCGGCGCGAATGTGCCCGTCACGGGTCCACGGCGCGAACATGTAATACATCACCATGCGCCAGACCACGACGACGGCGAAGGTTACGATCAGCAGCGTCAACACCACGCGGCCAAGGGTCAAAAAAGGTTTTTTCATGTCATCAGGTATCGACTGAGTGAGTCCACGGCGCCGAGCAGCAAAGCGTAGAGAGCCACGTTGAACAATGCCCGGTGCCAGACCAGACGGTAAAAGTGCAGGCGCGTGAGCAACCCGTGCACCAGCAGGTAAATCACGTACGTAATGCCCATCAGCACCAGCAGCGTGGGCAGGAACACCCCGCTGATATCCAGATCACCGATCATAAAGGCGCTCCATCGATGCCATGCGGAAGCGGTTCTTCGAGTGCGCTGGAGCCGACGAATTCAACCCCTGGCAGCAGCGCCAGACGCAGCCCGCTCAAGGCGTGCAGCAAATGCAGGCGCGCGCCTTCATCGCATTCGGTAGTCAGCGCGCGGCGGGTGCGATCAAGGGTCATCAGCAGCGGACTCGGCGCCGGCAATCGCTCGCCAGCCTTGAGGCACGCCTTGAAGTACCCGCCAACCTCGCCCACCACTTGGTGCAGCAATACCTGCGGCGCGCCGACCACGCGCGGCGTGTAAGCGAGCAGGTCGAGCAGGTTCAGCGCCACCCGCACTTCACGCAGCGCGACGCCGGTGTCCTGGCCGATCAGGCCCAGACGCGGCAAGTGCTGCATCAAGCGGTCGAGCATCTGCACGCCCAACTTGCGATGTTCGGACAACGTCGCAGGTTCAGTCAGGCTGACGATGTCGCGCCAGCTGAAACGCGTCAGGCGCTTGGCCGCCAGTTCCGCGCCGAATGGCCGCGCGATCAGCGTCCAGACGAACGCAAACAACAAACCGATCGGCCCGGCCAGGTTGGAGTTGGCGAAGCTGAGGAAGTCCGCGTCGTAAGCGCCCTGAATGCTGATGAACGATGAGGTATTGACGAGCGTCAGCAGCATGCCGAGGTAAAACTGCGGTTTGACCGTCAGCGTGCCGATGCAGATAAACGGCACGGAAAACGCCAGCACCAGCATCGGAAAATCGTGCAGGTTCGGCAGCACCAGAAACAGGTAAAGACTGGCGAACAACACCGACATGGCGGTCCAGAAAAAGAAGCGGAATATCTGCGGTGCCGGGTCGTCCATCGAGGCGAAAAAACTGCACGCCACCGCCGCCAGAATCACCGCGCTGCCGCCGTCGGTCCAGCCGAGCAGAATCCACAGAACCGAGGCGACAATGATCGCGCTGACCGTGGACATGGCCGAGTAGAACATCAGTCCACGATCCAGAAACGGTGTCAGCCGGCCGAGCCGCCAGTGCCGATACACCGCGCGCCAACTGTCCTGGCTTTCACACTGAATGGCGAATTGCAGGCTGCGGCAGTCTTGCCACAAATCGACCCATTCGCCGAGGCGATACAGCGCATTGGAAAACAGCAATTGCTTGCGATCATCCAGTGCCTCGGGGCTCGGTTGCAGCGCTTCGATCTGATCTTTCAAGGCCTGCCAGCGAGCGAGGTCGGCATCCTTGTGCTCCAGCCATTCCGAGGTCGCGGCCAGCAGCGGTGCGAACTTGTCGACCAGCTCCGGGGTGCGCCGCTCCAACGCATACAGCGCGTCGTCGAGGGCATCGATCACCGGCAATAAATGGATCATCCGCCCGCGCAATTCCTTGGTGTTGCGCACGGTTTGCGGCCGCGCGCCTTCGTGCGGCAACTGGCCGATCATCAGTTCGAGGCTGTTGAACGTGGCGACCATCGCCGAGCGCAAGGCGCTGACTTCCTCCGGTTGCACGTTGCGGCTGAGGAACCGTTGGCTGTAGGTCGAGGCATCGGCGAACCATTTGTTCACCGAATCGTTGAACACCGGCGCCAGCCGTCGCGGCCAGAACATCGCGCCGACCACGGCGGCGACGGCGATGCCGAGGAAGATTTCTTCGGTCCGCGCCTCGGCGATGTCCCACACCGCCAACGGGTTATCCAGCACCGGCAAAGCGATCAGCGGCAGGGTGTAACCGGCGAGCATCAACGCGTAACTGTTGGCGGTGCGCAGGTGCAGGGACAGAAACAGCAGCGTGCCGGTCCACAGCGCAATAATCACCACCAACACGTACGGGCTCTGGACGAACATCGGCACAAAAAACACCGCCGCCGCCGCGCCCATGAAGGTGCCGATGGCGCGGTACAACGCCTTGGAACTGGTCGGCCCGACAAACGGGCTGGAGACGATATACACCGTGGCCATCGCCCAATAAGGACGCGGCATCTGCATAAGCATGGCTATGTACAAGGCGATCATTGACGCGGCAAACGTGCGCACGCCATAAAACCAGTCTCGCGCCGAGGGAACGCCGGTAAAAAAACCGTTCAAGACTGAATCACCGAAGGATGGTTGGCGCCTTCGAACGCCCGCAGCACACGCAGCGCGGCTTCCAGATCACTCTGATCGATGCCTTCCAGCACCTCATGACGCAAACGCACCAGCTCGACTTCAACGGCTTGCACCAACTCGCGACCAGTGTCGGTCAGGCTCAGGCATTTGGCCCGGCGATCCTGCGCATCTTCAGTGCGGCGCACGTAACCGGAATGACACAACTGATCGAGCAAGCGCACCAGCGAAGGACTTTCCATCCCCGCCGCCTGCGCCACCGTGACCTGACGCACACCCTCGCCCAACCGCCCGATCATCAACAACGGCACGGCGCAGGCTTCGGAAATTCCATAATTGACCAGCGTGGTCTGGCAAATCTTCCGCCAATGCCGGGCGGCGACCACCATCGAACTGCTGATATTCATCTGGAGAGCATCGAGGTTTTGAGACACGGGAAGACACACTGTTAGTTTGCTAACTATCAATATCTCATTGCCGGGGAAACTTGGTCAAGTTTTGAAACATATTCGTTGCTGGAAACGAGACTGACGGTTATTCGTCCGTCATCACTTTCGCGGCGGCCTCTTCAATAAACGCAAACACTTCCTCCGGCACGCTGTACTGAAATTGCTTGCGACGGTGCTTGGAAACCTTCCCATCGTTGTCCAGACACATCATCACTAGCTTGGACAGATCACTCCCCCGCACATCGAAACGCTCATTTACCGCTTTGATCACCCGGTCGTAACGGTTCAGAAACTCGGTTTCCTCCCGCAGTTCAACCTCCAAGGCACGTTTCGCCATCCGCAAGGTGAATTCGACACAACGGGTGGCATCCCAGAAGCGATAAATAGAAGGATGCCCAACGAATTCGAAGGCCATTTGGTCTGCGTCCAACCAGGTGACGTTCCAGAAATCGCGGGCAGGTGTCGAGAAGTCCTTCAGCGCTTGGAGGTAGTTTGCCTCTTCGTGTTTCATGGCCACGGACACGGGCAGCAACAAGCCGTTTTCCAGTGCGCCGCAATGACAGAGCGTTTGGTGGATCAGGTATCGCGAAAGTCGACCGTTGCCGTCCATGAATGGATGAAGAAACACGAATCCGAAAGCGGTCACGGCAGCCGCCACCAGAGGGTCGACTTGTTTTGATGACTGATTGGCGAAGCTCATCAGTTCTTCCATCAGTTCACGACAGAGGTCCGGGGCAGGCGGAACGTAGCTGACGCCAGCAGCACCACGCAAACCGTTATGCAGGTGATTCTGTTCGTGGCGAAACAGGACTGCTTTGTCGAAGGGGTTGGAAACGGTGCTGTTTTGCAGTTCGACCAAATAGTCTTCGCTCAACGCGCGCCCTTCATGGGCCTGGCGCAGCAGTTGAACAAAGCGCCGCGATTTTTCTTCGCTGGGTTCTTCTCTCTCGATGGCGAAGGAATCGCGGGTTTCGTGCAGATAAGCCCAATTGATTGCACGGTCCATCATTTCCGGGGGCAACGTGGCCATGAAGGCCTTGGCTCGACCGAGTATGTCGAGACTGAGCAGGGTTTCCAGTTCAGCGGTTCGCTCTACGGTGGCGCAATAGAGCAGAGACCCCAAGCCATTAAAGTCGACGCGCCACCGGCTATTGCGCATGGCCGGACCAGTCACATAGCGTGTGGGATCGAACAACGCGACAACACTGCCCCGAACCGGTATCGAATACTCAAGTCGTTGGCCGTTGAAGCTCTCCCACAAAAAGCAGGCTTTACGGATAAACACGCCATTCGGAGATCGGGCCAACTCAGCCAACAGTTGTTCGGCAGAAACTGATTCAAGTGCCTGGGCCAGAATGCCAAGGTTGATGCCTTCGTGCTTGAGGGCAAAAAGAACATGCTCAAGCATCGACCCTTGAGCCGGAGCGACTGATTGCGGAACAGCAAGGCAATCACCGATCAATGTGATACGAGTGACCGGCTTGATCATCGCAGCGCGGTGGGGCGCGAAAGCTTTGAGGTTCAGCACATCACGCAGGTAGGCGTATCCAACGAAAGACATGGCGAGCGTCCAAAGAAAAAATTCACTTCGGCGATTAAAGCCCAGATTTATTTACCACCCACCAGATTTTTTTACATTTCAGCCATTTCCTACATTTTTTTTTACACACAACATCCGACCTAAGTGAAGACAGTCAAGCGTAGAAACAAGTTGGAGGTCGATAACAGGAGCCTCGTCGGGCCTGCTCAAAGCGCCGCACCGTCCCGTCCCTTGCGCAACAACACATTCAACTGATCCACCACCTCTGCCCAATCCGCGTCTTCGAGAATTTCATCGCGTAAAAACTGTGCCTGGCTCTTGCTCCAGAAAAACGCGTCTGCCAGATGCAATTCAGGTTTGAGCGGTGAATGGGTGGCGATGAATTGGTCGATGCTGATCGGATCGCTGGCCAGGCCGAGTTGTTTGAACAGGGACGGCAGGCTGTGGGTTGGGGATTCCATGGGGCGCTCCTGGGTGATTGGGAAATCATTCGCGGGCAAGCTTTGCTTTTACAGGGTATACGCGGCCCACCGCAGGCGCGAGGCCGGCCTGTGAGGGCGGCGTCATTGAAGCCGCAGAATTCGCCCAACCCAGCGCTCGACTAGACTGTAAAAAGCACCATCCAGGACTCTCGCGGAGGGTCACGTGAATATTCGTGGTTGTGTGGTTGCGTGCCTGTTGCTGACGTTGAGCGGTTCGGCGTTCGCGGCGGATACGGTTATGCCGTTTGTGGCGGACCCGATTGGCCTGTGGCTGATCGTGTTCGGCATCGGCTTTCTGATCGCCGAGGCGGCGCTGCCCAATTACGGCGTGATCGGTCTGGGCGGCATCGTCATGTTTGTCATCGGCGCGGTGATTTTGACCAACGCCGACATGCCGGTGCCGCTGATGATCGGCCTCGGACTGATCAGCGCCCTGCTGCTGGTTTTTCTGCTGGTGCGCGCGCTCAGGACTCGACCGCGCGCGACGGTCAGCGGCGATGCCGGGCTGATCGGCAGCGTGACCCCGGTGACGTTGTTGCAGCGCGGCAATGCCTATAACGGCTGGGTGCATTTGCAGGGCGAACAGTGGCAAGTGCTCAGCGCCACGCCGCTGCAACCGGGGCAACGGGTGCGGGTGGTGGCGCGCAAGGGATTATTGCTGGAAGTGGCCGCGACTGACGCGGCGCCAACACCAAGTGGAGATTGAGCCATGGGCCTGCAACTGGGATTTGTCGCGCTGCTGCTGTTGCTCATTGCGCTGGCGGGGTCGACGTTTCGCATCCTGCGCGAGTACGAGCGCGGCGTGGTGTTCCAGCTCGGGCGCTTCTGGCAGGTCAAGGGGCCGGGGCTGATTCTGCTGATTCCGGTGATCCAGCAAATGGTCCGCGTCGACCTGCGCACGGTGGTCCTCGACGTGCCGCCGCAGGACGTGATCACGCGCGACAACGTCTCGGTGAAGGTCAACGCCGTGCTGTACTTCCGAGTGCTCGATCCGCAGAAAGCGATCATCCAGGTTGAAGACTTCTTGATGGCGACCAGCCAATTGGCGCAGACCACTTTGCGCGCAGTGCTCGGCAAACATGAACTCGATGAATTGCTCGCCGAGCGCGAGCGTTTGAATGTGGATATCCAGCAAGTGCTCGACGCGCAGACGGATGCCTGGGGCATCAAAGTGGCCAATGTCGAGATCAAGCATGTGGACCTCAACGAATCGATGGTCCGCGCCATCGCCAAACAGGCCGAAGCCGAGCGCGAGCGGCGAGCCAAGGTGATTCACGCCGAAGGTGAATTGCAGGCCTCGGAGAAATTGATGCAAGCCGCAGAAATGCTCGGCCGGCAGCCGGGCGCGATGCAGTTGCGGTATATGCAGACACTCAGTTCGATCGCCGGGGACAAGACTTCGACGATTGTCTTTCCGCTGCCGATTGAACTGCTGAAAGGGATGGCGGATTTGTCTTCGAAGTCTTGAGGGATTTTGCTGTGGGGTCAGGCGGGTTTGTGTTGGATTGACTGTTGCTATCGCGAGCAGGCTCGCTCCTACAGGGTCGTGGGGCGTGCGTGAAATCTGGGTTCACTGCAGATCAATTGTAGGAGCGAGCCTGCTCGCGATGGCGTCGTCACTGTCGACAAAAAACCCGCCGCCCAGCGCCTCGTAAGGCCCGCGCGCCCAGCGCTCCACGCATTCGCGCAGCTGTGGCGAGGCCTCGCGCCGTTTGCTTTGGCTATCGCCGACAAATACTTCAGTCGGCTGTTTCGCGTGCCGCCCGACCGCTGCAAATACCTGCTCGCGCTGAACCGCATCCAACGCAAAAAACTCGGCCAATCGGCCCGCCATCGCGTCCGGCAACTCGCGGTAATTCACCGCCAACCCTTCATAGTCCCGGCAATGCACGACCGCCATTTCCAGCAATCGCCCCAGTCGTCGCGCGATGTAAGCCTCGCGGCTATCAAACGGCAACCCATCATCCAGCCCACTCGCGCCAATCATCCCCGGCACCATGTGCATGCCCGGACGGCGGCTATGGGAAACGGCAATCTCCAGCGGGTCGCGATAGACAAACATCCAGGGCGTCGCAGGAAAACATTCACGCAACAGCGGCAATTCGGCGATGTTCCACGCGTCCAGTTTGATCACCAGCCGCTGCTCCACCCCGCGCCGACGCTGGCCGTACGCCGACAACAATCCCGCAATCGCGCTGCGCCGCTCCGCCGCCGGCAAATCACCGCGCAGCAACGTGTCCAGCGGCGGCGGTTCGCTGATGACAATGTGATTGTCGAGTTGCGCGAGCATTTGGCTGATCAATGTCGAGCCACAACGCGACGCGTGAAAGATAAACGCACTCGGCGCCAATCCAGGGCTGATCGCCCGCCACTCACTGAGCACCGCCAACGGCGTCTGCCGCCGAAATGCCTGGTTGAACGGCAAGCGCAGCGCAGCGTCCACCGCTTCGCGAAAGAACGGCTGATGCAGCGGCGTATCACCAAACCAACACCAATCAACCCGCCATTCGCCGGCCTGCTGCCAGATGCGAATCGGCAGCCAGCCGTCGAGGTTCAAGCGTTCCATTGTTCATTCCATTGCCGACGTCCATTGCGCATCGCCGCGCGCAATTCTTCGCGGGAAAACACCAAGCCGCGTTCGGCTGCCAGCGCCAGCGTACGGGCAATGAAAACTTCGCTGTCGGTCAAACCCTGCAACGCTTGCGACAGTTGCAAATCACCCGCCACCAAACGCTGAAATTGCAGCAAGGCGCCCTCCGCGACGGGAGGCGCAGGCGTGGTCGCCAAACCCTCGATAATCGCCTGCTGCAACCACGCACCGGGCCGGCAATCGAGCACCAGATGCACCCGCGCCGAACAGTCGCGATTGTCCACGCGATGCGGCCGCGACAGGTCGAGAAACCAGCATTCCCCCGCAGCCATCGGCATGCGCTGGCCATCAAGGAAAAAGTCCACGTGCACCGGGCTCAACAGCGGAATGTGCAAACGCAGATCGGCATCCGGCTCGCCGAGATCATAGTCGCGGTGTTCATGAATTTGCCCGCCCGGACCTAGTCGCAACAGACGCGCCGAAACGATCTCCAACGGCAACTCGCACAAGCCCTGCTGCCATCGCCCATCGCGCTGCCACGGTGCGCGCAGCAGCGGCTGGCCAAGGCCCGGGGATAACTCGGTCAGCGCATCCGCCGCGGAAATCAGCGCCACGCCGCTCCAGTCGCCGGCGTAGAAAGCACTGTTGAAATGACCGCGCCATTCGTCCTCGCCAATCGCCGCCAACGCCTGCAACAGCAGCGGCAAATCCACCGTCACCGGCAAGCGCGAAAACGCCGCGCGATTCATGGTGTTGGCAGCACCGCGCAGTCGCCGAGCCAAGTCAGCAAGCGCTGCAGACAGGCCTCGACCGATTGCTCACCGGTGTCGAGCACCAGCGCTGCCGAGCGTGGCGACTGGTACGGCGCAGAAACCCCGGTGAACCCCGCCAGATCGCCGCGACGAGCGCGGGCGTAATGACCTTTCGGGTCGCGCTGCTCGCACACCGCAAGCGAGGCGCTGCACCAGACTTCGTGATAATCCGCGCCGAGGCGCTGGGCGAAGATTTCGCGCAATTCGAGCAACGGCGCGATCATCGCAAGAATCACAATCTGTCCGTTCTCGACCAGCAACGCCGCCAGCTCACTGGCACGGCGAATGTTTTCCTGACGGTCGCTGTCAGCAAATCCCAAATCGCGATTGAGCCCGACGCGCAATCCGTCGCCATCGAGCACCACGCTTTGCACGCCGCGCTCGAACAACGCGGCGTGCAGCGCCTGGGCCAGGGTCGATTTGCCCGCCGCCGGCAAACCGGTGAGCAAAATCGCCGTGCCGCGATGGCCGTTGCGGGCCTCGCGTTGTGCACGGCTGATGCTGGCAGTCGGCGCCAGCAGGTTATTCGGCCGGGACACTGGCCACCGGCACGGCAATGTTGCCCGACGCCCACGCTGCTTCGCGACTGGCCAACGCATTGGCGATCGACTGCACTTGGGTGGATTGCACTTCATCCGGCATCGGATCAAGCCCGGCGCTGGCGAAGATTTGCCCGTACGCGTTGCGCAAATCGGCGTACGACAAGTCGCGCCGCAGATCCGCCTGCAAGGTGTTCAATTCACCTTGAATCAGGTCCAGTTCACCGAGGCCGGCAGCCTGATGACGGTTGCGCAACTGGCCGAGAATCTGCCCGTCGATGCTCGACAGCTCCTGGTTGGTCTGGAACTGATGCAGCGCTTCCTGATAGTTGGCGTTGGCCACGTAAAGCTGCGCCAGCACCGCAATCGACATCGCTTGACGCCGCGCCTTGGCGACTTCTTCGCCAGCCTTGGCCACGTTGATTGCCGCTGGCGCGGAGATCACGTTGAACAGGTTCCAGGTCAGCTTGACGCCGTAGTCGGCCCACTTGTCGTTGACCAAGAAGGAGTTGCTGTCGTAATGCCCACCAGCGGAAAACTCCAGCCCCGGCAGCAGGCGCAGCATGGCTTTGCGGGTTTCGGCGGTGCTGATGCGCGTCTGGTAATCCTGCTCGCGCAGCTCTGGGCGGCTGGCCAGCGCTTCGTGTTCGAGGCTGGTCATGGCGACTTTCAATTGCGGAATCGTGTAGTCGTCCGGCGTGGCCAATTTCAGGTCAGTGCCCATCGGCAGGTTGATCAGCGTCGCCAGTTCGGTTTTCGCCAGCGACAACGCGCGGCGCTGCTCTTGCAACTGACGCGTCGCCTCGATCAGCGAACGCTGATAACCCAGCGCAACCACTGGATCGCCGATGCGCTGATCGCTCATGCTCTGACTGTTTTTGCGCGCGGTATCGACCCGCGCCGCCAGGCTGTCAATCTGCGTCAGCAGACGTTCGGCGGCCACCGCGCGCCAATACGCCGAGCGCACGTCCTGCACGATGGTGTTGATCACTTTGCGCCGACGTTCCTGGACGATCAGGCGTTGGTCGCCCTGCTGCTTGGCGCTGATGTAGCTGACGCCGAAGTCGAGGACGTTCCACACCATGGTCAGGTCGGCGACGCGGCGGTCACGGTCCTGCGAGGTCGACGGTTCCAGCGACTGGGTGCCGGTCAGCACGCTTTGGCTGCTCGATGCGCCCTGGTTGCTGCGCCCGGCGTAACCGGCGTCGAGCGCCATGCGCGGCAGCATATCGAAACTGGCGAGGTCGAGTTGGCGTTTGGCCAGGGCCTCTTCCATGATTTTCAGCCGGCCTTCGAGGTTGTACTTCACCGCGCGCGCCATCGCCTGGTGCAAGGTCAACGGGCCGCTGAGCGGCTCCTGACCGGTGAACATGTTCTGCATATCGCTTCTGGCGCGTTGTTCACTGACGCTGCGCTCAATAGGATCGCTCTTCACCGCGCAACCGCTGATCGCCAGCGCCAGCAGGCTGGCGCCGAATAACTTATGAGTTCTATTCATCCCTGGATCGCCCCTAGGTACCGCACTGAAATTATGTTGTGGTTCAAGCCTGCATTTCGCTGATGCCGACTTGTTGCAAAGCGGCCGCCAGGCTATCGACCTGACGTTGCTCGGTGTCTTTGATTTCTTGTAATTGCTGAGTCAGCGACGGTGCGCCGAACGCCCCGCGCAGCCCTTGCGAAACATCGCCGTTGCTCAGCGAACGGCTGCCGAAAACGTTCAACGAATCGCGCCCGTTGTCGCTGTCCTGATGGAACAGGCTCGACAGCGTGCTGGTGCCAAACACCCCGCCATCGCCGCCGCCAAACCCGAGGAAACCGTGGCCGGAACCGTCGCCCGCGCTGTCGCTGCTGCCGAACACTTGCGCCAGATAGCTCGGCGCCAATGCACCGCGATTGATGAAAATATCCCCGAGCGGGCGAATGCCGTCGCCCAATACCCGATCTTCGAACAACGGCGCAAAGGTCAGCGGCGAAGCGAGCGTGCCGGTCGGCGCGACGAAGATCATCGGTTGCAGCGGCACGCGCGGTTGATCGATCACCACCACCGGTTGCGAGACGCGGAACTCCGGATCCGGCGGCACCACCACAACCGTGGTCGACGGCGCGGTCACGGTGTTGATCGCATAACCGTTGGATTGCGTGCTGCCGCTGCCGGCGTTCCCCGAGCCATCGGTGACGCCGGCGAGGTTCAGGCTGATCGCGTTGTTGGCGTTGCTCAAGTTACCGGTCGGGGTCAGCGTCGCGGTCCAGGTTTTGCCGCCGTCGCTGCTGGCCAGATCGGACAAAGTGCCGTTGGCCACGCTGACGTCGGAGAGGTCAAAACCGCTCACCGCTTCGTTGAATGTGAAGGTCACCAACGAGGTTTGGCCGACGCCCAGGTTAGGGTTGGCGACCACCACGGTGGCGCTCGGCTGCTCGCCGTCGATCACGTAGTTGTTGGACACCGCGACGCCTGCGCCGCTGTTGCCCGAGAGGTCGGCAACATTGCTGGTGTCGAGGGCGATGAAGTTGCTCGGGTCGCTGATATTCGCGGTCGGCGTGAAGGTCGCGGTCCAGGTTTTACCACCGTCGCTGCTGGCCAGATTGGTCAGCTCGCCGTTGGTCACGCTGAGGTCCGAGAGGTCGAAATCGTTCACCACTTCGTTGAACGTGATGGTCACCAATGACGTCTGGCCGATACCCAGGTTCGGGTTGGCGACGACGATGGTCGCGGTCGGCCGCGTCGCGTCCAGCGTGTAGTTGTTGGAGATGGCGATCCCGGCGCCAGCATTGCCTGCGGCGTCGCTGACGTTGCTGCTGTCGAGCAGGATCAGGTTGCTGGTGTCGCTGATATTGGCGGTCGGCGTCAGCGTCGCGGTCCAGGTTTTGCCGCCGTCGTTGCTGAGCAGATTGCTCAGCGTGCCGTTGGCGACGCTGAGGTCCGAGAGGTCGAAACCGGCAACGGCCTCGGTGAACGTGATGGTCACCGTGGTGGTCTGGCCGATGCCCAAACGGTTATCCGCGACGGCGATGGTCGCGGTTGGCCGCGCAGTGTCGATCGCATAGTTGTTGGAATCGGTGCTGCCGACGCCAGCGTTGCCCGAGGCATTAATCACGCCGCTGTTGTCGAGGCTGATCAGGTTGCTCGTATCGGTGATGTTTTCGGTGGGCGTGAACGTCGCGGTCCAAGTGATGCCGCCGTCGCTCGACAACACATTGCTCAGCGCGCCATTGGCGATGCTCAGGTCGGCGTTGCTGAAACCGCTGACCGCTTCGCTGAACGTGATGGTCACCACTGACGTTTCGCCAGCCTTGAGGGCGTTATCGGCGACGGCGATGGTCGCGGTCGGCACTTGGGTTTCGACCACGTAATTGGCGGAATCGGTGGTGCCGGCGCCGGTGTTGCCGGCCAGATCGGCGATGCCGCTGTTGTTCAGGCTGATCAGGTTGCTGGCGTCGGTGACACCGGCGGTCGGGGTGAACGTGGAGGTCCAGGTGAGCCCGCCGTCGCTGCTGCTGACCGCGCTCAGCGTGCCGTTGGCGACGCTTAAATCGGCGTTGTCGAAACCGCTCACGGCCTCACTGAAAGTGATGGTCACCAGCGAAGTTTCGCCGGGTTTCAGCGTGGTGTCGCTCAACACAATGGTTGCGGTTGGAGGCGCGCTGTCGATCACGTAGTTGTTGGAATCGGTGGTGCCGCTGCCGGTGTTGCCCGCTGTGTCCGCGATCCCGGTGGTGTCCAGAGTGATGACGTTGCTGGTGTCGTTGATGCCGGCCGTCGGCGTCAGCGTTGCGGTCCAGGTCAGCCCGCCGTCATTGCTGCTGACTGCGCTTAACGTGCCGTTGGCAATAACCAGATCGGTATTGCTGAAACCGCTGACCGCTTCGCTGAAAGTGATGGTCACCAGCGACGTCTGGCCCAGCGCCAATGCATCGTTGGCGACAACGATGGTCGCGGTTGGGCGCAGGGTATCGATTGCGTAGTTATTCGAATCGGTGGCGCCGACGCCAGCATTGCCGGACGCATTGACCACGCCGCTGTTGTCGAGGGTGATCAGGTTAGTGGTGTCGGTGATTGCATTGGTCGGCGTGAAAGTCGCGGTCCAGGTAATCCCGCCATCGCTGCTGGTGACGGCGCTGAGTGTGCCGTTGGCGATGGTCAGATCGGCGTTGCTGAAACCGCTGACCGCTTCGCTGAAGGTGATGGTTACCAGCGACGTTTCGCCCACGCTGAGTGCGTTGTCCGCAACCACAACAGTGGCGGTCGGCAGCACGGTGTCGATGGTGAAGTTGGCCGAGTTGCTGACGCCAACGCCCGCGTTACCGGCAATGTCGGTCACGCCGGCATTGTTCAGGGTGATCAGGTTGGTCGTGTCATTAATACCGACGGTCGGGGTGAACGTGGCGGTCCAGGTAATGCCGCCATCGCTAGTGCTGACCGCGCTCAGCGTGCCGTTCGGGACGATCAAATCGCTGTTGTCGAAACCGCTGACCGCCTCGCTGAAAGTGATGGTCACCAGCGAGGTTTCGCCGGCGCTCAAAGTCGGGTCGGCGAGAACGATGGTGGCGGTCGGACGCAGGCTGTCGATCACGTAGTTGTTGGAATCGGTGGTGCCGCTGCCGGCATTACCCGCCGCATCTGCGATCCCGGTGTTGTCCAGAGTGATGACGTTGCTGGTGTCGTTGATGCCGGTGATCGGGGTAAACGTCGCGGTCCAGGTTACGCCGCCATCGCTGCTGCTGACCGCGCTCAACGTGCCATTGGCAACGTTCAGATCGGCGTTGGTGAAACCGCTCACGGCTTCGCTGAAGGTGATGGTCACCAGCGACGTCTGGCCCAGCGCCAATGCATCGTTGGCGACCACGATGGTTGCGGTGGGCCGCGCGGTGTCGATAGCGTAGTTGTTCGAATCGGTGGAGCCGACGCCAGCGTTGCCGGACGCATTGGCCACGCCGCTGTTGTCCAGGGTGATCAGGTTAGTGGTGTCGGTAATTGCGTTGGTCGGCGTAAAAGTGGCCGTCCAGGTAATTCCGCCGTCGGTGCTGCTGACCGCGCTCAACGTGCCGTTGGCAATGGTCAAATCGGCGTTGCTGAAACCGCTGACCGCTTCCGAGAACGTGACGGTCACCAGCGAGGTTTCACCGATGTTCAGTGCGGTGTCGGCGACCACAATGGTGGCGGTCGGCCGCACGGTGTCGACCGTGAAGTTGGCCGAGTTGGTGATGCCGATGCCCGCGTTGCCGGCAATGTCGGCCACGCCGGCGTTGTTCAGAATGATCAGGTTAGTGGTGTCACGCACGCCAACCGTTGGCGTGAAGGTTGCGGTCCAGGTGATCCCGCCGTCGCTGCTGCTGACCGCGCTCAACGTGCCGTTGGGCACGCTCAAATCACTGTTGTCGAAACCGCTGACCGCCTCGCTGAAAGTGATGGTCACCAAGGAGGTTTCGCCAGCGCTGAGGGCTGGGTCGGCGACCACGATGGTGGCGGTCGGGCGCAGACTGTCGATCACGTAGTTGTTGGAATCGGTGGTGCCCGCGCCGACGTTACCGGCCACGTCCGCCACGCCGATGTTGTTCAGCGTGATGATATTGGTAGCGTCGTTGACGCCGCCGCCCGGCGTGAAGGTCGCGGTGTAGGTGATGTTGTCGCTGGTGGTCAGGCCGCTCAGGGTGCCGTTTTGTACCGTGAAATAGGCGAGGGTCAGGCCGGTTACGGCTTCGTTGAAAGTGATGGTCACCACCGAAGTCTGGCCGAGGGCCAGGGTCGGGTCGGCGACTACGAGGGTGGCGGTTGGGCGCACGGTATCGATGGCGTAGTTGTTCGAATCAGTGCTGCCGACACCGACGTTGCCAGAGGCAGCGGCTTGGACGCCGGTGTTGTCCAGGGTGATCAGGTTGCTCGCATCAGTGATGGCGTTGGTCGGGGTGAAGGTCGCCGTCCAGGTGATGCCGCCATCGCTGCTGCTGACGGCCGTCAACGTGCCGTTGGCGATGGTCAAGTCGGCGTTGCTGAAACCGCTCACGGCTTCGGAGAAGGTGATGGTCACCAGCGAGGTTTCACCGATGTTCAGCGCATTGTCGGCGACCACGATGGTCGCGGTCGGCGCCACGGTGTCGATGGTGTAGTTGCCGGAGTTGGTGGTGCCTGTGCCCGCGTTGCCCGCCAGGTCAGCGATGCCGGTGTTGGCCAAGGTGATGATGTTGGTCATGTCCTTGACGCCAGCGGTCGGGGTGAAAGTCGCGGTCCAGGTGATGCCGCCGTCGGCGCTGCTGACGGCAGTCAAGGTGCCGTTGGCAATCGCCAGGTCGGCGTTGGTGAAACCGCTTACCGCTTCGCTGAAGGTGATGGTCAGCAGCGAAGTCTCGCCGACGCTCAGGACCGGGTCCGCGAGGACGATAGTCGCTGTCGGGCGCAGTGTGTCGATCACGTAATTACTGGAATCGGTGGTGCCGCTGCCGGCGTTGCCCGCCAAGTCGGCGACGCCGGTGTTGTCGAGGGTGATCAGGTTGGTCGCGTCGGTGATGCTGGTGGTCGGCGTGAACGTGGCGGTCCAGGTAATGCCGCCATCGGCGCTGCTCACCGCCGTCAATGTGCCGTTGGCAATGGTCAAATCGGCGTTGGTGAAACCGCTCACGGCTTCACTGAAGGTGATGGTCACCAGCGACGTGTCGCCGATTTTCAGTGCGCTGTCGGCCAACACAATGGTCGCGGTCGGGCGTGCGGTATCGACGGTGTAGTTGCCGGAATTGCTCACGCCCGTGCCGACGTTGCCGGAACTGGCGGCCTGAATGCCGGTGTTGTCCAGGGTGATGATGTTGGTCGCGTCGGTGATGCTGGCGGTCGGCGTGAGCGTCGCCGTCCAGGTAATCCCGCCATCGCTGCTGCTCACGGCGCTGAGTGTGCCGTTGGCGATGGTCAGATCCGCGTTGGTGAAACCGGTGACCGCTTGGCTGAACGTGATGGTCACCAGCGAGGTGTCGCCGATTTTCAGCGCGGTGTCGGCCAGGACGATGGTCGCGGTCGGGCGCACGGTGTCGACGATGTAGTTGTTGGAGCTGGTGGTGCCGCTGCCGGCGTTACCTGCCAGGTCAGCCACGCCGGTGTTGGCCAGGGTGATGATATTGGTTGTGTCAGTGATACCGGCAGTCGGGGTGAATGTTGCAGTCCAGGTGATGCCGCCGTCGCTGCTGGTCACCGCGCTCAGTGTGCCGTTGGCGATGCTCAGGTCAGCGTTGGTGAAACCGCTGACCGCTTCGCTGAAGGTGATAGTCACCAGCGAGGTTTCACCGGCGCTCAGGTTGCTGTCGGCGACCACGATGGTGGCGGTCGGACGTGCGGTGTCGATCGTATAGTTGGCGGAATCGGTGGTGCCCGTGCCGGCGTTGCCTGCCAGATCGCTGACCCCGGTGTTGTCCAGGGTGATCACGTTGCTGGTGTCGGTGATGCTTGCGCTCGGGGTAAAAGTGCCCGTCCAGGTGATGCCGCCATCAGCGCTGCTCACCGAGGTCAGGGTGCCGTTGGCAATGGTCAGATCAGCATTGGTGAAACCGCTCACGGCTTCGCTGAAGGTGATGGTCACCAGCGAGGTGTCGCCGATTCTCAGCGCGGTGTCCGCCATCACGATGGTCGCGGTTGCGCGCTGGGTATCGATCGCGTAGTTGTTCGAGTTGGTCACGCCCACGCCGGCGTTGCCGGACAGGTCTTGCACGCCGGTTTTGTCCAGAGTGATGAGGTTGGTGGTGTCGGTCAGGCCGGCGGTCGGCGTGAGCGTTGCGGTCCAGGTGATGCCGCCGTCGCTGCTGCTCACCGCGCTGAGTGTGCCGTTGGCGATAGTCAGGTCGGCGTTGGTGAAACCGGTCACGGCTTCATTGAAGGTGATGGTCACCAGCGAGGTTTCGCCGATTCTCAGCGCGTTGTCGGCAACGACGATGGTCGCGGTCGGCGCCACGGTGTCGTTGATCACGTAGTTGTTGGAAGTGCCGGTGCCGGTGCCGATGTTGCCGGCCAGATCCTGCACACCCGGGGTGTTGAGGGTGATGGCGTTGGTCGGCGCATTGATATTGCCCGCCGCCGTCAACGTCGCGGTCCAGGTAATGCCGCCGTCGCTGCTGCTCACCGCGCTCAGCGTGCCGTTTGCGACGGTCAGGTCGGCGTTGGTGAAACCGTTAACCGCTTCACTGAAGGTGATGGTTACCAGCGAGGTGCCGCCGGAATTCAGGTTAGTGTTGGCGACGACGATGCTCGACACGGTTGGTGGCGTGACATCCGGCAAGTAGTTGGTATCGACCACGCCGCCGTCGTTGAAGATGTTGTTCACCGCCGCCGGGACGCTGCCCGTACTGCCGCCGCCCGCCGCCAGGCCACCCGCGCCGCTGCCGCCGGCGTTGCCGGCCAGAGCGTTGAAGTTGGCCGCCGTCATCAGCAACGTGCCTTTGTTCCAGATCGCGCCGACGCCTTTGCCGGCCGCGCCACCGTTGTCAGGGGAGCCGCCCAGGCCACCGCCACCACCGCCGCCGCCACCCGCCGCGACGTTATTGGAGATGACGGACGTACCGACCACCGTCAGGGTGCCGGTCGAGGCGTTGTAGATACCGCCGGAGGCCGACGAGCCGGCCCGGCCGGGACTGTCCCAACCGGAGCCACCACCACCGCCGCCGATGGACACGGTGCCGTTGCTCGCCGTGCCGCCAGCGCCGCCGCTGCTGTAATTGGACGCGCCAATGCCGCCGGCGCCACCGACGGTAGTCCCGCCTTTGCCGCCCATGTAATTGGGGTTGTAGGCGCCGCCAGTACCGCCACTGCCCGCCCCGCCGGCCGTACCGGCATAAACGCCAGTGCCGAAACCGGCGGCGCCACCACGACCACCGGTTTGGCCACCGAGCGAGCCCCCGCCACCACCGCCACCGCCGACCGCACCGCCGACATAAGGCGCGGTAACGCCACCGCCACCGCCGCCGCCCGAGGCCGCGTTATCGGTTACGGTCACGTTTCGGAGGGTCAGGTTGCCGGAGTTGAGAATCCCGCCGCCCATCGCCCCGGCACCGTCCGTGCCCGCCGCAGCGCCGACACCGGCGACCATGCCTTGCTTGATGACCAAGCCGTCAAAGGTCGCCGTGATGCCGGAGTTAACCTGTATCACGCGGGTTTTGTACTGGCCGTTGAGGGTGACATCGGCCACGCCGTCGTCATTCAGGTCGCCGTCGATGATGACGTTTTTGGTCAGGGTCAGTTGTGAGTTCAGCGCAACGGTCATGCCGGTGCTGAAGGTCACGGTATCGCCGGCCACCGCACTGGACAGGGCGGTACGCAACGAACCGACGCCGCTGTCGGCGTTGTTGACCACGGTCAGCGTCGCCAGGCTGTACTGATAACCGGCCAGCGATGCCGACGACAGCACGCTGCGGCTTTCAATCGTGCCGGTGGCGATTTCCAGATCCCAGTCGCCGCCCACGCCGGTGCGATTGGTCGACGCAGCGATGTCGCGCCCGGTAAGTTGCGCCAGCGAATCGACAAAACTCACGCCGCGCTCGCCGGCGCCGGTGTCGCAGGCGTAGATCAGAATATCGCCACCGACGTTGATGTCTTTGCCGATGTCGGCCAGCACGGCGCTGCGCTCGGCGACGTTGTCAGCCGACAGATAACTGTTGCCCAGCCACAGATCGCCAGCGCTGCCGTGGCCGATGATTTGCACCGAGCTCACGCCTTGGTGCGTATCAAGGTAAGCGGCGATTTGCTGCAAGCCATCCTTGCTCGCGTCCAGCGTGACCACTTCAGTGCCGGGCGCCACACCCTTCAGCAGGCTGTCGGAATCCTTGATCCGCGCGTCGACAAACACCACGCTCTGGCCCGGAACTGCCGTCGGCGAGGCCGCAGCGGCCGGGGTCGCGGGCGAGGCATTATCGGCCTGGCCATGTGTGTCTTTGCTCGCCGTCGGGTGATCGGCGGTGGGTGCCTTGGCCGCGTCGGCGGTGGCTTGGCTATCAGCCTGCGCCGCGTCCGCGACGGTCGCCGCCACTGCGCCGTCGAACAGCATGCGCGGTTCCAGAGACATGATCATCGGCGAAGCCAGTACGCGCGCGCCCTGGGCCTTTTGCGATTTGCCGTTTTTCCACCACATGCTGCTCACCCGAACTCGAACTTCTATTGCTGCCAGAAAAAACCGCGATCAATTGATCGCGGCATCGGATTTCATACGAATGACATTGGCGGCGCTGGATGACCCATCGTGCCAAAAGGACAGCTCTGCATATTTGTCGAACAAGTCCGGCGGCAGGATGGTGCGCCGCGACTCCAGCGCCACTTTGCGTTTGACCCGATGCAACCCCGCCACGCCCAGCGCCTGATCGAACTCCGGCGCGTCGTACACGAGGTTGTTGAAATCGTGCTCGAACCACGGCTCGCCGATGAATTCGTAGACCAGCCGCAGCACGCGCTCCGGCGCCTGGCTGAGCAGGTCGTAATCGACGATCAGCAGCGACTCGGCGTTTTCGCCGTAATAGGCTTCCTTGAGCGCGGTCCAGGCAAACCCGACCAGGCGATTGCGCTGGGCCAGGGTTTCGCAGCGGCTGTAGACGGTATTGCGCTCGGTTTCGTCGTTGAACAGCTTGGTGTTCTCGAACGGGTTGGCGCGGTACAGGCGTTCAAGGCTGTCCATCACCCAGGCAACGTTGCGCACGCAGGCGATGGTTTTGGCTTGGGGAAACAAGTCTTGCAGCGCCGGCAAACGCGCGCACCACTGCCGGTTGGTGTCGAAGACCACCGGTTTGTCGGCCTGATCGGCGTAGTAGGAATCGAATAATCCGCGCAACAGGCGCCGACGCAAAGGGGTGTCGATCACCGCGCCGAACTCGCTGCCGGCGCTGCATTGTTCCAGGACACTGGTGAACAGCGTGCCGACCGGGCTACTCATCCCGGCGTGAAAACGCGGGTTTTGCAAAAGAATGGCGGAGAGCAGGGTCGACCCTGAGCGAGGCAGCCCCGAGATAAAGTGAAACTGCTGCATCCCTTCACCCTGATGTGTGAAAAATCCCTTTGGAAGATGAGCGTAATACATCGTGTGCCGGATCGGATAGTGGTGTTTTGATATCAATTAGAAGCTAAAAAACCCCTGGTCCTTCACAAATATCGAGCTAGACGCTTCGGCGCGTTTTCGCAGCCTGAAAAAACCTTCACCGCACACCCCATCGCCGATCCACCGCCGATCCCTGTAGGAGCTGAGCTTGCTCGCGAAAGCGCTCTGACAGTCGAAACACTGCCGCTAAACCACCACCCTCGCCAATTGCGTGCGACTTTTGCAACAGCGTCTACGCTGAGCACTGGCTCGGGCGGTAGCTTCGTGCCAGTACGTCTCTCCTTCCAAAAAACTCATGGATAAAACGACTATGGACGTGTTTCTCGGAACGATTCTTCCCTTCGGTTTCCCTTTTGCGCCAAGTGGCTGGATGCAAGCCAACGGGCAGACGCTGCCGCTCAACCAGTATCAGGCGCTCTACGCGTTGCTGGGCATTACCTACGGTGGCAATGGCTCGACCACCTTCATGCTGCCGAACCTGTGCGGGCGTTTGCCGATGCACCAGGGCCAAGGCGTCAACCTGACCAATCGGGTAATCGGCCAAGTGATTGGCACCGAAAACACCAACGTTCTCGTGGCTAACCTGCCGCCGCACGCACCTGTCATCACCGCCACCGCCACCTCGGCGCTGACCACCACAACCACGGTCAATCTGGCCAGCGTGCCCAGCACGGCGACCACCACACCGTCGAACGACAACGCCTACATCGGCGCTTCGGCAGCAGCAGGGCCAAGCTCTGCGGCGATTTACTCGACCGCACTCGGCGCCAATCCGGTCGCGCTCAAAGGTGTCGACAGCACCATCGGCGGCACCGTCAATGTCACCGCCACCGCGCAACCGATCGGCAGCGGCACACCGCTGGGCATCGTCAACCCGGTGCTGGTGCTGAACTTTTGCGTCGCCCTGCAAGGTCTTTTCCCCTCGCGCAACTGACTCTGGTGTCGGGGCCAATGGCCCCGACCCAGTTTTTTTGTTCAGAGGATTTTTCAGTGATTTTCAGGGAGCAGATTGATGCTTGATCAGATTACCGGCGAGCACTTCCGCCAGTTGCTCGGCACCTCCAAAGCGCTTTACCTCAGCGATGGCAGCCAGATTCCCGTGACCATCGTGTCGGTGGTCGACAAACCCAATGCGCGCATGTCGGCCACCGGGCGAATGCCGTTTGGCGTGGAGCTGAGCAGCCCGGCGCAGACCTCTTTCATCGACGGCCCTTGCGCCATCGAACTGCCAGAGCTGGGCCTGATTGAAGGCATTGTCGTCTCGCGCACCCCGGAGCTTGGGCGCGACGCCGGGCACGTTTACTTCGACATCACGGTTAACTGAGCAGCGCGTTTTGAGCTGATTGCGGCTGGCCCGGATACCAGACCAGCCGCTCGGCCGCGACGTTGCTTTCCTCGACCTGAAACCCAAGCGCCAGATAGTGCCGGCGCGCATGCGGGTTATTCGCCCAGACCACCGTCGCCACCGGACAGCGCACCTGTTCGGCGGCTTTCTGCACACCCTGCAAAACGGTGCGGCCATAACCCTTGCCGCGCGCGGCGGGGATGAACGCCAGGTACAACACACGAATTTCGTTGGTGCCGAAATCGGCGGTCAATGCGCCAATCGGCGTGCCGAGTTTTTCCACCACAAAGTGCATCGCGTTCGGGTAAGTCTCACCGGTGCCTTGTTCCTGCACGCGCAGTTGTTGGGCGACCACTTCCTCGACCAGCTCCTGCTCGCCATCGATCCATTGCAGATCGGGCCGCGCGGCGCGGTACAGACTGTGCAAAAACGGCCCGTCGCTGGCCGCCGATGGACGCACCACCAGATCACCGACGTCTTTGGAATTGTTGTTCAGCATTGCCCAATCTCCCTGCGCTAAAAACCACTCTCCCGCACCCCCAACGCCGCCAACCGGCGCCAGGCAGTGCCCAACAACGATTCACCGCGACCCTGCATCACCACCACGCCGCGCAACGGCTGGGTCGGCGCGGCAATGTTGTCCAGCGGCGTCATGCGCACCGCGTATTGCGCCTGCACCGGCTCGGGGCGCTGACTCTGGTCACGGCGTACGGCAATCGGCCCGTGGTGATCGGAGGTCAACGCTTCCTGCTCGATAAACCGCACGCCGTTGGCGTCGATTTCGCTCAATTGCACGGCAACAGCCGGGTGCATCGGGTCTTCGGCGATAAACCGGCCATCGGCGCCGGGCGCGATCCGCCACAGCTCGGCTTCGGCCAGATAACCGCGCAACCGCGCGCCGGGTTCGACGATGCGCACCAGCGCTTCCTTGGGCGATAACCAGCGCCCGGCATTCAATTGCGGCAACACGTCACGCACCTTGCCGGCCTGCGGCGCCCGAATCAGCAAGCGCTCACGTTGCGCGGCCAACCCGCGATACTCGGCCACCGCTTCGGCCAGACGCTGCTCGACGATCCCGGCATCGGCCACGGTTTCACTGCGGCTGGCCTGACGGCGCATCTGCAATTGCTGAATCTGGATTTCGCGGCGGACGATGGCCTGACGCGAATCGAGATCCGGCGATTCCAGCTCAATCAACACCTCGCCCTGCGCAACCATTTGCCCGTCGCGCACATTGACTTGCTTGACCCGTGAAGCGACCGGCGCATGCAAGGTGCTGACGCGCCCGGCCTCGAGCATCGACGGCAGTTCCACGGCGCTGCGCCACGGCACCGCCAACAGCAAAACAATCGCCAGCAACCCCAACGCGCTGAGCAACACACGCGGCGCATGCGCCTGATCGCGGCGTGTCCACCATTCGCGCCACTCACGCACGATCGGCAGGAAAATGAACCAGATCAATTCGACGAACATCAGGAAAATGCCCAGCACCTTGAAAAACAAGTGATAGACCGCCAGCGCAATCCCGAAAAACAACACCGCGCGCCACAGCCACGCGCCGTAACCCCAAATCAGCAAACGCCGCTGCATCGACGGCGACCACGGTTCCGGTGCCGGCGCGCCGTAGCCAAACAGCGCCTCGCGCAAACGCCATCGGCACAGGGCAAACGCGCGGCCCTGGAGGTTGTCGACTTCCCAGAAGTCGCTGAGCAAAAAATAACCGTCAAAGCGCATGAACGGGTTGAGGTTGATCACCAGCGTGGTGATCCACGTCGCGCTCGCCAGCATGAACGCCGCCGTGCGCGCCGGGCCATCGGGCAGCAGCGACCAGGCGAGCAACGCGAGGCAGGCCAGAAGCAATTCGGCAAACACCCCGCCGGCGCCGATAAACAATCGCGCGCGCCGGTCGTTGACCCGCCAGGCATCACTGACGTCGGTGTAGAACATCGGCAGCATCACCATGAACGCCACGCCCATGCTTTGCACCCGACAACCGGCGCGCTTGGCCATGAACGCGTGGCCGAACTCGTGGCACAGCTTGGCGAAAAACAGCGCCACACCGAACGCCAGGGCACCGCCGAGGCTGAACAGGTGCAGGAACGTGCCGATAAAACGCTGCCAGTCGCGCGACACCAGAAACACTCCGAGCGCCAGCGTCGCCGGCAAACCGATGCGCAACGCGTGGGGGCCGAAGCGCTGCAACCACGGCCAGGCACGATTGAGAAACGCGTCCGGGCGCCACAATGGAATGCGGAAAAACAGGTATTGATGCAAAAGGATCTGCCACAGCGTCTGCCGTTGCGCGGCGGTTTTCAGGCTGTAGCTCGCTCGTTGCTGCGGGTCGAGGGCGCTGATCAAATCATGCCCGCGCAGGAAATTCAGCAACTGCTCAAGTTCGGCGCCGTCGAGCGGCAGACCCGGTTCGCGATTGGCCGCGCGCAGCACTTGCTCGGGATCGCCCAGCGACCAGTGCCGGAGCAAACGCATGGCCGCTGCGCCGAGTTTGAAATAACGCCCGCGCACCGGGTCGGCAAGGGTCCAGCGCGGCGAACCGTCGAGGGCCGGGGCCGCCGCTTGCAGTTGCAGGTCGGCGCGCAGGCTCGGCAGGCTCATTTACAGGCCCACGCTTTGGCGCAAACCGGCCAGCGGCCGTCGCAGCAAATACAACGCCAGCGGCGCGCGGTCGCCGAAAATTTTCGCAGTGCCGCGCAGGCCGATGCGGGGTGGCGCTGCGTCGAAACTGGCGTCCAGCCGATAAGCCAATTGTCCGCCCGCCGTCGGCTGCGCTTCATAAGCCGAGCGTTCGAGTCGAGCCTGATGCCGCTGCAACGGATCGCTGTCGAGGAACAGCGAAACCTGCGCGCCCGGTTCCAGCGCAATCGCGTCACCCACCGCCAATTCAATGCGCAATTCGGCCTGATTCGGGTCGGCGATTTCCATCAAGCGCTCGCCGGTTTGCACCGGTTTGCCGGTCCAGCGTTCGGCGTCGGCAAACACCGCGATGCCGTCGCGCTCGGCGCGCACTTCGCTGCGTTTGAGCAACTCGCGGGCGTAATCGCGTTCGGCGCGTTTCTGCTCGACCCGCGCCGCCAACAAATCTATTTTCGAACTCGATTCAGCGTCGGCGAACGAACGCTGCGAATTGGCCCTGAGTTCAGCTTCAGCGACGCCGAGCGCCCGTTCCGCGACATCAGCCTGAGCCTTGAGCGTAGTGCTTTCGAAGCGCAGCAGCAGGTCGCCGGTTTTCACCGCTTGATTGGGTTTGATCAGGAATTCGGCAATCACCCCGTCCAGCGGCGCGGCGACCACGCGGCCACCCAGCGGCACCACTTCGGCCGGCGCCAGCACCGATTGGCGCACCGGGATCAGCAGACACAGCAGCGCCGCCGCCACCAGCGCCACCTGACGTTTGCGCGTCCAGCGCAGCCGCCACGGTTTGCGTGGTTGCAACGCCAGCCAAGCGTGGCTGTAGGTGTCGCCCAATTGCGACAGCAGCACTTGTTCGGAAGGATTCCAGGGATTGTCGCGGGCCAGCCATAAACCGCCGAACACCGCGCCGGAGTGATCGATCAGCGGCAACCAGAACACCTGGGCGGCGGACAAGCTTTGCCAGTCGGCGCGGATCGATTCGCTGAGCGCATCGTGCGGGATCACCCGTGCCTGTTTCAGCACGTCTCGCTTGAACAGCTGCGCCACCGCTTGCTCGACGAATGCCACAAACGGCGCATTCGCATCCACCGCGCTGACGCCGGTCACCGCTTGCACCTTGCCGGCAATCAACAGCGCCGCGTGGCGAAAACCAAATAGTGCCTGGCCGTCGTTTACCAGGCTGTAGGCCAACTGCGCCGAGGTCCGCGCGGCGCGGGTCTGGCGTTCGAGATCAAGAAACCGGGCGAAGACCTGTTCCGCGCCACCGCTCAGCGGCGCGTTCACTTGAGCTCCGCGAAACGCGCCGTGCCACTCATGCCGGCCAATAATCCGTTGGCATTCGGCAACGTCGCCACCAGCAGCAAGGTCTGGCTGCCTTCATCGATGCGCGCGCCGAGGCGCTTGACCGTGGCGTCCAGCGGCTGCCCGGTTTCATCGGGAATAAAACTGAAGGTCTGGCCGGGCTTGAGCTTGCCCATCCAGCGCGAGGGAATCAGCAGATGGATTTCCAGCGTGCGGTTGTCGACCACGTCCAGCAACGGCGCACCCGCCGCCACGCTTTCATAACGCTGGACCTTGCGCTCGACGACCTGCCCGTCAAACGGCGCCAACACGCTGCAGCGCCGCACCTGAACCTGATAAACCTGCGACTGCGCCTGAGTCTCGCTGACCTTGGCCTCGGCCCGCGCCACTTCAAAACGCCCGACCGAATTCAACGCCGCCAACTGCCGGTTATGCGCCAACTCTTCACTGGCGCCACGGCTGGCCGCCTGCGCCGCGTTGAGCTGCGCCTGAAAACCCGAACAATCGAACTTCGCCAGCGTGTCGCCTTTCTTGAACGACTCGCCCTCGCTGAACGGCAACTCGACCACCCGCCCCGGCAACTCACTCGCCAACACCGCCTGATCGCGAGCGCGCAACACACCGCGCGCTTCACTGCTGACCGGCGCCGCACCGGCACTTGCAACCGCCGAGCTATCCAGCAGCGGATCGCCTGGCGCAGGCGTTTGCGCCTGTACCGCGCACGTTACAAAGGTCAATCCCAGAACCCAACTACAAAAACGTGGCATCGCCGTTACTCCCTGACGGATTGCCGGAGTCTACGACAGCGGCGGGTAGCGTCAAGCGAATAGCCATCATCGGGGGGAAATGTGTTGTTTCAAAAACAATGGGCATTTCGAAACGGCGGTTTTCCGCCCTGTTCATTGGAGCTGGTTGCTCAATGGCAGAAAAATCAGTTGATCGCGGATCTCGACGCACAGTCTTTGTTAATTCAGCGGGTGCCGTACGCAATGGAATGCATGTAGGCTGCCGACACTACTCAACCCCGTACGCAGAGATTTAGTTCTCTGGCCGTTGGGGTGAAAAAACCGGCGAAAGCCGGTTTTTTCGTTTCAGGGGACTGGTTTGCTCGTTTACGCTTCCAGACCATTACCGTCAGCGCTGCGCAGTCTCCGCCACCGGATAAACCGATTCCCAGCCCCCACCCAACGCTTTGTACAACCCCACCATCGCCAACGACACCCCGGTCGAGCTCTCGACCCATTGCTGCTGCGTCGCGAGCAATTCGCCTTGCACGGTGAGGACGTTGACAAAATCGACCACGCCTTCGACGTATTGCTGTTGCGCGGTGCGCAGGGCGATCTGGTTTTGGCGCACGGCTTCGGCGAGGCTGTCGCGGCGCAGTTGGCTGGCGTTGTAGGCGCTCAGTTGGTCGTCGATTTCGTGCCAGGCGCGCAGCACGGTTTGTTGATAAGCCAACCCCGCCTCCTGTTGTTGTGCTTCGCGCAGGTTGAGCATGCCGCGCAGGCGCCCGCCGTCGAACAGCGGCAGGCTGAATTGCGGGCCGATGCCGAACGCACGCGAGCCCCAGGAACCGAAATCGCTGAGTTGCATGGCTTGCGAACCGAGGTTGCCGGACAGGGTGATGCGCGGATAGAAATCGCCTTTGGCCACGCCGATGCTGGCGGTCGCGGCATGCAGCCGCGCTTCGGCCTGGCGGATGTCGGGGCGGCGTTCGGCCAGTTGCGACGGCAGGCCGATGGCGACCTGGCGCGGCGTCTGCGGCACCGGGCCGTCGGTGGATAATTCGGCGAGCAACGCTTGCGGCGGCGCGCCCATCATCAGGCTCAGGGCGTTGATCAGTTGCGACTGACGCTGCTCCAGCGCCGGCAGGCGCGACTCGATGGCCGCCACTTGCGCCGCTGCTTCGGCAACGTCGAGGTCAGTGGCAACGCCGTCGGCCAGGCGCAATTGCGAGAGCTTCAAACTGTGGCGCGCGACGTCGAGGTTCTCTTCGGTGACCGCGCGGGTGCTCTGCACGCCGCGCAGTTGAATGTAGTCCTGGGCGGTTTCGGCCAACACCGATAACAGCACGCCGCGACGATCATTTTCCGCGACTTCGAGGGTCGCGTCGGCCGCCTCGGTTTCGCGGCGCACGCGGCCCCAGAAATCCAGTTCCCACGATGCCGAAAAGCCTGCGTCCCACAGGTTGAACGCCGATTTGCCCTCGTTGCCGGACGGATCGTTCAGGCCTTCGGCGCTGTTGCGTTTGCGCCCGTAACTGCCAGTGGCGGCGGTGTTCGGGTAGCGTTCGGCAGTGATCACCTGGCGCGCGGCGCGGCTTTGTTGCAGGCGGCTGCTGGCGAGTTTGAGGTCGAGGTTATCGGTGAGCGCGCGCTGGCTCAGCGCTGAAAGTTTGGCGTCGTGGAAAACTTCCCACCAACGTTCGTCCATGGTTTGCGCGACGGCCTGGCTTTCGGCGACTTTGGTGGGTTGTGCCCATTCGGCGATTTTCTGCGGTTCGGGTTTGCGGAAATCCGGGCCGACGGTGCAGGCGGTCAGAGATAACAGGCTCAAAACCATCGTCACTGACTGCATGCGCTCCCTGTGGCGAGGGGGCTTGCCCCCGTTGGGCCGCGAAGCGGACCCAAAATCTGCGAGCGCTGCGCACTCGAACGGGGGCAAGCCCCCTCGCCACAGGGATGAAAACCTACGGAGACTTTTCATCGTTCGGCCACCTCACGTCGTGCTGTCGCGGTGTCGATCCGCGCCTCCACCGACATCCCCACCCGCAACCGCTCGGCCAACGGCTGGTCGGCATCCAGGACAATTTTTACCGGGATCCGCTGCACAACCTTGGTGAAATTCCCGGTGGCGTTGTCCGGTTTGATCGAGGCAAACGTCACGCCAGTGGCCGGCGCGATGCTCTCGACGCGGCCGCGCAACACTTCACCGCCGAGGCTGTCGACGCTGACCTGCACCGCTTGCCCCGGCTGCACATCCGTCAGTTGGGTTTCCTGAAAATTGGCCACGACATAGGCCTGCGCCAGCGGCACCACGGCGAGAATCTTGCTGCCCGGCGTGACATACGCGCCGACCCGCGCCGCGCGCTCGCCGACCATGCCGTCCTGCGGCGCGGTGATGCGCGTGTAAGACAGCTCGAAACTGGCAATCTCCAGCGCCGCTTGCGAACGCTTCAACCCACCTTCGGCGGCGTCACGTTGCGCGGTCAGAATCTCCACTTGCTTGCGCTCCGCCGCCAACACTGCGGTGGCATTAGCCAGCCGCGCGCTGGCCTGATCGATGCGCGTGCGCGCCTGTTGCGCGTTCTGCACGGTGCCGGCGCCAACGCCGGCCAAGTGGTTGTAGCGATTCAGTTCATGCTCGGCGAAGGCCATTTCAGCCTTCGCGGAAACCACCGTCGCTTGCGCCTGAGCGATCACCGAGGTCTGCCGCTCAAGGGTCGCCCGGGCATTTTGCAACTGCGCGCGCGCGACCAACGTTTCGGCATCGGCAGCCTGAGCGGCGGCGCGCAGGTCGCGGTCATCGATCAATGCCAGCAACTGCCCAGCCTTTACCCGCTGGTTGTCCTCCACCAGCACCTCTTTGATAAACCCGGCCACACGCGGCACCACCAGCGTGAAGTCCGCCGAGACAAAGGCGTCGTTGGTGCTCTGCTGCGTGCGTTTGCCGAGCAGCCCCGGCGCGATCAGATAGATCAACACCCCGACCGCGATCGCTGCGGCAACGCCGACAGCCAATTTCTTTCTGGAATAAGTCGTCATAAAAACCTTCAGTTTCAGTCAAGCGTTCAGGTCGGTGCGCGCGGCGGATACATCCGCGTCGGCAGCCAGAAAATCAGCAGGATCAGCGCCACCGCGACGCCGGTCATGCACAGATAAAGGTCCGACGCCGTGAGCACCACGGCTTGCTCGTGCAAGCGATGCGCGAGGCCGGCGCTGTCGGCATCGACCAGCGGCGAATTGCCGAGACGGTCGACCAGCATCGTCGAGTGGAAATGCAGGCGCGAGGTGGTCAGCGCTTCGATAACGCCGGTGGCGATCACCGCCGAGAGGCCTTTGACGGTGTTGAACCACGCCGAGGCGAACGGCCCTTCCATTGGCGTGATGCTGCCGGTGGCGAGCATCAGCAACGGCAACACCGCCATCGGCTGACCGAAGATTTGCAGCAGTTGCAGCACATAGAAATCGTCGCGAATCCACGCCGAGGTCAGTTGCGAACCGCCGATGCAGGAGAGCGCGAGCATGCCCAGGCCAATCCCCAGCACCCAGCGGCAATCGACCCAGCGAAAATTGCACAACGCCGCCACCAGCGGCAGTGCGATCAATTGCGGCAGCGCCGCAATGAGCATGATCGGCGCAGTCTGGATCGGCCGGTAACCCTGGACCTGCGCCAGGTAGCTCGACGGAATAAGCACCACCGCCAGCAGCACCACCAGCACCCCGGCCAACGTCATCAAGGCAAACGCGAGGTTGCGAATCCCGAGCATCTGCAACTTGAAAAACGGCACCGGTTGCGACCATTCGTTGATCAGAAACAGCACCAGCAACAGCAAGCCGCCGCCGAGCAAAACGTTGATCAGGCTCGACTCGAACCAGTCCAGCCGATTGCCCTGGAGGATGCCGATCACCAACATGCAGATCGCTGGAAAACCCAAGAGAAAGCCGCGCCAATTGAACTGCTTCAAGCGTTCCAGACGCGGCGGATCCTGCGGCAAGCCGTAAGCCACGGCGGCCATTGCGATCAGGCACGGCGCGATAATTTGCCAGAAGGTCCACTGCCATCCGGCGTATTCGGTCCACAACCCGGCCAGCGGCGTGCCGAGGCCGGGGCCGAAAGTTGCGGTCAGCGCGTAGCCAGCCAAGCCGTACAGCTTGACGTTGGCCGGCAGGAAGCGCAGCGCCACGGTCATCAACATCGGCGGCAACGCCCCGCCGGCCAGACCCTGGACGATGCGCATCAGCAACAGGCTTTCGTAGTTCGGCGCGAACGGGCAGAGCACCCCGAGCAACGTGAACAGACCGATGGCGCAGAGAGTGAAGCGGCGCAGCGAGAACGTCACCGCGCACCACGGCGCGAACGCCATTGCGGCCACCGAGGTCGCGGTGTAACTGGCGACCAGCCAAGTGCCTTCGTCGTAACCGATGGCCAGCGCGCCGCGAATATCGGCGAGCGCGACTTTGGTCACCATTTCGTTCAGGCCTGAAACCAATACCGCCAGCAACACGCCGACCAGGCCAATGATGATGCGCAGGCCGAAGATCGGTGGTGTGACAGTGGCGGGACTGGCCACGGCAAGAGGTGCCGGGGCCGTGAGGGAAGTCATTTACTGCAGCTCCGGGTGGTAAGACCGAGGCATTTTAGGGTGGACGAGGCATTACGAAAATTGACTTATGGGCAGCTTATAAGTGCACCAGACGCAGCAATCAAACACATGAATAAAGAACCCCTGTAGGAGTGAGCCTGCTCGCGATGGCGGTGGGTCAGTCGACACTCAAGTCGGATGTGGCGGCCTCTTCGCGGGCAAGCCTCGCTCCTACAGGGGTTTGTATGGGGTTGGTTCAGGTTGGTTGCGCAGCCAGCCAGGTTTCGTCGCAGCAGGTTTTGAGGGTTTCGCGCATCCAGCGGTGCGCCGGGTCTTTGTCGAAGCGCGGGTGCCAGGCCTGGGTCAGCATGATGGTCGGCAGCGGGATCGGCAGGGTGAACGACCGCAACTTCAAACCGAGGCGGCGCACGCTCAGCAGCGCTTCCTTGGGCACTGGCAGAATCAGGTCGGAGTCGGGCAGGGCGAACATTGCCGCGTGGAAACTCGGCGCGATCACCGCGACCCGCCGTGTCAGGTCCAGCGCTTCCAGCGCCGTATCAATCGGCCCTCGGGCGATCCCGCGACGCGACATGCTGATGTGGGCAAAACCGGCAAAACGTTCTGCGGTGATTTCCGCATCGAACAACGGATGATCCTCACGCGCCAACCCGACGAAGTGCGTGGAGAACAGATTCTGCACTTTCACTTCCGGCATCAACGGGCGGTTATTGCTGATGTTCAGGTCGATCCGCCCTTCGCGCAGCGCCTCGTCGTCGCCATCGCCCTCCGGGACGAAACGCAATTCGCAGTGCGGCGCCTGGCGCTCAAGCGTATCGAACAATTTGCCGCCGTAGACGCCGATGAAAAAATCGTTGGCGCGAATGCTGAAGCGCCGGCGCAACGTGGCCAATTCCACCGCATCCGCTGAACGAAACAGCAACGCCGCTTGCTCGACCACATCGCGTACTTGTTCGCGCAATGCCAAGGCCTTGGGGGTCGGCACCAATCCACGACCGGCGCGCACCAGGATCGGGTCGCCGATGGCTTCGCGGATTCGCGTCAAGGTCCGGCTCATGGCCGCCGGGCTGAGGTTCATCCGCCGCGCAGCGCCGACCACGCTGCCCTCGTCGAGCAAGGCGTCGAGGGCGACCAACAGGTTCATGTCCGGGAGTTGCATGCTGAGCACTCATGGCTGATCAGGAATGATTCAGACGCAATGCTAGCAAACATCCTTGGGATTGTTATTGACTGGACTGGCCCTACCGCGAGCAGGCTCACTCCCACAGGGGATTTTCAGTGAGTGAAAAATGTGTGGGCGACGCCATTCCTTGTGGGAGCCGAGCTTGCTCGCGATGAGGCCAGTTCAACCACTGCAGAACTCAGCGCTGCATCCCCCAACGCTTCACCGTCACCCGCTCCAAGGTGTCGAACACCAGATTCTCCACCAGCAACCCAATCAGAATCACCACCGCCAACCCGGCGAAAACCTTGTCGGTGTACAGCTCGTTACGGTTTTGGAAAATGTACCAACCCAAACCACCCTTGCCGCTGGTCGCGCCGAACACCAGCTCCGCCGCGATCAAGGTGCGCCAGGCAAACGCCCAGCCGATTTTCAATCCGGCGAGAATCGATGGGAGCGCCGCCGGAATCAGGATGAACAAAACAAAACGCATGCCCTTGAGCCCATAGTTGCGCCCGGCCATGCGCAGGGTTTCCGAGACCCCGAGAAACCCGGCATAAGTGTTCAGCGCCAACGCCCACAGCACCGAATGCACCAGCACAAAAATCAGGCTGTTCTGCCCCAGGCCAAACCACAGCAACGCCAGCGGCAGCAGGGCAATCGCCGGCAACGGGTTGAACATCGAGGTCAGCGTACTGAGCAAATCACGGCCAAATTGCGTGGACACCGCCAAGGTCGTCAGACCGAATGCGAGAACAATTCCGATCAAATAGCCCTTCAACAAAACCACCAGCGAAATCCACACTTTGCTCAGCAGTTCGCCGCTAAGCAGACCGCTGTACAACGCGCTGCTGGTCTGCACAAAACTCGGCAGCAGCAAGTCGTTGTTCTGAATGCGCGCGACCACTTCCCACAGCACTGCGAGCAGAACCAGGATCACACTTTTGCGAATCCAACCCTGTTGCCAAAGACGTTGGCGCAGGGGTAATTCGCGCTCAAGCGGCACGCTGGTCAACGGCTGTAACTGGGTTTCAAATTCTTTACGCGTGGATGAAAACTGGCTCATCGGGCAATCCTCTCAATGGCTCAATAAGCGATGCGAATGTCGGAGAAATCCAGCTCACGCTCGGTTTCCGGCGACTGGCCTTCATCGAACAACAACCGATGAATGCGCCGCGCCGACTCCTGAAACGCCACGCCGCCGAGACTGTGCAAATCGTATTGATGGCTGTGCACTTCGGCGCGCACTCGGCCCGGATGCGGCGACAGCAAAAGGATGCGATTGCCGACCACCAGCGCTTCTTCGATGGAGTGCGTGACGAACAACAGGGTGAAGCGCACCTCTTCCCAGAGCAGCAGCAATTCTTCCTGCATCTTGCGCCGGGTCAGCGCGTCGAGCGCAGCGAACGGTTCGTCCATCAGGAGGATTTTCGGCTGCATCGCCAACGCCCGGGCGATCGCCACCCGCGCCTTCATGCCGCCGGACAAGGTGTGCGGATAAGCATCGGCAAACGCCGCCAGACCGACCTTGTGCAGATAATGCAGCGCCCGCTCTTCGGCCTCTTTACGCTTGAGGGTTTTTGACGCCAGCAGCGGAAACATCACGTTCTGTTTGACGGTTTTCCACGGCGGCAATTGATCGAATTCCTGAAATACCACGATCCGGTCCGGCCCCGGCGCATGCACGGTTTGCCCCTGCAGACGAATCTCGCCTTCGCACGGCTGGATAAATCCGGCCACCGCTTTGAGCAAGGTTGACTTGCCACACCCGGACGGCCCGAGCAGGACAAAACGGTCCGCCGAATCAATCTCGAAACTGACCTGATGCGTGGCGCGAACCACGCGTTGCGGCGTGCGGTATTCGAGACTGACGTGATCGACCGACAGCAGCGCCTGCGCTGCCGCGATCGGGTTGCTGGCCGTGTGGCCTGGCAAAGGGGCGTTCATGTTGATCAGCTCCCTTGCAGCGGTTTGGCGTCCTGAAAGAAGTAATCCTTCCACGATTCCGGTTTGTTCTTGATCGCGCCGACGCGGTAGAGGAATTCGGCGAGCGGATAGGTGTTTTTCGGCGTGACGCTGAATTCGAACTGCGGGTTGTCGATGATTTTCAGCAGCGCTGCGCGGTCGATTTTGGCTTTGGTGACGCGGATGTAAGTGTCGGCGGCGGCGCCCTTGTCGTTCTGCGCAAATTGCGCGGCTTCGGTCAGCGCTTCGACGAAGGCTTTGTAGGTTTTCGGGTTCTCGTCACGGAATTTTTCGGTGGCGAACAGCACGGTCGGCGAGTTCGGGCCGAGCAGGTCGTAGCTGTTCAACACTACGTGCACGTTGGGGTTGGTCAGCGCCTGATCCTGGAACGGCGGATTGGAGAAATGCCCGCTCAACTCGGTGCCGCCAGCGATCAGCGCAGCGGTGGCGTCCGGGTGCGGAACGGCGATGGTGTACTTGTCGAGGCGATTGAATTCCTTGTCGCCCCACTGCTTGGCAGCCGCGTATTGCAGGAACCGCGACTGCACCGAAACGCCAACTGCCGGCACCGCGATGCGGTCCTTCTCGGTGAAATCGGCGATGGTTTTGACCTTCGGATTATTGCTCAGCAAGTAGTAGGGAAAGTTGCCGAGCGAGGCCACGGCTTTGACGTTTTGTTTGCCGTGAGTGCGGTCCCAGATGGTCAGCAGCGGCCCGACACCGGCGCCGGCAATGTCGATGGAACCGGACAGCAGCGCATCGTTGACTGCCGCGCCGCCCGAGAGCTGAGTCCAGTCGACCTTGATGTCGATGCCTTCCTGTTTGCCGTACTTCTCGATCAGGTTCTGGTCGCGGACCACGTTGAGCAGCAGGTAAACGATGCCGAACTGTTCGGCGATGCGGATTTCACCTTCGGCCTGCGCCACGGTCGGCGCCAAGAGGCTGCTGGCGATCAGGCTGAAACCGAGGCCAATGGCGGCGGCCAGCGGTGCCAATGAAAGACGTTTGGACATGGTGGTTCTCCGGCAAATCAGAAAGGCGCGTCGCCCTGGATGGTGGTGCGATACAGCTTGCGGCGCAGGTGGCTCGGGCAACCGGCGGCAAGGTGAATCAGCGAACGGTTGTCCCAGAACACCAGGTCGTGGGGCTGCCACTGATGGCGGTAGATGTTTTGCGGCAGCACGCTGTGGGCGTAGAGCTCGGCGAGCAAGTGTTTGCTCTCGTCCTCGGGCAAACCGACGATGCGCGTGGTGAAACCTTCGCTGACGAACAACGCTTTGCGGCCGTTTTCCGGGTGAGTGCGGACAATCGGGTGCACGACTTCGGCGACTTGCGCGAGTTGTTCCGGGGTCAGCGTCGGGCGCCAGTTGCCTTCGAATTTGGTCTCGCTGTAGCGCGCTGTGTACGAGTGCGCGGCGAAGCGGCCTTCGACGGCGTTGCGCAGCGCGTCGGGCAAACCGTCCCAGGCTTTGTGCATGTCGGCGAACAGTGTGTCGCCGCCCTCGGACGGTAATTCCTGCGCGTGCAGCATCGAGCCGAGGCTCGGCAGCTCTTTATAGGAAAGGTCTGAATGCCAGAACTTGCCGGCATCACCGAGGCCGACGGACACGCCGTTTTCGATGATGTTGGAAACGATGAGGATTTCCGGGTGATTGGCCAGCAGGAATTGTTTGAGCACGTGGATCTGCAACACACCGAAACGACGGCTGAAGGCGATTTGCTGCTCAGGGGTAATGCGCTGGTCGCGGAACACCACGACGTGGTGGTCCAGATGCGCGCGGTGAATGCGCGCGAAGTCCTGATCATTGATCGGGCGGGACAGGTCCAGGCCGATGATTTCAGCACCGACGGCGCCGGTGAACGGGCGGATGTCGAAGGTTTGCGGTGCGATGCTTGAGGCTGCAGAGACGGCTGACATTTAATCACTCCCACGCACGGCACGCTCAAGGGCGCGCGCGTCGATCAGAAACTCACGGAGGTCCCGTGTTGGTTCGTGTCGTGCGGCGCGCCGATTGGTCGGCAGGTACGCAGGGGAATGACTTTATAGGCATAAGAAATGAAATTTAAATACCGATAGTGAATAACGATATGGCATTTGAGATGGCTTGGCTGCTATACCGTCATCGCGAGCAAGCTCAGCTCCCACATTGGATCTGCGTCGATCACAAAACTCCTGTGGGAGCCGAGCTTGCTCGCGATGAGGCCATCAGCCCCAGCGAAGATTACCGCTCGTGCAACGCCTCGGCGCGTGCGCATGGGAATGATCAACATGGCAACAATTGGTGTGTTGTTTTTGAGGCCGCCATCGCGAGCAGGCTCACTCCCACATTGGACCTGCGTCGATCACAAATCCCCTGTGGGAGCCGAGCTTGCTCGCGATGAGGCCATCAGCCGCAGCGAAGATTACCGCTCGTGCAACGCCTCGGCGCGTGCGCATGGGAATGATCAACATGGCAACAATTGGTGTGTTGTTTTTGAGGCCGCCATCGC
>NZ_VIVC01000004.1:12826-39976 GCF_007828705.1 Pseudomonas sp. SJZ131 | reverse complement strand
GCGAGCAGGCTCACTCCCACATTGGATCTGCGTCGTACACAAAACCCCTGTGGGAGCCGAGCTTGCTCGCGATAGGGCCATCAGCCGCAGCGAAGATTACCGCTCGTGCAACGCCTCGGCGCTGGCGCATGGGAATCATCAACATGGCAATAATGGGTGTGTTGAGTTCGAGGCCGCCATCGCGAACAGGCTCACTCCCACATTGGACCTGCGTCGATCACAAATCCCCTGTGGGAGCCGAGCTTGCTCGCGATGAGGCCATCAGCCCCAGCGAAGATTACCGCTCGTGCAACGCCTCGGCGCGGGCGCATGGGAATGATCGACAGGGCCGCAATGGGTGTGTTGAATTCGAGGCCTCATCGCGAGCAAGCTCAGCTCCCACATTGGACCTGCGTCGATCACAAATCCCCCGTGGGAGCCGAGCTTGCTCGCGATGAGGCCATAAGACCCAGCAAAGATTGCCGCTCGTGCAACGCCTCGGCGCGGGCGCATGGGAATGATCATTGGGCCGCAATGGGTGTGTTGAATTCGAGGCCTCATCGCGAGCAAGCTCAGCTCCCACATTGGACCTGCGTCGATCACAAATCCCCCGTGGGAGCCGAGCTTGCTCGCGATGAGGCCATCAGCCCCAGCGAAGATTACCGCTCGTGCAACGCCTCAGCGCGTGCGCTTGGGAATGATCAACATGGCAACAATTGGTGTGTTGATTTTGAGGCCGCCATCGCGAGCAAGCTCACTCCCACATTGGATCTGCGTCGAACACAAATCCCCTGTGGGAGCCGAGCTTGCTCGCGATGAGGCCATCAGCCCCGGCGAAAATTACCGCTCGTGCAACGCCTCGGCGCGTGCGCATGGGAATGATCGACAGGGCCGCAATAGGTGTGTTGATTTTGAGGCCGCCATCGCGAGCAGGCTCACTCCCACATTGGACGTGCATCGAACACAAATCCCCTGTGGGAGCCGAGCTTGCTCGCGATGAGGCCATAAGCCCCGGCGAAAATCACCGCTCGTGCAACGCCTCGGCGCGGGAGCATGGGAATGATCGACAGGGCCGCAATGGGTGTGATTTTGAGGCCGCCATCGCGAGCAGGCTCACTCCCACATTGGATCTGCGTCGAGCACAAAACCCCTGTGGGAGCCGAGCTTGCTCGCGATAGGGCCATCAGCCCCAGCGAAAATTACCGCTCGTGCAACGCCTCGGCGCGGGCGCGGATGATCGGCTTGAGCAGGTAGCTGAGCACGGTTTTCTTACCGGTGATGATGTCCACCGAAGCGACCATTCCCGGAATGATCAGCAGCGGCTTCTCATCGGTGCCGAGGTGGCTGCGGTCGGTGCGCAGCTTGATGATGTAGTAAGTGGTTTTCTTGTCTTCATCGGTAATGGTGTCGGCGCCGATCTGCTCGAGCTTGGCTTTGAGCCCACCATAAATGGTGTAGTCGTACGCGGTGAATTTCACCGTCGCCTCTTGCCCCGGATGCAGGAACGCGATGTCCTGCGGGCGAACCTTGGCCTCGACCAGCAAGGTGTCGTCCAGCGGCACGATTTCCACCAAATCGCTGCCCGGCTGAATCACCCCGCCGATGGTGTTCACCAACAGCTTATTGACGATGCCGCGAACCGGCGATGTCACCAGGGTCCGGCTGACCCGGTCTTCCAGCGCTTTGCCGGTGGCCTGGGCCTTGTTCAGGTCAGTACGGGCCTCGTTGAGTTGGGTCAGCGCCTCGCTGCGGAATTTGCCGCGCGTTTCATCGATCTTGCGCTGCACTTCCTTGATCGCCGATTCGGCGCGCGGAATCGCCAACGTCGTCGCGTCGAGTTGCCCACGGGTTTCGACTTCGGCACGTTTGAGTCGCAACACTTCCACCGGCGACACCGCGCCCTGCGCTACCAGCGGCTCGGACATGTTGATTTCCTGACGTTGCAACGCCAGGCCATTGCGGTACTGCGATTGCTTCGAGGAGAACTCGCGCAGCTCTTGCTGACGCTGAATCAACTGCTCCTGCAAACCACCGATTTCATCGTGCAGTTGCTGGCGACGGCTGGTGTACAGCGACTCTTCGCTGGCCGCTTGGCCGGGAACCGCTTTGAGCACGTCGGCGGGGAAATTCAGCGGACGGTCATCAACCTCGGCGCTCAAGCGCTCGACGCGCAACAGCATCGACAGGCGATCAGCCTCGGTTTCGCCAACGTTGGACGCGAAGCGCGTGTCATCAAGACGAATCAGCGGCGCGCCGGCCTCGACGATCTGCCCTTCCTTGACGAACAGTTCGGAAATGATCCCACCCTCAAGGTTCTGGATTTTCTGGATCTTCGACGATGGAATCGCCTTGCCGTCGCCCTTGGTCACTTCGTCGATAACCGCGAAGTTGGCCCAGAGCATGAGGAACACGAAGAAACCGATGATCGCCCAGATCGTCAGGCGCACCACGCGTGGCGCATCTTCGATCAACGCCTTGTTCACTTCCGGCAATGGCTGGCCTTGCAGCGACGCCGAGCCTTTGAAGTAGCGGCGGACAGAGTCCTTGAAACCCGACTTAAGCAACACTGATCTGCCCCTTCTTCAACGCTTCCATCACAGCCGCTTTCGGGCCGTCCGCGAGGATCTGGCCACGGTCAATCACCAGCAAACGGTCGACCAGCGACAACAACGATGCCCGGTGCGTCACCAGCACCACGGTTTTGTTTTCAATCACCGCAGCGAGGCGTTGCTTGAGGCGTTCTTCGCCGGTGTTGTCCATGGCGCTGGTCGGTTCGTCGAGCAGCAGGATCGGCGGATTGAGCAGCAGCGCACGAGCCAGCGCGACGTTCTGGCGCTGACCACCGGAGAGGTTCTGCCCACGCTCGCCGACTTGCAGTTCATAACCTTGCGGGTGCAAACGGGCGAATTCGTGGACGCCGGCCAGTTCGGCGGCTTGCAGCACCAACTCGTCTTCTACATAACGCGCGCCCGAGACCAAATTGTCGCGCAGCGTACCGGCGAGCAACTGGATGTCCTGCGGCACGTAGCCAATGTTGTGGCGCAACTCGCTGACGTCGATCTGGCGGATATCAACCCCGTCCACCAGCAACGCGCCGTCGTCCGGCTGATAGAGCCCGACCAGCAATTTGGCCAGCGAGCTTTTGCCCGAGCCGCTGCGGCCGATGATGCCGATTTTTTCGCCGGGCTTGATGATCAGGTTGATGTTGTTCAGCGCGGCGTTTTGCTGATTCGGGTAGGTGAAGTTCAGCTGGCGGCATTCGATCGCGCCTTGCAAAACTTTGCGGCTCAACGGGCGCTCGTCAAAATTGCGCTCCTGCGGCAGCTCCATCATCTGGTCCACCGACACCATGGTCACCCGCGCTTGCTGGTAACGCGTCAATAAACCCGACAGCGACGCCAGCGGGCTCAGCGCACGGCCGCTGAGCATGTAGCAGGCGATCAAACCGCCCATGCTCAGGTTACCGTCAATAATTTGGTAGACGCCGAAGACGATCATGATCACCCCGGCCAGTTGCTGGATCAGCAGCGTGATGTTCATCGCCAGACCGGAGAGCATTTTCACCCGCAGTTCGAGGCGGCTGAGGGTGCCGATGGTCTGTTCCCACTGGTATTGGCGTTCGCTTTCGGCGTTGTTGACCTTCACCGCATCGAGCCCGGCGAGGGTTTCGATCAGGCTCGATTGACGCTCGGCGGCGAGGGCCATGGTGCGTTCCATGGTCGCTACCAGCGGCTTTTGCAGCGCGTAGCCGATCAGCAAGGCAATCGGGAACGCCAGCACCGGAATCCACACCAGATGCCCGCCGAGGATCGCGATGACGAGGAAAATCAGCAGGGTAAACGGCAAGTCGATCAGACTGGTCAGGGTCAGCGAGGCGAGGAAATCGCGCAGGCTCTGAAACTCGTGGATGTTCTGGGCGAAGCTGCCAACCCGCGCCGGACGATATTTCATGGCCATGCCAACGATGCGCTCGAACAGCGTCGCGGAGATGATCAGGTCGGTTTTCTTCCCGGCCAAATCCAGGCACAGACTGCGCAGGCTCTTGAGGATCAGGTCGAACAGATAAGCGCCGGTAATGCCGATCGCCAATACCCACAACGTCGATTCAGCCTGGTTCGGCACAACGCGGTCGTAGACGTTCATCACGAACAGCGGCGCGGCCATTGCGATGATGTTGATCAGGAAACTCGCCGCGATGGCGTCGGCGTAGAGCCAGCGCGAGCGCTTGAGGGTGTCGCGGAACCACGAGCGGGCGCGCGGAATCAGCGTGCCGTGGTTAACGTCAAATTTATGTTGTGGCTGGGCGAAGAACACTTTGCCGATGTAATCGTCGGCGAGCAGTTCGCGGCTGACGACGCTTTCGCCGCCATCGCTTTCGCTGAGCAGCACGCGGGCCTGGTCTTCACCTTGCCAGCCAAGCAACACCGCGCTGCGACCGTCCTTGAGCAGCAACAACGCCGGCATCGCAATCGCCGGAATTTCTTCCAGTTTGCGTTGCAGCACCCGGCCCTGCAGGCCGGCGCGAGCAGCGGCGCGCGGCAGCAACTCGACGCTCAGGCGCTGTTTGGGCAACGGCAGGCCTGTGGTCAGCATCGCCGCGCTGGCCGGTTTCTGATGCAGCGTGCACAGGGCCAACAAACCATCCAGTAACGGATCGTCGTGCAACGCGCGTGGATCATGAATGAGATGAACTCGGCTAACTTCTGATTCCACGCTGGGCACTCTTGGCTAACAAATGAACAATTAAGGTTCTGCTCAATTCATCCCGGGCAGTTGGACCTTTGGCTTCACGTCGTTCTGCACAACGGATGCCAACGGCGCGACCACTCCCTGGCTTTTGAGCAACTCGCCCATGGTCGCCTTGATTCGGTATTGAGTAAATAACTGAATGTTCTTGATGTCTTCAAGACGACGCGACGCGGTGAACAGTTCGTTTTCACTGTCGAGCAGGTCGAGCAAGGTCCGCTGACCGAGGCTGAATTGCTTCTGGTACGCGGTGCGCACGGCCATGCTGCGGTCGACATATTGCTGGGCGATCGGCACTTGGGCGTTGGCGTTGTTCAAGGCGTTGAACGCCAGGCCCAGCTCTTCATTCAATACGCGCAAAGCGTTATTGCGCACGTCGAGCGCCTGGCTGGCCAGGTACGATTTGGACTCCAGATCGTTCTTGTTACTGCCGCCGGCGAACAGGTTGAAACGCATGCGCAGCATGGCTTGCCACTCGCTGCTGTGGCCGTTCTGGCCGTCGATGTCGTTGTCGGCGGAACGCCCCAACTCGGCATCGAAGCGCGGGTAGAACGTCGACTTCGCCGCTTCATACTGACGTTCCGCCGCCGAGATATCGGATTCGGCAGAACGCAGCACCGGGCTGTTTTCGAGCATCTGCGTGCGCGCTTCATTAAGGTCGGCCGGCAACAGCGCCAAAAATTGGGCGGGGCGCTCAAGCTGATCCGGCATTGCGCCAACGGCGCTGAGGAAGTTGGTTTGCGCGTCGGCGAGGTTGGTCTGTTCGGTGATCAGGTTGTTGCGCGCCTGAGCCATGCGAGCTTCAGCCTGGTCCATGTCGGCGCCGCTGCCCACACCCCGCGAGGTGCGCAATTGAATCTGGTCAAAAATCCGTTCGTGGCTCTTGAGATTTTCTTCGGCCAGACGCACGAATTCGCGGCGGGTCAATACATCGAGATACACCTGAGCCACGGTCAGCGCGGTGCGTTCGGAAGTGCCCAGCAATGAATAAGCGCGGGCATTAACGGTGGCTTGTTGACGCCCGACTTCGCTCGACGTCGCAAAACCGTCAAAAACCATTTGCGAGAGACGCAAACTTGACTCGCTGCGGTTCAGGGTTTCCCAGTGATTGCTGCCGGTGTCGGCGCGGGTGGTGACGTTGTCCGTGCCTTCGCGACCATAACCGCCCAGCAGATCGACCCGTGGCAGGTATCCCCCTTTGGCAGCCTTTAATTGATAATCCGCGGCCATTCTGGCGTTCACGGCAGCCTGGATTTCCGGATGGATATCCAGCGCCTGTTGCATCGCTTCCGGCAAGGTTTGTGCTTGTACAAAACTGGCGGCAACGGCGAAGGGTAGAGCCTTGAACAGGAACGAACGCATCTTGGAAATATCCCAGAACTACTTGTCTTGAATCACAGCAAAGAGGGGCGCTGCGCAGGATGATGGCAACCGGAATGACCGTATGTCGGAAAGTACAAAAGAGGGAGTGGATGACACGCTTTTGGACAGATCGCCGCATGAATATCAATGTGACATTACTGGGGCGATTGTTTAGGATGGCACCCATAAGGTCAATAGTTTGGCATAAACTAAATAGCTAAAAACTATAGCCAAATAGTTGACACAAAATAGCGTCAAACTAATGAACTAATCTACATAAGTACGTCCAGACTGCTTTGACGAAATCGTCATCAGGTCCATGGAAGTCAACTGAACGTGACACCCGGAGAGTCTTCAATGAGCAGTGTTGTTGCCATCGTCAAAAGCATTGTTGGTCAGGTTTTCGTGGTGTCCCCAGAGGGCGTCCGGCGCGTACTCGTTGAAGGCGACCGACTGTTTGTTGGCGATCAGGTAGACACCGGCGTTGCGGGTGCCGTCTCGCTCGAATTGGCTGATGGCCGCACCCTCGATCTGGGCCGCGATACTCAGTGGAGCGGCGCCGATCCGGATTCCAGCACCGACCTGGCAGAAGCCACCGCGCAAGCCGCGCCATCGGTTGAAGAATTGCAGCAGGCGATCGTTGCCGGCGCCGACCCGACCCAAGACCTCGAAGCCACCGCTGCGGGCCCAACCGCCGCAGGCACTGGCGGCGCGGCTGGCGGCGGCCACAGTTTTGTGATGCTCGATGCCACCGCTGGCCGGGTCGACCCGACTATTGGTTTCCCGACGGCGGGCATCGACTCGGCAGCAGCGATCACCCAGGAAGATGTCGCCGGGCAGACCGACAACAATGCTAATACCAACAACACTGGCAACAATGCTGCCGTCGTCGATCAGCCCTCGACGCTGACCTTGACCGCCACGCCGACCATCTCCGAGGCCGGCGGCGTTCTGGTTTACACCGCGAACCTGACTCAGGCACCGACCAGCGCCCTGACCATCACTTTGTCGAATGGCTCGGTGATCGTGATTCCGGCCGGCCAGACCACCGGCACCGTCAACGTGCCAGTGGCGCCGAACGACACTGTTTATAACGACGCGACCCAAATCGACGTCAGCGTGACCGGCATCGCTGGCGGCACCGGCATCGTGGTTACCCCGCCGACCGTACCGGCGACGACTCAAGTTACCGACACAATCGATACCACCACCGTCACTTTGACTGCCGGCGGCACGGTTACTGAAGGCGGGCAGATTACTTACACCGCTACGTTGACTAATCCGGCGCAGACGCCGGTTACCGTGACGCTGTCGAACGGCTCGACGATTGTTATTGATGCTGGCAAAACCGTTGGGACTGTTGATGTTCCCACTGCTGCGAATGATGTTTATCAGAACGGCAGCACTGTCAGCACCACGATCACTGGCACTACTGGCGGCAACTTCGAAAATCTGGTGCCGAATCCGGTGCCAGCCGTCACGACCATTACCGATTCCGTCGACACCACCACCGTCACTTTAACGGCAGGTTCGACGGTCACCGAAGGCGGCCAGATCACCTACACCGCCACGCTGACCAACGCAGCGCAAACGCCGGTTACCGTGACTCTCTCAAACGGTTCGACCATCACCATCGACGCCGGCAAAACTACTGGCACTGTTGATGTTCCTACCGCCGCCAATGACGTCTATCAGAACGGCAGCACCGTCAGCACCACGATCACTGGCACCACCGGTGGCAACTTCGAAAATCTGGTGCCGAACCCGACGCCAGCGGTAACTACTATTACCGATTCGGTCGACACTACTACCGTCACTTTGACCGCAGGTTCGACGGTCACCGAAGGCGGCCAGATCACCTACACCGCTACGCTGACGAACCCGGCGCAGACGCCGGTTACCGTGACCCTGTCTAACGGTTCGACGATTGTTATTGATGCTGGCAAGACCGTTGGGACTGTTGATGTTCCAACCGCCGCGAATGATGTCTATCAGAACGGCAGCACTGTCAGCACCACGATCACTGGCACTACTGGCGGCAACTTCGAAAACCTGGTGCCGAATCCGGTGCCAGCGGTAACTACTATTACCGATTCGGTTGATACCACTACCGTTACTTTGACGGCGGGCGGCACTGTTACTGAAGGCGGGCAGATTACTTACACCGCTACGCTGACTAACCCGGCGCAGACGCCGGTTGCTGTAACCCTGTCGAACGGTTCGACGATTGTTATTGACGCTGGCAAGACCGTTGGGACTGTTGATGTTCCGACAGCGGCCAATGATGTTTATCAGAACGGCAGCACTGTCAGCACCACGATCACTGGCACTACTGGCGGCAACTTCGAAAACCTGGTGCCGAATCCGGTGCCAGCCGTAACTACTATTACCGATTCGGTTGATACCACTACCGTTACTTTGACGGCGGGCGGCACTGTTACTGAAGGCGGGCAGATTACCTACACCGCCACGCTGACTAATCCAGCGCAGACGCCGGTTACCGTGACCCTGTCGAACGGTTCGACGATTGTTATTGATGCGGGCAAAACCGTTGGGACTGTTGATGTTCCTACCGCTGCGAATGATGTTTATCAGAACGGCAGCACTGTCAGCACCACAATCACTGGTACTACTGGCGGCAACTTCGAAAATCTGGTGCCGAATCCGACGCCAGCCGTCACGACCATTACCGATTCCGTCGACACCACCACCGTCACTTTAACGGCAGGTTCGACGGTCACCGAAGGCGGCCAGATCACCTACACCGCCACGCTGACCAACGCAGCGCAGACGCCGGTTACCGTGACTCTGTCGAACGGTTCGACCATCACCATCGACGCCGGTAAAACCACTGGCACCGTTGATGTTCCAACCGCCGCCAATGATGTTTATCAGAACGGCAGCACCGTCAGCACCACGATCACTGGCACCACCGGCGGCAACTTCGAAAACCTGGTGCCGAATCCGACGCCAGCCGTCACGACCATTACCGACTCGATCGACAACACCGGCCTGAGCCTCACCGCCACTGGAACTGTCGTCGAAGGCGGCCAGATCACGTACACCGCAACATTGACCAACCCGGCCGGCACGCCGATGACCGTGACCTTGAGCAATGGCTCGGTCATCACCATCGACGCCGGTAACACCACCGGCAGCGTCATCGTCAACACGGCGCAAAACGACGTTTACACCAATGGCAGCACCGTCAGCACGACAATCACCGGCACCACTGGCGGTAATTTCGAGCAACTGACGCCGAGCACCGAGCCGGCGCTGACCACCATCACCGACTCTATCGACAACACCGGCCTGAGCCTCTCGGCGTCCACCGATGTGGCCGAGGGCGGTTCGATTGTCTACACCGCCAACCTGACCACCGCGGCCGGCACGCCAGTGACCGTGACCCTGAGCAACGGCGCGGTGATCACCATCGCGGCCGGCGCCACCAGCGGCTCCGTGACCGTCGCGGCCCCGGCCGATGACGTCTATAAAGACGCCGGCAAAGTCGAAGCGACCATCACCGACGCCAGTGGCGGCAACTTCGAAAATCTGATCACCAACCCGGCTGCGGCCGTGACCAACGTCGCCGACACCATCGACACCAGCACCGTTTCGCTGACCGCCACTCCGAGCGTCGCCGAGGGCGGCACCGTCGTCTACACCGCATCCGTAACCGCGCCGGTCACCGGCGCACCCGTCGTCGTGACCTTGTCGAACGGCCAGACCATCACCATCCCGGTTGGCGCCAGTTCCGGCACCGTGAACTTCGTTGCCCCGAACGATGCATTGGCCGGTGGCAGCTCGCTGAGCGTCAAGATTGATGACGCGCAGGGCGGCAATTACGAGAAGCTGGATATCGACGGCAAACCGGCTGACACCGCGGTTACCGATACCCAGGACACGACCAACCTGAGCCTGAGCGCGACTGACTCGGTGGCTGAGGGTGGTTCGATTGTTTACACCGCCACGTTGACCAATGCGGCGGGTTCGCCGGTTACGGTGACGTTGTCGAATGGTGCTGTGATCACCATTGATGCGGGTAAAACCGTTGGTACTGTTTCCGTTCCGGCGCCGAGCGATGACGTCTATAAAGACGCCGGTCCGGTTCAGGCAACGATCACTGGCGCGACTGGTGGCAACTTCGAGAATTTGGTACCTAGCACCGTTCCAGCCGTTACCGAAGTCACCGATACCATCGATACTTCGACGGTGAAACTGACCGCTACTGATAGCGTTGCTGAAGGCGGCACCGTGGTTTACACCGCCACGGTTGGCCAGCCAGTGACTGGCAGCCCGGTTACCGTGTCGTTGGCCAACGGCCAAACCATCACCATCGAAGTCGGCAATACCACCGGCACCGTGAATTTTGTTGCGCCGAACGATGCATTGGTTGGTCAAGCCGCTCTGAACAACTCGATCACTGGCGTAACCGGCGGCAACTACGAAAACCTCGTAGCCGATAACACCCCGGTCACCACCACCGTGACTGATACCGCCGACACCACCAATCTGTCGCTAAGCGCGACCGGTTCGGTGGCTGAAGGTGGTTCGATCGTTTATACCGCCACGCTGACCAACGCGGCGGGTTCGCCGGTTACCGTGACCTTGTCGAACGGCGCGGTGATCACCATCGACGCCGGCAAAACCTTCGGCACCGCGACCGTTGCGGCACCGACCGATGACGTCTACAAAGACGCCGGCAAAGTCGAAGCGACCATCACTTCGGCAACCGGTGGCAATTTTGAGAATTTGGTGCCTAGCACCGTTCCAGCAGTTACCGAAGTCACCGATACCATCGACACGTCGACGGTCAAACTGACCGCTACCGATAGCGTCGCTGAAGGTGGCACCGTTGTTTACACCGCGACCGTTGGCCAGCCAGTAACCGGCAGCCCAGTCACCGTGAGCCTGGCCAACGGCCAAACCATCACCATCGAAGTCGGCAACACTACTGGCACCGTGAACTTCGTAGCGCCGAACGATGCGTTGGTTGGTCAAGCGGCGCTGAACAACTCAATCACCGGCGTAACCGGCGGCAACTACGAGAACCTGGTCGCTGATGCAACGCCGGTTTCGACCACGGTCACCGACACCGCCGACGCCACCAATCTGTCGCTGAGCGCTACTGCCTCCGTCGCTGAAGGCGGCTCGATTGTCTACACCGCCACGCTGACCAACGCGGCGGGCTCTCCGGTCACCGTGACTTTGTCGAACGGCGCGGTGATTACCATCGACGCGGGCAAAACCTTCGGCACCGCGACCGTGCCAGCGCCGACCGATGACGTCTACAAAGACGCCGGTTCGGTTCAGGCAACGATCACTGGCGCGACTGGCGGCAACTTTGAGAATTTGGTGCCTAGCACCGTTCCGGCCGTCACCGAAGTGACCGATACCATCGACACGTCGACGGTCAAACTGACTGCGACCGACAGCGTGAGTGAAGGCGGGACGGTTGTTTACACCGCAACCGTCGGCCAGCCCGTAACCGGCAGCCCGGTCACCGTGTCGTTGGCCAACGGCCAAACCATCACTATCGAAGTTGGTAACACCACCGGTACTGTCAACTTCGTCGCACCGAACGATGCGTTGGTCGGTCAGGCCGCTCTCAGCAATTCGATCACCGGCGTAACCGGCGGCAACTACGAGAACCTCGTAGCCGATGGCACCCCAGTCACCACCACCGTGACCGACACCGCCGACACTACCAACCTGTCGCTGAGCGCTACTGGCTCGGTGGCTGAAGGTGGTTCGATTGTTTACACCGCCACGTTGACGAACGCCGCTGGTTCGCCAGTGACAGTAACTCTGTCGAACGGCGCGGTGATCACCATCGACGCCGGCAAAACATTCGGCACCGCGACCGTTGCGGCACCAAGCGACGACGTCTACAAAGACGCCGGCAAAGTCGAAGCAACCATCACTTCGGCAACCGGTGGCAACTTCGAGAACCTGGTGCCTAGCACCGTTCCGGCCGTTACCGAAGTGACCGATACCATCGATACTTCGACGGTGAAACTGACCGCTACTGATAGCGTGGCTGAAGGCGGTACCGTGGTTTATACCGCGACCGTCGGCCAGCCAGTGACTGGCAGCCCGGTTACCGTGTCGTTGGCGAACGGCCAAACCATCACCATCGAAGTCGGCAACACCACCGGTACTGTCAACTTCGTCGCACCGAACGATGCGTTGGTTGGTCAAGCGGCGCTGAACAACTCGATCACGGGTGTGACTGGCGGCAACTACGAGAACCTGGTCGCCGATGCCACTCCGGTCACCACCACGGTTACTGACACTACCGACACCACCAACCTGTCGCTGAGCGCGACCGGTTCCGTGGCTGAAGGTGGTTCGATTGTTTATACCGCCACGCTGACCAACGCGGCGGGTTCGCCGGTTACCGTGACCTTGTCGAACGGCGCCGTGATCACCATCGATGCCGGCAAAACCTTCGGCACCGCGACCGTGCCAGCGCCGACCGATGACGTCTACAAAGATGCCGGCAAAGTCGAAGCGACCATCACTTCGGCAACCGGTGGCAACTTCGAGAACCTGGTACCGAGCACGGTTCCAGCCGTCACCGAAGTTACCGATACCATCGACACGTCGACGGTCAAATTGACCGCTACCGACAGCGTCGCTGAAGGCGGCACGGTGATTTACACCGCGACCGTCGGCCAGCCAGTGACTGGCAGCCCGGTTACCGTGTCGTTGGCCAACGGCCAAACCATCACCATCGAAGTCGGCAACACCACCGGCACCGTCAACTTCGTCGCACCGAACGACGCATTGGTCGGCCAAGCGGCGCTGAACAACTCGATCACGGGTGTGACTGGCGGCAACTACGAAAACCTCGTCGCCGATGGCACTCCGGTCACCACCACGGTTACCGACACCGTCGACACCACCAATCTGTCGCTGAGCGCCACCGGCTCCGTCGCTGAAGGCGGCTCGATTGTCTACACCGCCACGCTGACCAACGCGGCGGGCTCGCCGGTTACCGTGACCTTGTCGAACGGCGCGGTAATCACCATCGACGCGGGCAAAACCTTCGGCACCGCGACCGTTGCGGCACCGACCGATGACGTCTACAAAGACGCTGGCAAAGTCGAAGCAACCATCACTTCGGCTACCGGCGGCAACTTCGAGAATCTGGTGCCAAGCACCGTTCCTGCGGTAACAGACGTCACTGACACCATCGACACGTCGACGGTGAAACTGACCGCTACCGACAGCGTTGCCGAAGGCGGCACCGTCACCTACACCGCGACCGTCGGCCAACCAGTGACTGGCAGTCCGGTTACTGTGTCGTTGGCGAATGGACAGACGATCACCATCGAAGTCGGCAACACCACCGGTACTGTCAACTTCGTCGCACCGAATGACGCACTGGTTGGTCAAGCACCAGTGACTAACTCGATCACCGGCGTAACCGGCGGCAATTACGAGAACCTCGTCGCCGATGGCACCCCGGTTACCACCACCGTGACCGATACCGCTGACACCACCAATCTGTCGCTTAGCGCTACCGGTTCGGTGGCTGAAGGTGGTTCGATTGTCTACACCGCGACGCTGACCAACGCGGCGGGTTCGCCGGTTACCGTGACCTTGTCGAACGGCGCGGTGATTACCATCGACGCCGGCAAAACCTTCGGCACCGCGACCGTCGCAGCACCGTCGGATGATGTTTACAAAGACGCTGGCAAAGTCGAAGCAACCATCACTTCGGCAACCGGTGGCAACTTCGAGAACCTGGTGCCAAGCACCGTTCCAGCCGTCACCGAAGTCACTGACACCATCGACACCTCGACGGTCAAACTGACTGCGACCGACAGCGTTGCTGAAGGCGGGACGGTGGTTTACACCGCCACCGTCGGCCAACCAGTGACTGGCAGCCCAGTTACTGTGTCGTTGGCGAATGGCCAAACCATCACCATCGAAGTCGGCAATACCACCGGCACCGTGAATTTCGTTGCTCCAAACGATGCACTGGTCGGCCAAGCACCGGTCACCAATGCCATCACTGGCGTTACCGGCGGCAACTACGAGAACCTGGTCGCTGATGCAACGCCAGTTTCGACCACGGTTACCGATACCGTCGACACCACCAATCTGTCGCTGAGCGCGACCGGCTCCGTCGCTGAAGGTGGTTCGATTGTTTACACCGCGACGCTGACCAATGCGGCTGGCTCGCCAGTCACCGTTACTCTGTCGAACGGCGCGGTGATCACCATCGACGCGGGCAAAACCTTCGGCACTGCGACCGTTGCTGCACCGACCGATGACGTCTATAAGGACGCCGGTTCGGTTCAGGCAACCATCACTGCCGCGACCGGTGGCAACTTCGAGAACCTGGTGCCAAGCACCGTTCCAGCCGTCACCGAAGTGACCGACACCATCGACACCTCGACGGTAAAACTGACCGCTACCGATAGCGTCGCTGAAGGTGGCACCGTTGTTTACACCGCGACCGTCGGCCAACCAGTAACCGGCAGCCCAGTCACCGTGAGCCTGGCCAACGGCCAGACCATCACCATCGAAGTCGGCAACACTACTGGCACCGTGAACTTCGTAGCGCCGAACGATGCGTTGGTTGGTCAAGCTGCTCTGAACAACTCAATCACCGGCGTAACCGGCGGCAACTACGAAAACCTCGTAGCCGATAACACCCCGGTCACCACCACCGTGACTGATACCGCTGACACCACTAACTTGTCGCTGAGCGCGACCGGGTCCGTCGCTGAAGGTGGTTCGATCGTATACACCGCCACCCTGACCAATGCCGCTGGTTCGCCAGTGACAGTAACCCTGTCGAACGGTGCTGTGATCACCATCGACGCCGGCAAAACCTTCGGCACCGCGACCGTGCCAGCGCCGACCGATGACGTCTACAAAGACGCTGGCAAAGTCGGAGCAACCATCACTTCGGCTACCGGTGGCAACTTCGAGAACCTGGTACCGAGCACGGTTCCGGCCGTCACCGAAGTCACCGACACCATCGACACCTCGACCGTCAAACTGACCGCCACCGACAGCGTCGCTGAAGGCGGGACGGTGGTTTACACCGCCACGGTTGGCGCGCCGGTCACTGGCAGCCCGGTCACCGTTTCGTTGGCCAACGGCCAGACCATCACTATCGAGGTCGGCAACACCACCGGCACCGTCAACTTCGTCGCACCAAACGATGCACTGGTCGGCCAAGCGGCGCTGAACAACTCGATCACCGGCGTAACTGGCGGCAACTACGAAAACCTCGTCGCCGATAACACCCCAGTTACCACCACCGTGACCGACACCGCTGACACCACTAACTTGTCGCTGAGCGCTACCGGTTCAGTCGCTGAAGGTGGCTCGATTGTTTACACAGCTACCCTGACCAACGCCGCTGGTTCGCCGGTCACCGTGACCTTGTCGAACGGTGCCGTGATCACCATCGACGCCGGCAAAACCTTCGGCACCGCGACCGTTGCGGCACCGAACGATGACGTCTACAAGGACGCCGGTTCGGTTCAGGCAACCATCACTGGCGCGACTGGTGGCAATTTTGAGAATCTGGTGCCAAGCACCGTTGCGGCCGTTACCGAAGTTACCGATACCATCGACACCTCGACGGTCAAACTGACCGCAACCGACAGCGTCGCTGAAGGCGGCACCGTTGTTTACACCGCCACCGTCGGCCAGCCTGTTACTGGCAGCCCAGTCACCGTGTCGTTGGCCAACGGCCAAACCATCACCATTGAAGTCGGCAACACCACTGGCACCGTGAATTTCGTTGCTCCAAACGACGCACTGGTCGGCCAAGCACCGGTCACCAATGCCATCACTGGCGTTACCGGGGGCAACTACGAGAACTTGGTCGCTGACGCAACGCCGGTTTCGACTACGGTTACCGACACCGTCGACACCACGAATCTTTCGCTGAGCGCTACCGGTTCCGTCGCTGAAGGTGGTTCGATCGTATACACCGCGACGCTGACCAACGCGGCGGGCTCGCCAGTCACCGTTACTTTGTCGAATGGCGCGGTAATCACCATCGACGCCGGCAAAACCTTCGGCACCGCGACCGTTGCGGCACCGAGCGATGACGTCTACAAAGACGCCGGCAAAGTCGAAGCGACCATCACTTCGGCAACCGGTGGCAACTTCGAGAACCTGGTGCCAAGCACCGTTCCTGCGGTAACAGACGTCACTGACACCATCGACACGTCGACGGTGAAACTGACCGCTACCGACAGCGTTGCCGAAGGCGGCACCGTCACCTACACCGCGACCGTCGGCCAACCAGTGACTGGCAGTCCGGTTACTGTGTCGTTGGCGAATGGACAGACGATCACCATCGAAGTCGGCAACACCACCGGTACTGTCAACTTCGTCGCACCGAATGACGCACTGGTTGGTCAAGCACCAGTGACTAACTCGATCACCGGCGTAACCGGCGGCAACTACGAGAACCTCGTAGCCGATGCCACTCCGGTCACCACCACGGTCACTGACACCGCTGACACCACCAATCTGTCGCTTAGCGCGACCGGTTCGGTGGCTGAAGGTGGTTCGATCGTTTATACCGCGACCCTGACTAACGCCGCTGGTTCGCCAGTGACAGTGACTCTGTCGAACGGCGCAGTGATCACCATCGACGCGGGCAAAACCTTCGGCACCGCAACCGTCGCAGCACCGACCGATGACGTCTACAAAGACGCCGGCAAAGTCGAAGCGACCATCACTTCGGCAACCGGTGGCAACTTCGAGAATCTGGTGCCAAGCACGGTTCCGGCAGTAACAGACGTCACTGACACCATCGACACTTCGACCGTCAAACTGACCGCAACCGAAAGCGTGAGTGAAGGCGGCACCGTGGTTTACACCGCCACCGTTGGCCAGCCAGTCACTGGCAGCCCGGTTACTGTGTCGTTGGCGAATGGTCAGACGATCACCATCGAAGTCGGCAACACCACCGGTACTGTCAACTTCGTCGCACCGAACGACGCATTGGTCGGTCAAGCGGCGCTGAACAACTCGATCACCGGCGTCACTGGCGGTAATTACGAGAACCTCGTCGCCGATAACACCCCGGTCACCACCACCGTGACTGACACGACCGACGCGACCAATCTGTCGCTGAGCGCGACCGGTTCCGTGGCTGAAGGTGGTTCGATCGTATACACCGCGACGTTGACCAACGCGGCGGGTACGCCAGTGACCGTGACTCTGTCGAATGGCGCGGTAATCACCATCGACGCGGGCAAAACCTTCGGCACCGCAACCGTCGCAGCACCGACCGATGACGTCTACAAAGATGCCGGCAAAGTCGAAGCGACCATCACTTCGGCAACCGGTGGCAACTTCGAGAATCTGGTGCCAAGCACCGTTCCAGCCGTCACCGAAGTCACCGATACCATCGACACCTCGACGGTCAAACTGACCGCCACCGATACCGTCGTTGAAGGCGGCACCGTCACCTACACAGCGACCGTTGGCCAGCCAGTGACTGGCAGCCCAGTCACCGTGTCGTTGGCCAACGGCCAAACCATCACCATCGAAGTCGGCAACACCACCGGCACCGTCAACTTCGTCGCACCAAACGATGCACTGGTCGGCCAGGCCGCTCTGAACAACTCGATCACCGGCGTAACCGGCGGCAACTACGAAAACCTCGTCGCTGATAACACCCCAGTTACCACCACCGTGACCGACACCGCTGACACCACGACCCTCAGCCTGAGCGCGACCAACTCCGTCGCCGAGGGCGGGTCGATCGTCTACACCGCCAACCTGACCAATGCTACCGGCACACCGATGACGGTGACGCTGAGCAACGGCGCGATCATCCTTATCGCAGCCGGTGCCACCAGCGGTTCCGTAGCCTTCGCCGCTCCGGCCGATGACGTCTACAAAGACGCCGGTAAAGTCGAAGCCACGATCAAGGAATCAACCGGCGGCAACTTCGAAAACCTGGTCACCAGCCCAGTAGCCGCCGTCACAACTGTGACGGATACCATCGACACGTCGACCGTCAGCCTCACCGCGACATCGAGCGTCGCTGAAGGCGGCACCGTTGTTTACACCGCTTCCGTTTCGGCGCCAGTGACCGATTCGCCAGTGGTCGTCACACTGTCCAGCGGCCAGACGATCACTATCCCGGTCGGCGCGAGCAGCGGCTTCGTCAACTTCGTTGCACCGAACGACGCCTTGGCGGGCGGCGCTTCGTTGAGCGTGAAAATCGACGACGCGACGGGCGGCAACTACGAGAAGCTGGAAGTTGACGGAAAACCGGCGGATACGACGGTTACCGATACCACAGACACCACGAACCTCAGCCTGTCGGCTACAGATTCGATCGCTGAAGGTGGCTCGATTGTTTACACCGCCACTCTGACCAACGCCGCTGGCACGCCAGTGACCGTGACGTTGAGCAACGGTGCAGTCATCACCATCGACGCCGGCAAAACCTTCGGCACCGCGACCGTGCCAGCGCCGACCGATGACGTCTACAAAGACGCTGGCAAAGTCGAAGCAACCATCACTTCGGCTACCGGTGGCAACTTCGAGAACCTGGTGCCAAGCACCGTTCCCGCCGTCACCGAAGTGACCGACACCATCGACACCTCGACGGTAAAACTGACCGCTACCGACAGCGTCGTTGAAGGCGGCACCGTGGTTTACACCGCGACCGTCGGCCAGCCCGTAACCGGCAGCCCGGTCACCGTTTCTTTGGCGAATGGCCAAACCATCACCATCGAAGTCGGCAACACTACTGGCACCGTGAACTTCGTAGCGCCGAACGATGCGTTGGTTGGTCAAGCGGCGCTGAACAACTCAATCACCGGCGTAACCGGCGGCAACTACGAGAACCTGGTCGCTGATGCAACGCCGGTTTCGACCACGGTCACCGACACCGCCGACGCCACCAATCTGTCGCTGAGTGCGACCGGTTCGGTCGCTGAAGGTGGTTCGATTGTTTACACCGCCACTCTGACCAACGCCGCTGGCACGCCAGTGACCGTGACGTTGAGCAACGGTGCAGTCATCACCATCGACGCCGGCAAAACCTCCGGCACCGCGACCGTTCCAGCGCCGTCGGACGACGTCTACAAAGACGCCGGAAAAGTCGAAGCGACAATCTCTACCGCGACTGGTGGCAACTTCGAGAACCTGGTGCCTAGCACCGTTCCTGCAGTCACCAACGTCACCGACACAATCGACACCTCGACCGTCAAACTGACCGCGACCGGCACCGCTGCTGAAGGTGGAACCGTCACCTACACCGCCACCGTCGGCCAACCCGTAACCGGTAGCCCTGTCACCGTATCGCTGGCCAACGGCCAGTCGATCACCATCGACATCGGCAAAACCGTCGGCACCGTTACCACTATCGCGCCAAACGACGCGCTGGCCGGTAACGCACCGCTGACCAACTCGATCACCAACGTCACGGGCGGCAACTACGAAAACCTGGTCGCCGACAAAACCCCGGTCAGCACCACCGTGACCGACGTGGTCGACACCACCAACCTGTCGCTGAGCGCCACCAACTCGGTAGCCGAAGGTGGCCAGATCACCTACACCGCCACCCTGACCAACGCCGCTGGCACGCCAGTCACCGTGACGCTGAGCAACGGCGCAGTCATCACCATCGACGCCGGCAAAACTTCCGGCACCGCGACCGTGCCAGCGCCGTCCGACGACGTCTACAAAGATGCCGGCAAAGTCGAAGCGACCATTTCCTCGGCAACTGGTGGCAACTTCGAGAACTTGGTGCCTAGCACCGTTCCTGCCGTTACCAACGTCACCGACACCATCGACACCTCGACCGTCAAACTGACCGCGACCGGCACCGCTGCTGAAGGTGGAACCGTCACCTACACCGCGACCGTCGGCCAGCCAGTTACTGGCAGCCCGGTCACCGTATCGCTGGCCAACGGTCAGACGATCACGATTGAACTCGGCAAAACCGTCGGCACCGTCACCACCCTCGCGCCAAACGACGCGCTGGCCGGTAACGCACCGCTGACCAACTCGATCACCAACGTCACTGGCGGCAACTACGAAAACCTGGTTGCCGACAAAACTCCGGTTTCGACCACGATCACTGACACCGTCGACACCACCAACTTGTCGCTGAGCGCAACCAACTCGGTCGCTGAAGGTGGCTCGATTGTTTACACCGCGACGTTGACCAACGCGGCAGGTTCGCCAGTCACCGTTACCCTGTCCAACGGTGCAGTCATCACCATCGACGCCGGTAAAACCTCCGGCACTGCGACCGTGCCAGCGCCGTCCGACGACGTCTACAAAGACGCCGGCAAAGTTGAAGCGACTATTTCCTCGGCAACCGGCGGCAACTTCGAGAATCTGGTGCCTAGCACCGTTCCTGCAGTCACCAACGTCACCGACACTATCGACACTTCGACCGTCAAACTGACTGCAACCGGCACCGCCGCTGAAGGTGGAACCGTCACTTACACCGCGACCGTCGGCCAACCCGTAACCGGCAGCCCGGTCACCGTGTCGCTCGCCAACGGCCAGTCGATCACCATCGACATCGGCAAAACCGTCGGCACCGTTACCACCCTCGCGCCAAACGATGCGCTGGCCGGTAACGCACCGCTGACCAACTCGATCACCAACGTGACGGGCGGCAACTACGAGAACCTGGTCGCCGACAAAACGCCGGTTTCGACCACGATCACTGACACCGTCGACACCACCAACCTGTCGCTGAGCGCTACCGGTTCCGTGGCTGAAGGTGGCTCGATTGTTTACACCGCTACGCTGACTAACGCCGCTGGCTCGCCAGTGACCGTGACGCTGAGCAACGGCGCAGTGATCACCATCGACGCCGGCAAAACCTCCGGCACCGCGACCGTGCCAGCGCCGTCCGATGACGTCTACAAAGATGCCGGCTCAGTTCAGGCAACCATCACTGGCGCGACCGGCGGTAACTTCGAGAACCTGGTGCCTAGCACTGTTCCTGCCGTTACCAACGTCACCGACACAATCGACACCTCGACCGTCAAACTGACCGCGACCGGCACCGCTGCTGAAGGTGGCACCGTCACCTACACCGCAACAGTCGGCCAACCAGTCACCGGCAGCCCGGTCACCGTATCGTTGGCAAACGGTCAAACGATCACGATTGAACTCGGCAAAACCGTCGGCACCGTCACCACTATCGCGCCAAACGACGCGCTGGCCGGTAACGCGCCGCTGACCAACTCGATCACCAACGTCACGGGCGGCAACTACGAAAACCTGGTCGCCGACAAAACCCCGGTCAGCACCACCGTGACCGACGTGGTCGACACCACCAACCTGTCGCTGAGCGCCACCAACTCGGTAGCCGAAGGTGGCCAGATCACCTACACCGCCACCCTGACCAACGCCGCTGGCACGCCAGTGACCGTGACGTTGAGCAACGGCGCAGTCATCACCATCGACGCCGGCAAAACCTCCGGCACCGCGACCGTGCCAGCGCCGTCCGATGACGTCTACAAAGACGCCGGCACCGTCCAGGCAACGATCAAAACCGCCACCGGTGGCAACTTCGAGAACCTGGTCCCAAGCACCACGCCAGCAATCACCAACGTCACCGACACGATCGACACTTCGACCGTCAAACTGACGGCAACCGGCACTGCTGCTGAAGGTGGCACTGTCACCTACACCGCAACAGTCGGCCAACCAGTCACCGGCAGCCCTGTCACCGTATCGCTGGCCAACGGCCAGTCGATCACCATCGACATCGGCAAAACCGTCGGCACCGTCACCACTATCGCGCCAAACGACGCGCTGGCCGGTAACGCACCACTGACCAACTCGATCACCAACGTGACGGGCGGCAACTACGAAAATCTGGTCGCCGACAAAACCCCGGTCAGCACCACCGTGACCGACGTGGTCGACACCACCAATCTGTCGCTGAGCGCCACCAACTCGGTAGCCGAAGGTGGCCAGATCACCTACACCGCCACCCTGACTAACGCCGCTGGCTCGCCAGTGACCGTGACGCTGAGCAACGGTGCAGTCATCACCATCGACGCCGGCAAAACCTCCGGCACGGTCAACGTTGCAGCACCTGCCGATGACGTTTACAAGGATGCCGGTTCGGTTCAAGCGACCATCACCAGCGCCACCGGTGGCAACTTCGAGAACCTGGTGAAAAGCAGTGTGCCGGCCGTGACCGCCGTCACCGACACCATCGACCGGGCTGAAGTCAGCATCAGCGGCAGCAGTTCGGTGACTGAAGGTCAGACCGCCAGCTACACCGTCAGCCTGACCCACCCGGCGCAAACCGAAGTGACGCTGAAAATCGTCTACAGCGGCACCGCCGCCGACGGTTCGGACTTCACCGGTGTGTACACCGTGAAAATCCCGGCCGGCGCGAGCAGCGCCAATTTCAACGTGGCGACGATCGACGACAAGATCACCGAAGGCACTGAAAACTTCGTGGTCAAAATCGATTCGGCAGTCGGTGGCAACTTCGAGAACCTGGCGATCAGCGCTTCCAACGGCAGCGTCAGCACCTCGATCATCGACAACGACGCACCGCCGGTCATCGATCTGGACGCGAACAATTCCAGCGGCGCCACCGGGGCCAACTACAACGTGACCTTCACCGAAGGCACCACCGGCCAAGGCGTTTCCATTGCTGACACCGATCTGAAAATCACCGACCCGGACAGCACCATGCTGACCGGCGCGACCATCGTGTTGACCAACCGTCAGGACGGCGATGCACTGAACCTCGGCAATAGCGTCAACGGCATCAGCATCAATGCCAACAGCACCAACGGCACCGTGACGCTGACCTTGTCGGGCACCGCGTCGCTGGCCGATTACATGCAGCAGATCAAGAACATCAGCTTCACCAACAACAGTGAAAACCCGAGCACCGTACCGCGCACCATCACCGTTACCGTGACCGATGGCGGCAACTACTCCAACGTCGCCACGACCACCGTTAACGTGGTCGCCGTCAACGACGCGCCGACCGCTGCACCGGTCAACGTCACCGGCACCGAAGACACCCCGCTGGTACTCGGCTGGTCGACCTTCGGCGTCAGCGATGTCGACAGCCCGGCGGCGAGCCTCGGTGTGAAAATCACCGGCCTGCCGGTCGAAGGCAAGTTGCAGTACCTGAACGGCTCGACCTGGACCGACGTCAGCAACAACCAGACCTTCAGCAAGGCTGACATCGACGCTGGCAAGTTGCGTTTCACCCCGGACACCAACGAGTCCGGCACCAACGGCTACGGCGGCACCGGTCTGGGCAACAATCAGGCGGATTACGCACAGATCAAATTCCAGCCAACCGACGGCCAACTGTTGGGCAACACCGGCACCATCAAAATCGACATCACGCCAGTGGCGGATGCACCGACCCTGACCGTCGCTGATAACGCGGTGAAATCCACCGGGCTGATCAAGGAAGTCTGGACCGGCCTGTCGGGCCTCGGCACCGACGGCAGCGGCGCACCTTCGGCGACCCTCAAAGCAGTGATCGACGCGGCGGGCACCCCGAACTCCAGCACCACTGTGACCAACGTCCAGTCCGACGGCAGCGTCAACGCCGGCACGGCCTCGAAAACGTCCGGCCTGATCTACCTCGAAGCCGGCAAGACCTACAGCTTCAGCGGCACCGGCGATGACAGTTTGCTGGTGACCATTGGCGGCAAAAACGTCGCGTCGGCCCTGTGGGGCGCGGGCGGCACTTTGAGTGGCTCGTACACGCCGACCGCCAGCGGTTACTACACCCTGGACATCTACCACCACAACCAGAGTGGCCCGGGCAGCTACGACGTCAACCTGTCGGTGAATGGCGCCGCGGCGGTCGATCTGAGCAGCGCTGGCGTGCCGCTCTACACCGGCATCGCCGACCTCGCCGCTTCCGGCGTGACCGTTTCCGATCTGCACGGCAGCAACGGTGAGGGTTACTACGACGGCTACAAACTCAACACCGGCGCCGAAGGCACCAGCGTGCATTTGTCTGCGGTGAAAACTGCACTGACCGACACCGACGGCTCCGAAAGCCTGAGCGTGAAAATCAGCGGCATCCCGGCAGGTTCGGTGCTGACCGACGGCGCGGGCCACACCTTCACCGCCAGCGCGACTTCCGGCGAAGCCAACGTCACTGGCTGGAACCTCGGCACACTGACCGTGACCCCGCCGCCGTACTACAACGGCCAGTTCAACCTGACCGTGACCTCAACCTCGACCGAGGCGCTGGGCGGTTCGGCGGTGTCCACGGCGCAGATTCCGGTCACCGTGTTCCCGGCCACTTACACCGCGATCACTGGCACCTCCGGGAGCGACACCGTGACCGGCACCGACGGCAACGACATTATTGTCGGCGACATCGGTGGCCTGACCGTGGTGCCGGGCACCAACTACAACATCGCGTTCATGGTCGACAGCTCGGGCAGCATGAGCAGCGCCTCGATCACCGCCGCGAAGAACTCGCTGACCACCGTGTTCAACACGCTCAAGCAAAGCATGGGCGGCAATGCGGGCACCGTGAATATCTTCCTCGCGGACTTCGATACCCAGGTCAACAAGTCGGTGTCGGTGAATCTCAACGACCCGAACGCGCTGGTCCTGCTCAAAGCGGTACTGGATTCGATGGCGTCCGGCGGCGGCACCAACTACGAGGACGTGTTCAAAACCACGGCCAACTGGTTCCTCAGCCCGGATGCCTTGGCCAATACCGGTGCGAAGAACCTCACGTACTTCATCACCGACGGCCAGCCGACTTACTACCAGACCAACGAGCAGACCAACCCGACGCTGTACAGCAACGTCAAGTTTGATGACGTGGTGAAAACCAGCAACTACAAAATCGGCGATACGTTCGCGACGTACATCGACAACACGCACTACCTGAGCATCAACAGCAATGGTGTGGCGACCATGCAAACCTACAACTCGTGGTGGGGCTGGAGCTCGACGACCCTCGGCACCGTTCACGCGCAGGGCGACGGCACTTACGAGTTGTCATCGTTGGCGGGCAGCGGCAGCAGCACCGACAACGCCACGACCAACAATTCGGGTAGCGGTTTTGCACTGCTGAACAACTTGTCGAACGTGGAAGCCATCGGCCTCAACAAAGACGTGACTCTGGCCGACCTGAAACCTTACGACTCGGACAAGACGCCACAAACCAACATTGATCCGAAAGACCTCGCCAACTCGATCATCGGTCACACCGAAGCGACGCTGCCGGGTTCCGACACGGTCAATGGCGGTGACGGCAACGACATCCTGTTCGGCGATCTGGTGAGCTTCAACGGCATTGCCGGCGAGGGTTATCAGGCGATGCAGGCGTTCGTCGCGCAGCAAACCGGCGTCGAAGTCAGCAAAGTCACGACCAGCAACGTGCACCAGTTCATCACCGAGAATTACAGCGTGTTCGACGTGTCCGGCGCCCATGACGGCAACGACACACTGCTAGGCGGCGCGGGCAATGACATCCTGTTCGGCTCGGGCGGCAACGACCTGCTCGATGGCGGCAAGGGCAATGACATCCTGCTCGGCGGCACCGGCAACGACACGCTGATCGGCGGGTCGGGCAACGACATTCTGATCGGTGGTTCGGGCGCCGACACCTTTGTCTGGAAGTCGGGCGACACCGGCACGGACGTGATCAAGGACTTCAAGGCCAGCGAAGGTGACCGCATCGACCTGCGCGATTTGTTGCAGGGCGAAACCGGCAGCACCATCGACAACTTCCTGAAGATTTCCACGGTCGATGGCGTGTCGTCGTTGCAGGTCAGCTCGGCCGGCAAGTTCAACTCGGGCGACGCTGCCGCCGCTTCGCCGGACGTGACGATCAAACTGGAAGGCAACAACTGGTCTTCGGCCAACTTGCACAGCTTGATTGCCGGTAGCGATCCGACCATCAAAGTCGACCACAACAACAGCTGATACAACGTAAAACGGCCGCCCTTATGGGGCGGCCGTCACGTTTTCCGACAGCCTACCGGTGACGATTTCGTCGCCGCACCGCATACTCGCCAACAGTTGGCCTATGCTGCTGACAGCATGACGCTGGTTCACTTCTGAGGGATGCTCAATGTTTTACGTGCAACGCGATGCGCAAGGCCAATTAGTGCGCGTGGAAGCCGCGGCTTATGCCGAGGCCACGGAAACACTGCCGGCCGACAATCACGAGATCCAGGCCTGGTACGCCAACGAGGTGATGGAATCGAGCCTCAAACAGCTCAAGCAGAGCGACCTGGAAATGATCCGGGTACTCGACGACTTGATCCAGGTGCTGACCAGCAAAGGCGTGATCCGCGTCACCGACCTGCCGGCCGCCGCCCAAGCCAAACTGATGGACCGGACCCAGGCCCGGGAAGCGTTGGGCGGGTTGAGTCATTTGATTGATGTTGATGAGACCGGGTTGATCTAGGGATCAGTTGGTTCGCGGCGAGGAGCTTGCGCCCACTTCGCAATGGTTCTTTGCTTGAACTTGAATCTCCCTTGGCCTGAAGAGGGGCTGAAGAGCCACCCCTCACCCCAGCCCTCTCCCCATAGGGGCGAGGGGGAAAGGGAGCAGATCTTCATGCTCTTCAGGACCTGAGTTCGACTCGATATTTCAGGTCGATGTATCTCCAAGAACAACACGGTCGATCCCCTCGCCCCCTCTGGGAGAGGGTTAGGGGTGGATCTCAATGCTCTTCAGGACCTGAATTCGACTCGATATTTCAGGTCGATGTATCTCCAGGAACAACACAGTCAGTCCCCTCGCCCCTCTGGGGAGAGGGTTAGGGTGAGGGGTGGATCTCAATGCTTTTCAGGACCTGAGTTCGACTCGATTTTTCAGGTCGATGTATCTCCAAGAACAACACGGTCGATCCCCTCGCCCCTCTGGGGAGAGGGTTAGGGTGAGGGGTGGATCTCAATGCTTTTCAAGACCTGAGTTCGACTCGATATTTCAGGTCGATGTAACTCCAAAAACAACACGGTCAGTCCCCTCGCCCCTCTGGGGAGAGGGTTAGGGTGAGGGGTGGATCTCAATGCTTTTCAAGACCTGAGTTCGACTCGATATTTCAGGTCGATGTAACT
>NZ_VIVC01000004.1:0-12728 GCF_007828705.1 Pseudomonas sp. SJZ131 | reverse complement strand
ATCCAAGAACAACACAGTAAGTCCCCCTCGCCCCTCTGGGGAGAGGGTTAGGGTGAGGGGTGGATCTCAATGCTTTTCAAGACCTGAGTTCGACTCAATATTTCAGGTCGATGTAACTCCAAGAACAACACGCTCAGTCCCCTCGCCCCTCTGGGGAGAGGGTTAGGGAGAGGGGTGGATCTCAATGACTCACTGCCAAGGCTTGGGCTCGCCAAACAACTGTCCCTGAACCCCATACAAACCCATCTCGCGAATCACCGACAATTCCCCTTCCGTCTCGACCCGCTCGGCAATCAGCGGCAAATCGATGCTGTGCGCCGCGCGCTGGATCGCTTCGATGAACAGACGTTTGTCACTCTCCTGATCAATCGCCCGAATGTAGCTGCCATCGATCTTCAGGTACGCCAAACCCAGCCGTGCGAGGTTGCCGATCATGCTGAAACGACCGCCAAAACGCTGCAGGCTCAGGGAGAAACCCAGTTCGCGCAAACGCCGGGTCAATTGCTCCAGCACCGCTTGCTCGGGCAATTGCTCCTCGCCGATCTCCAGGGTCAGGCGCGGCCCGAGATTGGAATGCTGACGCAAAATTTCGAAGACTTTATTCAGCGCCTGCGGATCTGCCAGCGTCGCCGACGACAGGTTCAGCGCCAACGATTCCTCATGCCCGACCATTTGCCCGAGCACCGTTTCCAACATCAAGCGGTCGAGCCGCGCAGTCCAGCCAAAACGCTCCAGCCACGGCAGGAAACGCCCGGCGGGAATGGTCTGGCCCTGATCATCGACCAGCCGCGACAGCACTTTGTAATGCAGCACCAGCGTCGCGTCCTGACTGGCCACGACCGGTTGGAAATACAATTGGAAGCGTCGCTGCGTCAGCGCCTGATCCAGCAGTGTGTGCCACGCATGATGGTCATCGCCGACACTCGCTACCGCGCTGTGATCCAGACACGCCCAGCTCTGTTCGCCCTGACCTTCAGCCTGTGCCAATGCCTGATCGCCCAGGCTGATCACCGCTTGCGGCGAGTCGCCATGGGCAAACGGCGCCAGCCCGATAGACGCCACCGACGCCACGTCCGTAGCCCCCGTCGCGTGCAAGCTGGCCAGCGCGCTCTCAAGGTTCTGAGCCAGTTGCAGGGCTTCTTCACGCACCAGCCCCGGCGCGAGTACGGCAAATTCACCGCCGCGAATCCGCGTCACCAGGTTCTGCGTTTCCGGGTACTTGGCGCATTCACGCGAAAGCTGCTGGCCGACGGCTTTGAGCAAGTCATCGGTGCGCTGCCCGCCCAGACGCTGGTTCAAACCGGCCAGATCCTTGACCCGCAACAACAGCAGATAACCGGAACTGGCCTGCTCCGGGTTGCTCACCCGCGCGTTCAATTGCATCTCGAAATAGCGCCGGTTGGCCAGCCCCGTGAGGTTGTCCTGATAAGACTCGACGCGCAGCTTTTCACTGCGCTCGGCCTGCTCCTGAAACAACGCTTTGAGCTTCTCGACCATCTGGTTCATCGCCTGCACCACACGACGCAATTCCGGAGTGCGCGGCAGCTGCGGCAGGCTGAGGAATTCCCGGCGGGCGATGGCGTGGGATTGCTGGACCATGTAGTCCAGCGGCTTCAATTGACGACGCAACAACAGCGCGCCCAGCACCGCACTCACGGCGCCGCAGATCAGCAACCAACCGAGGCTGCCCAGCGCGCTTTGCCACAACTTGGCGACGGCGAACATCGGGTGGCTGACCACCTCGACACGCGCGGCCTGCTCCCAGCCACGGCTGACCAGCGCATCACCGCCGGCCGGTTCGAGGCCGATCATTTTGACGAACCAGTCCGGCACATTATTTACCGCTGGTGTGCCAGTGCGCTCGACGATGGTCTGGTCGGTCTTGAGGTCAACCACGCGGATGCTCGCGTAGTAGCCGCTGTCGAAAATCGAGCTGACCAGCAACTCGACCATCGCCGGGTCGTCGATATTCGGCGTCAGGGACAGTGCCAGCGCCGTGGCGGCGTCTTGCGCGTGGGAACGCAACTGGTTGACGTACTGGGTGCGCGAGCTCTCCAGGCTGACCATGAAGCTGCCAGTGAAGGCGACCACAAGGAACAGACAGATAGCGATCAACAGCTGTTTGAACAAGGACATCTGAGCGCGTGCTCCTAGTTAGTCGTCTCGACCGGAAAACCTTCGGCCTGCATTTTCTTCAACACATCCTGCCAACGGGACAGGCGCTTGGTGTCACCGACTTTCTTGTTGCCCTTGGCGCCCGGGATGTACAAACCTTCAGCGTTGAAAGAGTAGACCGGCAGCAAATCGGTTCGTTGACTGGCCGGTTTGATCTCGTTGATCAGGCTGTCGAGCACCAGCGGCATAGCCTCGGGCGTCGAATAATAGGTCAAGACCATGTGCGCGCGATTCTGCCGCAAAGCCTTGACGTAGGTGATGCGCAGCTTGTCACTGGAAACGCCGAGATGGCGCAGGCTGAAATACTTGGCGATCGCATAGTCCTCGCAGTCGCCGGCGCCCTTCCACAAACCCTGGATCGGGGTTTCCCAATAATCGACTTCGCGCCACAGGTCGATGTCTTCTTCGTAGCGCATCTGTTTATTGAAAAACTGGTTCACCACGTTGAGCTTTTCCGCCTCGCCGACCTGCTTTTGTGTGGCGAGCAAACGCTGCCACGCGTCGATGCGCTGCTGGCCCTCGCCCAACGGTCCGTAGAGCGCGGCGGCGCGGCGGCTGATCAGGGAAAAATCCCAATCGGCATGCAACCCGCCCAGCATGACGCCGGCCAGGAGCAGCGCGCAGCACAGCCAGCGCAATGTCCGAGGGATCGCGAAACGAGCCGCCAAAGTGAGGCATCCAGAATAGGCAGGTTAAAGTCGGTTGATGGTGAAGGTTAGCCTGATAAAAAACAATGGCACGGTGCAATCACTGTTTGCCGCCTACGCTTGCATAGCAGCCATCGTCGTAAACCCTACTTTTCTTTGACTAACCCTTTACATGGTTTGACATCTTGTACAGCAATCACTAGTGTCCTTTGGATCCAAAAATAACTTTAGTCATGCAGGGTGCGTTGTAGTGACACAGAAGCCCAATCCTTTGAACAGTATCCAGATAGACGGGCCGATCCCCGCTCACTTGGCGCGCGCGGTTATTGAAGAAACCCTGCGCTCGGCGATTCTTGATGGACGCCTCCCGTGCGGCACTGCGCTGCGCCAGCAAGATCTGGCGGATTTGTTTGGCGTCAGCCGCATGCCCGTGCGCGAAGCCTTGCGCCAACTGGAAGCGCAAGCGTTGCTCAATGTCATTGCGCATAAAGGCGCGGTAGTCGCGCCATTGGTTCAGGGCGACGCAGCAGAAACTTACGAATTGCGCATCCTGTTGGAATCCGAAGCGTTGCGCCGTTCCATTCCGCTGCTGACCGACGCCGATATCGAGCTTGCCGCTGGTTATATCGAGGAAATGGAAACCCAGAACGACTACAGCGAAATCGGTCGGCTCAATCGTCTGTTCCACATGACTCTGTACAGTAAAGCGCCTAACCGGCGGCTATTACGCTTGATCGAAGACGGTTTGAATGAAGAGGAGCGCTTCTTGCGTTTCAACCTGGAAAAGATGGGCCTGGGCAAGTTGTCCCAGGAAGACCATCGTGACTTGCTGAGAGCGGTTGAAGACGGCGACATCGAGCGCTCGGTCAAACTGCTTACGCAACATTTGAACCGTGGTGTCGAGGTCGTTGCACGTTTTCTCGACAGCCCTGTCGCCATCAACAGTAAAAAAATCTAGCAAAACCTCTCTATTCGTCCGCCGAGCACCGCCAAATGTGCTCGGGGACGCTTGCCTCGACACCTCTCGCCGGGTTTTCTGACAACTCTTCTTACAAATCCCCGGTTCGCCGTTTTCCGAACGAATTTACCGCGCCATTCCTGCCCGTCTAAGGCTTTTCCTCAACTTCCCTTCGTGCCCCGCGTCGTAGCCAAATAATGGCTCGGCAGCCGTAGCGGCGACCGCCATTTAGCCTCACTCTTGCGATAGCCAACCCACTAATGACGGGCGATGCCTCGCAAACGCGGGGCCGTCATCGCAACAAGAACCTACGGAAGGAGTCTTGCCACGGGAACGGAAGCAAACGGCATATTCGCGCCCAACTTCCATTCCTCTAGATCACACCAACGAACGCCAGTTAGAAAGTTGCTACGAGTGAGGCATTCACTCTCTTTTCGATTCTGACTTTTATAAGCCGGAAGGAGCAACTTCACCCAAATAAAACATCAACTTAAAGTTTTATTGAAACTTGTCGCGCCCAGAAAAGTGCAACTTTCAAATAAAATAAAAATAACTTGCCTGGAACTTTACTGATGTATTAGTTTTTCTCCGCCGACATTGGATCCAGTTTTATAACCCTGATCCAGTGCGGCTTGCAGAACCCCAATACTTTTAAAACTTATCAATTCGATTGAGGCCGACGCTCGCCTAAAGAACCGATCAACTTGATTTCCCTTATTCATCCAACACTCCCAGTTACATCCCTCACTGACAGGCTCGCTTATGAAACTGACTAAAGACCATCTCGCCCAAAAGAAAACACAACTTAGTGCGCACCCGATCTTTGGCGAAATACATTCATTGCCAATACTTCAACGATTTATGGAAACCCATGTATTTGCGGTGTGGGATTTCATGTCGCTGACCAAGCGTCTGCAACAGGAGCTGACCTGCGTGCAGTTGCCCTGGCTGCCGCCGCGCGATCCGCAGGCTGCGCGGCTGATCAACGAGATCGTGCTCGGCGAAGAATCCGATGATCGGCCCGGTCATGGTCACTACAGCCATTTCGAGTTGTACCTGGATGCAATGCGCGAAGTCGGCGCCAGCACCGCTGCCGTCGAGCGTTTCGTGGCGCTGCAACAGGAAGGCGTGAGTTATGACGTCGCGTTGCAAAGCATCGACATCGACCCGGCCGCCGCGCAATTCGTCCGCCACACCTTGCACACCGCCCTGAGTGCGCCCGGCCACAGCGTTGCGGCGGCATTCCTGCATGGCCGCGAAAGTGTCATCCCGCAGATGTTCCAGCGCATTCTCGACGATTGGGGCATTGGCATCGAACAAGCGCCGACCTTCCGTTATTACCTGGAGCGGCATATCGAAGTCGACTCCGAAGACCACGGCCCCGCCGCCGAAAAACTCCTCGCTCGACTGGTCGATGGCGACCCGCAACGTCAGGAAGACGTCTACGCCAGCGCCATCGCGGCGGTGGAAAGCCGCATTGCCTTGTGGGATGGCTTGCGCCTGAGCATGCGCGAAACCGTCGCCGAGGTGAGCGCATGAACGCCGCCGACTACCAATCGTTCGCCGACGCCTGGGAGAGCCGCGCGACCATCCGCACACGGCCGCGCCGGGTGCTGGAGAACGACGACAAATTGATTTATCCGCTGAGCCGCCAACCGTTGGTGCTGAGCGAAACCTTCCTGCGCGAATGCCCGGAACAACGCGACTTTGCGCTGGTGCAGACGCTCTACAAATTCATCAACGACGTGGTGATTTTCGAAACCGAGATCGTCGACAAAACCGCGCGCAGCATCGCCAAGAATCGCTTCGCAGTGGAGTTCCCGTTTGCCTGCCGCTACGACGCGATGACTGTGGTGGTGGACGAGGACTATCACGCCTTGGTGGCGATGGATTTCATGCAGCAAACCGTGGCCATGACCGGCATCACGCCAATCGAATTGCCCGATGAGATCGAACTGAGCCGGGCGATTCCCGCCGCTGTGGCGTTGGCGCCGGAGCACCTGCGCAGCGCCGTGGAATTGATCTGCGTGGCCATCGCCGAGAACACCGTGACCGGCGATGTCGCGGCGTTCGCCAAGGATGAAACGGTCAAGCAATCGATCAAGGGCTTGATGGCCGACCACTTGCTGGACGAGGGCCGTCACTCGAGTTTCTGGGCGCGGCTGGTGCGCATTTATTGGCACACCGCGAGCGCGGACGACCGAGCGTGCATCGCGCAGATCCTGCCGGTGTTCATCGGCCATTACCTGACCAACGACATCCAGAAATCCTTCGATTTTCGCCTGATCGAAGCATTGCAGATCAGCGACGCCGCACGCCGCGCGCTCAAGAGCGAAGTCTCGGGACTGGCCTTCCCGATCAATCGCCATCACCCACTGGTCGCCAACATCGTGCGGTTTTTCCGCAGCAGTTCGCTGCTCGATTCGCCGTGCGTCCAGCAAGCCCTGAGCGACTACCTGGTTTAACGAGGAGAACATCATGAGACGTCTCGACATTGTGCTTGGAGGGCAGAGCCAGGCCCTCAACGACCTGGCGCTGGAGTTGGAACAACACGGACATTCACTGGTGCGACTGACGGACGTCAAAACGCCCGAATCGGGCAACGTCGACTTGCTGATTGATGACGCGAGCCTGGGGCTTTTCGAGTTCGGCGACGTGCCGCGCTTGACCGTGCAATTGGCTGTCACTGAGCGTGCCGGACTGCCCAGCCTGGACCTGATGTGCAGCTATGGTTCGACGCTGTTCAGTCGTGTGCCGATTGCCGACGAAGCGTCCGGGAACGGCCAGGCATTACGCCTGCGCGCGGTGGCGGAACTGGTCGATCACGTGGCGCTGCTGGTCAGTCGCTTTTCGCGGGATGACGACTATTTTCGGCGGTCCGAACCGACGCCGACCGCGCACTTCGAACGCCTGGAAAACCTGCTGTTTCTCGAACAGCTTGGCTTCGTGCATCGACTGAATAACACGGCGCATCCGCAGCTGCTGCAACTGGGCCAGGTGCCGATGATCGAGCGCCTGCAACAGCGCTTCATCGAATGCGCCGAACGCCCGGCGCTGAGCATTTCCGGCACCTCGCTCAGCTACCAGCAATTGCACGCACACAGCCGCGCCATTCAACAACGCTTGCAGCCGTTGCTCGACCAGCATCAAGGCCCGTTGGTGGTCGGCATTTGCCTGCCGAAATGCAGCGCGCTGTACGCGGGGATTCTGGCGATTCTGGGCAGCGGCGCGGTGTATTTGCCGCTGGAACCGAGCCATCCGCTGCAGCGTCAGCAATACATTCTGCAGAACGCTGGGGCAGTGCTGTTGCTGCATGACGGCGAGCATCCGTTGGCCGATCAAATGCCGTCGCTGGACATCCGCTGTATCGACGCGGATGACGCAGACCTCGGCCAACCGTTGATGCGGCAGCGGCCCGCGATTGACGCGCCGTGCATGGCGCTTTACACCTCGGGCACCACCGGGCATCCGAAAGGCGTACTGCTCAGCCAAGGCAATCTGGCGCACTTCACCGCTTGGTATGCCGACTATGTGCAGCTCACGGAACAAAGTCGGGTGTTGCAGTTTTCGTCGCTGAGTTTCGACTCATCGCTGATCGATATTTTCCCGACGCTGCTACAGGGCGCCGAGCTGATTGTGCCCAGCGACGACCAGCGTCGTGACCCGCTGCAACTGGTCGAGCTGATCCGTCAGCAACAGCTCAGCCACGCCTTTCTGCCGCCAGCGCTGTTGAGCATTTTGCCGCTGGATCAGTTGCAAGTGCTCGACCACGTGATGACCGGCGGCGACGTCTGCGAGCCTTACGTCATCGAGCAACTGACGCGTCAGGGCAACCTCTACAACCTCTACGGCCCGACGGAAGCGACGGTGTTGATCACCGCTCGGCAACTGCGCCCCGGCGACAACAACCGCACGCTCGGCGGCCCGATTGCCAACAGCCAAGTGCTGATTCTCGATGAAGACTTGCAACCGGTCGCCGAGCAAACCGTCGGCGAGTTGTACATCGTCGGGCCGGGTGTGTGCCTGGGTTATCTGAATAATCCGCAGCAGACCGCCGAACGTTATTTGCACCTCAAACTGCCGAACGGCGAGCAGCTGCGGGCCTACCGCACCGGGGATATGGCGAAGTGGACGGGCGACGGCATCGAGCTGTGCGGCCGGCGCGACAACCAAGTGAAGATCCGTGGTTTTCGCGTTGAGCCGGAAGAGATCGAGCGTTGCCTGCGCGACAGTCAGTTGTACCGTCAGGTGGCGGTGGTCATCGACAGTCAGCGGCGGATTCTGGCGTTTCTCGCGCAGCCGCAGGAAGACCAACCGGGCGCCGCTCGCGAAGCACTGAAGGCACACGCCGCGCAGTTTTTGCCGGACTACATGCAACCCGGCGCATGGACTGAACTGGCGAGCATGCCGTTTGCCAGCAACGGCAAAGTCGATCGCAAAGCGCTGCTGGCGTTGCCGGTCACCGTCCTGGAAAACACCGCGCGCCGCTTGCCGATCAGCGCCGATGAAGCGCTGCTGCTGGAGATCTGGGCCGAGTTGCTGGAGCTGCCGGCTAGCGATATTTCCACCGACGAAAGTTTCTTCAATCTCGGCGGTCACTCGATTCTGCTGTCGCGCATGTTGCTGCGATTGCGCGAGGAATTCGGCCGCAGCATCTCGATCAACCGCTTCATCGAACTGCCGACGATTGCAAAACTGGCAACGTTGGTGCGCGGCTCGGGCACTGAAGAAGTGTTGAGCGAGCAAGCGATGGCCGACGCCTTCCGCGAACTCGATGTGCAGCCGTTGCCGGTCAGTCGCATGGGCGATGTGCACAAGGTCATCGTCACCGGGGCCAACAGTTTTGTCGGCGTGCACATTGTCGAGGCGCTGCTTGGCTGGGGCGCCACGGAAGTTGCGTGTCTGGTGCGCGACGGTGGCGGGCAATCGGCGGCCGAGCGTTTTGCCGACGCCTTGCGCGAGAACCGTCTGGAGCATCTGGATTTGCGCCGGGTGCGGATCTACGCGGCGGACATCACGCAACCGTTGCTGGGGCTGGCGCAGGAGGTTTACGAGCGGCTGGATCGCGAGTTCGGCACGCTGGTGCACAACGCGGCGAACGTCAATCACGTGCTCGATTACGAGTCGCTGGCGCGAGACAACGTCGAGCCGATTTTCGAGTGCCTGCGGTTGTGCGAAGGGCGCAGCAAAAAGATCTTCAACTTCGTCTCGACGCTCTCGGCGTCGAGCACGATTACCGAGGATGGCCGGGTGCTGGAATTGCCCGCCGCGCAGACCCCGCCGATCTACATCAAGAACGGCTACAACCTGTCGAAATGGGTCGCTGAACGGATCCTCGAACGCGCCCGGGAACGCGGTGTGCGGGTCAATCTGTATCGACCCGGCAACATCAGTTTCAACAGCCTCAGCGGTGTCTGCCAGCCGCACAAAAATCGCTTGATGCTGATGCTCAAGGGCTCGATCCAGCTCGGCCAGGTGCCGGAGTTTTCACTGAATTTCGACCTGATGCCGGTGGACTTTCTGGCGCGTTTCATCGGCTTCCATGCCAGCCGTTATCAGCCGGAACACGCGGTGTTCAATCTGCACAATCCGGAGCCGCTGAGTTGGGACGATTACGTCGCCTCGTTTCGCCAGGCCGGGCGCGAATTCGCGATGGTCAGCGTTGCCGACTGGCAGCAGCAACTGGGCCGCGTCGACAGCGATAACGCGCTGTTCGGCGTACTCGGTTTCTACCTCAACGGCTTCGAAGAAGACATCGGCGACATCTCGATGATCGGCCACGACAACGCGCAGGCCGGCGTCCGGCAGATGGGCGCGCACTACCCGCAAAAATCCCCGGCGCTGCTGCGTCGCGGCTGCGATTACCTGAAAGAAATCAACTTCATCTGAGTCAACCAACTGGAGCAAAACCATGAAAACCCTGCAACCCGATACCCTGATCCAAAACCCTCACGGCTGCCACGTAGTGTCTTCGGTGGACGTGCCGGCGGACGCCGCGAAAGTCTGGGAGGTGGTCGGCAACTTTGCTGGTTTCGATGCGTTCATCCCGGCGCTGTCGCACATCGAAATGACGGGTGAAGGCGTGTCGTCCTTGCGCAAGAAAGTCTTCAAGGACGGCAACGTGGTGGTCGAGCAACTGAACTCGCGGGACGACCAGGCGCTGAGCATGACCTGGACGACGATCTACAACACCTTGGGCGTCGCGAACTTGTGGGCGGCGATGAACGTCGAGCCGCTGGGCGGGGGCAAGTCGCGGGCGATCTGGACCATCATTGCGCAGCCCGCTACGGACGATGCGGCAGCGTTACCGGGGTTCAAGGATTTTGTGCAGGGGTTTGCCGATGATGCGATGAATAATGTGTTGAAGCTGTTCGCGTAGAACACATTTTGCCGGTGCCTTCGCGAGCAGGCCTCGCGCCTACAGGTTACTCGATAGCCTGTAGGAGCGAGGTTTGCCCGCGAAGAACGATAATGCGGTCCGACAAACCTGAATCAGATTTTGAAGCTGTCGACCAATTGCTTCAAACGGTTGGCCTGCAGCGACAACGCATCACAATCCTTCAACGTTTCATTGAGGTTGGCGACGCTCTGCTGGTTGAGCAGGTTGATCTGGTTAACGTCGACGTTGAGGGTTTCCACCACGGCGGTCTGCTCTTCGGTCGCCGCCGCCACCGATTGGTTCATGCCGTCGATTTCGCCGATGCGTTTGGTCACGCTGACCAGACGCAAACCGGCCTGGTTCGCCACTTCAACCGTCTCTTCACTGGAGACCTGGCTGGCGTTCATGGTGGTCACCGCTTCGCGCGAACCGATCTGCAACGAAGTGATCATTTTGTGGATCTCTTCAGCCGACTCCTGGGTGCGATGCGCAAGGTTACGCACCTCATCCGCTACCACCGCAAAACCACGACCCGCTTCACCGGCACGCGCCGCTTCGATGGCCGCGTTAAGTGCGAGCAAGTTGGTCTGCTGGGAGATGCCTTTGATCACGTCGAGAATGTGCCCGATGTTGTCGGTGCTGGCATTCAGGGTTTCGATCTGGGTGCAGGACAAGCTGATTTTCTGCGACAGCTCGGTCATCGCCAGAATGGTTTTTTCCACCACTTGGCGACCGTCGTCCGCTTGCTCACTCGCGCCACTGGCGTGCTGCGAAGCATCGGCGGCGTTACGCGCAATTTCCTGAGTTGCGGCACCCAGTTCGTTGATCGCGGCGGCCACGCTGTTGGTGCGCGCGCTCTGCTCGTCGGAGCCGATGATCGAGGCGTTGGACGAGGCCATTACCCGTTGCGACAGGTCGTGAACCTGGCGAGTCGCCGAAGACACTTCGGAAATCGATGCGTGGATCCGTTCTACGAACTGGTTGAACGCGCCGCCCAATTCGCCGAATTCGTCTTTGCTTTCTACCGACAGACGACGGGTGAGGTCGCCTTCGCCCTGGGCAATGTCTTTCATCGCGCGACCCATGGTGGTCAGCGGACGCATCAGCACAGCGATCAGCAAGCTCAGCAGCACTGCAATGGCGCTCACGGCGATAAACATCGCGATGAGGGCCGAGGTGCGGAATTGGCTCAACGGCGCGTAGGCTTTGTCCTTATCGATCGACAGACCGATGTACCACTCGGCATTCGGCAAACCGCTGACCGGGGTGAACGAGAGGATGCGATCTTGGTTGTTGAGGGTGACTTCCTGATTGCCCTTCTCGATGCGCACTCCCGAATTGGGGTAAACATCTTTGAGGTTCTTCATCACCTGATCTTTGTCCGGGCTGACGATCACTTGGCCATCAGCGCTGACCAGGAACGCGTGACCGATGCCACCGAAGTCGACCGAGTTGATGATTTTCACCAAGGTCTCGAGGCTCAGGTCGCCACCGACAACGCCGAGTAGCTCGCCGTTCTTTTTCACCGGCATGGCGATCGTTACGACCAGACCGCCGACGGCCGCCATGTATGGCGGGGTCAGCATGGTTTTGTCGGCCGTCACGGCTTGTTTGTACCAAGGGCGCTGACGTGGATCGTAGCCATCGGGCATTTTCGCGTCAGGGCGCTGGGTGAATACACCGTTGGCCTGGCCGACGTAAGTGAACTGGAAGTTCGAGGTGAAGGCCGGTTGATCCACCAGCCCTGGCAGATCGGCATTGGCGCCTTGGTGGGCGACGTTCTGTGCGAGGTTTTCCAGAACCAGCACGCGGCCACTCATCCAGTTCTGCACGCTGCTGGCGGTCAAGTCGCCTGCTTGCTGAACGGAGGATTCGAGGTTTTGGCGAATTGTGTTTCGCTGTAGATAGTCGTTGTACAAAGTGAACAATGCGAAGGCCAGCACCACGACGCCAGAAGCGGCCAGCAGGATTTTATGGCTGAACTTTAAATTCATTTCATCGGGCTTCTATGCAAAAGATGGGGATGCGTTCCGGGTTGCAACATTCCATGTAACAGCGCTGGCGGCTTTCTGAGGTCGCTCAACTTGGTGCACGCATGTCTCACCAGTCTTTCGGCACGAGTCGGAGAAATCTTAGGGGCTTGTAGGAAATGAATGTAATTACCGGCGGATTCCGGCTGAACGGTGTACTAGAGCGGCTGCTTATGATTTAGATCGGATTGTCGCGGGGGAGGTTTTTGCTGGCCTTGAAACGACAAAACCCCTGTCTGCTTTCGCAGACAGGGGCTTCGGAATTCAATCTTGACGATGACCTACTCTCACATGGGGAAACCCCACACTACCATCGGCGATGCATCGTTTCACTGCTGAGTTCGAGATGGGATCAGGTGGTTCCAATGCTCTATGGTCGTCAAGAAATTCTGTGACCAGCCCGTTACCGAAGTAACGTGCCAGCAAAAAATGGTGACTTCTACTAAAACAAAACCCCTACCTGCATACGCAGATAGGGGTTTCGGAATTTAATCTTGACGATGACCTACTCTCACATGGGGAAACCCCACACTACCATC
>NZ_VIVC01000003.1:740527-834958 GCF_007828705.1 Pseudomonas sp. SJZ131 | reverse complement strand
CTTCAACAACTTCAACCACTTGCGCTTTCGATCTCTCGTTAGCGGGAGGCGAATTCTACAGCGTTACTCGCTGCTGTCAACCCCTCTTTTTCAACCCCCTTTCGCGCTTCGATGAACTGAAGCAACTCACTGCCGAAACCTGCGTAACTCATTGTTTACCAAGGAGTTTTCCGTTTCGACTGCGCCGGAAGTGGGGCGAATTATAGACTTCCAGAATCTGCCGTCAAGCGCTGATTTCGCTTTTCTATCAATAACTTGCGAAAACCCCGAAAACGCGCCAATTCCCTCTATATAGAAGCCCTTCTATATAGAAGCAATCCTCATAGCACCCCCGCCTCCTTAAAAGCAGCCACCGTCCCAGCACTCAAACCCAACACCCGCTGCAGCACATCCAGCGTGTGCTCACCCAACAGAGGCGGTGCGTTACGGTATTCAACCGGAGTCTCGGACATCCGGATCGGGCTCGCTACCTGCGGCACCATCCCGGCCAGCGCATGCGGCAGCTCGATAGCCAACCCGCGAGCCTGCACCTGCGGATCGGCAAACACCTGGGCCAGATCGTTGATCGGCCCACACGGCACGCCGGCCTGCTCCAGTTGCAGCACCCATTCAGCGGTCGTCTTGAACACCGTCGCCTGGCGGATCAGCGGAATCAGCACTGCACGGTTCGCCACCCGCAGCTTATTGGTGGCGAAGCGTGGATCGTCCGCCCACTGCGGCTGGCCCGCCACTTCGGCAAACTTGCGGAACTGCCCGTCATTACCCACGGTGAGGATGAAGTCGCCGTCCGCTGTAGGAAAATCCTGATACGGCACGATATTCGGATGCGCATTACCCAGACGTTTAGGCGCATTGCCCGTTGTCAGGTAGTTCATCGCCTGATTCGCCAAACAAGCCACCTGCACATCCAGCAACGCCATATCGATGTGCTGACCGCCGCCGTCATGATCGCGATGCGCGAGTGCGGCCAGAATTGCCACCGTCGAGTACAGCCCAGTGAGAATGTCTGTCAGCGCAACACCGACTTTCACCGGACCCGCGCCGTCATCGCCTTCAGGTCGCCCGGTCAGGCTCATCAAGCCGCCCAAGCCCTGAATCATGAAGTCATAACCCGCGCGCTTGGCATACGGGCCGGTCTGACCAAACCCGGTGATCGAGCAATAAATCAGATTCGGATTGATCGCCCTGAGCGATTCGTAGTCCAGCCCATACGCCGCCAGGCCACCAACCTTGAAGTTCTCGATCAGAATGTCCGACTTCGCCGCCAGCTCACGCACCAGCTTCTGACCTTCAGCACGAGTGAAATCGATAGTCACAGATTGTTTGTTGCGATTGGCCGACAAGTAATAGGCGGCCTCGCTGGTGTTCTCGCCATAGGCGTCTTTCAGAAACGGTGGCCCCCAGGCGCGCGTGTCGTCGCCATTGCCCGGGCGCTCGACCTTGATGACTTCGGCGCCGAGGTCGGCGAGGATCTGCCCGGACCACGGCCCGGCCAGCACCCGCGATAAATCCAGTACCCGTAGATGCGAAAGCGCGCCCATGGCCGTTCTCCTGTTAATAGAACGCCTGGATGCCGGTCTGCGCGCGACCAAGGATCAGCGCGTGCACGTCATGCGTACCTTCGTAGGTATTCACCACTTCCAGATTGACCAGGTGACGAGCGACACCGAATTCATCGGAGATACCGTTACCGCCCAGCATGTCGCGAGCCATGCGCGCGATGTCCAGGGACTTGCCGCAGGAGTTGCGTTTCATCATCGAAGTGATTTCGACCGCCGCGGTGCCTTCGTCCTTCATACGACCCAAACGCAGGCAGCCTTGCAGCGCCAGGGTGATTTCGGTCTGCATGTCGGCCAGTTTCTTCTGGATCAACTGAGTAGCCGCCAGCGGCCGACCGAACTGTTGACGATCCAGCGTGTATTGGCGCGCGGTGTGCCAGCAGAATTCGGCAGCACCCAGTGCGCCCCACGAGATGCCATAACGCGCGGAATTGAGACAGGTGAACGGTCCTTTCAAACCGCGCACATCCGGGAAGATGTTCTCCTCAGGGACAAACACGTTGTCCATGACGATTTCGCCAGTGATCGATGCGCGCAAACCAACCTTGCCGTGAATCGCCGGAGCGCTCAGGCCTTTCCAGCCTTTCTCCAACACGAAACCACGAATATCGCCGGCATCGTCCTTGCCCCAGACCACGAACACATCAGCGATCGGGCTGTTGGTGATCCACATTTTGCTGCCGGTCAGACTGTAGCCGCCGTCGACTTTACGTGCGCGGGTAATCATCGCGCCCGGGTCGGAGCCGTGGTTCGGCTCTGTCAGACCGAAGCAACCGATCCACTCGCCGGAAGCCAGTTTCGGCAGATACTTCTGTTTTTGCGCTTCGGTGCCGAATTCGTTGATCGGCACCATGACCAGCGAGGACTGCACGCTCATCATCGAGCGATAACCGGAGTCGACGCGCTCGACTTCACGGGCAATCAAGCCGTAGCTGACGTAATTGAGGCCGCTGCCACCGTATTCCTCGGGAATGGTCGCGCCCAGCAGGCCCACGTCGCCCATCTCGCGGAAGATTGCGATGTCGGTCTTCTCATGACGGAAAGCTTCGAGCACACGCGGCGCGAGCTTCTGCTGAGCGAATTGCTCGGCGGTGTCGCGAATCATGCGTTCTTCTTCGGTGAGCTGTTGATCCAGCAGCAGTGGATCGATCCAGTTGAAGCTAGCTTTGCCGGCCATGAGTGAGTCCTCTCGAATCGGGTCAAATAACGTGGACTGATCCTAGGCCCGGCTCGGCGATCCGGCAAACGAGGATTTTGCATACTGTTGTGCTAATTTCTCACTCCGAACATCGCGAAAGCTCCTAAATGCGATGAATGAGTGAGGTTCAGGTACATGCGCAGGAAAATCCCCAGCACCACGGCGCTGATCAGCTTCGAAGCCGCCGCGCGCCACGAGAGCTTTACCAAGGCTGCGCAGGAACTTTCCCTCACCCAAGGGGCGATTTGCCGACAGATCGCCAGCCTTGAGGACTTCCTCAGCGTCGAACTGTTCCGACGCTCGCGGCGCGGGGTAAAACTGACCGAAGCGGGACTTTCCTACAGCCGCCGCGTCGCCACGCAACTGGATGCCGTGGAGCGCGACACTTTGTCGGTCATGGGCCAGCAAGGCGCCAACGTGATCGAACTGGCGGTAGTGCCGACCTTCGGCACTCAATGGCTGCTGCCAAGGCTCAAGGATTTTCAGCAGCAACATCCGGAAGTGACGGTCAATCTGACCAACCGCACCCGGCCATTCCTGTTCGCCGACACTGAGTTCGACGCGGCGATCTATTTTGGTGATGCCGATTGGTCGGGTACCGAATCCCACAGGCTGATGGGCGAAAATCCGATGCCGGTGTGCAGCCCCGCCCTACTGGGGAAGAAGACTCTTCTGACATCCAGCGAAATCGCCGAACTGCCATTGCTGCAACAAACCACTCGGCCCTACGCCTGGCGCCAGTGGTTCAACTCGCAAAACCTCAACATCCCCCGCGACATGACAGGTCCGCGTTACGAGCTATTCTCCATGCTTGCGCAAGCGGCCATGCATGACATGGGTATCGCGTTGATTCCGCCATTCCTGATTCAGCGTGAGCTGGCCGAGAAGCGCCTGGTGATTGCCAACCCGCAGGCACTGTCGAGCATCAAGGCGTATTACCTGATGATTCCCGAGCGAAAGGTCGAATCCGCTTCTTTAAGGGCTTTTCGCGACTGGCTGGTAAATCAGGCACACGGCTACAGCCTAGAAGAGTGAAGGCTTCGGCCGATTAGCTGACCCCGTAGTCAGCAAACTCAGAACCCTACAGATGTAAGTATTTGTCGCATATTCATAGACTGTACTTGCAAGCAGTACAAACGTCCCACAAGCGCCTGTGGACGTGGCCTTCAGCCTCTATTGGCGAGCAATGCCAGCTCATTCACCGCGCCGATGTGTAAATTCTTCAATTTCGACCAGAATCCTTACAGGGCACAGTCTGCAAGGGATTGCGCCGGTTAGTTGCGACATTCGGTCACGGGGTGACTTGTAGTTAATTTTCCGTCACCCGTCATAATCCCTTGATGGGCACAAAGTTCGCCTGCAAAATGCCGCGCCCCGCCCTGATTTGGCGGGATCGTGCTGATCGGCCGCCCCAGTCGCACCATCCGAAGTGCCTGGGTTTACTCAATAAGATCACGCAGGAGATTTGACGTGCACATTGGTGTTCCTCTCGAAACCCAAACGGGTGAAACACGGGTTGCTGCAACCCCGGAAACCATCAAGAAACTGATCGGCCAGGGTCATAAGGTCACTGTGCAAAGCGGCGCCGGCGTTAAAGCCAGCGTTGTCGACAGTGCTTATGAAGCGGCAGGCGCAACCATTGGCAGCGCCAACGATGCGTTTGGTGCCGAGCTGATTCTCAAGGTGGTCGCCCCCAGCGACAGCGAGCTGGCGCTGATCAAAAGCGGCACCGTTGTGGTGGGCATGCTCAATCCGTTCAGCAATGAAACCATCGCCAAACTGGCCGAATGCGGCATTACTGCGTTTGCTCTGGAAGCCGCGCCGCGCACCTCCCGCGCACAAAGTCTGGATGTGCTGTCGTCGCAAGCAAACATCGCCGGTTACAAAGCCGTGTTACTCGCCGCGCACCACTATCCGCGCTTCATGCCGATGCTGATGACTGCTGCGGGCACCGTGAAAGCGGCGCGCGTGCTGATTCTCGGCGCCGGTGTTGCCGGTTTGCAGGCGATCGCTACAGCGAAACGCCTGGGTGCGGTGATTGAAGCGTCGGACGTGCGTCCGGCCGTGAAGGAGCAGATCGAATCCCTCGGCGCCAAGTTCGTCGACGTGCCCTACGAGACCGATGAAGAGCGCGAATGCGCAGTAGGTGTCGGTGGTTACGCGCGGCCAATGCCGGCGAGCTGGATGCAGCGCCAGGCCCTGGCCGTGCACGAACGCGCGAAGCAGGCTGACATCGTCATCACCACCGCGCTGATTCCCGGCCGCAAGGCGCCGACGCTGTTGAGCGCGGACACCGTCGCGCAGATGAAACCCGGCTCGGTAGTGATCGACCTCGCTGCGGCTCAGGGCGGCAACTGCCCGCTGACCGTGGCCGATCAGGTTGTCGTCGAAAATGGCGTGACCATTTGCGGCCCGACCAACCTCGCCGGTGAAGTCGCCGCAGACGCCTCGGCGCTGTACGCCCGCAACTTGCTGGACTTCCTCAAGCTGGTTTTCAACAAGGAAGGCCAGTTTGAAGTGAACCTCGAAGACGACATCGTCGCCGCGTGCCTGATGTGCCGCGACGGCCAAGTCATCCGCAAAAACGCCTAAGCAGGGATTCAGACGATGGAAGAGCTTATCTCCCCCGGTATCTACAACCTGATCATCTTCGTGCTGGCGATTTATGTCGGTTATCACGTGGTCTGGAACGTTACACCTGCGCTGCACACGCCACTGATGGCGGTGACTAACGCCATTTCGGCGATCGTCATCGTCGGCGCCATGCTGGCCGCCGCTTTGACCGTGACGCCACTGGGCAAAACCATGGGCACCCTGGCGGTGGCGCTGGCGGCGGTCAACGTCTTCGGTGGCTTTCTGGTCACCCGCAGAATGCTTGAGATGTTCAAGAAAAAAGCCCCGAAAGTCGTAAAAGAAGAGGCGCCCAAGTAATGAGCATGAACCTTGTCACGACGCTCTACTTGATCGCGTCGATCTGCTTTATCCAGGCCCTCAAAGGCCTGTCGCACCCGACCACCTCGCGGCGCGGCAACGTCTACGGCATGCTCGGCATGGCGCTGGCGATCCTCACCACCGTCGGCCTCATCTATAAGCTCGGCGCTGAGCTGGCTACGGCCGGCATCGGTTACGTCATCGTCGGTTTGCTGGTCGGCGGCACCGCCGGCTCGATCATGGCCAAACGCGTGGAAATGACCAAGATGCCGGAACTGGTCGCTTTCATGCACAGCATGATCGGCATGGCTGCGGTGTTCATCGCCATTGCTGCGGTCGTCGAGCCGCAATCGCTGGGCATCGTCAAGCAGCTGGGCGACGCGATTCCGGCGGGCAACCGTCTGGAGCTGTTCCTCGGCGCAGCCATCGGTGCGATCACCTTCTCCGGCTCGGTCATCGCTTTCGGCAAGCTCTCGGGCAAGTACAAGTTTCGTCTGTTCCAAGGCGCGCCCGTACAGTTCGGCGGTCAGCACAAGCTGAACCTGGTGCTGGGCCTGGCGACATTGGCGCTCGGCATCACCTTCATGCTGACCGGCAACCTCAGTGCCTTCGCGCTGATGCTGGCTCTGGCGTTCGTGCTCGGCGTGCTGATCATCATCCCGATCGGCGGCGCGGACATGCCGGTTGTGGTGTCGATGCTTAATAGCTATTCCGGCTGGGCGGCGGCGGGTATCGGCTTCTCGCTGAACAACTCGATGCTGATCATTGCCGGCTCGCTGGTCGGTTCGTCGGGCGCGATCCTCTCCTACATCATGTGCAAGGCGATGAACCGCTCGTTCTTCAACGTGTTGCTCGGTGGTTTCGGCAGCACTGCAGACGCGGCTGGCCCGGCGGGTTCGAAAGAAGCGCGTCCGGTGAAATCCGGTTCGGCTGATGACGCAACCTTCCTGCTGACCAACGCCGACACCGTGATCATCGTTCCAGGCTATGGCTTGGCGGTGGCACGCGCGCAGCACGCGCTGAAAGAGTTGACCGAGAAGCTGACCCATCGCGGCGTGACCGTGAAGTACGCGATCCACCCGGTTGCCGGACGGATGCCCGGCCACATGAACGTCTTGCTGGCCGAGGCCGAAGTGCCTTACGACCAAGTGTTCGAGATGGAAGACATCAACTCCGAGTTCGGCCAGGCCGACGTGGTGCTGGTGTTGGGCGCCAACGACGTAGTCAACCCGGCGGCGAAGAACGATCCGAAATCGCCAATTGCCGGCATGCCGATTCTGGAAGCGTTCAAAGCCAAGACGATCATCGTCAACAAGCGTTCGATGGCCAGCGGTTATGCCGGCCTGGACAACGAACTGTTCTACCTCGACAAAACCATGATGGTCTTCGGCGACGCGAAAAAAGTCATTGAAGACATGGTCAAAGCCGTCGAGTAAAACCTGCTTCAGCGCAACACCAGAAACCTCAGCCTTTAGTAGGCTGGGGTTTTTTTATTGCTGCCAATTCCCCCGCGAACCCGACCAAAGGCTCTAAATCAGGGCTTGGCATTCGACCATGGTAGCGGGACGGATTTTCTGCAAATCACTAGACTGCGTACCTTGCTTTCGTTGCCCGAGATAACAATCCATGTACCGTGACCGTATTCGCTTGCCTTCGTTGTTGGATAAGGTGATGAGCGCCGCCGACGCTGCCGCTCTGATCGAGGACGGCATGACCGTCGGCATGAGCGGCTTTACCCGCGCCGGCGAAGCCAAAGCCGTGCCCCACGCATTGGCCGAACGCGCCAAGATCACTCCGTTGAAAATCACTCTTATGACCGGCGCGAGCCTGGGCAACGACCTCGACAAACAACTGACCGAGGCCGGCGTACTGTCGCGGCGCATGCCGTTCCAGGTCGACAGCACGTTGCGCAAAGCGATCAATGCCGGCGAAGTGATGTTCATCGACCAGCACCTGTCGGAAACCGTCGAGATGCTGCGCAACCAGCAACTGACGCGGCCGGACATCGCGGTGATTGAAGCCGTGGCGATCACCGAGCAGGGCCATATTGTGCCGACCACGTCGGTGGGCAACTCGGCGAGCTTCGCGATCTTCGCCAAGCAGGTCATCGTCGAGATCAACATGGCGCACAACCCGAATCTGGAAGGGTTGCACGACATCTATATCCCGACCTACCGCCCGACCCGCACGCCGATTCCTTTGGTGAAAGTCGATGACCGGATTGGCAGCACCGCGATCCCGATCCCGCCGGAGAAGATCGTAGCGATCGTCATCACCAATCAATCCGACTCGCCGTCGACCGTGCTGCCACCGGACGTCGATACTCAGGCAATCGCCGATCATCTGATCGACTTCTTTAAAGAAGAAGTGGCCGCCGGGCGCATGACCAACAAACTCGGGCCGTTGCAGGCCGGGATCGGCACCATCGCCAACTCGGTGATGTGCGGCTTGATTGATTCGCCGTTCGAAGACCTGACCATGTATTCCGAAGTGTTGCAGGACTCGACATTCGACCTGATCGACGCCGGCAAACTGAGTTTCGCCTCAGGCAGCTCTATCACCTTGTCGGCGCGGCGCAATGCCGATGTGTTCGGCAACCTCGAACATTACAAAGACAAACTGGTGCTGCGCCCGCAGGAAATTTCCAATCACCCGGAAGTGGTACGGCGCCTGGGCATTATCGGGATTAACACCGCGCTGGAATTCGACCTGTACGGCAACGTCAATTCCACCCACGTCTGCGGCACGCGGATGATGAACGGCATCGGCGGCTCGGGCGATTTCGCGCGCAATGCGCACTTGGCGATCTTTGTAACCAAGTCGATTGCCAAGGGCGGCGCGATCTCCAGCGTGGTGCCGATGGTCAGCCACGTTGACCACACCGAGCATGACGTCGACATCCTCGTCACCGAGATCGGTTTGGCTGACTTGCGCGGCTTGGCGCCGCGCGAACGGGCGCGGGCGGTAATCGACAACTGTGTGCACCCGGACTATCGCCAGGCACTGGACGACTATTTCACCGCTGCATGCGCAATCGGCGGACACACCCCGCACATCCTGCGCGATGCCCTGCGCTGGCACATCAATCTGGAAGAAACCGGGCGAATGCTGGGGGTCTGATACAGCTGAAGAACAGCTGACGCAAATACAGTTGCGTCAGCGCGTTCTTGCAATACACCTTCCCGACAAAAACTGTACTGCTGTACCGGTCATTTCCTTCCGACTTTGCCTACAAATTCGCCATCACAAACCGAAAATGCACACATATAGTGCAGACAGGTACAGTTGCCTCAATTTCGACCAGCACACCCCCTATAAACAGTTAACTGGTCACTCACAATACAAGTGAACTGTATCTAGGGAGACTGGCCAAACGAGAGGATCATTGGCACCAGTTAAACCACTACCTAATCCCGCCACAAGCGGAAGGATGTCAACCATGGAACGTACACTCAGTTCCGAACTGTTCTTCGAAGATACCGCTGCAAAAACCCAGGCTTCCATGCCTCTTCGCGTTTTCGCCAACCTGATGTTGTGGCAACGCCGCATTACCAGCCGCCACCAATTGGCTCGTCTGGATTCGCGTCTGCTGGCTGATGCCGGGATTAGCGAAGCACAACGCTACGAAGAGCTGAGCAAGCCGTTCTGGCGCTAAATCAGCGTCGCTGGCTCTGACCTGCAGGTCGACCGCCAGCAACCCGAATTGAACAAACAAGACCCGTCGTGGGAAACCACGACGGGTTTTGTCGTTTCAGGGCTTTGAAAGGCGAAATAAGTACAGTTTCAATAATTATCATATTGACCAGTACACTTCGACAGACGCTATCGGTGAAGCCTTACACATAACCATTTCGTCTCGCCAAGCTGTTCGAATCCATACTCCCCAGCCTAATATCCCGTCAGAACGTGGCGAACGCGGCATTGCTGGCGTCTGACTGTTCAGACACTGCGCCACCTCTCAATCGGTTTCATCCACAGGAGTTACCCCCATGTCCCGTCTTCGTCTGTTGAGCGCTGCAGCCCTGTTCGCCGTTGCCGCCAGTGCGCACGCTTCGAGTTTCATCGTGACCACCGATGCCGTTGTCGGTGCACTCAAATCCAGCTCCGACGCTACCTCCGATCTTTCTTCCTCACTGCGCGACAACAAAATCGTGCGCGCCGCGCGTGACGATGCCGCCAGTTTCGTCGCCAGCAACGGCGACATTCGTGGGGTGAAACTGGAAAGCGCGTTCGACGAAATCCGCCATCAAGCGCCTCAGTTGAATGCCAGCGACGCCCAGTTGGCTCAGGCCATCCTGGCCATCTGATCCGCGTTTGCAGACGGGGCACGCAAGTCGTGTCCCGATGTTGCAGCGCTGGCTCTGGTCCGGGCATTGCGCTAGCCTTGGGACTCGCTTTCAGCTAACGAGTCTCATGCGTTTTCTTCCAAATTGTTTACTCATTCCCGGTGTGGCGCTGGCCTGCTGGACGGGTTCGGCGTACGCCTTTGATGCTTTTAATCTGTCCACCCAAGGTGTTGTGGTCAGCGGTTATGCCACCAGCATGGTGACCTCCGCGCCCTTCGACCATAAACTGCTGGTCGCCGCTCAGGATGATGCTGCGGCATTCATTGCCAGTGACGGCCAACTGCGAGGAGCACAGCTGGAATCCGCGCTGGATTATCTGCGTCGAGCCCAGCCAAAACTTCATGCCAGCGACCTTGAACTGGCGCAGGCAATTCTCGTCCAATAGTTATCTTTGTTCCTCCGGAGTCGTTCCATGCGTAGCCCGCTGATTGCTGCCACCCTTGGCCTGCTGTTGTTGGCCGACGTGGCCCAGGCGCACACCCTGGTAGCCACCAGTAACATCATCGTTCGTGCCTCCCAGCGCACCATCGATTTCACTTCCGATACCACCACCTCGATTCGCGATTCCAAGATCGTTCGCGAAGCGCATGACGATGCCGCCAGTTTCATCGCCAGCGACGGCGATATTCGTGGCGCGCACCTGGAAGCCGCGTTCGACACCTTGCGCACCCGCGTGCCGGAAGCGCGTGACGCCAGCGATCAGGTTCTCGCCGAAGCCATCCTCGCATTGTGAGGCGGCTAAGCGCCTGGCTTCTGGCCGGGATGGTGTTGCTGCTTGGCAACACCGCCCAGGCCAGCCTGCAATTACGCCTCAAGACCGACGGTCTGAGTCCCGCGCAACAGCAGGCCAGCCAGGCGCTGCTCGATGAAGCCATGCAGGCATTGCCGCCGCGTTTCATTGAGCAACTGGACCGGCGCATCGACGTTGGCTGGACCAACGACATGCCCGCCAACGCCTACGGCCAGGCGTCGCTGGTGTCCGAACTGGATCTGAATCGCAATCTGCTCGACAGCCTCACCGACGGCAGTGCCGCGAGCAAAAAGACTTACCGCCCACACGGCACCGTGCGCCGCGAAATGCTCGCCACGGTGGTGCACGAACTCACCCACATTTACGACCGCTCGCGCCTGTGGCCAGACGCCGAGCGCACGCTGATCCAGCGTTGCATCCAGCGCAATAACAGCTCCGGGCTGATCGGCATTCCCGACCAATGCCGTGGGCAGACCGAACGGCGCTTCACCCTCAGCGATGACCCGCGCCTGCTAGACCTCGCCGGTTGGCCGCAATACGTCGGCCGCCGTGGCGAACGCGAGCAGCACAACCGGCAGATCGTGCGCAGCCCGGACATCTACGAAACCAGCAGTCCCAAGGAGTTTGTCGCGGTCAACATGGAGTATTTCCTCCTCGACCCGAGCTACGCCTGCCGTCGTCCCGCGCTGTATCGCTATTACCAAGAACATTTCGGCTGGGCACCCGCCGCCAAAAACACCTGCGACAAATCCTTCGCGTTCCTCAATGCCGGCAACGACTTCGCCAAAACGCCGCTCGGCCACGTCGACCCCGAGCGCGTTTACGCCGTCGATTATTTGCTCGCCGAAGCCAACCAGAATTGGGTCAGCCGCTGGGGCCACAGCATGTTGCGCCTGGTGATCTGCGCGCCGGGCCGGCCACGTGGGCCGGATTGCCGATTGGACCTGGATCAGCATCTGGTGCTGTCCTACCGCGCCTTCGTCGGTGACGTGCAGTTGTCGAGTTGGGACGGTCTGGTCGGCAAATACCCTTCGCGGCTGTTTGTCTTGCCCCTCGCGCAAGTGATCGACGAATACACCAAAACCGAATTGCGCAGCCTCGCTTCGGTGCCGCTGACGCTGTCGCGCAAGGAAATCGAGGAAGTCGTCGAACACGCCGCCGAGATGCACTGGAGCTACGACGGCAATTACTTCTTCCTGTCCAACAACTGCGCGGTGGAAAGCCTGAAATTGCTCCGCAGCGGCAGCAACAACGCGCAACTCACCGGGCTCGACAGCATCATGCCCAACGGCTTGCTGGAAGTGCTCAAGGGTCGCGGATTGGCTGACACCAGCGTCCTCGATGACCCGCGTGAAGCGTTGCGGCTGGGGTATCGTTTCGACTCGTTTCGCGATCGCTATCAAGCGATGTTTGAAGTGCTGAAGAAGAATCTGCCGATCAAGCAAGCCACGGTCGAAGACTGGTTGTCGTTATCCGCCGAAGAGCGTCGACAGTGGATCGCTCAGGCGGATTTGCGCACCAGCGCGGCGTTGCTGTTGCTGGAACAGGCGAGTTTCCGTCGGCAATTGCAGTTGGCGCAGGACGAAGTGAAACAACGTTATCTGGGCGCCCGCGAACTGCAGAACGGCGGCATGGACAAGGCCAACGCGACGTTGCAGCAGATCCTCGCCAACAGCGGTTTCCTCAGTCGTCCGGCCGAATTGCTCGGTTCCGGTGGTTATGGATTGCCGCAACCGAGCGAATCGGCGCGGCTGGAAGCGGAAAGCAGCTTGCGCCAGAAACAGCTGCAATCGCTGACCGGGGATCTGGACAAGGAAGTGCGCGCGTTGCTCGAACCGAGCCGGGCGGCGGAGATCGCCGCCAATGAGGCCAACCTGAAACAGGTTGGCGAACATTTGCGGGCATTGCATAAAGCGGCGGGCGGGTTGGAGCTACCTTAAAGCGAAAGCTGCCACAGCATTTCGCCCTTGATCGTGTAGGAGCAAAGCTTGCTCGCGAAGGCCAAACTGCGGTGTATCACGTACACCCCTTCATCGTTCTTCGCGGGCAAGCCTCGCTCCTATGGGATCGGTAAATCAGTTCAGCACACCGTCGAGAATTTCATAAACAATCCCCGTCCCCACAGCGATCAACACAATGTCGGTCCCGGCGCGGCGCCATTCGTAGCCTTGGTAATAAGGCAGCCGCGACAACGCGCGGTTGTCCAGGCGCTCGCCGTAATAACCGTGCGGCAACGGCCGGCCACGTTCCAGGTGAATCCCCGGCGGTGGCGGCGCACCGCGCACGAAATACCCGTGATTGTCATGAATGCTCTGGCGCACCGGGCCAAAGTCCCGTGGCGGCGGGCCACCGCGACGATTGTCCGGCTGGCCACGATGATCGTCGCCGCGATTATTCCCGGGCGGGTTACCCGGCTGATTCCCAGGCTGGCCACCGCGATTATCGTGCTGGCCCTGCTGCGGGCCACCGCGGTCGTGATCGTCGCGCTGATCGGCGCTGGCGTGCAGCAACGGCGTCGCACTCAGCATCAATATGCCCAGGCTGGCAATCAGACGTTTCGGCATTTTCATCGGGAATTTCCTCACTGCACTTACAGCAAAAAGGGATTCAGAACGGTGTCCTGAATCCCTCGATCTTGCTGATTAGTCTGTCTCGCGAGGTGCTAATTCCTCTGTATCAGGAACTTTACCTTCAGCTGACGCGGGCCTTACGCACGCCATCGGCCAGCGCTGCGCAGAGGCTCAGGACACCGTCGATCGCCTGATCCGGCGTCGACGCATTGGCGATGTGATCGATCAACGCCGAACCCACCACCACACCGTCGGCCAGACGCGCAATCGCGACGGCCTGCTCCGGCGTACGAATGCCGAAACCAATGCTGATCGGCAGATCGGTGTGGCGACGCAGACGCGCGACCGCTTCTTCGACATGCTCCAGCGTCGCTGCGCCAGCGCCGGTCACGCCGGCCACCGAAACGTAATAGACGAAACCCGAGCTGCCATTCAAAACCGTCGGCAGACGCACATCGTCAGTGGTCGGCGTGGTCAGGCGAATGAAGTCCAGCCCGGCAGCCTGCGCCGGGTCGCACAGCTCGGCGTTATGCTCGGGCGGCAGATCGCCCACGATCAGGCCATCGACGCCGGCCTCTTTGGCATCGCCGATAAAGCGCTCGACGCCATACATATGAATCGGGTTGAAATAACCCATCAGCACCAGCGGCGTATCGCTGTTGCCCTCACGGAATTCGCGAACCATTTGCAGGGTTTTCGCCAGATTCTGCTTGGCCGCCAGTGCGCGAATGTTCGCCAACTGGATCGCCGGGCCATCGGCCATCGGATCGGTGAAGGGCATGCCCAACTCGATCACATCGGCACCCGCAGCGGGCAAGCCTTTGAGGATCGCCAGCGAAGTGTCATAGCTCGGGTCGCCGGCAGTGACGAAGGTCACCAGGGCCGCGCGGTTCTGATCCTTGAGTTCGGCAAAACGCGTTTGCAGGCGGCTCATCAGTGTTTCTCCTGCTGGGATTGCGCTTTTTGTGACTGCTCCATGTGGTGCATCACGGTTTGCATGTCTTTGTCGCCACGGCCGGACAGGTTGACGACCATCAGGTGATCGCTTGGCAGGTCCGGCGCGCGTTTGAATACTTCGGCCAGGGCGTGCGCACTTTCCAGTGCCGGAATAATCCCTTCGAGACGGCAGCATTTGTGGAACGCATCGAGGGCTTCGTCGTCGGTCACCGAGGTGTACTGGACGCGGCCGATGTCATGCAACCACGCGTGTTCCGGGCCGATGCCAGGATAGTCGAGGCCGGCGGAAATCGAGTGCGCGTCGATGATCTGGCCATCGTCGTCCTGCAACAGGAAAGTCCGGTTGCCGTGCAACACACCCGGCACGCCGCCGTTGAGGCTCGCCGCATGCTTGCCGGTTTCGATGCCGTGGCCGGCCGCTTCAACGCCGATGATCTCGACGCTGGTGTCATCCAGAAACGGGTGAAACAGGCCCATCGCATTCGAACCACCGCCGATGCACGCCACCAGGCTGTCCGGCAGACGACCTTCCTGAGCCTGCAACTGGTCGCGGGTTTCCTTGCCGATCACCGCTTGGAAATCCCGCACCATCGCCGGATAAGGATGCGGGCCGGCGACGGTGCCGATCAGGTAGAACGTGCTGTCGACGTTGGTCACCCAGTCACGCAGGGCTTCGTTCATCGCGTCTTTCAACGTGCCGGTGCCGGCAACCACCGGGATCACTTCGGCGCCCAGCAGCTTCATGCGGAAAACGTTGGCCTGCTGACGTTCGATGTCAGTGGTGCCCATATAGATGACGCAATCGAGACCAAAACGCGCGGCCACGGTGGCGGTTGCCACGCCATGCATGCCCGCGCCGGTTTCGGCGATGATGCGTTTTTTGCCCATGCGCCGCGCCAGCAGAATCTGGCCGATGCAGTTGTTGATCTTGTGCGCGCCGGTGTGGTTCAGCTCTTCGCGCTTGAGGTAGATTTTCGCGCCGCCGCAGAATTCGGTCAGGCGTTCCGCGTAATACAGCGGGCTTGGACGTCCGACGTAGTCGCGCTGGAAGTAGGCCAATTCCTCTTTGAAGGCAGGATCTTCCTGAGCCAGCTCATACTCTCGGGCCAGATCAAGGATCAACGGCATCAGGGTTTCGGCGACATAACGGCCGCCGAACGAACCGAACAGGCCGTTGGCGTCGGGGCCGTTGCGCAGATTAGTCTGGGTCATGGGTCGCTCCAGTGGGATTCGTGTGATGACAATGACGCTCACTCTACCCCTGACGTCCCGGGCTGAAAACCGATAAGATCGCCGCAACCTGTCAGGAAAACTCACAGATACCATGAGCCATGACCTTCCTCCGCTGAATGCCCTGCGTGCCTTCGAAGCGACCGCCCGCCTGAACAGCGTCAGTCAGGCCGCCGAGCAGCTGCACGTCACCCATGGCGCCGTCAGTCGGCAACTGAAAGTGCTTGAAGAACACCTCGGCGTCAGCCTTTTCGTCAAGGAAGGTCGAGGCCTTAAACTCACAGATGCCGGCGTGCGTTTACGCGATGCCAGCGGCGAAGCGTTCGAGCGCTTGCGCACGGTTTGCGCCGAGTTGACCCGAAGCACCGCAGACGCGCCGTTCGTCCTCGGTTTATCCGGCAGTTTGCTCGCACGGTGGTTTATTCCGCGCCTCGGGCGACTCAACGCTGACTTGCCGGACTTGCGACTGCACTTGTCTGCCGGTGAAGGCGACCTCGATCCTCGGCGGCCGGGGCTCGACGCTTTGCTGGTATTCGCCGAGCCCCCGTGGCCCGCCGACATACAAGTTTACGAATTGGCCAGCGAGCGCATCGGCCCGGTCATGAGCCCGCGCTACGCCGGTTACGCCAATTTGCAGGACGCTGCACCAGATGCGCTGCTGAATGAACCGCTGTTGCACACCACATCGCGCCCGCAGGCCTGGCCGAGCTGGGCACAGCAAAGCGGCCTCGACGCCAAGGCGTTGAAGTTCGGGCAGGGTTTTGAGCATTTGTATTATTTGCTGGAAGCAGCGGTCGCCGGGCTGGGTGTCGCGATTGCCCCTGAGCCATTGGTGGCCGAGGACTTGAAGGCCGGTCGCCTGGTTGCGCCGTGGGGTTTCAGTGAAACCCCGGCGCAACTGGCGTTGTGGCTACCTAAACGCGCCGCAGACGGGCGCGCTCGGCAATTGGCGCAGTGGCTGAAAAACGAGCTGCGCCAAGCGGATCAGTCACCGCGTTTGCACAGCAAGTAAGCCGCGAGCAGGCCCAGGGCGCCAACAGCGACACCCGCCGTAGTCCAAGGGTGTTCCTGAGCGTAATCACGAGTGGCGATCCCGGTTTCGCGGGTCTTCACTTTGACTTCTTCATAAGCATCGGCGAGCAGATGGCGCGAGTGCTTCAGCGCGCTCTCGGCGTTGCTTTTCAATACCTTGAGAGTTTTGCGCGACTCGTCCGAAGCGTCGTCCTTCAGGCTTTCCAGCGACTTGAGAAGACTCTCGATCTCGGCTTCCATGCTTTGCAATGAGGCTTTACGTAAAGAGGTGTTGGCCATGTTGGCTCTCCTTCATTGGTGATGAGTAGCGTGTGTTGGTTGGGACTTCAGCCTTTTGAGAAAGTGCATTAATTCTGAACTTTGCTGTGGGAATAGCCGACAGAAGTAATACGAAAAATCACTGCTAGGCTGTATTTCATACCCCAAGGAGAACGCTATGACTGACCATCACACGTACAAAAAAGTCGAGCTGGTCGGCTCGTCCCCCACCAGCATCGAAGACGCCATCAACAATGCGCTGGCCGAAGCCAGCAAGAGCCTGAAACACCTCGAATGGTTTGAAGTGACCGAAACCCGCGGCCACATCGAGAACGGCAAGGCTGCGCATTTTCAAGTAACACTCAAAGTCGGGTTCAGGATTGCCAGCAGCTGAGTTTGGGCTAGTCTTCTGAACTTGCGCGCTGGCCGAGTGCCATAGGGAATGGCAAAGCGCTACATGTGTGCACCTGGCTCATCGCCGGGTGCCCCTATTGATCCGACCAGGGAATGCGACCGATGAAGAAGTTTATTTTGGCAGTAGGTTTGTTGAGCCTTGCGGGTACAGCGTTGGCTGCCGGCAAGCCATGTGAAGAGCTGAAAGCGGAAATCGCTGCGAAGATCGATGCCAAAGGTGCATCAAGCTACACATTGGATATCGTCGATAAGGGCACGGCGGCTGACGGCAAAGTTGTCGGCACCTGTGAAGGCGGCAGCAAGGAAATCGTCTACAAACGAGGCTGATTTCGCTTGTATCAAATGAAAAAGCCGACTTAAAGAAGTCGGCTTTTTTTTGCGCGCGATGTGGGCCTCAGCCCTTCATTGCCTGCGCCAGCAACTCGTAAGAGCGCACGCGATCGGCATGTTCGTAGAGGTCGCTGGTAAAGATCAGCTCATCAGCCTGGGTCTGCTCGACCAGCACTTCCAGCTTGGCGCGGATTTTCTCCGGGCTGCCGACCATCGCCAGTCCAAGGAAATCGCCGACCGCTTCCTTCTCGTGCGGCAACCACAAGCCGTCCATGGTTTTCACCGGCGGACGTTGCACCAGGCTCTGGCCACGCATCAACGCGAGAATTCGCTGGTAGACCGAGGTCGCCAGGTAATCGGCCTGCTCGTCGGTATCCGCCGCCACCAGTGGCACACCAAGCATCACGTAAGGTTTGTCCAACGTCGCCGACGGCTTGAAGTGATTGCGGTAGACGCGAATCGCCTCGTGCATGAAACGCGGGGCGAAATGTGAGGCGAAGGCGTAAGGCAAACCGCGCTCGCCGGCCAATTGCGCGCTGAACAGGCTGGAGCCGAGCAACCACACCGGCACATTGGTGCCCGTGCCCGGCATCGCGATGATCCGTTGATCCGGCGTGCGCGGGCCGAGGTAGCGCATCAATTCTGCAACATCTTGTGGAAATTCATCAGCGCTGCCGGAGCGTTCACGGCGCAGCGCGCGGGCGGTCATTTGATCCGAACCGGGCGCGCGGCCCAGGCCCAGGTCGATGCGGCCGGGGTAGAGACTTTCGAGGGTGCCGAACTGTTCGGCGATGACCAACGGCGCATGGTTGGGCAGCATCACCCCACCGGAACCGACACGAATGGTCGATGTGCCGCCCGCCAGATAACCGAGCAACACCGAAGTCGCCGAACTGGCGATGCCGTCCATGTTGTGGTGTTCGGCCACCCAGAATCGCGTGTAACCGAACTTTTCGACGTGTTGCGCCAGGTCCAGGGAATTGCGCAGCGACTCGCCAGCGCTGCCATTTTCACGGACCGGCACCAGATCGAGGGTCGAGTATTTGATATCGGACAGTCGTTTCATAAACCTGCTTCTCCAATGGGGTCGCAGGTTTTTCACGAACGAAAACCTGCCGAGTCTTAAAGCGTTCCCTATGCAATGAGGGCATATACCCGAGTTTCAATAGCAGCGACGAATTTGCCTACCAGATAAGCGGTTTGTTCCGACAAGATGAACTTTGCCCAGTCTTCTATCCTCAGAACCCTAGCAACCGAAAACCACGAAGGCGCGACGCTCGCGCCGGATCTTGAGGAGGCAGACATGGCTATCACGAAGAAAGCATCGGCTCATTGGGAAGGTGACCTGAAAACCGGCATCGGCTCTATTTCCACCGAAACCGGTGTACTCAGAGAAGCGCCCTACGGCTTCAAGGCCCGTTTCGAGGGCGGCAAAGGCACCAATCCGGAAGAACTGATTGGCGCAGCCCACGCAGGCTGTTTCTCCATGGCGTTCTCGATGATCCTCGGCGATGCCGGCCTGACGGCTGAAAGCATCGACACCAACGCCGAAGTGACTCTGGACCAGGTGGAAGGCGGATTCGCCATCACTGCGGTGAAGCTGATTCTCAAAGCGAAAATCCCTGGTGCGAGCCAGGCTCAGTTTGAAGAGCTGAGCAACAAAGCCAAAGAAGGCTGCCCGGTTTCCAAAGTGCTGAATGCGAAAATCAGCCTGGATGCAACGCTGGTCAGCTGATCGACACGGCTTGAGTCGGCGCTGATGGCGCCGGCGCCTTCGCCAGCAGGCTCGCTCCGACCGTCGGAATGCATTTCCAGAGGTTGCAGCGGGCCTGTTCGCGATGGCAAATCTGCAAACACTTGAATACCAACAGCTAAAACCCAGGTTTGTGAGCGAAGTCAGAACTCGCTCCGCAAAACTGTGGTCGAATTAGCGACAGCAGCTCAAGCGCAGCAACCTGCGCGCTGCCTCAAGGAGCTTCAACCATGAAACGTTTTGCCCTGGCGATTTTCTGCTGTTCGCTGGCGACCTCGGCCTTCGCCGAGATCAAGGATTGTGAAGAACTGAAGAATGAGATTGAAGTGAAGATCCAGGCGAAGGCTGTGCCGTCCTACACGCTGGAGATCATCACCAAGGAAGAAGCTGAAAAACACGACATCGCGATGGTCGTCGGCAGCTGCGAGAACGGTACAAAAGCCATCATTTATCAGAAAAATGGCGATGATCAGCCTATTGGCACTCAGCCACCCGCTAGCGTTGATCAGCCCGCTAAAGTTGACCAGCCTTAAGGCACGCAGTTGATCTGTCGTTCTTCGGCGACAATTTCACCCTTGGCATCGAGCAATCGCGCGCTCGGGGTGAAAGAAAGAGATCGGCCTTCAAGACGATAACGTTGGCCGGCCTCGAAATGGTCGTATTGCACGATCATGTAGCACAGCCGCTCCTGGGGATCGCTGAACATCCCCAGCCCGCCGCCAAAGATCTCGAAGTCGAAGCGCACGATCAATTCGTGGCTGCCGGGCGTTACCTGGAAGTAGCGGCCATCGGCTAAACGCTGTTTATCCAGGCGTTCGGCCATCAGCAGCTTGCCTCCCGGCGTCGGCGTGGCCAGGTCAACCCAGGCCATTTGCGGATTGACCGCAGGCAACGGGCTCGCGCAACCGGATAGCACGCCTGCAACGAGCAGCAACAAAAACCTGCGCATGATGAATTTCCCGAAGATCAGTCATTCAGCATAGCGTCGATCAAGTGCTCTGGCAGCCCGCCGGGGTGCCTTGGCCAATGACCTTCTGCTGTTGGTCATAGAGTTTCGCCCATGGCCGGAAGCCGATATTCCCCGCTTGCAGCTGATAACGCTGGCCGGCGTTGAATTCCTTGAATTTCACACTCAACTGACAATCGCGCCACAGCGGTTCGCTGGTCGGGCCGATATTGGTCGGCTGCACCGCGAACTGGTATCGCACCTTCAGCTCATGGCTGCCGGGCTGCACTTCAAAATAACGTCGATCGGTGGCCGCTTTGTCATCGACTTTCAGCGCTTGCAGCGCGGCGTCTTCCTGCTTTGAATCGAGGTCGATCCAGGCTTGCGCCGGATCAGGGTCGGGCATTCCAAAACCGGCACAACCAGCCAGTGTCAGCAGGCTTGCGGTCAGCATCAACTTGCGCATAGCGGAGCTCCAGTCAAGCGGGATAGTCTTGTCGGCAGACTTCCAGGGATGTTTTTATTTTGATCAGGCCGTGTTCAAGCCATGGGTTACTTGATCGCGTTTTGCGCGTTTTGTTTCCGGGTATGCTGTTTTTGTTGCTCAACGGTTGCGCCAGCGTCAGCTATTACGGGCAATTGGCGTCGGGTCAGCTGCAATTGCTGCGCGCCCGCGAGCCGGTCGCCGAGGTGATTGCCGACCCTCAACGCGACAGCCAATTGCGCGCGCACCTGGCCCAGGCGCAAAAGGCCCGAACGTTCGCCAGCGGGCATTTGCACCTGCCGGATAATCAGAGCTATCGGCTGTACGCCGATATTGGCCGGCCGTATGTGGTGTGGAATGTGTTCGCCACGGCGGAATTTTCGCTGACGCCACACAATCATTGTTTTCCGATCGCCGGTTGCGTGGCCTATCGCGGCTATTACAACCAAAGCGCCGCGCGCGGCGAGGCGGCCATTCAGCGTTTGCAAGGCATGGACGTGGCGATTGGCGGCGTCGAGGCGTATTCGACGCTGGGCTGGTTCGACGATCCGATCATCAGTTCGATGATGCATTGGGGCGACGAGCGCCTGTCGACGCTGATCTTCCACGAACTGGCGCATCAGCAGTTTTATGTGCAGGACGACACCGAATTCAATGAATCCTTCGCCACCTTCGTCGAGCAGGAAGGCACCCGCCAATGGCGCGCCAGCCGTGGCCTCGCACCTGACATCGGCGCGCAGATGCGCCAGCGCGACCAGTTCATTCAACTGATCCTCGACACCCGCACGCGCCTGCAACAGCTCTACGCCCAACCGCTGGCCGCCGAGCAAATGCGCCAACGTAAAGCCGCCGAGTTCGAACGTCTGCGCAGCGACTACCGCGCACTGCGCGACAGCCAATGGGCCGGAGACAAACGCTACGACGCCTGGATCAACCAACCGCTGAACAACGCACGCCTGCTGCCATTCGGGCTCTACGACCAATGGGTGCCGGCGTTCGCGGCGTTATTCCGCCAGGTTGATGGCGATTGGCTGAGGTTTTACGCCGAGGTGGAGAAGTTGGGTGGGCTGCCGGTTGAAGAGCGCAAAGCGGCGTTGAGGGTGATGGCCGAGGCGCAGATTAGCGGCGGCTGATGCGGCCTCTTCGCGGGCAAGCCATGCTCCTACAGGGGGATGGTGTGCACACCTCAACCCTGTAGGAGCGAGGCTTGCCCGCGAAGGCGTCCTCGACATCACAACCAAATCGCATCCCACAACGGATAATCCCCAGCCTTCGAAACCAGTCCCGCGCGTATAGGATTGCGGACGATATACCGGGCAACCGCCAACAAATCCTCTTCCTTGCGAATCGCTCGATCGTGGTAACCATGTTGCCAAACCGGGCCTTGGCGCCCTATCGAACGATTTAGCGCCACCGCAACGCGTGATTTGGTCCGAGCCATCAACGTCGGTAGTTGAGTGCTATTCAATTCAATCAGCCAATGAAAATGATCAGGCATGACAACCCAGGCTAATGACGTTGCGAATCCCTCGCGCTGTGCCGTTCTAAAGGCATCGACGATCAGGCGCCCGCAGCGGAATTCTTGAAATAGTGGCTCGCGATTCAACACCACAGCCGTCAGGAGATAGATTTGTCCCGACTCTGAATAGCGGCCGGTGCGCAATCGATTAGCGTGCTTGAGTTTGTCCGACATCGATCGTCCCTGATCGTGATTTGAATCTTGAGGCTAGGACGACACGCAAATTCTGCGCTAAAACAGTAACTCAGAATGTGTCTAGGGCGGCCCCTTCGCGGGCAAGCCTCGCTCCTACAAGATTGCGATATACGCACGCATTAGCGTCCATCCCGATTGAGATAGACGCATCCACCGGCGATCACCACAAATCTGTGGGAGCAAAGCTTGCTCGCGATGGCGATCTGGCTAGCCGCGCAAAAACGCCTGATGCATCTCGTCCAGCGTCTCAAAGTGATACGCCGGGGCTTCAGCAGTCAGTTCCGCGTGGCTGCCGAAACCGTAACCAACTGCGACAGCCGCCAAGCCATTGCTATGCGCGCCGATCAGGTCGTGTTTGCGGTCGCCGATCATTAGGGTGTTCGCCGGGTCGAGGCCTTCTTCGGCGATCAGATGGGCGATCAGTTCGACTTTATTGGTCCGCGTGCCATCCAGTTCGCTGCCGTAAATCACTTTGAAGTGTTTGGCGAAATCGAAATGCCGGGCGATTTCCCGGGCGAATATCCATGGTTTCGACGTCGCGATATACAACTGCCGGCCCTGCCCGCTCAAGGTTTCCAGCAATGGCGTAACGCCGTCGAACACGCGGTTTTCGTAGAGCCCAGTGACTTTGAAACGTTCGCGATAAAAATTCACCGCTTGCCAGGCCTTGGCTTCGTCGAAACCGTAGAACTGCATAAACGCCTGCAACAGCGGCGGGCCGATGAAGTGTTCGAGTTTGCTCAGGTCCGGCTCGTCGATACCCAGATTGGCCAGGGCAAATTGAATCGAGCGGGTAATCCCCTCTCGCGGGTCGGTGAGGGTGCCGTCGAGGTCGAATAAAACGGTTTGGTGATGCATGAAAATTCCTGGGCTAGAGTGAGACGCTTCAGACCTTGTCGTAACCTTCGGCCAGATGCAGGTCTTTGAGCTTCACGTAGTTCGCCGCGCTGTAGGTGAAAAAGGCATTTTCCTTGTCGGACAGTGGGCGGATTTGTTTCACCGGGCTGCCGACGTAGAGAAATCCGCTTTCCAGACGTTTGCCCGGTGGCACCAGGCTGCCGGCGCCGATGATCACGTGGTCCTCGACCACCGCACCGTCCATGACAATGCTGCCCATGCCGATCAGCACGCGGCTGCCGATCGAGCAACCGTGCAGCATGACTTTGTGCGCGATGGTCACATCGTCGCCGATCAGGCAGGGAAAACCATCAGGGTTGAACGGTCCGGCGTGGGTGATGTGCAATACGCAGCCATCCTGAACACTGGTGCGCGCGCCGATGCGGATGCGGTGCATGTCGCCGCGAATCACCGTCAGCGGCCACACGGAACTGTCTGCGCCGATTTCGACGTCGCCGATGACCACCGCCGAACGGTCGACAAAAGCGCCTTTGCCCAGCAGCGGCGTGTGGTTGAGATACTTGCGAAGGGTCACGATAGGTTCTCTCTCTGTCGCTGATAGCTGCGGTGAGCGTCGATTGTAATTAAGATGGCCGCATGTTTCTTCCAGCCAAGGTGCCAACCGTGAGCGTGAACAACCCTCTTTTGCAGTCCTACGACCTGCCGCCGTTCTCGGCAATTCGTGCCGAACACGTGCAACCGGCCATTGAACAGATCCTGGCTGACAACCGCGCCGCCATTATCGAGATCCTCAAAACCCAAGGCAAACAACCGACCTGGGCCGGCCTGGTGCTGGCGATGGACGAACTCAATGACCGCCTCGGCGCAGCCTGGAGCCCGGTCAACCACCTGAATGCCGTGTGCAACAGCGCCGAATTGCGCGAAGCCTTCGAATCCTGCCTGCCAGCCCTGAGCGCCTACTCCACCGAACTGGGCCAGAACCGCGAATTGTTCCAGGCCTTCGAAGCACTGGCCAACAGCCCTGAAGCTGCCGGTTTCGATGTGGCGCAAAAAACTATCCTCGAACACGCCCTGCGCGACTTCCGTCTGTCGGGTATCGACTTGCCGGAAGCCGAGCAAAAGCGCTACGCCGAAGTGCAGAGCAAGCTGTCGGAACTGGGCAGCCGCTTCTCCAACCAACTGCTAGACGCCACGCAAGCCTGGACCAAACACGTCACCGACGAAGCCACCCTCGCCGGCCTGACCGATTCGGCAAAGGCGCAAATGGCCGCCGCCGCGCAAGCCAAAGGCCTTGAAGGCTTCCTGATCACCCTGGAATTCCCCAGCTATTACGCGGTGATGACCTACGCCCACGACCGTGCCCTGCGCGAAGAAGTCTACGCCGCCTACTGCACCCGTGCGTCGGACCAAGGCCCGAACGCCGGCCAGAACGATAACGGCCCGGTGATGGAAGAAATCCTCGACCTGCGTCAGGAGCTCGCAAAACTGCTGGGCTTCGCCAGTTTCTCGGAACTGAGTCTGGCCACCAAAATGGCCGAATCCAGCGATCAGGTGCTGAGTTTCCTCCGCGACCTGGCCAAGCGCAGCAAGCCGTTCGCTGCGCAGGATCTGCAACAACTCAAGGCTTACGCCGCCGAACAGGGCTGCCCGGACCTGCAAAGTTGGGACAGCGGTTTCTACGGTGAAAAACTTCGCGAACAACGTTACAGCGTTGCTCAGGAAGCACTGCGCGCGTACTTCCCGATCGACAAAGTGCTCGGCGGTTTGTTTGCCATCGTCCAGCGCCTGTACGGCATCGAAATCACCGAGCAGCAAGGCTTCGATACCTGGCACCCGGATGTGCGCCTGTTCGAAATCAAGGAAAACGGCCAGCACGTCGGCCGCTTCTTCTTCGACCTCTACGCGCGTGCCAACAAGCGCGGCGGCGCCTGGATGGACGGCGCTCGCGACCGTCGTCGCACGGTTGACGGCGTGTTGCAGAGCCCAGTGGCCAATCTGGTGTGCAACTTCACCCCGGCCGACAGCGGCAAACCAGCGCTGCTGACCCACGATGAAGTGACCACCCTGTTCCACGAATTCGGTCACGGTTTGCATCACCTGCTGACCCGCGTCGAGCACGCTGGCGTATCCGGCATCAACGGCGTGGCGTGGGACGCGGTCGAGCTGCCAAGCCAGTTCATGGAAAACTGGTGCTGGGAGCCGGAAGGTCTGGCGCTGATCTCCGGTCACTACGAAACCGGCGAACCGCTGCCGCAAGACTTGTTGGGCAAAATGCTCGCGGCGAAGAACTTCCAGTCCGGCCTGATGATGGTCCGCCAACTGGAATTCTCGCTGTTCGACTTCGAATTGCACGCCACCCACGGCGACGGCCGCAGTGTGCTGCAAGTGCTCGAAGGCGTGCGCGACGAAGTCTCGGTGATGCGTCCGCCGGCCTACAACCGCTTCCCGAACAGCTTTGCGCACATCTTCGCCGGCGGTTATGCGGCGGGTTATTACAGCTACAAGTGGGCGGAAGTGCTGTCCGCCGACGCCTTCTCGAAGTTTGAAGAAGACGGTGTGCTCAATGCCGAAACCGGGCGCGCCTTCCGCGAGGCGATCCTGGCGCGCGGCGGTTCGCAGGCGCCAATGGTGCTGTTCGTCGACTTCCGTGGCCGGGCGCCATCAATTGACGCACTCTTGCGTCACAGCGGCCTGAGTGAGGACGCGGCAGCATGAGTGACGGACCTGTGATCACCAAGAAACGCTTTATCGCCGGGGCGGTCTGCCCGGCGTGCAGCGAGCCGGACAAATTGATGATGTGGAACGAAGACGAGGTCCCGCATCGCCAATGCGTGGCTTGCGGTTATTCCGACACACTCAACGAGCAAGGCCTGTCGGTGCCCAAGGAATTGGGCACGCGGGTCAACGTTTCGGCGCTGAAAGTGCCGGACGCCAAGGTTCAGGCAGTGCAATTCTTCCCGAACCCGAAGCTCAAGAAAAAGCCCGACGAGCAGCACTGAGTCATCCGCCACCTTGCACACCTGAACGGGTGCAAGGTGGTATTCGCTTACCACCTCTGCCCTGCGCTTCCTTTTTAAGCTGAGCCGATTCAAACGCTCATCAAGGAAGCTGCCATGCCTGATATCAATCCGTTATTGCAGCGCTGGGACCTGCCGCCCTGGTCGTCCATTCGCGCTGAACATCTAGTCCCCGCCGTCGAGCAAATCATTGCGGACAATCGTCAGGTCATCGCCGACGTCATCACCACGCAATCGGCCGTCCCGACCTGGGACGATCTGGTGCTGGCCGTGGCTGAAACCGATGCGCGGCTGGATGAAGTGATGGCGATCATCGCCACCCTCGACACCGTGCAGCACGACGGCGATGCCTGGCGACGGGCGAGCGCCGTGTGTGCCGAGTTGCAGAACCGCTACATCGCCGACAAATCGAGCAATCTGGCGTTGTACCGCGCGTATCAAACGCTGGCGCAAAGCGCTATTGCGCTGAATTTCGACGCACCGCGCAAAGCGGTGCTGGAAAAAATCCTCCGCGGGTTTCGCTTGTCGGGGATCGAGTTGTCCGCTGAACAGCGGGGCAATCTGGCGAAGCTCAATCACGACATCGGCCTGCTGCAAAGTCTGTTTCTGCACAACCTCGACAACGCCAATGCGGCGTGGAGCAAGCGCATCGCTGACGCCGAACACCTCAAGGGATTGAACCAGGCAACTCAGGATCGCCTCGCCGAGAACGCGCGGCAGGCCGGTCATTCAGGCTGGCTGTTGCCGCTGGACCGCGACACCTGTCATCAAGTGCTGACCTACGCCGAGAACCGCGCACTGCGCGAAGAGTATTTCGCGGCGTATTTCACCCGCGCCTCCGATCAAGGCCCGCACGCCGGGCAATTCGACAACGAACCGGTGCTGGCCCTGTTGCTGGCTCAGCGCCATCGCAAAGCGCTGCTGCTCGGCTATGAAAACTTCGCGCAATTGAGCCTGGCCAATCGCATGGCCGATTCGACCGAGCACGTCAGCGCTTTTCTGCGCCAGCAAGTGGCACTGGAAACGCCGCGATTCGAAGCCGATGCGCGAGCGATAGCGCCCCTTGCCGCCGAGCTCGGATTGGCCGATGTGCAGGCGTGGGATCACTTGTTTCTTGCCGAGAAACTGCGCCAACGCAATCTCGGAACGGCGCTGAAAAACCTGCGCAGCTATTTCCCGTTCGACGGCACCCTGCGCCGACTATGCCTGTTCAGCGAACGCATGTTCGGCATTCAAATCGTCGAGCAAAGCCTGTTCGAGCGCTGGCACGACGAGGTTCGTCTGTTTGAGGTCAGTGAGCACGGGCAAGTGATCGGCCACATTTACCTTGATCCCTACCATCGCCAGCCCGCGCCGGATTTTGCCTGGACCGCCACCCCACGCAATCGGCGGATCGACGCCGAGGGTCGGCAGACGTTGCCGATCGCAATCCTTCACGCCAATTTCGCGCCGGTCGCCGAAGGTCAGCCGGGCGTGCTCAATCATTTGGATTTGCGCGTGTTGTTCCACGAATTCGGGCATTGCCTGCATCAGGTGCTGACCCGTTCGCCGCACTACAACCTGTCAGGAGTCAGCGAATTCGGGCGCGATACGGCAGAGTTTGCCGGGCAGTTCTTCGAACTCTGGTGCCAGTCGCCGGCGTTTTTGCAGTGGTTGGCCGCTCATCACCAAAGCGGCGAAGGCTTGAGCGAAGCGCGGATCAAAGCGGCGCTGGCGGCGATCAAACAACACAGCAGTTGGGAAACTGCGTATTTGTTGCTGAGTGCGTCATTCGATTTCGAATTGCATTGCTGCCAGGGTGATGGCCGCAGTCCGCAGCAGGTTTTCGAAGACGTGCAGCAAACGCTGGCGCATCTGAAAATGCCGACCTACGCACGTTTCGCCAACGGTTTCGACTACCTGGCCACCGGCTATGAAGCGTCGGTTTACGCCTACAAATGGTCGGGCGTGCTGGCCAGCGAAGCGTTCAAACGTTTCGATAGAGACTGGGTGTTCAACGCGCAAACCGGCCGGGCCTTTCGCGAGGCGGTTTTCGCGCCGGGGGATGCGCGCTCCTTGATGGTTTCGCTGGAAGAATTCCTCGGGCGAGCGCTAGCGGGTGATCTGTTTCCGACCGACGTCACTTCGCCGGTTGCGTGACCGACTCGAGATTGGCCGACTGGAACCAGTTCTTCATCGAACACACGGCAAACGCACTGGTGCTGCATTCACCGTTGGCCAGCGCGGTGCGCAGTCGGTCGGTATCGGCCTGCATCATGTAACGAACGCTGTCCTTGAAATGGCTGCTGTCGCCGAAACCGCCGGTGGTCATTTCATTCAACGCGTCTTCCTTGCTCCAACCCTGCACCACCACGCGGTACATCGCGGCGATCAGGCCGGTGCGGTCGGAGCCGTGTTTGCAGTGCATCAACACCGGACCATCGGACTCGGCGGTTTGCAGGGTGCGCAGCGCAGCAATGATTTGCGCGTCATCGACGTGATTGGTGCGATAAGGCATTTGTATCTGGTTGATGCCGGGGACCGCCAACCAGCGCGAATCCGCCTCGGGCAGAAAGTTGACCACGGTTTTGACTTTGAGCGTGGCCAGCAGCGGCACCACGCCACTGTCGGGCAAAGCGCTGCGGTAAAGATTCGGCGTCATTCGAAAGAGGTTGTATTGGCGGTCCACCGGCTGCGCCCATTGCGCCGGCCTGGTGGACGCGATGTCGTCGGCCAGCGCCAGTGAAACCATGAACAACGCGAGCAATGACAGGCAGATCGAAGAGAAGATTTTGGACATGCTGAGCGACCGTGCGGGAAGTCAGCCTAGCGTGCCGGCTGGGCGGTCAACGGCTTGTGAGCCGGTCGTCAAAGAATCGTGAATCGGCCCGCAGGACTACTGCTTTCGTCGCAAAAGCCGATTTATTTGGACTGAATCGATTTTTGCCGATGCTTAGCCTGCTACCATTTGTTACCAAAGTTTGCCGATGCGCGGCTTTTTCACCGATTGCCCGCCCCCAAGCATCGCTGCCAAAACGAAAAGTCGTTCGATGAAACGGCTCACAAACCGTCAATGCCTGATGAGGTGCACCCCATGTCTGATCAAGATCGAGACAACCCCCGGCGTGAGTTTTTGCGCAAATCCCTGACCTTGATCCCGGTGGTCACCGTGGCCAGCACCGCGCTGGGCAGCACAGTCCTGCGCGCCGCCCCAGAGCCGGCACCCGCAGCGCCCGCCCCGGCAAAAACCCCGGTCAGCAGCAGCGTGTATGAACCCAGCTACTTCACCGCCGAAGAATGGATGTTCATCAACGCCGCCGTCGCGCAATTGATCCCGAGCGACGCCCAAGGGCCGGGCGCACTCGATGCCGGCGCGCCGGAATACATCGACCGCCAAATGAACACCCCGTACGCCGCGGGTGCCTTGTGGTTCATGCAAGGTCCGTTCAACGCCGACGCCCCTGCGGAAATGGGCTGGCAGAGCAAATTGGTGCCCAGAGAGATCTATCGCCTTGGCATCGCCGCCACGGATGCCTGGTCGAAAACGCTCAACGGCAAAACATTTGCTGAGCAAGACAGCGCTACCCGAGACGATTTGCTCAAGCAACTCGAGGCCGGCAAACCTCAGTTCGAGACTGTCCCAGCGAAGATTTTCTTCAACCTTCTGCTGCAAAACACCAAGGAAGGGTTCTTCTGCGACCCGATCCACGGCGGCAATAAAGGCATGGTCGGCTGGACCATGATCGGTTTCCCCGGCGCCCGCGCCGATTTCATGGATTGGGTGGAACGCAACGAGCAATACCCCTTCCCGGCAGTGTCGATTCGCGGCGAGAGGGCTTGAGCATGGCAACGGTAATGAAGAAGGTTGATGCGGTCATCGTCGGTTTCGGCTGGACGGGCGCGATCATGGCCAAAGAGCTGACAGAAGCGGGCCTCAACGTGCTGGCGCTGGAGCGCGGGCCGATGCAGGACACTTATCCCGACGGCAACTATCCGCAGGTGATTGACGAACTGACCTACAGCGTGCGGAAAAAACTCTTTCAGGACATCTCCAAAGAGACCGTGACCATCCGCCACAGCGTCACTGACATCGCCCTGCCGTACCGCCAACTCGGCGCGTTCCTGCCCGGCAATGGTGTCGGCGGCGCGGGCCTGCACTGGTCCGGCGTGCATTTTCGGGTTGATCCGATCGAGCTGCGGATGCGCAGCCATTACGAAGAACGCTACGGCAAAAACTTCATCCCCAAAGACATGACCATTCAGGACTTCGGTGTCAGCTATGAAGAGCTGGAACCGTTTTTCGATTACGCCGAAAAAGTCTTCGGCACGTCGGGTCAGGCGTGGACGGTAAACGGTCAACTGGTCGGCGAAGGCAAGGGCGGCAACCCTTACGCGCCAGATCGCTCGAACCCGTTTCCACTGGAATCGCAGAAGAACACGGTTTCCGCACAACTGTTTCAGAAAGCAGCCACAGCGGTGGGTTACAAACCCTACAACCTGCCGTCCGCCAATACTTCAGGCCCGTACACCAATCCCTACGGCGCACAAATGGGCCCGTGCAACTTCTGCGGTTTTTGCAGCGGTTACGTTTGCTACATGTATTCCAAGGCGTCGCCGAACGTGAACATTCTGCCGGCGCTCAAGCCGCTGCCGAATTTCGAGTTGCGGCCCAACTCCCACGTGCTGCGGGTCAACCTCGACAGCAGCAAAAGCAAAGCCACCGGCGTGACGTATATCGACGGTCAGGGCCGCGAAATCGAGCAGCCGGCCGACCTGGTGATTCTCGGCGCGTTCCAGTTTCACAACGTGCGATTGATGTTGCTCTCGGGCATCGGCAAGCCTTACGACCCGATCAGCGGCGAAGGCGTGGTCGGCAAAAACTTCGCCTACCAGAATATGGCCACGATCAAGGCGTTCTTCGACAAAGACACCCACACCAACAACTTCATCGGTGCCGGCGGCAACGGCGTGGCGATCGACGATTTCAATGCGGACAACTTCGACCACGGGCCGCACGGTTTCGTCGGTGGCTCGCCGATGTGGGTCAACCAGGCCGGCAGCCGGCCGATTGCCGGGACCTCGAACCCGCCCGGCACACCGGCGTGGGGCAGTGCGTGGAAACGCGCGACCGCCGATTACTACACCCACCAGGTGTCGATGGACGCCCACGGCGCGCATCAGTCTTATCGCGGCAACTACCTCGATCTCGACCCGGTTTACCGCGATGCCTACGGTTTGCCGCTGCTGCGCATGACGTTCGACTGGCAGGAAAACGACATCAAGATGAACCGCTTCATGGTCGAGAAAATGGGCAAGATCGCCGAAGCGATGGGCCCCAAAGCCATCGCCGTGATTGGCAAAAAGGTCGGCGATCACTTCAATACTGCCTCCTACCAGACCACCCACCTCAATGGTGGCGCGATCATGGGCACTGACCCGAAAACCAGCGCGCTGAACCGGTATTTGCAGAGCTGGGACGTGCACAACGTTTTCGTGCCTGGCGCGTCTGCTTTCCCACAAGGTCTGGGTTACAACCCTACAGGCCTGGTCGCCGCGCTGACGTATTGGTCGGCTCGGGCGATCCGCGAGCAATACCTGAAAAACCCCGGCCCGCTGGTTCAGGCTTAAGGAGCGATGACCATGAAAGCACTCGTTATCGCGACGTTTGCCCTGCTCGGCAGCAGTTCGCTCAGCGCGGCAGAAGTTGATCAAAATCTGATCAAACAAGGCGAATATCTGGCCCGGGCCGGCGACTGTGTCGCGTGTCACACCGCCAAAAACGGCAAGCCATTCGCCGGTGGCCTGCCGATGGAAACGCCGATCGGCACTATCTATTCCACCAACATCACCCCGGACAAAACCGGCCTCGGTGACTACAGCTTCGAAGACTTCGATAAAGCTGTGCGCCACGGCGTCGCGAAAAATGGCAGCACGTTGTACCCGGCGATGCCGTATCCGTCCTACGCCAGTGTTACTCAGGCTGACATGCAGGCCTTGTACGCCTACTTCATGCACGGCGTGGCGCCGGTCGCGCAGGAAAACCGCGCCAGCGACATTCCGTGGCCATTGAGCATGCGTTGGCCGCTGATGGGCTGGCGCTGGATGTTTGCCCCGGACGTGGCGGATTACCAGGCAAAACCGGGCGAAGATGCGGTCGTCAGCCGTGGGGCTTATCTGGTCGAAGGCCTCGGACATTGCGGCGCGTGCCATACGCCGCGTGCCTTGACCATGCAGGAAAAATCGCTGAATGCCGGCGAGGGCAGTACTTTTCTGTCAGGCAGTGCGCCGCTCGAAGGCTGGATCGCGAAAAGTCTGCGCGGCGACTACAAGGACGGTCTCGGCAGTTGGAGCGAAGCGCAACTGGTGCAATTCCTCAAGACCGGGCGCAGCGACCGCAGCGCAGTCTTCGGCGGCATGAGCGATGTGGTCACTCACAGCATGCAATACATGACCGACAACGACCTGACCGCGATTGCGCGCTACCTCAAATCGTTGCCGGCCAATGACCCCAACGACCAGCCGCACCAGTACGACAAACAAGTCGCGCAAGCCTTGTGGAACGGTGACGACAGCCAGCCCGGCGCAGCGGTCTACATCGACAACTGCGCGGCGTGCCACCGCACCGATGGCCACGGTTATACCCGCGTGTTCCCGGCGCTGGCGGGCAACCCGGTGCTGCAAACGGACGACCCGACCTCGCTGATTCACATCGTGCTCAAGGGCGGCACGCTGCCCGCCACGCACACCGCGCCCTCGACCTTCACCATGCCCGGTTTTGCCTGGCGCTTGTCGGATCAGGAAGTCGCGGACGTGGTCAGTTTCATCCGTGGCAGCTGGGGCAACAAAGGTGCGCCGGTCAAGGCCAGCGACGTTGCCGATCTGCGTGGCGATGATATGAAAACCACTTCGGGCGATGACTTGGGGCAGGTTACCCAAAAGAACTGATCGCCCAGCGGCACTCGCCAGATGAGCAACGCCTCGCTACTTCATAAAACCAGTATCGAGGCGTTTTCATATCCACCCCTCCCTCGCCACGCGGCCGTGGCACCGCTGCCAATCCGCAGCGATAGACGATCTTTCACGAATTTTCAGAACCGCCCTACATTCAGGCCATACCCACATGAGGTAGCGTCCCTTGCGCATTTAAACGGCGAAACAGGGATGCTTGATGGCTCGCGACAAGGAAATACCTCAGGTTTGGGTATCGGGTGGTGGCGGTGGTGGTTCAGGTATTGGAGTTCGTTACCTTCGGGATATGACATCGACTGAACTGGCAGAGCGTGACGCCCGACAAAAGTCCTATGACGACATGCTCGCCAGACAGCAGGCGTATGAAGATCGCTTCGTCAAGCGAGCCCAAAAGGAAGGCGCCTATCCAGACTTGAAAGGTTGTGTATTTGCCAAGAGCTGCAATCTTCCTGACGGAGTGATCGACCACAAGAATTCATCCGGATTTGTGCCTGTTGAAAAACTCGCCGACTACGGAATGTGGGCAGTACTTGGGACCGGTGCAGCAATGACCGCCCAAGGCACACCGCTGCAAATGATCGGCGGGTCGGCCACCGGCCGAGTTATCGCCCAACGTCTAGGTGGTTCACTTGCTCTCACTATGCTGGAAGGATCAACCGTTGTTGCCACTCACGCGGCACTTGGCACTGTTGCGCTATTGATACCGAACACCAGCATTTCCCCAGACAGCGCTTTCTACACGAAAGATCAATACGCAATGCTTGAGTCTGGTCGCACGCGCGTTCGTGTAAATGCGAAGACTATGCCGAACGGCTCAGTAAACGTGTACGGGTTCTACACGGGGGGCAAAAAGGACTGGGAAACGGTTCCCGTTATAGAAGGCAGGAAAGTCGGTGACAAATACGTTGCTGATATCGGCAACGGGATTGGGCTTACTTGGACGCCAGCGGCAAGCCCCGACGGTGTATTAGGTATTCCTGCACTGGAAGGCGCGCAAAAGTTGCCGCCCGTATGGGTTTACCCACCGACCGAGCAGGCCAATAAGATACTGATCAACCCAACGCACCCACCAGATTACCAAGACGCAATCATCACGTTTCCTGACACTGGTGTTCAGCCGATCTATGTTTCGCTGAGTGTCTCGGGTGACCATGGGTATCATCCGGCGCCTAAAGGGTTGACGGCATTTCCTGATGCCAAACGAGCAAAACAGAAAGCCTCGGTCCAAGGTGGTGGTGGCAAACGACACCGTTGGGTAGATAGCTCAGGAAAAATATACGAATGGGACCGTCAACATGGCGCAGTTGAGATATACGACAAACGTGGTAAGCACTTAGGCGAGTTCGACCCTGAAACAGGCGAGCAGACCAAACCCGCAAAGCCGGGTAGAACAACACCAAAGTGAGAGCTGGGAGTCATTTATGTTTTTATGTATCGAAGGTTTTTTTCCTGAAGGTCACGAGAACGAGTTTGTGCAATTTGAGCTGGACGTCGCACCAGAATTCAATCAGACCGTGCTTGATTTGGTTGGCTGGGAGTCCCTCCAAGAGGGCGTGAGACATGGCGTTGTTGAGCTGACAGCAGAGCAAGTCCGGCAGATTGAAGGAGTGCTCGGAAAACCAATACCGAGTGAGCTTGATATCTGCATTAGTGTCTTGGCGTAAAAATAATGGGGCCCCTCCATGCAACTGTGCATCACAGGATTTTTGCCCGATAACTTCGAAGACAGCTCGTTGAAATACGAACTGGACATAAAGGCTGAATTTGAAGCGCCGGTAATGCAAATACTGGGATGGGACAGCCTCGCTGCTGAAGCCGATGGTCAGTTACCGCTGACTGATGAGCAAACCAGGCAGATCAGCTCTGCTATTAGGGAACCCCTGCCCCATGACCTCGATTTATTTATTGGAGTTGTGGCATAGCATCACAGGCTGACTTGGCTCGAGAGATTTGCAGGCCCGACCCAAACTGAAGAAGTAGGAAACGCCGAACGGTGCTGGCACGGGCAGTTAACGCGATGTACTGTACGCCCATACAGCTACTGAGTATTGCCGATGTCCACCCCTCTCCCGCCACGCGGCCGTGGCACCGCCGCCAATCCGCACAACCGCTTCGCGCCGAACCGCTCGGTGGCGGAGGACGACGGCTGGTATCAGGAAGTGCCGGTCACCCAGGGCACGGAAGTGCGGATCGAGATGGCGAAAACCATCATCACCCGCAACAACTCGCCCGACCTGCCGTTCGACCGCTCGATCAATCCCTATCGCGGCTGCGAGCATGGCTGCATTTATTGTTATGCGCGGCCCAGCCACGCGTATTGGGACATGTCGCCGGGGCTGGATTTCGAAACCAAACTGATCGCCAAGACCAACGCCGCCGACATCCTCGAAGAGCAATTGTCGACACGCGGCTATCAATGTGCGCCGATCAACCTTGGCTCCAACACCGACCCGTACCAGCCGATCGAGCGCGAGCACAAAATCACCCGGCAAACCCTCGAAGTGCTGCTGCGCTATCGGCACCCGGTGACCATCATTACCAAGGGTTCGCTGATTCTGCGTGACCTCGACTTGCTCACCGAGCTGGCCGAGCAGCGGCTGGTGGCGGTGATGATCAGCCTGACCACGCTGGACGACGAACTCAAACGCATCCTCGAACCCCGCGCCGCAGCGCCGAAAGCACGGCTGCGGGCGATCCGGGTGATGCGCGAGGCAGGTATTCCGGTCGGCGTGTTGTGTTCGCCGATGATCCCGATGATCAATGACAGCGAAATCGAAAGCCTGCTGACCGAGGCCCACGCGGCGGGTGCGCAGAGTGCGGCGTACATGATGCTGCGCTTGCCGCTGGAGGTCGCGCCGCTGTTCGAGGAATGGCTGGCGGCGCACTATCCGCAGCGTGCCGCGCATGTGCTGAGCCTGATCCGTCAGAGCCGTGGCGGCGAGCTTTACGACAGCCGTTTCGGGGCGCGAATGCGTGGCGAAGGGCCGTTCGCCGACCTGTTGGCGCAACGTTTTGCCAAAACCATCAAGCGCCTCGGCCTCAATCATCGCGACGGATTTAATCTGGACTGCGATGCCTTCTGTCCGCCGGGTCGCCAAATGTCTTTGATTTAGGGACAATCAGCCCAATATTGGGTAGCCTGAAAATCATTAGGCCACTACGCGGTCACAAGTTTTGTGACCTGGAACACACGTCCTAGAGCCTTTGATTCAGTTTGAGTTAAGTTTCGACGGTTACCTTGTTCATCGAGTGACTGACGGGTCGGCTTCTTCGGCCTGGACGTTTTTTAAACAGCCACTGGCTTCATATCGGACTTAACGGGAACATTCCCCGGCTCCGTCAAAGAGGATGAATTATGAGTGACAAGGATAAACAGCCGTTGGCTGCGTCGGCTTCTGCACCCCACGCTGATGCGGAATCCGCCGATGCAGCGCTGAAGCATATCGTTGACGGCTTTTTGCACTTTCATCACGAGATCTTTCCGCAACAGGAAGAGCTCTTCAAAAAACTCGCCACGGCGCAAAACCCGCGCGCGATGTTCATCACTTGCGCCGATTCGCGCATCGTTCCTGAACTGATCACCCAAAGCTCCCCCGGCGATCTGTTCGTGACCCGTAACGTCGGCAACGTTGTGCCGCCTTATGGGCAAATGAACGGCGGCGTTTCCACCGCGATCGAATACGCGGTGCTGGCTCTGGGCGTGCAGCACATCATCATCTGCGGACACTCCGACTGCGGCGCCATGCGCGCAGTGCTCAACCCGCAAAGCCTGGAAAAAATGCCTACGGTCAAAGCCTGGCTGCGGCACGCCGAAGTGGCGAAAACCATGGTCCAGGAAAACTGCAATTGCGCTGACGAAGGCGAAAGCATGCACATCCTCACCGAAGAGAATGTGATCGCGCAGCTGCAACATCTACGTACACATCCATCGGTGGCCTCGCGCATGGCCAACGGTCAGCTGTTTATCCATGGCTGGGTGTACAGCATTGAAACCAGCGAAATCAGAGCTTACGACGCCGATCAGGGTTGTTTCCTGCCCCTGGATGGCAGTCACCCGATTCCGGTGGCGACGCCCAAAGCGCGTTTCTAAGTCCTCCTAACAATCCCTGTGTGATTTAGCCGAGGCTGCTGTTCAAGCAGCCTGGCTTTGTCACGCCTGAAGAAAATTCGGGAGAACTCCCATGCGTGCTGCACAAATCAAAGCTGTTCTGCCACGGGAGCTATTGGCTTCCGTGGTGGTGTTTCTGGTCGCCCTGCCCTTGTGCATGGGCATCGCCATCGCGTCGGGATTGCCGCCGGCCAAAGGCCTGATTACCGGGATCATCGGTGGTCTGGTGGTCGGCTGGATTGCCGGTTCGCCGCTGCAAGTCAGCGGCCCGGCGGCGGGTCTGGCGGTGTTGGTGTTCGAGTTGGTGCGCCAACACGGAATCGCCATGCTCGGGCCGATCCTGCTGCTTGCAGGGTTTCTGCAACTGGTCGCCGGGCGACTGAAACTCGGCTGCTGGTTCCGCGTCACGGCCCCGGCCGTGGTCTACGGCATGCTCGCCGGGATCGGCGTGTTGATCATCTTGTCGCAAGTGCACGTGATGCTCGACGCAGTGCCCAAACCGTCAGGGCTGGATAATCTGGCGGCGTTCCCGGCAGCGGTCATGCAGGCTTTGCCATCGTTGGGTTGGCAGGCTGGTTTGCTCGGGTTGTCGACGATTGCGGTGATGTGGCTGTGGGAAAAATTCCGCCCGCATTCGCTGCGTTTTATCCCCGGTGCATTGCTCGGCGTGGGTTTGGCGACCGTTGCCAGTCTGATGCTGGCGTTGCAGGTAAAACGCGTGGAAGTCCCGGCCAACCTGGCTGAAGCGATTGATTGGCTGAAACCGGCGGACCTGCTCAACTTGGCCGACCCGACGCTGTTGATCGCGGCATTTGCCGTGGCGTTTATCGCCAGCGCCGAAACCTTGCTGTCCGCCGCCGCCGTGGATCGTATGCACAGCGGCGAACGTTCTGACTTCGACCGCGAATTGTCGGCGCAAGGTGTAGGCAACATGCTCTGCGGTTTGCTCGGCGCATTGCCGATGACCGGCGTGATCGTGCGCAGCTCGGCCAATGTTCAGGCCGGCGCCACCACGCGCATGTCGACGATCTTCCACGGCTTGTGGCTGCTCGGTTTCGTGCTGTTGCTGTCGAGTGTGTTGCAAAGCATTCCGGTGGCGAGCCTCGCGGGTGTGTTGGTTTACACCGGTTTCAAACTGGTCGATATGAAGGCTTTTCGGGGTTTGGGCCGTTACGGGCGGATGCCGATGTTCACCTACGCGGCCACCGCGCTGGCGATCATCTTCACTGACCTGCTGACCGGCGTGCTGATCGGCTTCGGTTTGACCCTGGCGAAACTGGCGTGGAAAGCCTCGCGCCTGAAGATCAGCCTGATCGACCTGCCGCGGGACGGCGAGATGGAGTTGCGTCTGATCGGCGCGGGGACTTTCCTCAAAGTGCCGGCGCTGACCCAGGTGCTGGCGACCATTCCACCGGGCGTGACCGTGCATGTGCCGCTGAATAACCTCAGCTACATCGACCATTCGTGTCTGGAACTGCTTGAAGAGTGGGGTCGGGCGAATGCGGCGAAAGGTTCGAAGTTGCTGATCGAACCGCGCGGCTTGAAACGCCGATTGGAAGGCCGCTTGCGCACCACCACCGGCATCGGCTCCGCCGCATAGCAAAACCTGTAGGAGCAAGGCTTGCCCGCGATGAGGCCGTGTCAGTCGATGCAGATGTCAGCCGATAGGCCGCCATCGCGAGCAAGCTCAGCTCCCACAGGATTTAGCGCCATACACAAAACTTGTGGGGCAAGGCTCAGCCCCCATGAAATTTGCGTCATACACAGAACCTGTGGGAGCAAGGCTTGCCCGCGATGAGGCCGTGTCAGTTGATGCAGATGTCAGCCGATAGACCGCTTTCGCGAGCAAGCTCAGCTCCTACAGGTTTTAGCGCCATGCACAGAACCTGTGGGAGCAAAGCTCAGCCCCCACGGAATTTGCGTCATGCACAGAACCTGTAGGAGCGAGGCTTGCCCGCGAAGGGGCCGTGTCAGTTGATAGCGATGTCAGCTGATAGACCGCTTTCGCGAGCAAGCTCAGCTCCTACAGGATTTGCGCCGTACACAAAAGGCGATCAGGCGGCTGGCTGGTCCAGTTCCAGGCCTACGCCGAGGCGGCGGGACATGCAGGGCCAGCGTTTCCACGCAGCGCCGGTGTCCGGGTTGTTGAGTTTATCGCGGTAGGCTTCGACCGATTCCAGGGCGAAGCTTTCTTCGTTGAGCATCTCGTCGACGGCGTGATGCACGGCCTCATCCAGCTGATTGGCGAACGCTTCGCCGATCAATTGATGGGCGATCAGGTTGGCGACCGTCATGTCCAGAGGGATCAGTGGCTGGCCGAAATGCTTGATGTACAGGTCGTTGACCTCTTCCACAAACCGATGCGCCAGATACGCTTCGTCCAGCAGACCGTCGAGGCCGACGTGCCCGGCCATGATCGCTGGCGGTTGCAGGAAGTATTGCTCGGCGATTTTCAGTACCGGTTTGATCTGCGATTCGATACCCGCTTCCCTCGCGACTTCGTTGGCGGCTTCCAGCAGATCAGGCACTTCTTCGATGTAAGCCGTGACAAAACGGGTCAGCACGCCGTTGGCATCAGCCTCCGGCAATTGGATGGCAGGGTGCAAGTGCGGTAATTGGGTTTCCAGTTGACGAGTCAGCAGGCCAGTTTCGGCCTCATGCTGCAGGGCTTTTTGGATCTGCTCGCGCAATGCGGCGGTGTTCATGAAAACTCCAGGAAACAAGGCAATGAAATAGGAAGACATAAGTTAGCTGGCTTATGAAAACTGCTAAGACGCATTTGTCATAAATGTTTCATCCGTGAGACATCAAAGTTATATCGGCCAGCCACCGTAGGGTGCGCATCGTTCTCCATTCGTGGTCTTGCACGCAAGTACTCGCTGTTTCAGCTCATTTACGCCATCGCGTTGCGAGGTGCCAGTCGCTGTCTATACTCGGTTTTGAATGGAGTTAGCTGATGACGCCCGACTGCCTGTGCAGCAAGGCTCGGCAATTCAAGTTCGTAGTCTGAAAAAGCCGCTCCCTTGCCGCTGGTGTTAGCCGGCGGGATAACAAGAACGATAAGGGGAACCCGCAATGATGCGACATCCACACGTCTGGATGGGCCTCCTGTTGTGGTCATTTTTCAGCCAGGCGCAAGCCGCCTGGACTGTGAACATGGCGCCGGGAGCGACTGAAATCAGTCACGCAGTATTTGACCTGCACATGACCATTTTCTGGATCTGTGTGGTGATCGGCATCATCGTCTTCGGCGCCATGTTCTGGTCGATGATGGTCCACCGTCGCTCGACCGGGCAGGTGGCCGCCAAATTTCACGAAAGCACCACCGTCGAAATCCTCTGGACCATCGTGCCGTTCATCATTCTGGTGGCGATGGCGGTGCCGGCGACCGCGACCCTGATCAAGATGTACGACGCCAGTGAGCCGGACATCGATGTGCAGATCACCGGCTATCAGTGGAAGTGGCACTACAAATACCTGGGCCAGGACGTCGAGTTCTTCAGCAACCTGGCCACCCCCGCCGACCAGATCCACAACAAGGAAACCAAAGGCGAGCATTACTTGCTGGAGGTCGACAAGCCGCTGGTGCTGCCGATTGGCGCGAAGGTGCGCTTTCTCGTGACCTCCGCCGACGTCATTCACTCGTGGTGGGTGCCGGCCTTCGCGGTCAAGCGCGATGCCATTCCGGGGTTCGTCAACGAAGCCTGGACGCGCATCGACAAGCCCGGCATCTACCGTGGCCAGTGCGCCGAGCTGTGCGGCAAGGACCACGGTTTCATGCCGATTGTGGTCGAGGTCAAAACCCAGGCCGATTACGCCACCTGGCTCGGCGAACGCAAAGCCGAGGCGCTGCAGCTCAAGGAGCTGACCAGCAAGGAATGGACCCTCGACGAACTCAAGGAGCGCGGCGACAAGGTTTACCACACCACGTGCGTGGCCTGTCACCAGGCTGAAGGCCAGGGCCTGCCGCCGATGTTCCCGGCGCTCAAAGGCTCGAAAATCGCCACCGGCCCGATCAAGGATCACCTGAGCATTGTCTTCCACGGCAAACCCGGCACCGCCATGGCGGCGTTCGGCAAGCAGCTGTCGGAAGTCGATATCGCGGCGGTCGTGACCTACGAACGTAACGCCTGGGGCAACAACAAGGGCGACATGGTCACTCCTAAAGAAGTGCTGGAGCTGAAACAGGCGGAAAGCAAATGAGCCGGTCTATTGCGCACCCAAGCCACCGGTCGGGGCAACACGCCCCGGCCTGCCCAGCCCACCTGTTTGCAGGAGACCAGCCATGAGCGCCGTCATCGATGACCATGGTCATGCCGACCACGCCCACGGTCCCGCCAAAGGCCTGATGCGTTGGGTGCTGACCACCAACCACAAAGACATCGGCACGCTGTACCTGTGGTTTGCGTTCTGCATGTTCCTGCTCGGCGGTTCGTTCGCGATGGTGATTCGCGCCGAGCTGTTCCAGCCAGGCCTGCAAATCGTCGAACCGGCGTTCTTCAACCAGATGACCACCATGCACGGTCTGGTGATGGTGTTCGGCGCGGTGATGCCGGCGTTCGTCGGCCTCGCCAACTGGATGATCCCGTTGATGATCGGCGCGCCGGACATGGCCCTGCCACGGATGAACAACTTCAGTTTCTGGCTGCTGCCGGCGGCATTCCTGCTGTTGGTTTCGACACTGTTCACGCCCGGTGGCGGGCCAAACTTTGGCTGGACCTTCTACGCACCGCTGTCGACGACTTACGCGCCGGAAAGCGTGACGTTTTTTATCTTCGCCATTCACTTGATGGGTATCAGCTCGATCATGGGCGCGATCAACGTGATCGCGACCATTCTCAACCTGCGCGCACCCGGCATGACGTTGATGAAAATGCCGCTGTTCGTCTGGACCTGGCTGATCACCGCGTTCCTGTTGATCGCAGTGATGCCGGTGCTGGCCGGGTGCGTGACGATGATGCTGATGGACATCCACTTCGGCACCAGTTTCTTCAGTGCTGCCGGTGGCGGTGACCCGGTTTTGTTCCAGCATGTGTTCTGGTTCTTCGGCCACCCCGAGGTGTACATCATGATCCTGCCGGCCTTCGGCGCCGTCAGCTCGATCATCCCGACCTTCTCGCGCAAGCCGCTGTTCGGCTATACGTCGATGGTTTACGCCACGGCGAGCATCGCGTTCCTGTCGTTTATTGTCTGGGCGCACCACATGTTCGTGGTCGGCATTCCGCTGGTGGGCGAGTTGTTCTTCATGTACGCGACGCTGCTGATCGCGGTGCCGACCGGGGTCAAAGTGTTCAACTGGGCCAGCACCATGTGGCAAGGCTCGCTGACCTTCGAGACGCCGATGCTGTTTGCGGTGGCGTTCGTGATCCTGTTCTCCATCGGCGGTTTCTCCGGGCTGATGCTGGCCATCGCGCCGGCAGACTTCCAGTACCAGGACACCTACTTTGTGGTCGCGCATTTCCACTACGTGCTGGTGCCGGGGGCGATCTTCGGGATCTTCGCTTCGGCGTATTACTGGCTGCCGAAGTGGACCGGCCACATGTACGACGAAACCCTCGGCAAGCTGCACTTTTGGCTCTCGTTCATCGGCATGAACATGGCGTTCTTCCCGATGCACTTTGTCGGGCTGGCCGGCATGCCGCGGCGGATTCCGGACTACAACCTGCAATTCGCCGACTTCAACATGGTGTCGTCGATTGGCGCATTCATGTTCGGCGCCACGCAGATTTTCTTCCTGTTCATCGTCATCAAGACCATTCGCGGCGGCGAGCCGGCCCCGGCCAAACCGTGGGATGGCGCCGAAGGGCTGGAGTGGAGCATTCCGTCGCCAGCGCCGTATCACACCTTCACCACGCCACCGGAAGTGAAATGAAACGCCTGGCCTTTGTGGGAGTGAGCCTGCTCGCGAGGGGTTCACTGCGGTGTGCCAGACACACCGCCATCGCGAGCAGGCTCACTCCTACAGGGTTGGGTGGAGAGGTTCAAAGTCATGGCTGATTCGATTTCGCTGAAGAAGCTGGTCACGCGCCTGCTGCTGGTGGTGGTGGCGATGTTCGTTTTCGGCTTTGCCCTGGTGCCGATCTACGACGTGATGTGCAAGGCGTTCGGCATCAACGGCAAATCCTCCGGGCAGTACGAGGGCGAGCAAACCGTCGATGCCTCGCGGCAGGTGCGCGTGCAGTTTCTTTCAACCAATTCGGCGGACATGTCCTGGGATTTCTATCCGAAGAGCGATGAACTGACCGCCCATCCCGGCGCGGTCAACGAGATGATCTTCATCGCGCACAACCCGACCGATCGGCCGATGAGCGCGCAAGCCGTGCCGAGCATCGCGCCCAGCGCCGCCGCCGCTTACTTCCACAAGACCGAATGTTTCTGCTTTACCCAGCAAGTGCTGCAGCCCGGTCAACGGATCGAGATGCCGGTACGTTTCATCGTTGACCGCGACATGCCCAAGGAAGTGAAGCACCTGACGCTGTCCTACACGCTGTTCGATATCACCGCCCGACATCCACCGGTCGCTGTAAACACTGGCGGTTGAGCGTGCCCGATAAGGAGAACAATAAATGGCAACTCATGAACACTATTACGTCCCGGCCCAGAGCAAATGGCCGATCATCGCCACGGTCGGCATGCTGGTCACGGTGTTCGGCCTGGCCACCTGGTTCAACGACCTGAAAGCCGCGCGCCCGGAATCCCATGGCCCGCTGATCTTTTTCGTCGGCGGCCTGATGGTCGCGTACATGCTGTTCGGCTGGTTCGGCACGGTGATCAAGGAAAGCCGCCAAGGGCTGTACAGCGCGCAGATGGATCGCTCGTTCCGCTGGGGCATGAGCTGGTTCATTTTCTCGGAAGTGATGTTCTTCATCGCGTTCTTCGGCGCGCTGTTTTATGTGCGCCACGTGTCCGGCCCGGCGCTCGGCGGCGAAGGCCCGAAAGGTCTGGCGCACATGCTCTGGCCGACGTTCGAATTCACCTGGCCGCTGCTGAATAACCCTGACCCGAAACTCTATCCGGCGCCCAAGGACGTGATCAGCCCGTGGGGCCTGCCGCTGCTCAATACGGTGCTGCTGGTCAGTTCCAGCGTGACCGTGACCATCGCCCACCATGCGCTGAAAAAAGGTCATCGCGGCGCGCTGAAAATCTGGCTGGCGATCACCGTGCTGCTGGGCTGCGCGTTCCTCGGTTTTCAGGCCGAGGAATACATCCACGCCTACCACGAACTGGGCCTGACCCTGGGCTCGGGCATCTACGGCGCGACGTTCTTCATGCTCACCGGTTTCCACGGTGCGCACGTGACCATCGGCACGATCATCCTGTTTGTGATGCTGATGCGGATCATGCGCGGGCATTTCGACAACGAGCACCAGTTCGCCTTCGAAGCGGCGAGTTGGTATTGGCACTTTGTCGATGTGGTTTGGCTGGGTCTGTTTGTCTTCGTCTACGTGCTCTGAAAGCAGCGCCGAGCTTGAAGCTTGAAGCTTGGCGCTTATAGCTCCCACGGAACGTGGGCAACCAATTGGCCGCTGTAAAAACCCCAGGCGATCAGGCCGACGGTGCCGGCCGCCAGGGCCACGCGAACGCTCAGGGCAATGACCAGGCGGTTTGAGCTGCTGTCGTCCTTGACCAGAAAAAACAGGCCGCTGAACAGGCTGACAACCGTGGCAATCAGCATCAGGACGATGGCTGCTTTGAGCATGGCAAGACTCCGGGGGAAGGCGAATGCACTTGAGTATAGCTACCGCGTCCAGCGACTTTCTGGCCACGCCATGAAGCGCTTCCGGCCGGGCATCGTGCCGACCCTGGTGGTCGCGCTGCTGTTGCCGATGCTGGCGTCACTGGGGTTCTGGCAGTTGAGCCGGGGCGCGGAGAAAAGCGCGCTGCTGAACACCTACGCCGAACGCCGCGCGGCCGAGCCGATGGCCAGCACCGAGCTGCAAAACACCCAGGACCCGGCGTTTCGCCGCGTGCGCCTGCTCGGCCAATTCGACCCCGAGCACAGCGTGCTGCTGGACAACCGTCAGCGCGACGGCAAGGTCGGCGTCGAGTTGCTGCAACCGTTTCAGGATCAGGCGAGCGGGTTGTGGCTGCTGGTCAATCGCGGCTGGCTGGCGTGGCCGGATCGGCGCACGCCGCCGCAATTCACCACGCCGAAACAGCCGTTGAGCGTCGAGGCGTGGGTCTATGTGGCGCCCGGCGCGACGTTCCAGTTGCACGCCGACCCGAACGCCACGACGTGGCCGCAACTGGTGACAGCGGTCGAACCGGCGCGGCTGTGGACGGCGCTCGAGCGTGACGGTTTCGCTTACGAATTACGCCTCGAAAACGGCCCCGCTGCGTATCAGGCCGATTGGCCGATAGTCGCCATGGGCGCGGAAAAACACATCGCTTACGCCGTGCAGTGGTTCGCCATGGCGATCGCCCTGCTCGGCCTCTTTATCTACCTCGGCTGGCACAACGCAAAGGAGAAACACCATGGGAGCGGCCATGAATCCACCCAGCATGTCTGAGGCGAAAACCCCGGCCAGTCGGCGCAAGGGGCGTTTGCAACTGCTGCTGATCGTGTTGGGCGTGATCGGCCCGATGATCCTCGCCACCGGCATGTACAAATTGCAGTTCTGGGTGCCGGACGGGCGCAGCTATCACGGCGAACTGATCGGCAACGGCCAGACCCGCGCCGACCTCGGCGTGCAGGCCCAGGAGCAGCGTTGGCAAATGCTGGTGACTGCGCCGAAGGATTGTTCGGTGGACTGCCAGCAACTGGTGTATCTGGCGCGGCAGATCCAGATCGGCCTCGGCCGCGAAGCGTCCCGCGCCAGCCACGCACTGGCCGCCGCGCAACCGCTGGGCAGCGATTACGAGGCCAAGCTCAATCGTGAATACCCGCAGCTGCAACGCTACCCCATGGACCTGACCACGTTCAAAAAGACCACGGGCGACAACACCGCGCCGCAGCTGTGGATTATCGACCCGCACGGCAATCTGGTGCTGCGCTACGACCCGAGCGTCAAGGGCAAGGACCTGCTCAACGACCTGCGTCACCTGTTGAAACTGTCGAACATCGGATAAGGGCATCGTCATGGCCAAACCTGGATTTCGCCTCGCGCTGTTTGCCACGTTGCTGGCACTGATTGTGGTGTTGCTCGGCGCCTACACGCGCCTGACCCACGCCGGCCTCGGTTGCCCGGACTGGCCGGGCTGTTACGGGTTTATCAGCGTGCCGAAAAGCGAAGCCCAACTGGCGCATGCCGAATTGCATTTCCCCGACACCCCGGTCGAAGCGCACAAGGGCTGGAACGAGATGATTCACCGCTACTTCGCCGGCACGCTCGGGTTGCTGATCGCGGTGCTGGCCGGGCGCGCCTGGGTCCATCGTCGGCATCCGGGGCAACCGGTGAAGTTGCCGCTGTTCCTCTTGGCGGTGGTGATTGCGCAAGCGGCGTTCGGTATGTGGACGGTGACGCTCAAGCTATGGCCGCAAGTGGTGACCGGGCATTTGCTCGGCGGTTTTGCCACTTTGAGCTTGTTGTTTTTGCTGACGCTGCGCTTGTCCGGCGTATTGCCGGCGCTGACCGTGCCGCGACGTTTGCAGTACTGGGCGACTGCCGGTTTGCTGCTGGTGATCGGGCAAATCGCCCTCGGTGGCTGGGTCAGTTCCAACTATGCGGCGGTGGCGTGCATCGACTTCCCGACCTGCCACGGCCAATGGCTGCCGCCCGCCGATTTCGCCAATGGTTTTCACCTGACTCAGCACATCGGCCCGAATTACCTCGGCGGGCAACTGGACAGCGACGCGCGCACGGCGATTCACCTGACCCATCGCATCGGGGCGCTTTTGGTCACGCTGGTGCTGCTCGGGCTTGCGTGGCAATTGAAAGTGGTCGGCATGACCCGCCTCGCCGGTCTGGTGCTGATCGCCCTCGCCGCGCAAATCACCTTGGGCATCAGCAACGTGTTGTTGCACTTGCCGCTGCCGATCGCCGTCGCCCATAACGCGGGTGGCGCGGCGCTGTTGCTGACGTTGGTGCTGGTCAATTATCACGCGCGCACCAGTCTGGTTCGGGTCAAGCAGCAATCCCCTGCGCGCTGGCGTTTCAGCCCGCGTAAACATTCCGCCGGGCCCATAACAATAAAAGGAGAAATGCCATGGCGACTCTGATCGGCGAACGTCACAGTCAGGCGATCTGGCGCGATTATCTGGAGCTGACCAAACCGAAAGTGGTGGTGCTGATGCTGATCACCTCGCTGGTCGGGATGTTCCTCGCGACCCGCGCCGGGGTGCCGTGGACGGTGCTGGTGTTTGGCAACCTGGGGATCGCGCTGTGTGCCGGTGGCGCGGCGGCGGTCAATCATGTGGTGGACCGGCGCATCGATGCGGTGATGGCGCGGACCCACAAGCGGCCACTGGCCGAGGGCCGTGTGTCGCCGACGGCGGCGCTGACCTTTGCGCTGGTACTGGCGGTGCTCGGGCAAGCCCTGCTGCTGGCCTTCACCAATCCGCTGACCGCGTGGCTGACCCTCGCCTCGTTGCTCGGTTACGCGGTGGTCTACACCGGTTTTCTCAAACGCGCGACGCCGCAGAACATCGTCATCGGCGGACTGGCCGGCGCGGCCCCGCCGCTGCTCGGTTGGGTCGCGGCCACCGGGCATGTCAGCGCTGAGCCATTGCTGCTGGTGCTGATCATTTTTGCCTGGACCCCGCCGCACTTCTGGGCATTGGCGATTCATCGCAAAGAGGAATACGCCAAGGCCGATATCCCGATGTTGCCGGTGACCCACGGCGAGCACTACACCAAAATCCACATCCTGCTTTACACCTTCGCGCTGCTGGCGGTCAGCCTGATGCCTTACGTGATTCACATGAGCGGCATGCTTTATCTGGTTTGTGCGCTGGTGCTGGGCGCGAGGTTTCTGCAATGGGCCGTGGTGCTGTACCGTGGCACTCGGCCGCACGCGGCGATCAATACGTTCAAGTACTCTATTTGGTACTTGTTCCTGCTGTTTATCGCGCTGCTGGTGGATCACTACCTGCTGTTGAACCTTTGACCAAAATGAACCTATGACTCGAACTCAGAAAACCGTCTTTGTCCTCGTTGCCCTGATTGCGTTGATTCTGGGCCTGACCGTCAACAAAGTGCTGTCCGGCAAAGGTCAGGGCGACCCGACTGCGCTGATCGACGCCGGGATCATCCTGTTGCCGCAAAGCCGTAATCTGCCAGACGTGACGATGACTGATCAGGACGGCAAACCGGTCGCGGTCAATGCGCTGAAAGACAAGTGGAGTCTGCTGTTCTTCGGTTACACCTTCTGCCCGGACATCTGCCCGACCACCCTTGCGCAGCTGCGGCAGATCAAGAGTGAATTGCCGCCGGAAGCCGCAGCGAGGTTGCAGGTGATTCTGGTCAGCGTCGACCCGAACCGCGATTCGCCGAAGCAGCTGAAACAATATTTGGGTTATTTCGATCCGCAGTTTCAGGGTTTGACCGCGTCGTCGGTCGAAGACATCCAGAAACTGGCGAACGCGGTGAGCATTCCGTTTATTCCGGCGGACACCAGCAAGCCCAATTACACAGTCGACCACAGCGGCAACCTCGCGGTCATCGGCCCGGACGGCACGCAACGCGGGTTCATCCGCGCACCGCTGAACAACGCCAAACTGATCCAGCAATTGCCGGTGATGCTCAAGCGCAAGTGAATCACCACACCTCCCTGTAGGAGCCAGGCTTGCCGGCGAAGGCGATTTCACTGACGCCTTCGCCGGCAAGCCTGGCTCCTACGAGGCCGGTGTTTCAGGCATAAAAAAGGGGCGCATCGAATGCGCCCCTTTCAGTCCAGCGGATCAGATCAGAACGCCGGCAGTACCGCGCCTTTGTACTTCTCGAGAATGAACGCTTTGACTTCCGGGCTGTGCAGCGCGGCGACGAGTTTCTTCATCGCGTCGCTGTCCTTGTCGTCCGGGCGCGCGACGAGGATGTTCACGTAAGGCGAGTCGTTGCCTTCGATCACCAGCGCGTCTTTGGACGGATCAAGCTTGGCTTCCAGCGCGTAGTTGGTGTTGATCAGCGCCAGGTCGACCTGGGTCAGTACACGCGGGATGGTCGCGGCTTCCAGCTCACGGAATTTCAGGTCCTTGGAATTCTCGGTGATGTCTTTGGTGGTCGAGAGGATGTTGTTCGAATCCTCCAACTTGATCAGGCCAGCCTTCGCCAGCAGCAACAGCGCACGGCCGCCGTTGGTGGCGTCGTTCGGGATCACCACGTTGGCGCCGCCTGGCAGTTCGGTCAGCGCTTTGTACTTGCTGGAGTAAGCGCCCAGCGGTTCCAGATGCACACCGGCAACGGCGACCAGATTGGTGCCCTTGGCCTTGTTGAACTCATCCAGGTACGGCTGGTGCTGGAAGAAGTTGGCGTCCAGACGTTTCTCGGCAACCTGCACGTTCGGCTGGATGTAGTCGGTGAACACCTTGACGTTCAGCGTCACGCCTTCTTTGGCCAGGGTCGGCTTCACGAATTCGAGAATTTCCGCATGTGGCACCGGCGACGCGGCGACGGTCAGGGTTTCATCAGCCTGGGCGGAGAACGCCGCAACAGCGGCCAATGCGACGAGTAGTTTTTTCATTCAGCTAACTCCTTGTGTTTAACCGCATGAGGCGCCCGTTTGGCGCCTGCCAGCGAATGGCCGGCTCAGCGCCGGGCTACGCGAAACATTTATTTTCTGGAAAAGTGTACGACCAGTTTGTCGCCAACCATTTGCAGCACTTGCACTAGCACCAGCAACAGCACGACGGTGACGATCATCACATCGGTCTGGAAACGCTGGTAGCCGAAACGGATCGCCAAGTCACCCAAACCACCGGCGCCGACCACACCGGCCATTGCCGTGTAGGAAACCAGTGTAATCGCCGTCACCGTAATCGCTGCGTAGATGCCCGGACGGGCTTCCGGCAGCAACGCATTGATGATGATCTGCTTGGTCGTCGCGCCCATCGCCTGGGTCGCTTCGATGATGCCGCGATCGACTTCGCGCAACGCGGTTTCCACCAGACGCCCGAAGAACGGCGTGGCGCCCACCACCAATGGCGGGATCGCACCGGCTACGCCGAGCGAAGTGCCGGTGATCAACACGGTGAACGGGATCATCACGATCAGCAGAATGATGAACGGCAGCGAACGCAGAATGTTCACCACCAGCGACAGCACCGCATAAACGCCGCGCGATTCCAGCAACTGGCGCGGGCTGCACAGGAACAGCAGCACGCCCAGCGGCAGGCCGAGCAAAATTGTGAACAGCAGTGAACCGCCGAGCATCAGCAGGGTGTCGCCGGTAGCGAGCCAGATTTCGAACCAGTCGATATTGGCGAAGAAACTCATCAGGGCCTCCATCAGCGCAGCACCTCCATGTGGACGTCTGCTGCGGTGAAGCGGGCAAACGCCGCCTCCATGTCGCCGCCGGTGACCGCCAGGGTCAATTGGCCGTACGGCGTGTCTTTGATCCGATCGATGCGCCCGGCAAGGATGCTGTAGTCGACGCCGGTTTCCCGCGCGACGGTGCCGAGCAACGGCGCGTAGGTCGCTTCGCCCTGGAACGTCAGACGCACGATCCGCCCCGGCACATGCGCAAAATCATCACGCTGTTCGCTTTCGTCGATCTGCTCGTCTTCCTGGACGAAGCGCTTGGTGGTCGGGTGCTTGGGATGCAGGAACACATCGGCCACCGAGCCTTGCTCGACGATTACCCCGGCGTCCATCACCGCGACCTGATCGCAAACGCGGCGGATCACGTCCATTTCGTGGGTGATCAGCACGATGGTCAGCTTCAGCTCGCGGTTGATCTCGGCGAGCAATTGCAGGACCGACGCAGTGGTCTGCGGGTCCAGCGCGCTGGTGGCTTCGTCACACAGGAGAATTTTCGGCTTGGTCGCCAGGGCGCGGGCAATGCCGACGCGCTGCTTCTGGCCACCGGACAATTGCGCCGGATACTTTTTGGCGTGGTCGGACAAACCGACCCGCGCCAGCAGCTCGGCGACGCGCTGCTCGATTTCACTGCGCGAGAGCTCACCGGCGAGGGTCAGCGGCAGCGCAACGTTGTCGGCGACCGTCTTGGAGGCCAGCAGGTTGAAGTGCTGGAAGATCATCCCGACCTGCTGGCGGAAGCGCCGCAGGCTGCTGGCATCGAGCGCGGTGACTTCTTCGCCATCGACGAAGATCTTGCCGCCAGTGGATTCCTCCAGGCGATTGATCAGACGCAGCAGGGTACTTTTTCCCGCGCCGGAATGGCCGATCAGGCCGAAGACCTGGCCGTTCTCAATCGTCAGACTGGTCGGATGCAGGGCGGGAATATCCTTACCGGCGACGCGGTAAGTCTTATGGACGTTTTGAAACTCGATCACGTAGCGAACCTTGTGGGGCGCGTTGGAAAAGGGTCAGCGGTTAGCCGGGCGCGCATTTTAGCCTGTCCGTATAGAGGGTATTAGCATTTATTCGGCATGCAACCTTTGATTTGGCAATAACGCGATCAAAGGTCATAAAAAAGGAACGGCTGAAATCCTCATTAGTCACTACTTAAGCAACGTGATTACCGCCAGGTGCCGTGCCTGGAAAATTGCTCACAAGTCCGGCTAGGACGAGATCGCAACGAGGAGTTTACGACTGATGAGTACCAAGAAACCTGTCGCCCCCAAAAGCGCACTGGCCGGGACTGACACCCTGGACCGTGGCAACACCAATACCAAGCTCGAAAGCCTGGAAAAATTCCGTTCCGACGCCACCGAACAAGCCCTGCGCACCAACCAGGGCGTCAAGGTGTCGGACAACCAGAACACCCTGAAAGTCGGCGCCCGCGGGCCGTCGCTGCTGGAAGACTTCATCATGCGTGAGAAAATCACGCACTTTGACCACGAACGCATCCCGGAGCGCATCGTCCATGCGCGCGGCACTGGCGCTCATGGTTTCTTCCAGACTTACGAAAACCATGCCGCGCTGACCAAGGCCGGTTTCCTGCAGGATCCGGGTAAACAAACTCCGGTATTCGTGCGTTTCTCCACGGTGCAGGGCCCACGCGGCTCGGGCGATACCGTGCGTGACGTGCGCGGGTTTGCCGTGAAGTTCTTCACCGACGAAGGCAACTTCGACCTGGTCGGCAACAACATGCCGGTGTTCTTCATCCAGGACGCAATCAAGTTTCCCGATTTCGTCCACGCGGTGAAACCGGAGCCACACAACGAAATCCCTACCGGCGGCTCGGCCCACGACACCTTTTGGGACTTCGTCTCGCTGCAGCCTGAATCGGCGCACATGGTGATCTGGGCGATGTCCGACCGCGCGATCCCGAAAAGCCTGCGCAGCATGCAAGGTTTCGGCGTGCACACGTTCCGTCTGGTAAACGCCGAAGGCAAGTCGCGTTTCGTCAAATTCCACTGGCGCCCAACCGCCGGCACCTGCTCGCTGGTGTGGGATGAAGCGCAGAAACTCGCCGGTAAAGACACCGATTACCACCGTCGTGACCTGTGGGAATCGATCGAGATGGGCGACTACCCGGAATGGGAATTGGGCGTGCAAATCGTCGAGGAAGAAAACGAACACGACTTCGATTTCGACCTGCTCGACCCGACCAAGATCATTCCTGAAGAAATCGTGCCGATTACGCCACTGGGCAAAATGACCCTGAACCGTAACCCGGACAACTTCTTCGCCGAAACCGAGCAAGTCGCGTTCTGCCCGGGCCACATCGTCCCAGGCATCGACTTCTCCAACGATCCGCTGCTGCAAGGTCGGCTGTTTTCCTACACCGACACGCAGATCAGCCGACTCGGCGGGCCGAACTTCCACGAAATCCCGATCAACCGTCCGGTGGCGCCGTACCACAATGGTCAGCGCGATGGCATTCACCGCATGACCATCGACAAGGGCCGCGCCTCCTACGAGCCGAACTCGATTGACGGTGGCTGGCCGAAAGAAACTCCGCCCGCCGCGCAAAACGGTGGCTTCGAGACTTACCCGGAACGCATCGACGCGAACAAGATTCGTCAGCGCAGCGAGTCGTTCGGTGATCACTTCTCGCAGGCGCGCTTGTTCTTCAACAGCATGAGCAAGCACGAGCAGGAACACATCATCGCCGCGTACAGCTTCGAGCTGGGCAAGGTTGACCGGTTGTGGATTCGTGAGCGCCAGGTCAATGAGATCCTCGCCAACATCGATCTGGAACTGGCTGCTCGCGTTGCGGCAAATCTGGGTCTGCCAGCACCGAAGGCTGGCACCGTAGACGTGCCGAAAACCTCGCTGGACCGTTCGCCAGCGCTGAGCCAGGCCAACCTGCTGCCGGAAAACATCAAGACTCGCAAAGTCGCGATCCTGGCGGCCAACGGCGTTGACGGCAAAGCAATCGATGCAATGAAGGCGGCGCTGGCGGCTGAAGGCGCACACGCCAAGTTGCTCGGCCCGACTTCGGCGCCGGTGACCACGGCTGACGGCAAATCGCTACCCGTCGATGCGTCGATGGAAGGCTTGCCGTCGGTAGCTTTCGATGCGGTGTTCGTGCCGGGTGGCGCGGACTCGATCAAGGCATTGAGCGGTGACGGCGTGGCCCTGCATTACGTGCTCGAAGCGTACAAGCACTTGAAGGCAATCGCGCTGCACGGCGAAGCCAAGCAGTTGCTGGATGTGCTGAAGCTGGAGGCTGATGCGGGGTTGATCGTCGGGACCGACAAGACGCTGATCAAGCCGTTCTTCGCGGCGATTGGACAGCATCGGGTTTGGGATCGCGAGCCTAAAGCCAAGGCAATTCCGGCTTAAGGTTTATCTCGATAGTCAGGACGTTATCGCGAGCAAGCCTCGCTCCCACATTGGAAATGCATTCCAAATGTGGGAGCGAGCTTGCTCGCGATGCTTTTAAGGTCTTACAAGGTTTTCAAGGCTTACAAAGTTTTCAAGGCTTACGCGGGCTCAAAACCACCTGCGCCGGGACGTGGCGCACGATCTGCTTGTGCAATTTCAGCTCAAAACCTGAATCGAGTTTCTTCACCCGTTTGGTCAGCAATGTGGCCAGCCATGGGTAATCCTGCGTGCGCGGTGCCTGGATAACTACTGCACAGTCGTAATTCACCACATCGAAGGCAATCGCATCCAGTTGATGGCGAAGTTTGCTCATATCGGTGAGGTTCAACGCGACCGTGGTGCTTTCCGCCGCCGGATCAATCACTTTGGCTTTTGGCCGGGCTTCGGCCGCCAGCAACGCGGCTTCGGCCTTGTCCAGCTCGGCTTTGCGCGCATTGACGATGGCATTGTTGACGCCACCGGTCAGCGCTGGCGCTTTTGGCATCAGCGCCCGCGCACGGCTGAGCGCAGTGGCGGCGGCGTTGACATCACCCTTCTGCAACACGATTTGGCTGCGTTGCAGATAGGCTTCGGCCAATTGCCGTTGGTATTGCACCAGCGTTGGATCGTCTGGCGACTGGACCTGCAAGGTTGCCAGTTGATCTTCGGCGGTGGCCAGCTCGCTGCTGGCCAGGTTTTGTTCAAGCTGTGCAATCGCCGCAGCCCGACCGTCGGTAGCCTGAGTGGCTGCCGGTGGCGTGCTTTGGCAAGCGCCGAGCAGCAGAGAAAATGCGACAAGGAGCAGATAACGGGAGGCGAACGGCTTCATTCCTGCGACTCTCTATTTGCGCAAAAAACGAGCAAGTCTACACCCCTCGACGGGGCAGGACAAAACTCAGCAGAAACAGCGCGGCGGCCGCCACCACAATCGATGGGCCCGCCGGGGTGTCCTTGAACCATGACAACGCCAGCCCGCCACACACCGCGAGCATGCCCAGCAGGCTCGCACCCAGTGCCATCTGCTCCGGCGAACGGGCGTGACGCTGTGCCGCAGCCGCCGGAATGATCAACAGTGACGTAATCAGCAACACACCGACAATTTTCATTGCTACGGCGATGACCACGGCGATCAGCAACATCAGGGTCAGGCGCAACGCCGCCACCGGCAACCCTTCGACCCTGGCCAATTCTTCGTGGACGGTGATCGCCAGCAACGGCCGCCACAACGTCAGCAGCAACGCCAGCACCGCCGCGCTGCCGCCGAGGATCCACGCCAGATCGGTCGGGCTGATCGCCAGCAGGTCGCCGAACAGATACGCCATCAGGTCGATCCGCACTTCGTGCATGAAGCTTAGTACCACCAGGCCCAACGAGAGCGTGCTCGGTGCGAGAATTCCCAACAGCGTGTCGGACGCCAGCGGCTGGCGCTGCTGCAACGTCACCAGCAACACCGCCAGCAGCAGGCAGCCAACGGTGACCGCCACAGTCGGGCTGACATCCAGCAAAAAGCCCAGCGCCACGCCGAGCAATGCGGCGTGGGACAAGGTGTCGCCGAAATAGGCCATGCGCCGCCACACCACAAACGAACCCAGCGGGCCCGCGACCACTGCCAGGGCCAGACCTGCAAGCAGGGCGTAAAGCAGAAAATCAGCCATGCTTGCAGCCATCTCCATGAACGTGAGGTTGTGCCGACGGGGCGGCGGCGACCACGGAGCCATGCAAATCATGGGCGTGGTCGTGGTGGTGGTGATAAATCGCCAGGCTCTGCGCGTTTTTGCCGAACAACTCGACGAACGCCGGGTCGCTGCTGACTTGTTCCGGGTGCCCGGAGCAGCAGACGTGGCGGTTCAGGCACACCACTTGATCGGTGGTGCTCATCACCAAATGCAAATCGTGGGAAACCATCAATACGCCGCAACCATGGCGGTCGCGCAGGCGGGTGATCAGGCTGTACAGCTCGGCTTGGCCAGCGACATCGACGCCCTGCACCGGCTCGTCGAGCACCAGCAATTGCGGCTCACGCAACAACGCGCGAGCGAGCAAAACCCGCTGCATTTCGCCGCCGGAAACACTTTGTACCGGGCTGTCGATCACCTGTTCGGCGCCGACTTCCTTGAGCGCCGCCAAGGCTCGCGCACGGTCAACACCCGGCACCAGCCGCAGGAAGCGCAACACCGAAAGCGGCAAGGTCGGATCGACGTGGAGTTTTTGCGGCATGTAACCGACGCGCAGCTTGGGTTTACGCCAGACGCTGCCGCTGTCCGGCTTCAACAAACCGAGCACGGCGCGTACCAGCGTGGTTTTGCCGGCGCCATTGGGGCCGATCAGGGTGACGATCTGCCCAGGCTCGACGCTGAGGTCGATGCTTTCCAGCACCGGTTGGCCGGCAAACGTTACGGCCACTTGCTCAAGACGGATCAGCGCGTTGCTCATCAAGCCCCCTGGCAACCCGAACACAATCCGACCACTTCGACGGTTTGCGCTTCGACGATAAAACCGACGTCTTTGGCGCTGAGGACAATCGCGTCGCTGATGGCTTTTTGTTCGAGCTCAATGGCAGCGTGGCATTCGCGGCAAATCAGGAACTGGCCCTGGTGCGCATGCTCCGGGTGATTGCAGCCGACAAAGGCATTGAGCGAAGAGATGCGGTGCACCAGGCCGTTTTCCAGCAGGAAATCCAGCGCGCGGTACACGGTTGGCGGCGCGGCGCGGCGGCCGTCCTGCTCGCTGAGCACCGCCAGAATGTCGTAGGCGCCCAGCGGTTTATGGCTTTGCCACACCAGTTCCAGCACGCGCCGGCGCAGTTGCGTCAGGCGCAAGCCTTGACGGGCGCACAAGGCGTCGGCCTCGGACAATGCGCTGTGCACGCAATGAGAGTGGTCGTGGGGACGGCTGGCAATCGGTGTAATAGGCATGAGCGGCGACGATTTTTGTGAGAGACGTTATTATGTTACCCGTTCTCGCCTCTTCGAGTGGTCATCGTGTCCCGACTTTTTTCAAAGTGTTTCGTATTTTTCGCCGGTCTCCTACTGATCGGATCAGCGCACGCCGAGGTCAAAGTGCTCACCAGCATCAAGCCGCTACAGCTGATTGCCGCTGCCGTGCAGGACGGTGTGGCAGTCCCGGAAGTGTTGCTGCCACCGGGTGCCTCGCCGCATAACTACGCGCTGCGCCCGTCCGACGTACGGAAGGTGCAATCGGTCGATCTGCTGTACTGGATCGGTCCGGACATGGAAGGTTTCCTGCCGCGCGTGCTGAAAAGTCGTACAGCGCCGAGCGTCGCCGTGCAGGATCTGCCGGGGCTGAAATTGCGGCATTTCGCCGAAGACAGCCATTCCCATGCCGAAGAAGCCGGGCAGGCGGACGAACATGACCACGATCATCGTCCCGGCACGCTGGACGCGCATTTGTGGCTGTCGCCAGTCAACGCACGGGTGATCGCGACGAAAATGGCCGCTGACTTGAGCGATGCCGATCCGGCCAACGCGCCACGTTATCAGAGCAACCTCAAGGCCTTCGATGAGCGCCTGGATGCGCTGGACGCGCGACTGAAGGCACGGCTGGCGGGTATCTCGGGCAAACCTTATTTTGTGTTCCACGAAGCGTTCGATTATTTCGAAGACGCTTACGGGCTCAAGCATGCAGGCGTGTTCAGCGTTGCTGCGGAAGTGCAGCCCGGCGCCCAGCATGTCGCGGCGATGCGCGCGCGCTTGCAGGAAGTCGGCAAGACCTGCGTGTTCAGTGAACCGCCGTTGCGGCCAAGACTGGCGGAAACCCTGGTGGCGGGCTTGCCGGTAAAACTGGCAGAACTGGATGCGCTGGGCGGTTACACACCCGCGACTGCTCAGGGTTATGAGCAGGTGTTGGAGAAACTGGGCAATGACCTGGCCGGGTGCCTGGAGGCGTTGTAACCCGGACATCGGTGTCGACCCATTCGCGGGCAAGCCTTGCTCCTACAGGGAGGGTGCAATTTCCTGTAGGAGCGAGGCTTGCCCGCGAAGCTTTTAAAGCGCGAAAGGCAACGGCGTACTGATTTTCTGCCGTTGCGCCAAGCGCTGCTGGAATTCCAGCGGATCGTGGATCAACACGTCCTGCCCGGCAAAAGACTCTGCAGCAATCAACCGCGACAACCAGAAGCGCACGCACGCCACACGCAGCATGGTCGACCACAACTCGGCTTCCGCTGCCGTGAACGGGCGCAACCCCGCATAAGCGCCCAACAGCGCCCGGGCACGCGGCCCGTCAATCACCCCGTCGTCGTCCGAACACCAATCGTTCAAGGCAATCGCCACGTCGTACAGCATCGGCCCGGAACAGGCGTTGTAGAAGTCGATCAACCCGGTCAGGTGCGTGCCTTCAAACATCGCATTGTCGCGGAACAGGTCGGCGTGGATGTTGGCGCGTGGCAGCGCGAGAATTTTCTGTTTTTTCTCGCTGATTTCTTCCAACGCCCGTTGCAGCAGATCGCTTTGCTCGGCGTTCAGGTGCGAGAGCAGTTGCGTGCCCTCCTCCAGCATCCAGTCGAGGCCGCGATCAGTCTTGCGCTTGATCATGTTGGCTTGGGTCGCCAGATGCAGATGGCCGAGCAACTCGCCGACCTGCGTGCAATGCTGGGCATTGGCCTGCTTGATGTGTTTGCCCGGCAGGCGTGGCTGGAGCAACGCCGGTTTGCCGGCCAGTTCGCGCAACGCCACGCCGTCCTTGGTGCGCAGCGCGTACGGCACTGGCAGGTCGGCGTCGTGCAGCACGTCGAGCAATTCGATGAAAAACGACATTTCCTGAACCGGACCGCGCTCTACCAGGGTCAGGACAAACTCGCCCTGCTCCAGACTGATAAAGAAATTGGTGTTTTCACTACCGGCGGCAATCCCCTGGAAATCAAGCAGGCGGCCGAGCCCGTATGGGGCGAGAAAGGTTTCCAGCTCGGGCCGAGCCAGGGGAGTAAACACAGACATGGTTAAAAACTGCTCAGTTCGGGCGCCGCTATCAAAACGGCGCCGATTAAAGTTAAGAAACTACTTCCAGGTAAAGATTTCCCACGCGGGAATCAGCATATCCGGCTGGTCCGAACGGATGTAATTCGCGTCCGTGCCGTCCGCGCGCACCAGGAAATACGGTTTGCCAACGCTCGGCGTCACCTTGATGGCGTAGGTAAACCCGCCCTTCTTGTATTCCTGAATGACCTTGTCACCTTCCGTGTGTGTGCTGATGGTAACTTCCGGCTCCGAGGTCGGCGCATCATCCGCCGCCATGACGGCCAGTGGAACGGTGGCAAACAACCCAGCCAGCAACAGGCGATTTAACGTGCGCATGATAACCTTGTCCCTTTGTCGTCAATGGTCCCGCTATTCTAGCGCCGGACCCGCCGAAAAGGTTGATCGTGCTCATGAGCCAAGCCCCCCTCGTCCTGGTGGACGGTTCTTCTTACCTCTATCGCGCCTTTCACGCGCTGCCACCGCTGACCACCTCCCGAGGCCTGCCGACCGGCGCGGTCAAAGGTGTGTTGAACATGCTCAAGAGTCTGCGCAAGCAGTACCCGGAAAGCCCGTTCGCGGTGGTTTTCGACGCCAAGGGCGGGACCTTTCGTGACGAAATGTTCGCCGAATACAAGGCCAACCGCCCAAGCATGCCCGACGACATGCGCGTACAGATCGAGCCGCTGCACCAAAGCGTGATGGCCCTTGGCTTCCCGTTGCTGTGCGTCGATGGCGTCGAGGCCGATGACGTGATCGGCACGCTGGCCCGCAGCAGCGCGGCCGCCGACCGCCCGGTGGTGATTTCCACTGGCGACAAGGACATGGCGCAACTGGTCGACGGGCACATTACCTTGGTCAACACCATGACCGGTAGCGCGCTGGACGTGGAGGGCGTGAAGGAGAAATTCGGCGTCGCTCCCGAGCAGATCATCGATTATCTGGCGCTGATGGGCGATTCGTCCGACAACATTCCGGGCGTTCCGGGCATCGGCCCGAAAACCGCTTCCGGCCTGCTGGTCGGGGTTAACGGTGGCCTGACCGAGCTCTACGCGCAGCTCGACATCGTCCCGACCCTGCCGATTCGCGGCGCCAAAACCCTGGCCGCCAAGCTTGAAGAACACAAGGAGATGGCGTTCCTCTCCTATCGTCTGGCAACCATCAAGATCGACGTGCCGCTCGACATCGGCCTCGATGATTTACAAATGCGCGAACCGGATCACGACAAACTCGCCGAGCTGTACACGCTGTTGGAGTTCAAGAGCTGGTTCGAAGACAACCAGCGCGACGCCAAGCGCTCCGGCCAGCAAGTCGCCGCGCCGGTTGCGCAGGAAGAACCTGCCGCTGCTGCTGCTGAAATCAACTACACGACCATTCTCACCCAGGCCGATTTCGACCTTTGGCTGAAGAAGCTGCAAGACGCCAAACTGTTCGCCTTCGACACCGAAACCACCGGCATCGACGCGCAAAAAGCGCAATTGGTCGGGTTGTCGTTTGCCGTCCAGGCCTACGAAGCGGCCTACATTCCGCTGACGCATTCCTACATGGGCGCGCCGGAACAGCTGGATCGCGACACGGTGTTGCGCGCGCTGAAACCGATCCTTGAAGACCCAAGCAAACTCAAGGTCGGCCAGCACGCCAAGTTCGACATGAACATCCTCGCCAACTGCGCAATCGGCGGCGATCAGAGCTGTGGCATCAGCGTGCAAGGCATCGCTTTCGACACCATGCTCGAATCCTACGTGCTCGATTCCACGGCGACCCGCCACGACATGGACAGCCTGGCGCTCAAGTACCTGAATCACACCACCACCGGTTTTACCGACATCGCCGGCAAAGGCGCGAAGCAGCTGACCTTCGATCAGATTCCGTTGGAGCTGGCCGGGCCGTACGCCGCCGAAGATGCCGACATCACGCTGCGTCTGCACCAGACTTTGCAGGCCAAACTCAACGCAATCCCGAGTTTGAGCAAAGTCCTCAGCGACATCGAAATGCCGCTGGTGCCGGTGCTGGCGCGGATCGAGCGCCAGGGTGCGCTGGTCGATGCCGACCTGTTGGGCATCCAGAGCATCGAGCTCGGGAAGAAAATGGTCGAGCTGGAGCGCGAGGCTTATGTCCTCGCCGGGGAAGAGTTCAACCTCGGTTCGCCGAAGCAACTGGGCGCGATTCTGTACGACAAACTGGGCCTGCCGATCCTCAGCAAAACCGCCAAGGGCCAGGCATCCACTGCTGAAGCGGTGCTCGCGGAACTGGCCGAGCAGGATTTCCAACTGCCGAAAGTGCTGATGCAGTACCGCTCGATGAGCAAGCTGAAAAGCACCTACACCGACCGCTTGCCTGAGCAGATCAACGCGCGCACAAAGCGCGTGCACACTTCGTATCATCAAGCCGTGGCGGCCACCGGGCGTTTGTCATCCAGCGATCCGAACCTGCAGAACATCCCGATCCGCACGGCGGAAGGTCGGCGGATTCGTCAGGCGTTCGTCGCGCCGAAAGGCTACAAACTGCTGGCGGCGGACTATTCGCAAATTGAACTGCGAATCATGGCGCACCTGGCCAAGGACGAAGGCTTGCTGCACGCCTTCCGCAATGATCTGGACGTGCACAAAGCCACGGCGGCGGAAGTGTTTGGCGTTGAGCTGGCCGACGTCACCACCGATCAGCGGCGCAGCGCCAAAGCAATCAACTTCGGTTTGATCTACGGCATGAGCGCATTTGGCCTGGCCAAGCAGATTGGTGTCGATCGCAAGCAATCGCAGGCGTACATCGACCGTTATTTCGCGCGTTATCCGGGTGTGCTGGCGTACATGGAGCGCACGCGCAATCAAGCGGCCGAGCAGGGTTTCGTCGAAACCATTTTCGGTCGGCGTCTGTACCTGCCGGACATCAACGCGAAGAACCCGTCGCTGCGCAAAGGCGCCGAGCGCACGGCGATCAACGCGCCGATGCAAGGCACGGCGGCGGACATCATCAAGAAAGCCATGGTGGCGGTGGATAACTGGCTGACGGCCTCGGGGCTGGACGCCAAGGTCATCCTGCAAGTGCACGATGAATTGGTGCTTGAGGTGCGCGAAGATCTGGTGGACCAGGTTCGCGACGAGATCCGCGCGCACATGAGCGACGCGGTGCAGCTGGACGTGCCTCTGCTGGTTGAAGTCGGGGTCGGCAATAACTGGGATGAAGCTCACTGAGCCGTTTGAACAGGGGATTTCTGCTGCGGCATAGTGCCGCGGCAGATAAGTAATCGAAGGGCGCTCGCTAAATGGGGCTTAGCTCAAAAAGTGTGTCCGGTTATTCCAAAGGCATTGAAAAAAATTCTGAACTAATCTGCCAAATTGCCACTCAGAGTTTCTGAAAGGCTGGTGAAGCCCTTCGATGCTCCTATGTTGTGTTAAGTGTTGGCAGATATCTGGACCCCGCCCTAACGGTCCGGAACTTGAACCCCGGAACTTCCCCCTCCCCATACGAAGTCCGGGGTTTTTTTTGCCCGCGAGAAAGCCTTACTCGGCAATCTCGGCGCCCTTGTCCGCCAATTCCATCCAGCCCGCCAGTACCGTGTAAGCGTCTTCCAGGCCCAGGCGTTTCGGCGCCGAGAACAGCTGGATGGTAATGGTATCGCCCCATCCTTTACGGATATCGGCCTGAACCTTGAGCAGAACGTTTTTTGCTGCGCCGTAGGTCAGCTTGTCAGCCTTGGTCAGCAGAATGTGCATCGGCATGCCACTGGCGACGGCCCAATCGAGCATCAACAGGTCGAAGTCGGTCATTGGATGACGGATGTCCATCATCAGGATCAAACCTTTCAAACTCTCGCGGCCACCCAGATAAGCTTCCAGGTGACGCTGCCAGTGCAGCTTCAGCGGGATCGGTACTTTCGCGTAACCGTAACCCGGAAGGTCGACCAGACGACGATCATCGTCTAGCTTGAAGAAGTTCAAGAGTTGCGTGCGACCCGGAGTTTTCGAGGTCCGCGCCAGGCTGGCGTGAGTCAAAGTGTTCAGCGCGCTGGATTTACCGGCGTTGGAACGACCGGCGAAGGCGACTTCAAAGCCTTCGTCGTCCGGGCATTGGTCGACTTTGGCAGCGCTGAGCATGAAGGTGGACTGTTGGCACAGGCCAAGGATGGGGTTCTTGAGTTGCATGGGATTTCCGATGTGGGCGGCGCCGGGAATGGACGCGGCAAGCGGTGTCGTTTCCGTTTCAGTAGCGCCAGTATATAATGCCGCAGATTTTGTGTGCGCTTTGTCCCAGCGTAGGATGAAGTTCACGAGAGCGATTGACCTTGATTGCGCATTAGAACGCAAAACGCTCTCTACCCTGAAAAGGTCGTTTTATGACGAAATGGCTGCTAGCTGCCGGTGTCTTGATGCCGCTTTACAGCGCTCAGGCTACACAGGATCCGGAAGCTGTGTACAACCGTGTTTGTGGTGCCTGTCATTCCGGCCAACTCCCGATGGCGCCGAAAAAGGGCGATCAGGAAGCCTGGACGCCGAGGTTGGCGAAAGGTATGGAGACGCTGGTGCAACACGTGACCCAGGGTTTCAAGGCGATGCCGCCGCGTGGTTTGTGCATGGACTGCAGTGCCGAGGATTACCAAGCCATCATCCTTTGGATGAGCGAGTAAGCCCGGCCCATAACTCTTTAACCCTTAGCCGTAGTTGGATTAGCTGATGAACAAATTGATCGTGAGTCTGCTGTTGACCGTGGGGATCTCCGGCATTGCCCATGCTGCGGGTGATGCAAAAGCTGGTGAGGCGAAAGCCGCAGTGTGTGGCGCCTGTCATGGCCCGGATGGCAACAGCATGGCGCCAAACTTTCCGAAACTGGCGGGTCAGGGCGAGCGTTATCTGAACAAGCAGTTGCACGACATCAAGTCCGGCAAACGCACGGTACTGGAAATGACCGGCCTGCTGACCAACCTGAGCGATCAGGACCTGGCCGATCTCGCCGCCTACTTCGCCAGCCAGAAAAGCAGCGTTGGCGCCGCCGACCCGAAAATCGTGGATCGAGGTGAAGCGTTGTTCCGTGGTGGCAACCTGGCCAAGGGCCTGCCGGCCTGCACCGGTTGCCACTCGCCAGACGGCTCGGGCAACGCCGCCGCCGGTTTCCCGCATCTGGGTGGCCAGCACGCTCAATACATCGCCAAGCAGCTAACCGATTTCCGCAAGGAAGAAGGTGGCCGCGCCAACGACGGCGACACCAAAACCATGCAGACCATCGCCAAACGGCTGAGCGACGAAGATATCGCCGCCGTCTCCAGCTACATTCAGGGTCTGCACTAAGCGCCGGGATTTGGCGTAGCGGATCGAGCATTGCGGGGGACGGACATCCCCTGCAACGTTAACGCTCGATTAATCCGACGCTGCAAGCATAAAAAGGGTGGCTTTGGCCGCCCTTTTTTGTGGCCGCTGCCGTTACACTACAGAACTCACGCCCGCCATGACCTGTCTGAAACTCAGGTCGCGCGAGGCGACCAAAATTGTCCAGGAGTAAAGCATGCGTAATCTGATCATCAGCGCCGCACTCGTCGCTGCCAGCCTGTTCGGCGTGACTGCTCAAGCCGCTGAAGCACCCGCCGCACCTTACGTCGAACTGACCAACGCTGTACCGGTTGCAGTCCCTGGCAAGATCGAAGTCGTGGAGCTGTTCTGGTATGGCTGCCCGCATTGCTACGCTTTTGAACCGGTGATCAATCCTTGGGTTGAGAAACTGCCTTCCGACGTCAATTTCGTGCGCATTCCTGCCCTGTTTGGTGGCCCATGGGACGCCCACGGTCAAATGTTCCTGACCCTGCAAAGCATGGGTGTCGAGCACAAGGTTCACGCCGCCGTGTTCGAAGCGATCCAGAAACAACACAAGAAATTGGTCACGCCTGAAGAAATGGCAGAATTCCTCGCCACTCAGGGCATCGACAAGGACAAGTTCCTCGCGACCTTCAATTCCTTCGCAATCAAAGGTCAGATGACCAAAGCGAAAGAACTGGCGAAGAAATACGAAATCAGCGGCGTCCCAACCCTGATCGTCAACGGCAAGTACCGCTTTGACGTCGGTTCTGCCGGCGGTGCCGAAAATGCTTTGAAGCTGGCCGATAAACTGGTCGATCAAGAGCGAGCGGCTACCAAGGCTGCCGCCAACTAAGGCCGGGCCCCGCCATGCGCCGCTGGGGTACTGAACGCGTTGTTGGCCTGCACGAAGCGCGGGTCAATTCGCATCATCTGGAATCAACGGGCCTGCCCGCAGACAGTCGTCTGCGTTTGCTCAGCTTCAATATCCAGGTCGGCATCAGTACCGAGCGGTATCGGCACTACCTGACTCGTGGCTGGCAACACCTGTTGCCGCACACCGGGCGTGCCGACAACCTGCAAAAGATCGGCAATCTGCTCGGCGACTTCGATCTGGTCGCCTTGCAGGAAGCCGATGGCGGCAGCCTGCGTTCAGGCTACGTCAACCAAGTCGAACACCTGGCCCAGCTCGGGGCCTTCCCTTACTGGTATCAACAACTCAATCGCAACCTCGGTCGCCTCGGCCAGCACAGCAATGGCGTGCTCAGCCGCCTGCGCCCGTGGGCGATTGAAGATCATCCGCTGCCGGGACCCAAGGGGCGCGGGGCAATCCTGGTGCGTTTTGGCGAAGGTCCGGAAGCGCTGATCGTGGTGATGATGCACCTGGCGCTCGGCGCTCGTACCCGCAGCATGCAATTGGCCTATATCCGCGAATTGATCGGCGGCTACAAGCATCAGGTTCTGATGGGCGACATGAATACCCACGCCAGCGACTTGCTGCAAAACTCGCCGTTGCGTGACCTCGGCCTGCTGGCGCCGCAACTCGAAGCAACCTTCCCCAGCTGGCGCCCGCAACGCTGCCTCGACCACATTCTGCTCAGCCCGACCCTGACCCTGGAAAGAGTCGAAGTGCTGGCACAACCGATTTCCGATCACCTGCCCGTCGCGGTAGAGATTCGTTTGCCGGGTTCGCTCACGGCCGATTCATTACCCGCGTTGAGACCCGACCCTCGCGGACCCGATGAATGAGCGACGAAGCACAGCGCTGGAAAGAGAAATACCTTAAAAGCATCGAACAACAGGAAAAACTCGAGCGTCGCTGGGACGCCCGGCTCGACCTGCTGCGCCGTGGGCTGGTGCGCAGCACATTGGCGGCCGAAGGTACCGACCGCGCTGTTGACTTGTGCATGAAGGAAATGCGCGAAGTAGTGCGCACCGATGACATGGACGCAGGCCTCGCCGCCCTTCTGCCACGCCTGGAAAAAGCCGTGCTCGACTCCGAGCAGCGCCGCGAAACCCGGGTCGATCAAGTCAGCGCCGCGCTGAATGCGCTGGTCTCGCAGTTGCAGGCATTGCCATTGCCGCGAGAGGTCAGCAAACCGCTCAAGGCCTTCGCCAAACAACTCGATGGACGCGTCGGCCAGGCCCGCGAGATTCCCTTGCTGCTCAGCGAACTGAGCGGCCTGCAAGGCAAAGCCCTGCACCAACTCGAGAGCCCCGCCGAGCCCGGGCGCCCGGGTTTGCTGCAGCGGTTGTTTGGTAGCCGCGAGGCAGAGGAATCGGCAGCACAAGACGTTGCGCCGACAGTGCAGGCACCGATACAACCAGCGCCCGCTGCCGAAGTATCAATCGCCGAGGCCGAAAAACCAGCACCCGTCGCGTCGCAAACTTCTGCACCGGTTATTGAGCAACCAGCTACTGAAGCGTCAATTCCCGAAACACCAATCTCAGAAACACCAATCCTCGAAGCACCCGTTGATGCAGCACCGCTCCCGGAAGTCGTGGCATTCGCCCCACCGGGCCTGGAGCCGCAAGTCGAAAGCGCCCCCATCGCGCAATCCGCTCCCGAACTACCTCAAGCGCAAGTCATCGCGCCCGAGCCGCCCGCCCAATCTATCTTCAATCCAGATGAACTGACCCCGGCGCCGCCACCCGAAACGCCACTATTGCTCGACACCCTGCCCTTGCCCGCCGTCATGGCCCAGGCACTGGCGGCCATCGATCCGGAACACCCCGAGCAAGACATTCTCTACGCGCTGCCGGACTCACCCGAGCCGTCTTACAGTTCCGTGGCCGCGCACATCGAGCAAACGCTGCTGGGTCTGCTCGATGACCTGACCCTGCCCGAACGCCATCGCCCGCAGGCCGAGGCGATGCGCGAACGCTTGAAGAATGGCTTGAACTGGTACGAATTGCTGCCGATCCTCGACGATCTGGCGACGTTGATGCTGGCGATCACCGACAGCGGCCAGCATGAGTTTGAAGCGTATTTGCAGCAGCTCAACGAACGTCTCGAGTCGTTCCAGAGCAATCTGCAAGCCGCCAGCGCCGGGCACGCAGACAACCGCTCCGCCGCGCGCGAGATGGACACGCAGATCCGCGAGCAGGTCGACGGTTTGCACACCAGCATGCAGGACGCCGCCGACCTCGACGACCTCAAGCACGTCCTCGAAAACCATCTCGAAGGCTTGCTCGGGACCATGGACCAGCACCAAAAACAGCGCGACGAACGTGAACAGGAAGTCGCCGCGCGCCTGCACAGCCTGGCCGAACGGGTCGCGCACATGGAGCAGGAAGCCATGGGCTATCGCGAGCACCTTGAAGAACAACGGCAGAAGGCCCTGATCGATCCGCTGACCGGCCTGCCCAACCGCGCAGCCTGGAGCGAACGGCTGGAACACGAGATCAGCGAGTGGCAGCAACACGGCAACACGCTGATGCTGGCCATGCTCGATCTCGACCATTTCAAACGGATCAACGATAACTACGGCCACCTCGCCGGCGACAAAGTGCTGAAGATCATCGCCAGCGTGTTGCGCAAACGCCTGCGCGGCTCGGACTTCATCGCTCGATTCGGCGGCGAAGAATTTGTGCTGTTGATGCCTGCCACCGTGCCGGCCGTCGGCGCGAAACTGCTGGAAACCCTGCGCGCAGCGATCGAAGCCTGCCCTTTCCACTTCAAGGGCGAACGCGTGACCATCACCGTGTCCATGGGACTGGCGGCATTCAAACCCGGCGAACATAGCGATATGGTGCTTAAAAGAGCCGATCAGGCGTTATATCGAGCCAAACATGCCGGGCGAAACCGGGTGGAATTGGCCTGAGAGCCAATTGTTCCATTTTGTTTAATCCAGCGCCGTCGCCGTCATCATTCGGGCGATTACGTTACACTGTTGCATTATCGTCCATCGTGTATTGCCATCTGCCATGAAATTTCTCACCTTCGTTGCCTGTTTTTTGCTGCTGGCCGGTTGCGCCAGCGGTCCGCGTTTCGACACCAGCCATCCTTCCGCCAATTTCGACAGCCGCACGCCGTTTGTGGTGCTGCATTACACCTCGGCGTCGCTGGAGCGCTCGCTGCAATTGTTGACCCACGGCGAGGTCAGCAGCCATTACCTGATTGGTGACGACAAAGGCGCGACCATCTACAAACTGGTCGATGAAAATATGCGCGCCTGGCACGCCGGTGAAAGCGAATGGCAAGGCCGGACCTGGCTGAACTCCAGCTCGATCGGCATCGAAATCGTCAATCCGGGTTTCCGCGACACGCCGACCGGGCGCCTCTGGTATCCGTACAGCGAAGATCAGATTCAAGCGCTGATCGTGCTGCTCAAGGACATCAGCAAACGCCACGGCATCAGCCCTCGACACATCATCGGCCACAGTGACATCGCGCCGTTGCGCAAACTCGATCCCGGCCCGCTGTTCCCGTGGAAACGCCTGGCCGCCGCCGGCCTGGGCGCATGGCCCAACGAACAGGCGGTCGCCGCCCGGCAGGCGCAATACACCGAGCACCTGCCCACCGTCGGCTGGTTCCAGGAACAGCTCGCGCGCCTCGGTTACGCGACGCCGCAAACCGGTGAACTGGATGTCGCTACTCGCCACGTAATCGCGGCTTTCCAGATGCATTACCGCCCTAGCCGTTTCGACGGCACGCCGGACGCGCAGACTGCGGCGATGTTATTGGTACTCAATCAGACAAAATAATGACGCCCGCCCGACGGTCGCGCTTTTTCTCAAACAGCAGCTATAACTCATTGGTAATTCTTCGGATGTTCCCAAATGGCTGCTACGCGCGAGAGGTTGCGAAGTTGGTTCTATCGCCCTTGGTTTTTGGCGATGCTCGCTGCTGTCTTCAGTGCAACGCTGCTGATGGCCGCCAGTCTGTTCATCGCGCTGCATCAGGTTGAGCAGAACGAAAGCCGCGAAATGAACGCTCAGGGTGAACGCTTTCTCGCCCGCCTCGAACAACTCTTCGGCCAGCTACGCGAAAGCCTCGACGATCTGGAGGCGCAGCCATTGCGCGGCTGCGATGACGAAATGATCGCGACGTTGCAGCAAGTCAGCTTCAGCTATCGCTTCGTGTATGAAGCCGCTTATATGGACGCCAGCCGCATTTGCTCGAACCGGCCGCGCCAGGAAGGCTTGTCGCTGATTCGCCCGCCGGACATCAAAGGCCCGACCTACAGTTATTGGCTGAACACCACCACCGAACCGGATGAAAACCGCGCCGCGTTGATGCTCGGTCGCGGCAATTTTCGCGTGGCGACCTCGCGCGGGCATTTGACCGACATGGTCGACCTCTCGCCCGGCAGCAGCCTGCTGGTGGTGCTCGACCACGGGCAACGGGCGATTCCGGTATTGGGCCTGGAGCAAATCTGGCCGCCTACTGAACCGTGGCCACCAAAAAGCCGCGACGCGCTGCAAGTCACCCACACTCGCCTGATCTACCGCATGCCGACCGATAATCCGGAATACCAACTGGTGCTGATCACTCCGCGCACCGGCACGCATGTGCCCGCCGCTTGGTGGTGGCTGCTGCCGGGCAGTCTGGTGCTGGGTATTTTCGTCGGTTTCCTGGTGTTTCTGCTGGTGCGCCAGCGCCAGTCGCTGGACGCCGAACTGCAAGGCGCGATCCGCCGTGGCGAGTTGCAAGTGCTGTATCAACCGATCTTCGACCTCGACAGCCGTAACTGCGTGGGTGCCGAAGCCCTGCTGCGGTGGCGCAGGCCGGACGGCACGCTGACCAGTCCGGACCTGTTTATCCCGATGGCCGAGAACACCGGGCAGATCCGGCAAATGACCGACTTCGTCCTGCAACGGCTGCTGGAACAGCTCGGTCAGTTGCTACGGGCCAACCCGCAACTCTATATTTCGGTCAATCTGGCCGCCTGCGACGTCATGGTGCCGCGCATCGGCCAAGTGATGGCGCGCCTGCTGACGGTGCACCGGGTCGCGGCCAGGCAGATTGCTTTTGAGGTGACTGAACGCGGATTGATTGACGTGGTGGTGGCGCGGGAAAACCTGCAAGCGCTGCGCAATGTTGGCCATCAGGTGCTGATCGACGATTTTGGCACCGGCTATTGCAGCCTCGCCTACCTGCAAACCCTGCCGGTGGATTGCCTGAAAATCGACAAGGCGTTTATCGATGCGCTGGGCCATGACGCTGCCAGCAGCGGGGTCGCGCCGCACATAATTCACATGGCCCAGGCCCTGCAACTGAAGGTGATTGCCGAGGGCATCGAGCATGAAGCGCAGGCGCAGTTTCTCAGCAGCGAAGGCGTCAAATACGGTCAGGGCTGGCTGTTCGCCCATGCGCTGAGCGCGGTGCAGTTCATCGAACTGATCACCCGTGGTCGACGACAAAACGGTCGCCGCATCGATGACGAAGCGTAAATCCGCTCAGACTGCCAGCGCCATGTAGAACTGCGTGCCCTGCCCCGGCCGCGAATAAACGCCCATCCGCCCGCCGTGCAGCTGCACGATTTCCTTGCACAACGCCAAGCCCAGCCCGGCGCCGCCCTTCTTCCGCCCGACCTGCACAAACGGCTCGAAAATCCGTCCTTGCTGGCCGTAGGCGATGCCTTCGCCATTGTCCTCGACGCTGATAATCACCCGCTCGCCGTGGCGCCGCGCCTGCAAGCGAATCTGCCCTTGCTCGGCGGTATGGCGCATGGCGTTGTCGATCAGGTTGTCGAGCACGCGATCCAATTGCGCCTGATCTGCCTGCAAGCGCGGCAATGGCCCCTGCACTTCGACCAGCAACTCGATGCCCTTCTCGGCTGCCGTTGCGGCAAATCGGTCCTGTGCCTGCGCCAGCAAATCTTCGATGGAGCACGGCGCCAGCGTGAGTTTTTGCAGGCCGTTCTGGTAACGCGAGAAATTCAGCAAGTCGTTGATCAACTGCATCAAGCGCTGCATTTCTTCATTAACCGTGTCGAGCAGATCGGCTTCGCGCGAATCCTCGGGAAACTTCGCCCGCTCGCGGAACAAGCCGAACGCCATGTGCATGCCGGTGACCGGCGTGCGCAATTCGTGCGAGGCGCGCAACACAAACTCGCTGCGCACCCGCTCGAACGCGCGCTGCTCGGTAACGTCGTGCAACACCATCACTGCGCCGAGGATGTGCCCTTGGGTGTGGCTGACCGGAGTCAGGCTGTACGTAAGCAACCGCGACTCGCCATCGACTTCGATGGCCAGATCTTCGGGCGCGCGCTCCAGCGTGCCGCCGCGCAGCACCAATTGCAGTTGTTCATCGAGTTCCGGCCGTTCGAGTGCGGTGCCCAAACCTTGGCCGAGTCGATCGCTGTCCCAACCCAATTGTCGTTGCGCCACCGGGTTCAGGTGCTCCAGATGACCCGCGCGATCGATCATCAGCAAACCGTCGTCGATGCTGTCGAGCACCGCTTGCAGGCGTTGCTGACCGGCGAGCAACTCGTCGACGTTGGTCGCCTGATGCTCGCGCAAGGCTTCGGCCATGATGCCGAAACGGCGGGTCAGCTGGTTCATTTCTGCAGCTGAGGAAATCGGCAGCGTCACTTCGAAATTGCCTTGGCCGATGTTGTCCGCCGCTTGTGCCAAGGCTTCGATCGGCGCGCCGAAGCGCCGGGCAATCGCGTGCGCCGTGATGAAACCGATGATCAGCACCGCCAGCCCGACAAATCCAAGCAGACCGGCGATCAGCAACGCGCGATCCCGGGCCTTGCGCTGAGTGTTGTTGATGTTGTCGAGTGCGCGTTTGTGTTCGGTGATCAAACCGTTGCGCAGCGCGTTGAATTTCTCCGTCAGCACCTGATTGCCGCTCAACACATGCGTTGGCTCGCGTGAATCGCTGAACGCCTGGAGGAAACTCAGGTAATCCTTTTTCGCCTGACTGAAACCGTATTGCACGGCGTCGCCCACTTGTTCATGGGCGATGCCTTCGTCGAGCAACTGGAAATAATGCTGCTTGGACGCCTCGAACGCAGCCGGATCAGGCTTTTCGCTGAGCATGATGATCAGCTGATCGCCCAGGGTCTGGCGCAGCTTGAGGCCGAGGTCGAGGTTGACGAAGTTGCTGCGAACCACGGCTTCCTGGCTGCCGGCCATTTGCATGACGCTGACCAAACCCAACATCAACCCGAGCAGCGCCACCGTGATGAGTGCGGAAATGCTCAGAAACAGCCGGGTCCGCAACTTCATCGCCAATTTCATCGGACATCGCTCACAGGTTGTACTGCTTGCGTTTGCGATACAGCGTCGAAGCGTCGATGCCAAGCGTCTTGGCCGCCTGATCAAGGGTGCCCGCCGTGGCCAGAACGGCGCCGATGTGGGCTTTTTCCAACTCGTCCAGGCTCAGCGCAGCGCCGACCCGTGGCGAATTGTTGGCCGGTTGTTCGGCCATGCCCAAGTGGCTGATTTCCACGCGTTCCTGCGGGCAGATAATGCTCGCCCGTTCGACCACGTTGCGCAGTTCACGAATGTTGCCCGGCCATCGATAGCTGAGCAGCGCTTCGCGCGCCTCGTCGCTGAACCCGCGTGCCGGTCGGGCGTATTCCTTGACGAAACGCGCAAGAAAACGATCCGCGAGGGTGAGGATGTCTTCGGTGCGTTCGCGCAATGGCGGCAGGTGCAAGGTGATGACGTTGAGGCGATAGAGCAAATCTTCACGGAAGCGACCGTCGCGGACCATGTCTTCGAGATTGAGGTTGGTCGCAGCCAAAATACGCACGTCAGCGCGGCGCGTGACCGGGTCGCCGACGCGTTCGTATTCCTTGTCCTGAATAAAGCGCAGTAATTTGGGCTGCAATGTCAGGGGGAAGTCGCCGATCTCGTCGAGAAACAGTGTGCCGCCATCGGCCTGATTGACGCGGCCCAAAGTGCTTTCGCTGGCGCCGGTGAACGCGCCGCGACTGTGGCCGAACAATTCGCTTTCCATCAATTCAGCGGTCAGCGACGGGCAGTTGATTGTCACGCAGGATTTTTTCTCGCGTTTGCTCCAGCCGTGAATGGCGCGGGCCAGCTCACCTTTACCGGTACCGGACTCGCCGAGAATCAGGATGTTGGCGTCGGTGCCGGCGACTTGGCGGGCGGTTTCCAGCACGACTTTCATCGCCGGGCTGTGCGAGTCCAGGCCATCCTTGGGTTTGCGCACTTCACCTTCGAGCGCTTCCAGACGTGCCGAGAGTTGGCGCACTTCCAGTTGCTTGGCGGTGGCCAAACGCAATTGATCGGGGCTGCACGGTTTGACCAGGTAATCGGCGGCGCCAGCCTGGATCGCATCGACGGCGGTGTCCACGGCCGAATGCGCAGTGACTATTACGACACGCATCCACGGCGCCTGAATGCGCATTTGCGCCAGTACATCGAGGCCATTGTCTTCGCCCAGACGCAAATCCAGGAAGCACAGGTCGAACACCTGACGCTGCAACAATGCATCAGCCTGGGCGGCGCTGTTGGCAGTGGCGACGGTGTAGCCCTCGTCTTCGAGGCAATAGCGGAAGGTACGAAGGATGGCGGATTCGTCGTCCACCAGCAGAATTCGGCCTTGTTGCTCAGTGGCTGATTCCATTTTCCTACGCTCCTTACTGAAAGATATTAGGTTAGTCCCGGATAAATCGGGCAAGTTGCATGGTTTATTCTGGTCCATTCCAGCACCGGCCGGGTAGTTATCTACAGGCCTGATTGCTAATGAACTGATTTTGTTGGTTTTTTACAGGAAACTGAACGTTTGGGCGATTGCCTACGTGAATGTCTGACATCCGCGACCTCCATTCAATTCAAAAAGTTTGAAATTTCCTACGAATTTATCGTGCATTACGCACGACCCTCAGAGACCCATCGTGCAGGATGCGTCCGAAGTGATTTTCATCGCATCTGTAACTTGTTGATTTTGCTGGTTTTTTTTCTTCGAAAAAGCTGGCACGCAGGCTGCAATAGTCTCGTTAACGCAGGGCATTCATGGAATGAGCGTCCTCAACAAGATGACCACCCAGGTGGAGGAGCTACAGGATGAATCGTCAACGTGCCGCACAACTGCGTATCTCGCCTCTGCACATCCAGCAAGGTTTGTTCGCCATGCTCGCTCTTTCGATCACTTTGATCGGCGGGCAGCAATATGCACGTTGGGAACAAAGCCAGCAGCCGGAAGCGCCGCGTTTGTCGATTCAACACGCCACCCAGACTCATTTCAGTGCCGTCAGCAGCAACCAGGCTGACAGCGCCCCAATGCGCATGATGGACGTCGACCAGGCTCAGCCTGTGGATCAGATGCCGCGTCAGGAACGTTGGGTGTTTTAAAGCATCACACTTGTAACGGCGTGTTTGCAGCGCCGTAAAAAGCACTACGGACACGACCCCTAAATAGAAGTAAGGAGAATCACCATGTTGAGTTGGGCAATCACTTTCCTGATTATCGCCATCATCGCCGCTGTTCTGGGCTTCGGTGGTATCGCGGGCACCGCTACGGGTATCGCCAAGATCCTGTTCGTTGTGTTCCTGGTGATGTTTATCGCTTCGTTCTTCTTCGGCCGTCGCGGTCGAGGCTGACCATGAACGTCTTGTTCAAGACGATGGCGGCCGCCCTGCTTATGGGCGGCAGTGCCATGACGATGGCGGCCAATGATGGCCAGACGCGGGCCAGCGAGTTGCTTAACGCTGACCCGCAGTATCGTGAAACATGGACTCAAGTCGTCAAAAAGGAAGAGCGATTGCCGGAATGGGTGATGAACCTGAGCGGCACCTCCGAACAAATGACTGCTGTGACTGAAGATGGCGACAAGTATCTGGTCGGGCAACTGTGCGAAAAACAGGAAACCTGCCTGAACAATCGCTTGATCGTAGCTTTCAGTTTCGACAAGGAAGACGCGTACGCGATGTGGGTGCAAGTGCCAGCGGGTCTGCCCGCCGACAAGTCCCCGACGCGCCACGCTGATTACCGTTTCCTCGGCAAGCCTGATGAAGGCATGCAAAAGCTGCTGATGGAAACGCTGAAAAAAGATCCACATTGGTACTGATCCAAAGTGGTTCTGCGTTGCAGACATAAGTTTGAAACAAGAAAGGAGCAGCCTTGCTTCTTTCCAGTGCGCCACTCGAGGAGGGCCGGCGCATGACCAGGGGGTCGGGACGTTCTGACTGCTTCAGAGTCGGAGTGACCTACGGGCACATGGAGTGCTTGCGCAAGGGCCGGGTCAGGTAGGTAAAAAGCTGCGACGCAAGTTCGCCGATCCATAGCGGCTCGACGGACTTGCGAAGAGCTTCCTCCCAAGAAGCGTATCTGCTGCTATCTCCTGCTAATGCCTCAACGCGCAAAACGTTGATCCAGAGCACTTCGCTGAATCCCCTCTGCTGCATATTCCCCGCAAAACCGTTTCGCGGTGTTTCTTCGCGACCGTATATCGAGAAAGCACTTTGTTTTTGTTGAGGAATTTTCCGAGGCATTCGTAGGCAATTTCCCAAGTTTCACCCCGAAATCACCTGTTCAAAAAACAACCAACTTGCTCTGAAATGGCCGGTTCACGGCACTTATGCCTGCCGAAATGTCGTATTCGAACCGGTTGGGACGCCGGTTTCATTTAAAAAAGCTCATGCCGATTCGGCATAGGGTAGGCGTTTACGGCATTAGACGTCGCTTCCTTGCATCGGAATAGTTGCGCCTTTTTTCGCCTGCCGAAGAGCCGTAAATCAGCGCTTTCGGGGCACCTTATACGGGGGCAGATGCACAGACTTTTCCGCCACTGAGCGTTCCAGTTCGCGCACCTGCCCGAGTCAAACTGAAGTAAGGGTAAAGATATGAAGAAGGCAAAGCTTAGCCTCGCCTGGCAGATCCTCATCGGTCTGGTATTGGGGATAGCAATCGGTGCGCTGCTGAACCATTTCAGCGCCGAAAAAGCCTGGTGGATCACCAACGTCCTGCAACCGGCGGGTGACATCTTTATCCGTCTGATCAAGATGATCGTGATCCCGATTGTGATTTCTTCGCTGATCGTCGGTATCGCCGGCGTCGGTGACGCGAAAAAACTCGGTCGTATCGGCCTCAAAACCATCCTTTACTTCGAAGTCGTCACCACCATCGCGATTCTGGTCGGTCTGGTGTTGGCCAACGTGGTCCATCCGGGCACCGGCATCGACATGAGCACGCTGGGTACGGTGGATATTTCCAAGTACCAGGCGACTGCCGCCGAGGTTCAGCATGAACACGCGTTCATCGAAACCATTCTCAACCTGATCCCGTCGAACATCTTCGCGGCCATGGCCCGCGGCGAAATGCTGCCGATCATCTTCTTCTCCGTGTTGTTCGGTCTCGGTCTGTCGAGCCTGCAATCGGACCTGCGCGAGCCGCTGGTGAAGATGTTCCAGGGCGTTTCCGAGAGCATGTTCAAAGTCACCCACATGATCATGAATTACGCGCCGATCGGCGTGTTCGCGCTGATCGCGGTGACCGTGGCCAACTTCGGTTTTGCCTCGCTGCTGCCGCTGGCCAAGCTGGTGGTGCTGGTGTACTTCGCCATCGCGTTCTTCGCTTTTGTGGTGTTGGGTTTGATTGCCAAGCTGTTCGGTTTCTCGGTGATCAAGCTGATGCGCATCTTCAAGGATGAGTTGGTGCTGGCTTACTCCACCGCCAGTTCGGAAACCGTGCTGCCGCGCGTGATCGAGAAAATGGAAGCCTACGGCGCACCGAAAGCGATTTGCAGCTTCGTGGTGCCGACCGGTTACTCGTTCAACCTCGACGGTTCGACCCTGTACCAGAGCATCGCGGCGATCTTCATTGCCCAGCTCTACGGCATCGACCTGTCGATCAGCCAGCAATTGCTGCTGGTGCTGACGTTGATGGTCACGTCCAAAGGCATTGCCGGCGTGCCGGGCGTGTCGTTCGTGGTGTTGCTGGCAACCTTGGGCAGCGTCGGGATTCCGCTGGAAGGCTTGGCGTTCATCGCCGGTGTCGACCGCATCATGGACATGGCGCGTACCGCGTTGAACGTGATCGGCAATGCCTTGGCAGTGCTGGTGATTTCGCGCTGGGAAGGCATGTACGACGACGCGAAGGGCGAGCGCTACTGGAACTCGCTGCCGCACTGGCGCAGCAAGGAAAAATTGCCGGCCGGCGAGATTTCCAAAAACTGATGCTTTGCCCTTGTAGGAGCGAGGCTTGCCCGCGAAGGCGGTGTATCAATCAACATAAATGTTGAATGTTCCGGCCTCTTCGCGGGCAAGCCTCGCTCCTACAGGGTTCAGGTGCTACCAGCGCGCGTTAAAACAAACCCCGGAGAAATCCGGGGTTTGTCGTTTCTGGCGACCCCGCTATCATTCGCCGCATTCTTCGGGGGATTTAACTGATGCTCAATGGCCTGTGGCTTGGCTTCTTTATCGTCGCAGCCGTGTCGGCAATGGCGCAGTGGCTGATCGGCGGCAATGCCGGGATCTTCGCGGCGATGGTCGAAAGCATCTTCGCCATGGCCAAGTTGTCGGTCGAAGTCATGGTCCTGCTGTTCGGCACGCTGACCCTGTGGCTGGGTTTTCTGCGGATCGCCGAGAAGGCCGGGATTGTCGATTGGCTGGCCAAGGCCTTGGGCCCGCTGTTCCTGCGGCTGATGCCGGAAGTCCCGGCCGGACACCCGGCCATCGGCCTGATCACCCTCAACTTCGCCGCCAACGGCCTCGGTCTGGACAACGCTGCAACACCCATCGGCCTGAAAGCGATGAAGGCGCTGCAAGAGCTCAACCCCAGCCCTACCATCGCCAGCAACGCGCAGATTCTGTTTCTGGTGCTCAACGCCTCGTCGCTGACCCTGCTGCCGGTGACGATTTTCATGTACCGCGCGCAACAAGGCGCGCCCGACCCGACGCTGGTGTTCCTGCCGATCCTGCTCGCCACCAGTTGTTCGACGCTGGTCGGGCTGCTGTCGGTGGCGTTCATGCAACGCCTGCGCCTGTGGGACCCGGTGGTGCTTGCGTATCTGATTCCCGGTGCGCTGGCATTGGGTGGCTTCATGGCGCTGCTGGCGACGCTCTCAGCCACGGCGCTGGCGGGGTTGTCCTCGATCCTCGGCAACCTGACGCTGTTCGGGCTGATCATGCTGTTTCTGCTGATCGGCGCGCTGCGCAAAGTGAAGGTCTACGAAGCGTTTGTCGAAGGCGCGAAGGAGGGCTTCGACGTCGCCAGGAATCTGCTGCCGTATCTGGTGGCGATGCTCTGTGCGGTAGGCGTGTTGCGGGCCTCGGGCGCGCTGGATTTCGGCCTCGACGGCATTCGGCATCTGGTCGAGTGGGCCGGTTGGGACACGCGCTTCGTCGACGCGCTGCCGACGGCGATGGTCAAGCCGTTCTCCGGCAGCGCCGCGCGGGCGATGCTGATTGAAACGATGCAGACCTCGGGGGTCGACAGCTTCCCGGCACTGGTCGCGGCGACGATTCAGGGCAGCACCGAAACCACGTTCTACGTGCTCGCGGTGTACTTCGGCGCAGTCGGCATCCAGCGCGCACGGCACGCGGTGGGGTGTGCGTTGTTGGCGGAGCTTGCTGGCGTGGTGGGCGCGATTTTTGTTTGCTACTGGTTCTTTGGTTAACCCCAGCAATTCACTTGCGAACAAAGATCCCCTTGTAGGAGCGAGGCTTGCCCGCGAAGGGGCAGGCAGATCCAAAATCAACTTGGCTGACAGTTCGCATTCGCGGGCAAGCCTCGCTCCTACACTGGGATGTGTGCCGGTATTACGGTTGGGTTTTCTGCCCTTGCTCAACCGCCCAGTTCACCACTTGCGCGGTCAGTTGATCGCTGGCCTGGCCAAACCCGGTGACTACCGCCGGGACTTGCACATCGTTCAGCGGCTGGCGCACTTCGAAGCGGCGACTGGCGAGGATGCGCTGGTCATAACCGCGCACCAGCAACGCGTCCAGCCGAATCACCACACTGGCCGCAGTGCCCTGATATTCGGTCTGAAACGCCTGCAGATTGCCGCCCAACTCCAGATCTGCCTGGAAATTGCTGTCGTCGGTGCTCAACAACGTCACCCGGCCATCGCGCTGGAAACCATCAAGCAAGCGGTTGCGCAGCAGCACCGGCGCCGGATCGCTCCAGCGCGACGCCTTGTAGCTGCTGATCACATCACCCTGCGGGATCACCGCGATTTTCGGGCTGTTCAATATTTCGCTGGCCTGCGGTTTGGCCAGACGCAGCGACCACGCTTGCGCTGCGCCGGTTTTGCCCGCCGCGCCGCTCTGCGCCGAGGGCAAACGATAAACATCCGACGGCTCGGACTTGGGCAAGATCGAGCAGGCACCGAGCAGCGCAAAACCAGCGAGGAGGGCGAGGTGATTCAGTTTCATGGAGTGAATTCCTTGTTCTTGTCGCTGCCCAGCAAATAACCGCTGGGGTTGGCTTCCAGGCGTTGGGAAATCGCCCGCAGCGAACTCAGGGTTTCGCGCAATTCACGCACCGCCGGGGCCAGGCCATTGAGGCCTTGCATGCCGTTGTTGAGGGAATCCTGATTGCTCGTCAGCAGGCTGTTGATGGTCGCGCTGCTCTGTTCCAGCGACTTCATTGCCTGCTCGGCGCTGCCGAACATCTGTTTGCCCTGATCGTTGAGCAGGCCGTTGGCGTTACGCATCAGCGCCGAGGTCTGTTCGAGCATGGCGCCGGCCTGTTTGCCGACCGAGGCCAATTGCTGCATCGCCTGACGAATATCGCCGCGCTGATCGGCAATCGTCGCGGTGGTCTGCTCCAAGTGTTCGAGGGTCTTGCTGATGCGTTCGACGTTGTCCGGCGAAAACATCTGATTGGCGTTGTGCATCAACGCGGTCACCCCGGCCATCAAGTCGCCGCTGTCGTTGAGCAAACGGGCGATGGGCGAGGGCGATGCAACGATTGTAGGCAGATCGCCGCCCTTGCCCTTGAGCGTCGGACTCTGCGGCGTGCCACCGCTGAGCTGAATGATCGAGGTGCCGGTGATCCCGGTCAGCGCCAGAATCGCGCGGGTGTCTTCCTTGATCGGCGTCTCGCCGCCGAGGCGAATCCGCGCCAGCACCCGGCGCGGGTCGTTGGGGTCGAGGCGCAGGGTCACGACGTCGCCGACCTTGATCCCGCTGTACTGCACGGCGCTGCCCTTGGACAAACCGCTGACCGCCTCGTTGAAGACGATTTCGTAATCCTTGAACTCGGTGTCGACGCTGGACTTGGCCAGCCACAAACCGAAGAGCAGGGCGCCCGCCACCACCAGCACGGTGAACAGGCCGATCAATACATGATGGGCTCGGGTTTCCATGTCAGACCTCGTTTAGCTGTTGAGCGGCCGTCAGCGCCGCGCGGCCACGGGGGCCATGGAAGTATTCGTGAATCCACGCGTCATCGGTTTCCGAGACGACGTCGATGGCGTCGGCCACCAGCACTTTTTTCTGCGCCAGCACTGCCACGCGGTCGGTGATGGTATAGAGGGTGTCGAGGTCGTGGGTCACGAGGAATACGCTCAGGCCCAACGCATCGCGCAGGGTCAGGATCAGTTGATCGAACGCCGCCGCGCCAATCGGGTCGAGGCCAGCGGTGGGTTCGTCGAGAAACAGGATGTCCGGGTCCAGCGCCAGCGCTCGCGCCAGTGCGGCGCGCTTGATCATGCCGCCGGACAGCGACGCCGGGTATTTGTCCGCCGCCGACAGCGGCAAACCGGCCAGCGCCAGTTTCACCGCCGCCAGGTGCTCGGCGTCGGCGCGGCTGAGGCCGGCGTGTTCGATCAGCGGCAGGGCGACGTTTTCGGTCACGGTCAGCGACGAGAACAACGCGCCTTTCTGGAACAGCACACCGAAGCGCCGTTCGACCAGCGAACGCTCATGCTCGGACAGCGTCGGCAGGTTCTTGCCGAAGACTTCGACCACGCCTTCGCTGGGCTGGCGCAAACCGACGATGCTGCGCAGCAACACCGATTTGCCGCTGCCGGAGCCGCCGACCACCGCGAGGATTTCGCCCTTGTACAAATCCAGATCGAGGTTCTCGTGCACGCTCTGGCTGCCGAAACGGTTGCACAGTCCACGGACTTCGATCACCGCGTCGGTCATCGCCGCGTCGGGCGCTCGGGGTAAACCACTCACCAGCCCATCTCCATGAAAAACAACGCGGCCACGGCGTCGAGAACGATCACCACAAAAATCGACTGGACCACGCTCGACGTGGTGTGCGCGCCGACCGATTCCGCGCTGCCGCTGACCTTGAAGCCTTCGAGGCAACCAATCGCGGCGATGAGGAATGCGAAGATCGGCGCTTTCACGATCCCCACCAGAAAATGCTGAACGCCGATGTCGGTTTGCAGCAGCGACAGGAACATCGCCGGGGAAATTCCCAGCGATACGGCGCAAACCACGCCGCCGCCGATAATCCCGGAAAGCATCGCCAGAAAGGTCAGCATCGGCAGCGCCACCAAAAGCGCCAACACGCGCGGGACCACCAGCAATTCCATCGGGTCGAGGCCCAAGGTGCGAATCGCGTCGATCTCTTCGTTGGCCTTCATCGAGCCGATTTGTGCGGTGAACGCACTGGCGGTGCGCCCGGCCATGAGGATCGCGGTCAGCAACACGCCGAATTCGCGCAGGAACGAGAACGCCACGAGGTCTACGGTGAAAATGCTCGCGCCAAAACTGGCGAGCACCGTTGCCCCAAGAAACGCGACTACGGCGCCGACCAGGAACGTCAGCAACGCCACGATGGGCGCGGCGTCGAGGCCGGTTTGCTCGATGTGCGCGACCATCGGCGTGATGCGCCAGCGTTTCGGCCGGAGCAATCCGCGCGCGATGGTTTCGAGGATCAGCCCGACGAAACCCAGCAGTTGCAGGGTGTCTTGCCACACGGTGTCGACGGCGCGGCCAATGCGCGTGAGCAATTGGATGCCGACGCCGACTTCGGCCTCTTTGATCGGCACGCAGAAGTCGGTCATCGAGCAATAGACGGTTTGCAGCAACGCGCGATCAGCGCCGGACAGCGTGCAGTCAGGGTGTTCGGCGGACTTGCCGAGGCGTTCGGAGCCGAGCAGCTCGACCAGCAGCGAGGCACCGGCGGTGTCCAGCGCGCCGAGGCCATTGAGGTCGATCGCGGTGCTGTCGTCGTATTGGCCGCGAAGGCTGTCGCCCAGCCGCTTGAGGTCGGCGTAATGGGCGAGCGTCCAGTCACCCGTCACGCGCAAATTCGCGGGGGTGCTGGAAGTGTCCAGTCGGGCAGTGCCGGCCATCGTGCTGCTGCTCATAAGCTCCGTGCTTGTTCGGCTATTTCGCAGCGCTACGTAATAGCACGAAGCGGATTACTTTTCTTTGGTCGGTGTGCTGTCGGTGATCACAAAACGCAGCACGCCGATCACCTGGCCGTCCTCGGTCAGCACCCGGACCTGCCATTTGCCCGCCGGATTGCCGGGAAAGTTCTGCTTGTGCGTCCACGCCCGATAGCCTTCCTTGCGCCCGCCGTGGATATCCAGCGCAATGCGGTCGACCTCTTTGCCGTTGAATTTCCACACGTGATAAATCCGCTCGTCCAGACCGCGCGGCGCGTTGATCGCGGTGTAGGCGTAGAGCCCGTCACCGCGAATCTGCTCGGCGCTGACTTCGTCGAGGCTTTTGCCCGGCGTGCGGTCCTGCATTTGTGTGCTGATCGCCACATCGGTCATCCACAACGTCGCCGGCGGCACCCACGAACGCAGCACCCAGCCGAGCGCGCCGATGCCCAGCGTGATGCTGAGGATGGCCAGCGCGTTGCGCACGGTTCGGATCGGGAAGATCGACGCCAGGCTCGGGAACGACAGGACCATGGCGATGCCGAGCGCCAGTTTGAAACTCTGCGAGGTGGTCAGGTGCAGGATCACGGGCAGGGCGGTGAGCAGCGCGGCGAACAGCGTCAGCGTGTGCAACGCGAGAAACGCCCAACGGCGCGGCGCCAGCCATTTGTAGTACAGCGGGTCGGTGATGGAGATCAGCGCGGCGATGCTCAGCAGCCCGGTGAAGAACAGTTGGCCGCTGTTCCAGGTGGTGGTGATGAAGAAAAACGGCAGGACGAAAAACAGGCTTTCCTGGTGAATCATCTGCGTGGCGTAACGCAGCAGCGGCTGGGGGATTTCGCGTTTGAAGATGCGGGCGAAGAGCTTGGTCAGGCTGTTTTCCAGCATCAGCCAGACCCAACTGATCAGCATGATGATGGTGATCCACGTCGCCAGCCCTTGCTGACGATCGACCAGCATGAAACTGCCGACCCCGGAGACAAAACCACCGAGCGCGATAACCCCCGGATAGCGTTTCATCAAGTCAATGATGCGCTGGACAAAAACGGTCAGGGTCGGCATTCGGCGATTCACATTAGTCGTGGGAAAAAGCCTCGACAGGCTAACGCTGGCGAGAACCGGAGAAGCGTGGAGCAAATTTCAATTCCGCGAAACCCTTGTAACAACTCCCGAAACCCGCAAAACCTTCCCGAATCCCAAAGAACCTTTGTAGCCGCTGGCGAAGCCTGCGTTCGGCTGCGCAGCAGTCGTTGGTCCGGGCAACGCGGTATTTCCTGAAAAACCGCATCGCCAGGTTTGACGACTGCTTCGCAGCCGAACGCAGCCTTCGGCAGCTGCTACACGGGCGCGGTGGGTTTTCGGTGGGCGCGCAATGCCAGCAAGCCCAGCACGATCAAGCCCAACACTCCGCCCAGCACCCACAACAACTGATCATCGCTGAGCAGCGGTTTCTCGATGCGCAGATACCCCGGCTGCAACAACAACTCGCGCATGGCTTTGTTGGCTTCTGCCAGCGTCACGCCTTGCAGTTCCCTGGCCGGGTTGGTGAAGCGCCCGTCCTGATAATCGCCCAGCGCGCTCCAATAATAGTCGGCCAGCGCACTGTTGCCCTGCACGGCCCAGGATTGGCGGGCGATGGCGGCTTGCTTGAGGCGGTCGAAGGTGTCGACATCGAGGCCATTCTTCAGCAGGTCAGCCTTCAAATCCTCCAGCACCTGCTTGGCCTCATCGATATTCTCGCGCTCAAGGTCAGCGTTCAGGCTCATGAAACCGACGCTGCCAAACAACTCGCGCTCGGCCCACGGCCCATAGGACAAACCGTGATTCAGGCGCATCTGCCGATACAGCGCCCAATCCAGATAATCCTTGAGCAGGTCGAACGTCTGGTCCGGCACATCTTCGAGCACCGGCTCCGGCACCAGCCAGTGCAGCTTCGCCCCGCCGCCGACAAATCCGTGAATCAGACTGCGCTCATGCGCGGCGCTGGCGTTGACTTCCGGCAACGCCAAATGCTCGGTGGGATCGACCGGTTCCAGCGGCCCCCAGGCCCGTTCCAGATACGCCGGGAGCAATTTGTCGAGGTCGCCGACGACGATCAGCGTCATGTTGTTCGGCGCGTACCAAGCCTTGCGCACCTTATCCAGTTGCTCGCGGGTCAGGCCATCGACTTCGGCGCGTTGCGGGCATTTCAGGCCCAGCTCCACCGCCAATTGATTGCTCGCGGTGTGCCCGAGGTCCTGCCGGTCCATCCAGCGTTGCAAGTGCGAATAATGGCCGCCGTCCTCGCGCTCCACCACTTGCTTGGCGGCGTTGATCGCGTTGTCGTCGAATTGGGTCTGGGTCAGCAGCGCCAGCAGCAGGTCGAGGACTTTGCGCTGGTTTTTCGCCGGGGCTTCGATCACGAATGTGGTGTCGGCGTTGCTGGTGAAGGCGTTCCATTCACCGCCCAAGGCCTGCATGCGTTCTTCCAGACCACCTTCGCCACTGGCGTCGATGCCGCTGAACAGCAAGTGTTCGAGCAGGTGCGGCAGCTCCTTTTCCTCGCAACGGAAGTCGTCGAGGCCGACGCCAACCACCAGCCGAATCGCCACATGCCCACGGTCGGTGCCGGGTTTGAGCAGCAATTGCAGGCCATTGGGCAGGGCATAGCCTTCGACCTGAAAACGATCCAGGGCAAACGCGGGCAATGAACCGAGCAACAGACAGGCGAATAACAGACAACGCATAACAGGCTTCCATACGGCTGATTGGAGATCCGTGGCGCTTTCCAGGCAGCCATCGCGAGCAAGCTCGCTCCCACATTGGTTTCGTCTACGACGCCAATCACCTGCGGGAGCGAGCGTGCTCGCGATGATCTTGAACCAGAACCTCTGTTACTGACTGGCCACGCACCCAGACGTTCAAGGCGAATGCGTGATGTCGGCCAAATCGTCCGCCGCCAGCGCGCCGGTGTCGGCGGTTTCCAGCACCGCGTAGGCGCTGCTGCAAAACAGCGAGTTGAGGCGTTTCATGTCGGCAATCAGCTCAAGGTGCAGCGAACTGGTTTCGATACTTTGCACAATCTTGCGTTGCAAACGGCTGACATGCGCGTGAGCCAAACGGCGTTCCTGCGCGCGGAAACGACGTTTCTCGCGCAGCAACTGTCGGGCACTTTCCGGATCGCTGCTGAGGAACACCGACAAGCCCAATCGCAGGTTGGAAATCAGCTGACTGTGCAGCCCCGCCAGCTCTTCCAGGCCGACTTCGGAAAACGAGCGGCGTTGCGAAGTCTTCTGCTGCTGCACTTTGCGCAGCATGCGTTCGATCAGGTCGCTGGCGAGTTTGAGGTTGATCGCCAGCTCAATGATTTCCGCCCAGCGCCGACTGTCTTGCTCGCTGAGGTCTTCGCGCGGCATCTGCGCCAGGTACAGTTTGATCGCGCTGTAGAGCGCTTCGACATCATCGGTGAGGCGACGCATTTCCTGAGTGACGGCGGTCTGTTTGCCGCGCAGAACGTCGAGCATCGCTTCGAGCATGTTGTCGATCAGGTCGCCGATGCGCAGGGTTTCCCGAGCGGCGTTGGCCAGCGCGAGGCCGGGGGTGACCAGCGCCGTCGCATCGAGATGACGCGGTTTGGCCATGCCGTTGAGTTCCGGCCGCTCGGGCAGCAGCCAGGCGCAGAGTCTGGCCATCGGCCCCACGCTCGGCAGCAGGATCAGGCAACGCGCGGTGTTGTAGAGCAGGTGGAAACCGATGACCATTTCCTGCGGACTGAAATCGAGGCTGTCGATCCAGTGCACCAACGGGTCGAGCACTGGAATAATCAGCAGCAGCCCGATCAGCTTGTAGAGCAGGCTGCCCAGCGCCACTTGGCGACCCGCAGCGTTCTGCATGCTGGTGCTCATGAACGCCAGAATGCCGCTGCCGATGTTGGCGCCGATCACCAAGCCAATCGCTACCGGCAGGCTGATCACGCCGGCGCCGGCCAGGGTCGCGGTCAGCAGCACGGCGGCAAGGCTGGAATAGGAAATCATCGCGAACAGCGCGCCGACCAGGGCGTCGAGGAGGATGTCGCCGGTCAGCGAGGCGAAAATCACCTTCACGCCTTGCGCCTGGGTGATCGGTGCGGCGGCTTCGACGATCAGTTGCAATGCCAGAATAATCAGCCCGAGGCCGATGCTGACCCGGCCCATCTGGCCGATGCGCGTCTGTTTGCGCGAGAGGAAAAATATCACTCCGAGGAAGATCAGCAGCGGCGACAGCCACGACAGATCAAACGTCAGCACCCGCGCCATCAGCGCGGTCCCGACGTCGGCGCCGAGCATGGTCGCCAGCGCGGGGGTCAGTGCCATCAGGCCCTGGCCGACGAAGGAAGTGACGAGCATGGCCGTGGCGTTGCTGCTCTGGACCATGGCGGTAACGACGATGCCGGCGATAAACGCCAAGCCGCGTTTGGACATGTTCTGGCCAATCACGTGGCGCAGATTGGAACCGTAAACCCGCAGGATGCCGGTTCGAACGATGTGCGTGCCCCAGATCAGCAAGGTCACGGCGGATAGCAAATTGAGCAGGGTCAGCATGCTCGGCCCCCTGTGGTGGTAGCGCCCCAAAAAGGCAAATTGACGGTGCCGCGCAACGATCTACGTTCTGTACTTAAGCTGTAGTTGGCTAACGGTCTGGGCGCCAGCATCGCATAGCTGAATAAGTGATTGAAACAAAACTGTCATAAAAACAGCTTGATGCGCCGATACAAACCCAGATGCCACGACTCGCTCCATGTAGCAGCTGCCGAAGGCTGCGTTCGAGTGCGCAGCAGTCGCTGATCCATTCAACGCGGTCTCGCTGAAGAACCGCGTCGTCAGGTTTGGCGACTGCTTCGCAGCCGGACGCAGCCTTCGGCAGCTGCTACAGGGTCGTGGTGGTGGCTGGGTATGTGCGCTGATTTACAGGGTGCTGAATAGCGGGAAGATCCCCATCAGCAACGCGGCAACCATGATGCACAGGCACACCAGCACGGCCCATTTGAGGGTGAAGCGCTGATGGTCGCCGAATTCGATTCCGGCCAGCGCGACCAGCAGATAGGTCGATGGCACAAGCGGGCTCAGCAGGTGCACGGGCTGACCGACGATCGAGGCGCGGGCCATTTCCATCGGGGTAATGCCGTAGTGGCTGGCGGCCTCGGCGAGCACCGGCAATACGCCGTAGTAAAACGCGTCGTTGGACATGAAGAAGGTGAACGGCATGCTTACCAGCGCAGTAATCACCGCCAGGTACGGGCCGAGGAATTCCGGAATCACCGCCAGCAAGCTTTTCGACATCGCGTCGACCATACCGGTGCCCGACAGAATGCCAGTGAAGATCCCCGCCGCGAAGATCAACCCGACCACCGCCAACACGCTGCCGGCATGCGCCGCCACGCGGTCCTTCTGTTGTTGCAGGCACGGGTAGTTGACGATCATCGCGATACTGAACGCCACCATGAACAGCACTGGCAGTGGCAGCAGGCCGGCAATCAACGTGCACATCAGGCCCAGCGTCAGCAGGCCGTTGAACCAGATCAACTTCGGACGGCGCGCATCCGGGAACTGCGAAACACTGATCTCGCTGTGATCCACTTCATCGCCCGCCAAGTGCAATTCACCGAGACGCGCACGTTCGCGTTTGCCGTAGAAATAGGCAATCGCCAGGATCGCCACCACGCCGGCGAGCATCGCCGGAATCATCGGCACGAAAATGTCCGACGGGTCGACATGCAGCGCACTCGCAGCACGTGCGGTCGGGCCGCCCCACGGCGTCATGTTCATCACGCCGCCCGCCAGAATGATCAGGCCCGCCATGATTCGCGGGCTCATGCCGATGCGGCTGTACAGCGGCAGCATGGCGGCCACGCAGATCATGTAAGTGGTCGCGCCATCACCGTCGAGGGAAACCACCAGCGCCAGCACAGCGGTGCCGACGGACACTTTCAGCGGGTCGCCCTTGACCAGTTTGAGGATCTTGCGCACGGCCGGGTCGAACAGGCCGGAATCGATCATCAGCGCAAAATACAGAATGGCGAACATCAACATCACACCGGTCGGCGCAAGTTTGGTGATGCCTTCGAGCATCATCGGGCCGATTTTCGGCGCGAAACCACCGAACAGCGCAAACAGAATCGGGATGATGATCAGGGCAATCAGCGCGGACAAGCGCTTGGTCATGATCAGGAACATGAACGTGATGACCATGGCGAAGCCAAGGAAAGTCAGCATGGGAATACTCCAGGCGTAGCGCGGCTAGGGAATGGGCGAACCGGGTCGGGTCAGCGCAGAACGGGAGGCGCGAGGCGTACGGGCGGAGGTGTAGCGAGGGGGCGGGTAACGAAAGACATCAGAATCACCATTGTTGTTGTTAATTGGACCGTGCGAACGATGCGCATGGCCAACCGGTCTGTTGCCGGCAGTGGGGCGATCCTAATCGGCCAAGCTTTCAGCTACCTTTCGCTGGTGAAAGCATTGAGCGGTTGTGGCACCGGTCGTCGGACTGCGCCGAGGTGGGCAATTGAGGATGAGGCGTAGGCTCAGACCTACCTTGAAGCGGCGGCGCGCACAGTTGTGCGGGAACGAGCCTGCTCTCTGAACGCATCAGGAGGGAAATACATGGCAAACATTCACACCGGCGGCTGCCACTGCGGACACTTGCGCTATCAATTCAGCGGGCCGCTGCACGACATCGCGCATTGCCATTGTTCGATTTGCCGGCGGGTCAGCGGCGGCATTGTCACCACTTGGATCACCGTGCCCGCAGCAGACTTTGCCTGGCTGGGCGGGACGCCATCGCGGTACGACTCGTCCGCGAGTTGCGTGCGATATTTCTGCCCGACCTGTGGGGCGCAAGTCGCGCTGATCACGCAGCTCAGCCCACAGAGCATCGATGTGACCATTGCCACCCTCGATCACCCTGAACAGGCCCCGGCCGAGCGGCATATCTGGAGCGACAGTCGCTTGCCGTGGCTGCACCTCGACGAGCATTTGCCCAGCGAAGCCGAAGAAAAAATCTGATCAGAAAATAGACAGGTTCAGCGGTCGGACCGCGCCCATCCAGATCGCGTGCTCAGTGTGATCGAGCAAATCATTGCCGGTGTCCGGGTGCAGGAACACCACCAGACCGCGGCGATTGAGCGCCAGCCATGGCAGCACCTGGCCAAGCAACTCTGGCCCAAAGGCCAATTGGCAGCTCCAGTCCGGGTGCGGCCCGACCGGGCGTTCGTGGACGCGACCCATTTTCAGCGCAAACAGCGCAGCCGCTTGCTCACACAAGGCGCGCGCCTGATCGATGGTGCGGGCGTCGAAATAAACGTGGGCGTGGTAGCCGGTGATCTGTTGCATCTGCACCTCTCGGAAACTCGTTCGAACCCTCGCCGATTCCTACAGGTCACACGCCATATACGTACAACTTATAAGAAGGAATAAGGAGATCAGCCATGAAAAATGCCGAAACCCCGACGGTCAAAGTGGTGCTCTATGGTGCCATGAGTAGCTTGGGCAGTGCGCTGATGGCTGAAATGCTGCGGCGCCAGCATGAAGTGATCGCGATTCTCGATGACCTGACGGCGCTCGCGCCACGCCCCGGTCTGCGCACCAAAAACGGTGATCTGTTTGACTCCGAACGGGTCAAGCAAAGTGTCGCCGGCAGTTCGGCGGTGATTTGCCTGTTGGACGCGCCGGGGCTGCCGATCAGCAGCGAACATGTGGAAAAAACCATCGTCCCCGGCCCGGTCGAGCAAGTGCTGGCGGTCGATGCGCTCATTGACGGCATGCAGGCCGCCGGTATTTCCCGAGTGTTTGTCGTAGGAGATTTCGCCGAGCTCGACGAGCCGGAGGTGGAGGACAACCTGCAACTGCACGCCGCCGAAGAAATCCTCGAAGCCCTGCAGGGCAGCGGTTTGCAATGGACGCTAGTGGACGCGCCGCGTGGCGTGGCCGGGTTGACCATCGAGCATTTCAGCCAGGTCAGCAGCTCGCTGGAACCGGGCCTGGCCGAACCGCTTGAGCGCTTGAATCGCGTGGCGGTCGGCATCGCCGATGAGCTGCGATTGAATCTGCACGTCGCTGAACACGTGAACTTCGTCGCGGCGACGGATTACTAGAAACGTTCACACCGCAATCGACGGGAAGGGCAGGCCAGTCAGCGATTGCGCGCTGGTCGCCTGCTCTTCCATCAGCCAATCGAGAAACTGCTGGATCAACTCGCCGCGCCGTTTGCGTTGCGGCAACACCACGTAATAACCCAATCGGGAAATCAGCGTGTCGGCGATTGGCCGACACAACAAACCTTGCGCCAGCAAGTTATCCACAAGGTGCCGCCAGCCGATAGCGACGCCCTGACCGCCAATCGCAGCCTGGATCAGCAAGGTGTAATTGTCGAAACGCAACTGCCCCGGCGCCGGTGCAGAGGTGATCCCCAACTCGCGAAACACGCCGCTCCAGTCGAACCAGTTACTGCTGTTTTCGCCGCGCAAATGCAGCAGCGGCAAGTCGAGCAGCGCCGGCACTGGCAAGGGCAGGGCGCGGTCCTTCAACAACAGCGGGCTGCACACTGGAAACACTTCCTCACTGAACAACCAATGACTTTCGCCCTGTTTGAAGCGGCCATCGCCGAAGAGCACGGCGACGTCGATGTCGGTGCGCAGCATGTTGTGATTGCGTTCGCTGGTGACGAGGCTGACATCAATGTGCGGATTGGCCTGGTGAAAGCGGTGCAGACGCGGCATCAGCCAATACGCGGCGAAGGCGAAATCGGTGGCCACTTGCAGCACTTCGTGGGAGTGCTGCGCGCTGATCGCGGTGAGTCCTGCGTCGATATTCTGCAAACCGAGCTGAACTTGCTCGAACAGGATGGTCCCGGATTCAGTCAGTTCGATGCCACGGTAAATCCGATCAAACAGCCGTGTGCCGAGCTGCTCTTCCAGCCGTTTGATCTGCTGACTGATCGCCGGTTGCGTGGTGCCGAGCTCCACCGCTGCGGCGGTAAAACTGCGCTGACGGGCCGCCGCTTCGAAGGCGCGCAGCAGGTCGAGGGACAAATCACCGAGGGCGTCATACATAAGCTGTGCTTATCCTAGTCATTGCTTGGCGTGGGCTTTACCGTAAATCGCATGGCCTCCATGCTCGGTCGCAGCACTCTCGCATAAATATTCACTATGGAATGCCGCGATCACATGAAGCGCAAGAATATTCTTTTCATCATGGCCGATCAGATGGCCGCGCCAATGTTGCCGTTCTACGGTCCTTCGCCTATCAAACTGCCGAATCTCAGCCGCCTCGCCGCCGAAGGCGTGGTGTTCGACGCCGCGTATTGCAACAGCCCGTTGTGCGCGCCGTCGCGTTTTACGTTGGTCAGCGGTCAGTTGCCGAGCAAGATCGGCGCTTACGACAACGCGGCCGATTTCCCCGCCGACGTCCCGACTTACGCGCACTATCTGCGCCGCCTCGGCTACCGCACGGCGCTGTCGGGCAAGATGCATTTCTGCGGCCCGGACCAGCTCCACGGTTATGAAGAACGCCTGACCAGTGACATCTATCCCGCCGATTACGGTTGGTCGGTGAACTGGGACGAACCGGACGTACGCCCGACCTGGTTCCACAACATGTCCTCGGTGCTGCAAGCCGGGCCGTGCGTGCGCACCAATCAACTGGATTTCGACGAAGAAGTGGTGTTCAAAGCGCAGCAATACTTGTTCGATCACATCCGCGAGGATGGCGATCAGCCGTTTTGCCTGACCGTGTCGATGACTCACCCACACGATCCGTACACGATTCCCAAGCCGTTCTGGGATATGTACGACGACGCCGACATCCCTTTGCCTACAACGCCGCCGCAATCCGAACTCGACCCGCACTCGCAGCGCCTGCTCAAGGTTTACGACCTGTGGGATAAGCCATTGCCTGTGGATAAGATTCGCGATGCGCGCCGCGCGTATTTCGGCGCATGCAGCTATATCGACAGCAACGTCGGCAAACTCCTGCAAACGCTTGAGGAAACCGGGCTGATCGATGACACGATCATCGTGTTCTCCGGCGATCACGGCGACATGCTGGGCGAGCGCGGCCTCTGGTACAAAATGCACTGGTTCGAAATGGCCGCCCGTGTGCCGCTGTTGATCAGCTCGCCGGGGCAGTTCGGCGCGGGCCGGGTCAGCGCTGCGGTGTCTACCGCCGACCTGTTGCCGACGTTTGTCGAGTTGGCCGGCGGTTCACTGGAGCCGGGTTTGCCGCTCGATGGCCGTTCGCTGGTGTCGCATCTGCAAGGGCAGGGCGGGCATGACGAAGTGTTTGGCGAGTACATGGCCGAAGGCACCATCAGCCCGTTGATGATGATTCGGCGCGGCGCTTACAAATTTATCTACAGCGAAGACGACCCTTGCCTACTCTTCGACGTACACAACGACCCGCGCGAACAGGAAGAACTCAGCCAGTCGCATCGGCCATTGTTCGACGAGTTTCTCGCCGAGGCGCGGGCCAAATGGAACATTCCGCAGATTCATCAACAAGTGCTGCAGAGCCAACGGCGCCGGCGTTTCGTCGCCGAGGCCCTGACCATCGGCAAGCTGAAGAGCTGGGATCACCAGCCGCTGGTCGACGCCAGTCAGCAGTACATGCGCAACCACATCGACCTGGATGATCTGGAGCGCAAAGCACGTTATCCACAACCCTGCCAAAACCAATAATGTGAAGGGGAAGTCCATGCAAAGGTTATCCACAGTCGTGACGGTCGGGCTGCTGGCTCTGGGCAGCGCTTCGGCGTATGCCGATCAGAGCTGCGAGACGGTGAAAATGGCGGATCCGGGTTGGAGCGACATTGCCGCCACCAACGCCATCACCGGGTTTCTGCTGGACGGCATGGGCTACAAGGCCAAAGTCGACACGCTCGCCGTGCCGATCACCTTTGGCGGGTTGAAGGACGGCCAGGTCGATGTGTTTTTGGGTAACTGGATGCCGGCGCAGCAGGGCTTCTACGACAAGTTCGTGGCGAATGGCGATGTCACGCAACTGGCGAAAAACCTCGACGGCACCGAGTTCACCCTGGCGGTGCCGGATTACGTCTGGGACGCCGGCGTGCATGATTTCGCCGACTTGAACAAATTCGCCGACAAGTTCGACAAGAAGATTTACGGCATCGGCTCCGGCGCGCCGGCGAATATTTCGTTGCAGGACATCATCAAGAAGAACGATTTCGAGCTCGGCCAATGGAAACTGGTCGAATCCAGCGAGCAAGCGATGCTGGCAGAAGTGTCCCGCGCGGTTAAGAAACAGAAGTTCGTGACCTTCCTCGGCTGGACGCCGCACCCGATGAACGTGCAACTGAAAATGCATTATCTGAAGGGTGGCGAGAAGTACTTCGGCGACACCGGCAGCGTTTATACATTGACCCGCAAAGGTTATGCACAGGCGTGCCCGAACGTTGGCAAGTTGCTGACGAACCTGAGTTTCACCCAGGACATGGAAAACAGCATCATGGCTGAGGTGGTGAACAAGAAGATCAGCAACGCCGAAGCGGCCAAGGCGTGGATCAAGGCCAACCCGGCGGTGCTGGATAAATGGCTGGACGGCGTGAAAACGCTGGACGGCAAAGACGCGTTGGGGGCGGTGAAGGCCAAGCTTTGATTGGGTGATCCTGGATTTTGGTATGGCTGGAGATCGCCCCCTCACCCCAGCCCTCTCCCCAGAGGGGAGAGGGGGAAAGGGAGCAGATCTCCACGCTTTTCAAATCCTGAGTTCGACTC